>JBBQJI010000039.1:0-66335 GCA_038325765.1 Nannocystales bacterium
GGCCATCCGGACAAGCTTGCCGACCAGATTTCCGATGCGGTGCTCGACGCCATCCTCAAGCAGGACAAGCGCGCGCGCGTGGCCTGCGAAACCATGGTGAAGACGGGCGTGGCGATCGTCGCCGGCGAGATCACCACCACCGCGTGGATCGACCTGGAGGCACTGGCCCGCAAAGTGATCCTCGACGTTGGCTACGACAGTTCGGAAGTGGGTTTCGACGGCGCCACCTGCGGCGTGCTCAACCAGATCGGCAAGCAGACGCCCGACATCGCCGCAGGTGTCGATGGCAGCAGCAAGAAGCAGAAGAAGCCCGAGGAACAGGGTGCGGGCGACCAGGGCCTGATGTTCGGCTATGCCTGCAACGAGGCGCCGGAGTTCATGCCCGCGCCGATCTACTACAGCCACCGCCTGGTGGAACAGCAGGCCAAGGTGCGCAAGAACGGCAAGCTCAAGTGGCTGCGCCCGGACGCCAAGTCTCAGGTCACCCTGCGCTACGACGACGCGCACAAGGTGGTGGGCCTGGACGCGGTGGTCCTGTCGACCCAGCACGATCCGGGCATCAAGCAGAAGGACCTGGTCGACGGCGTGTACGAGTACATCCTCAAGCCCGTGCTGCCCAAGGCCATGCTCGAGAAGCTGCCGAAGAACAAGATCCACATCAATCCGACCGGGATCTTCGTGATCGGCGGACCGGTGGGCGACTGCGGCCTGACCGGGCGCAAGATCATCGTCGACACCTACGGCGGCATGGCCCGTCACGGCGGCGGTGCGTTCTCCGGCAAGGATCCGTCCAAGGTCGATCGCTCGGCCGCCTACTACGCCCGGTTCATCGCCAAGCACCTCGTCGCCGCCGGCCTCGCCGATCGCGTCGAGGTCCAGCTCGCCTACGCCATCGGTGTGGCCGAGCCGGTCAGCGTGTTGGTCGAGAGCTTCGGCACCGGCAAGGTCTCCGACGATCGCCTCTCCGAGATCGTGCTGAAGCACTTCGATGCGCGCCCCGGTCGGCTCATCACGGAGCTCGACCTGCTCCGGCCGATCTACGCGCAGACGGCCGCGTATGGGCACTTCGGGCGCGAGGAGCACGACTTCAGCTGGGAGCGGTTGACCAAGCTGGCGGCGCTCGAGGCCGAGAAGTAGCGCGCGGACTTCGCGGAGCGATGGGGAAGCCGAGCGGGAGTCTGTTCGGCGACTCGTGGTGGCGCAGGGCGCCGATCCTCGACCGCGGCGAGTCAGCCGCTGCCGGGGATCCGGCCCTTGCACTTTTGCGTGATCGACCCGAAGTTGGTGCGGATCAGCGCGTCGAGCTGCTTGGGGTCCTTGACCGACTTGCTCCACTCCTGCGTCATCTCGCCCTCGCGGTGGATCGCGAAGGCCCGGTTGCAATCGCCGGCGCGGCCCAGGCACGCCGCGGCCATGTAGTGGGCGTGGGTCTTCGCGGTCGTGACCTGGGTATCCTCGTCGTCCCTGGCCTTGACCCGATCGCGCGTGCGCACCACGGTGTTCCACGCGTCGGAGCAGGAGCGGATGCCGATGTTGCCCTGGTAGGCGCCCTTTTGCAGGGTCGCGAGCGCCCGCAGCAGCTCGCCGCGATCGTCGAGCGGACCTGTGCAGTGCATCGACGCCATGGCCTCGACCGAGCGCTCGATCTGCTCGGCGAGCATCTGCCCGGTCTCCTCGTACCACGTGCTCATCAGCGCCTTGCCGGCCTCGCACTTGCCGGCGAGCATCGAGCACTGCGCGCGATACATGATCGCCCAGCGCGTCGCGCCGGGGTCGAGCTCCACGAGCACGTCGACGTCGCCAAGGCACGTGCCGTCGCGCTTGGCCAGCTTGCGCGCGATGGTGTCGGACACCTCGGCTGTCGCCTCGCGGGAGGCACCGCTGCCGGCCGCAGGGTTCGCAGCGGCGGGCGTACCGTCGGCGCACGAGCGCCTGCAGTCGCACGGTGGGCAGCTCGGTGGCGCCTGGCTCGGGCCTGGGGGGCGATCGCAGGCCCCCGTCGCCGCGGTGCCCAGGAGAACCATGCCCGCGCCCACCCATCGACCGACGACCGATGCCATGCCATGCCAGCGTCCCACATCGACCGACGCGACGCGACCGAAACGCGAGCGGAGCCCCGGCATTCCGTGGGTCACGGCGATCGCGTGGACGCCGTGGCTGGGGTCAGCCGAGCCGCGCGCGCAGCCACGCCCCGACGTGCTCGAGCTCGGGCGGGCAGACCTCATGGCCCATCGGATACTCGTGCCAGGTGTGGTCGGCCCCCTGTGCGGCCGTGCTGCGCAGGGCGGCGTGACACGCCCGACCCGCGGCGACGGGCACCATCTCGTCGCGGGTGCCGTGGCCGCCGAACACCGCGACGCCGAGGTTGGCGGCGTGGCGCTCGGTCGCGAGTTCTCCGGGCTCGAGCAGATACCCCGACAGCGCGATGATCCCCGCCAGCGGCTCCACGTGCCGGACCCCGACGTGGACGGCCATCGCCGCGCCCTGACTGAACCCGCAAAGCACGATGCGGTCGCTCGGGATCCCACGCTTCCGCTCGTCGGCGACGAGCGCCTCGATGCGCCCCGCCGAGGTCCGGATCTGATCGGGGTCCTCGCGCGAGACGGCGTCGAAGTCGAGCGAGCGGATATCGTACCAGGCCGGCATCACGTGTCCGCCGTTGATCGTCACCGCGAGGGTGGGTGCGTGGGGGAAGACGAAGCGCACCCCGGTGGTGCGGAGCATCGGCACGATGGGCTCGAAGTCGTGGCCGTCGGCGCCCAGACCGTGCAGCCAGATCACGCTCGCGGTGGCGGCGGTGGCGGGGTCGATGCGGACGCACGGCAGCAGCTCGGACATGCCGCGATGCTACCCGGTTTTTCGCGGACGCCGGCACAGGCGGGGGCGTGATAGAACCTGCCTGTGCGCCCCGCCGCGCTGTGGATGTGGATCGGATCGATCGCGGCCGCGATCGTGATGCTGTGGATCGCCGACACGCAGCTCGGCGTGACGGTGGTGCCCGCGTCGATCACCGTGGTCGACGGCACGGCGTTCGCGCTGGCGTGCGCACTGCATCTCCCCTACGCGCTGTTGCGGGCGATGCGGCTGCAGTACGCCCTCGATCCGCTGGTTGCCGTTGCCGTTGCCGTTGCCGTTGCCGTCGCCGCGCCCGACGCTCGCTTCGACCGCCGCGTATTGCTGGGCTCGGGGCTGGTGTCGTTCTTCATGCTGCTGGTGCTGCCGTTCAAGCTCGGCGAGGCGTCGCGGCCGCTCTTGCTGGCGCGCGCCGGTGAGCCGGGGGTGGGTATGGCCGCGGCGATCGGCGTGGTCGGGCTCGAGCGCGTGATCGACGGCGTGCTGATCTGCGGCATGTTGTTCGGGGGGCTCACGCTCGCCGACGCGGAGCTCGTGGGGCCCTCGGAGCAGCTCGCGTGGGTGCAGCGCTTCGGCCAGTGGATGGGCCTGCTGTTCACCGGTGCGCTGAGCTTCGCGCTGCTCACCGCGCGGGCGCCGGCGCTGTGGGGCGCGCGGATCGAGCGCGTGCTCGCGTGGCAGCCGCGGCTCGCCACGTGGGCCGGCGCTGCCGTGGTGCGCGTGGCCGAGTCGTTCGCCGCGCTGCTCGGCGCCCGCCGCCTCGGCGCGATGCTCGGGGTCTCGATCGCGTACTGGGCCGTCACCGTGTTGCAGCTGTGGGCCGTCGCGCGCGCGTGTGGCCTCGAGCTGTCGTGGCCGGCTGCGGCGGCGACGGTCGCGATCATCGGGCTGTCGATCCAGCTGCCCGGCGGTCCGGCGCAGGCCGGCACGTTCCAGGTCGGCGCGGGCGCGGCGATGGCGTTGTTCGTCGATCATGCCGGCGACCTCGAGCGCGCGGCGCGGGTCGATGGCTTCGTGGCGACGATGTTCGCGCTGCCGCTGGTCGGCGCCGCCCTGATGGCGGCCGTGGGCGTGTGGCTGCTGCGGAGGACCGGCGCACCGTCGGGGTGGGCCGTCCCGGGGCCCGCGCCGCGCGATCGCCCGCCCGCGCCGCGCGATCCCCCGCCGGCGTCGCGGGATCACGCGTAAGCTCGTCGCCCCCGCGCGGTTGAGACCCCGTTGCCCGCCGCGCAGAGCGACGGGTATCCTGCGCGGCGCCCCGCACCCGCACGGGCCCCGCCGCGCTGCCCGTCGGGACCGCCCGTGTCCGCGACCGCCAGGAGTTCCCCGTCGATGCTCGCCAACGTCTCGCTCCGCCACCCCCGCCTGTCCATGCTGCTGCTCGCCGCCGCGCTCGTCGCCGTGCCGGCGTGCAACAAGAAGAAGGGCAAGGGCAGCAACGCGCCGGAGCAGACCCAAGCGGAGATCGCGGCCAAGGTCAGCGCGGCCAAGAAGAACGCGAAGGCCGCGAGCCTCGTCGATCTCGCCAACAAGGACCTCGAGTCGGGCCGCTACGTGTCGGCGACCAAGCGCGCCCAAGAGGCGCTCGAGTCCAACCCCGAGGACGCCGACGCGTACGCAGTGCTCGGCGCCGCCCGTTGGCGCGCGGGAGATTTCCAGGGCAGCACCGACGCCTATCGCAAGGGCGTCGAGATCGACCCGAAGAACTTCGGCGCCGTGCTCGGCCTCGCTCGCAACCTCCAGGCCACCGGCCAGCACGAGGAGGCCGCGAAGATGCAGGACGTCCTCATCGCCGAGGACAAGGAGCAGGTCGATCCGCGGCTCACCAAGTTCTGGAGTTACTACTCGATGGGCGACGCCGACGCGGCGGTGGCCGAACTCGACGAGATCTTCAAGCGGCTGCCGGCCGATGATCCGGCGCTGCCGCTCGTGCAGGCGTTCGCCGGGTTCATGCGACCGCTGGCGGGCAAGGGCCCGTTCTTCGTGGTCAAGGGCACCACCGGCTCGTCCGACGCCAACCTCGCGCCATCGGCCGGCCTCAAGTTCTCCGGTGCCACGATCGGCGCCGAGTTCGGTCAGGTGGTCTTCAACGAGGGCCGCGAGGAGTGCCTCATCGACACCGACATGGCCAAGACGCTCGGCCTGAAGGCGATCGGCAAGGTCAAGCCGATCGACTCGCAGAACGAAGAGGACATCGTCATCATCCCCGCGATCAAGTTCGGCGAGCTCCAGCTCGAGAACGTCCCGGCGATCGTGCGCTCCCTCGAGAGCTTCGCGCTCATCGGCGAGAAGCCGGCGGTGGTCCTCGGGCGTCAGGCCATGTCCGCGTTCGGCTCGCTCTCGTTCGACTTCCCCAAGCGCACGCTCACCGTGACCAAAGACGCGCCGGCCTCCGCGCCCGAGGGCAGCACCGCGCTGCCCTTCGTGCTGCTCACCGTGCACGCGTTCCACTGGCCCGCGATCCCGATCCGCCTCAACGGCTCGGAGTACTCGTTCTACGTCTACTTCGGAGGCCTGTATCCGTCGGGCCTGTCGGTCGCCAAAAAACCGTACCTCAAGAGCGGCTACCTGCCGCGCACCGTCGAGAACCCCGAGGACGTCGAGAACGGCATCAAGATGCGGCTCATCGAGAAGCTCTCGCTCGGCGACCGTGAGCTGGCGGCCGTCGGCTCGCACGTGCTGGTGAACACCCCCGCCGATCCGGGCCTGGGCAACGTCCTGTCGAGCACCGGCTTCGAGCTCGGCGGCTACCTCAACACCGCCCTGATGAGCAACTGGACGATCACGTACGCCTTTGGCAAGGGCATGGTCTACATCGACACCGACGGCTGAGCGGCGCGCCATCCGCCGGCCCCACGCCCACGCCCCACACGACGGGCCGGCGCCGGTGGGCTACCCTGTCCGGTGCGATGATCCGCAGCCCTCGAATCGGTCCCCACGCGCCCACGCTGCTCCTCGTCCTCGGCCTTTGCGCATGCGTCGACGGATCGGATGGTGACGGTGACAGCGGGGGCACCGGTGCGACGGCGAGCAACACCGCCGGGCCGAGCTCGACGGACCCGAGCGGGGGCCCGAGCACGGCGCCCACGGGTGATCCGTCTGGCGATCCGTCTGGCGATCCGTCTGGCGATCCGACGGGGGCCGACTCGAGCGGCGGTGATCCGAACGACGCCGAGGCGATGTGCGCTCGCTGGCGGGCCGACCGGGCCGACATGGTCGAGGGCGCGTGGTCGGGGGGCGTCGATGGCTGCGATCCCGGCGACATCGATGCGGTCGGTCGCGACAACACGCTGCGGGTGCTCAACCTGTTCCGCTGGCTCGCCGATCTCCCGCCGATCACCCACGATCCGGCGCTCGACGCCAAGGGCCAGCAGTGCGCGCTCATGATGCATGCCCAAGGCCAGCTGTCGCACGGCCCGACGCCCGACTGGACCTGTTACAGCGCAGATGGGGCCGAGGCCGCCGCGAACAGCAACATCGCCAGCACCGCGACGGTCGCCAGCGTCGATCTGTACATGATGGATCCGGGCAATCCGACGACCATCGGCCATCGACGGTGGATCCTGTCGAACTCGATCGGGCCCACGGGACTCGGCTCGACCGATGGCTTCTCGTGCATGTGGACGCTCGGCGGCACCGGCAACGCGGGCGCGCCGTGGCTCGCCTATCCGTCGCCGGGACCGTTCCCGCTCGAGGCCACCGACATCGGCTGGACCAACCTCGACGAGACCGGCTGGTCGATCCAGAGCGACGGGATCGATCTCGCCTCTGCCCAGGTGACCGTCACGCGCGATGGCGAGGTGCTGCCGATGACGGTGGTGCAGCTCGGCGGCGGTTACGGCAGCACGTACGCGATCTCGATGCTGCCCGATGGCTGGCAGATCGGTGTCGGCGAGTACGACGTCGTGGTGACCGGCATCTCGGAGCCGATCGAGTACGACGTGGAGATCGTCGACTGCGGCTGAGCTGCGGCGGCTAGCCGAAGGCGCTCATGACGTCGCTGAGCGTGACGTCGTAGGCGAGGCCGAGCACGACCAGCGAGAGGCCCACGAACAGCAGGACGACGAGCAGCCACGTGCCCCATTGCGAGGACATGCGGGCCTCGGCGTCGACCCGGCCGATCCGTGAGGGGTCGTCGACGAGGTGGCCGGAGAACGACTGGCTGTCGCCCGGGGTGGCGTTCGGGCGACCGACGGGGCCGAAGTCGACGAACGACGGCGCGGACGCGGGCGCGATGGGCATCGGTGGACGGCGCGGAGCGGCGGGCAGCGGCGCGGCGAAGGGCGGTCCATCGATGTCGATGCGGTCGTCCCCGTGCGTGCTCATCGGCGCGGCTGCGGGGGCAGCGGCCGGCGGTGGCGGCGGCGTCGGGGGCCGGGGCAGCGACGCCAGATTCGGCGCGTCGGTCCGCACGGGGGGCGAAGCAGCGGGGCTGGGGCCCTCGTGGAGCTGCACCTCGCTGCTCAGTGTGGGTGCCACGGCGATGCTCGGCAGCGGCTCTTCGGCCGCGGGCGGACGGGTGGCGCCGAGGATCGTGGGCTGCGCGGCCGGCCGCGCGACGAGCTGGAAGTCGGTCTCGCCGATCCGGAACCGCTCGCCGTCGACGAGCACATGGCGGGCGACCTTCTTGCCGCCCACGAAGACGCCGGCGTGGCTGCCCTCGTCGACGAGCAGCCAGCCGTCGCCCTCGGGCACGAGCCGCGCGTGCACCCGCGACGCTGCTTGCTCGAGCAGCACCACGTCGCAGTCGTCGGCACGGCCGATGGTGACGACCGAGCCGGACAGCTCGAAGATCTGCTCGCCGCGGCCGATGATCGGCGAGCGGATCCGCAGGATCGGGCGCGCGGCGAAGGCTCCGGTCACGGTGGGCGCAATGTAGCAGGTCGACGCCCCTGCCGACGTCGCAGGGGCCCGTGCAGGTCCGCGCGGCGCTGCGGCGGCCCCATGGGGGACGACACCGGCAATCGCTGGGCGCGCGGTTCAAGCCGGCGAAGGCCCTGACCGATGTCAGCTTCGGCGGCCATGCCCAGTTCGGATCCATCGCAGATGGCGCAGACACTCGTCGAGAGCACGCACCTCCGCCTCGTCGACGAGGGGCCCGACATCGGCGTGATCTTCGTCTGCGCCTCGCAGGACACCGAGGCGCTCCGCTGTGCCATGTCGCGGATCGAGGTGCCGCGCTGGGAGCTGCTGCCGGGCATCGAACACGGGATCGGTGAGCTGCGGACGGCGGTCACCGCCGGACCGCGGCCGACGCTGTTCGTCGTGTGCCGCACGCCGCACCTCGATCCGGCGCACGCGCGCCGAGCCGTCGAGTGCTTCGGTGTGCGTCGTCCGTTCCATCATCGCCTGCTCGTGATCGAGTTCGATCCGCGGCGGCCCGGCGCGTGGTCGTCGACGGTGCGACGCGCCTACGGTGCCATGCGCGAGGCGCTGACGATCGCGACGTCGCCTGTCGAAGGGATGGTCGACAGCGGAGATCGCAGCGCGGTGCGGGGCGAGACCCTGATCGACGCGCATGCGCAGGATGGGTCCGGGCGGCCAACGGCGTCGCGTCGCGGCCAGCGCGTGGTCGTCGGTGACGCCGCCGATACCCACCCCGATTTCTGGCGAGACGAGGTCGGCCCGATCCCCGCGCATGTCCGCGCGCCGGTCACCCGCAGGCGGCTCGCGCTGGCCTCGACTCCAGAGACGCCCGACCAGGACGAGGCGGCCAGCGTCAGCGATGCCGAGCTGCCCTGCGCGTCGCAAGTGGTTCCGCAGGTGGTGGCGGCGCGCCGGGGTGGCGGCGCGCTGGAGGCCGTCGAGCCTGCTGGCGATCCCGGGCGCATTGCTGCCGTGTTGGCGGTGGTGATGGTCGTGCTCGCGTTCGCAGCGGTGCCGATGCTCGCCGCGTCGTCCGGCGCGCGGGAGCCCGACTCGATGCCGCAGGCGCGCGATGCCGACGTGGCGATCGCCGACGCCGAGGTGCCGAGCGCGACACCGCCATCGCGCGCGGCCTCTGCGGTGGGCTCGAGCCGCGGCGCCGCGGATCTGGCGGCGCGGAGTGACGCCCCCGCGGTCGCGGACTCCGCCCCCTTGGCCGCGGCCACGGCGGTCGCTCGGCTGGGGGCTCCGGTCACCGCCGACGCTCCGCTCGAGGTCTTCCTCGGCCCCGGCGAATCCGTCGATTGGTACGCCGCCGCCAACGACTGTCGCGCGCGCAACAGACCCGGACAACCGAGCGTGCGGTTGCCGTCGCTCGACGAGCTGCGATCGCTGCGCCGCGTCGGCGCGGTGCCGGTCATGCCCGCGGTGTGGTCGGGCACCCGCGTGCACGGGGAGCGCGGCAGGAATTGGGTGCTCGTGGGCCGCGGCAGCCAAGCGACGATGGACAAGCGCGAGGACACCGCGCACATCGTGTGCGTGCGCGGTCGGTGAGCCGAGTGCGCGGGGCCGGTCGGTAGCCGGCGGACGCGGCCACGCGCAGACCCCTCGGATGGCGGATGGCAAGTTCGTCGAGGTGGGTCCGGTCGAGCCGAGCGCGGCCCCCGTGCTGGCCCGCGTTCGGCCTGCGAACGCTCGGACGTCGACTTGTCCCGCCGTTGGCTCTTCGGCCGCGGCCTCGCGGCAGGGCTCGGTCCGACGCGACGAGAGGTGACGTGCTCCGTGTGGCCGTCGCCCGGAAGCCATCGACCTGAAGGGCGCCGCGCGGCGCCCATGAGTGTGTGGACAGCCGCTCGCCTCGCGGATGGGGCGTTGCGGGCCTTCGCGGCCGGCTGAACCTTCGCCTCACAGCTTCGCGTCGGCCACCGCGAGCGCAACATCCAGCGCCGCGATCGCCTCGTCGATCCCGGCGTCGTCGATGACCAACGGCGGCGCGATCACCAGGTGCGAGACCCAGCCCATGCAGAACACGCCGAGCTCCATCAGCTTGGCGGTGACCGCATCCACGACCATCGGCTTGCGCGCGACCTTGTCTTGGGGGGTGTTGAACGGCTCGCGGGTGTCGCGGTCGCGGACCAGCTCGATCGCCCAGAACATGCCGATGCCGCGCACGTCGCCGACCGACGGGTGGCGCTGGGCGAGCTCGCGCAGGCGCTCGCCGAGCTGGGCACCCACGGTGCGCGCGCGCTCGAGCAGCCCGAGGCGCTTGTACTCGCCGATCGCCGCGATCGCGGGCGCGAGCGTGAGCGGGTGCGCCTCGTAGGTGTGGCCGCAGGCAAAGAAGTGATCGTCGAAGTGATCGGCGATCGTGCGGCTGGTCGCGCACACGCCAAGCGGCGCCATCGCGTTGGTGATGCCCTTGGCGGTGACGAGGATGTCGGGGACGACGCCCCAGTTGTCGACCGCAAACCACTGGCCGGTCCGTCCCCAGCCGGTCATCACCTCGTCGGCGATGAGCAGCACGCCGCGCTTCTTGCAGAGTTCGGCGAGCCTGGGCAGGTAGTCCGGCGGCGGGACCAGCACGCCGTTGGTGCCGACCACGGGCTCGACGATCACCGCGGCGATGTCGTTCTCGTGGTCGATCATGTACGCGAGGTAGTCGACGCAGGCGGTGCCGCAGTCGCTCACGTTGCGGCCGAGCGGGCAGCGGTAGCAGTTGGCCTCGGGCCCGTGCAGCACCCACGGCATCACGCCGACCGGCTCGGCCGCCCACCGCCGCCAGTCGCCGGTGGCCGCCATCGAGCCCGCGGTCGAGCCGTGGTAGCTGGTGTAGCGGGCGAGGATCTTGTTCTTGCCGGTGTACATCCGCGCGATGCGGAGCGCGGTCTCGTTGGCCTCGGTGCCCGACGTGGCGAAGAAGAATTTGTCGAGGCCCTTGGGCATCACCTCGAGCAGCGCGAGCGACAGATCGGCCCGCACGTCGCACGCGAACGCGGGCCCGATGAAGGCGAGCTGCTTGGCCTGCTCGCAGATCGCGTCGATGACGGCTTGGTTCTGATGGCCGAGGTTGCTGCACACCAGCTGCGACGACAGATCGAGGTAGCGCTTGCCCTTGGCATCCCAGAAGTGGCAGGCCTCGGCCCGCGTGACGTGCAGGGGCGCCCAGCCCTTTTGGTAGCGCCAGGTGCCGTAGGTGTGGCGGGCGGTGATCTGCGAGACGTCGCGTTCCATCAAACTTGCTCTCCTTTGGATGCGGGCTGCGCGGGGGATGCGGGCTGCGCGGGGGATCGCACGAGCGCGAGGTAGACCACCGCAGCGACAGCGAAACCGATGAACCAGGTGTAGGAATACAGCGTGTCGAAGACGGGCGGCACCGAAGACACCAGCCCCACCGCATGGGCGAAGCCGGGCAGGTTGGGGGCCACGCCGGCGCTCAGGGCGACGACGGCAGCGGGGTTCCAGCCGCGCGCATACTCGTAGCAGCCACCGCGGCGGTACAGATCGTCGACGACCAGGACGCGCCGGCGCACGATCCAGTAGTCCACCACCAAGATGCCACCGACAGGGCCCAGCAGGGCGCCATACCCGTTGAGCCAGCCGAACACGTAGTTGCTGGTGAGCTTCCACGGCATGATCACGAAGCCTATCGCCGCGGTGATGTAGCCGCCCAGCCGATAGCTGATCCGCGACGGAGCCAGGTTGGCAAAGTCGTTGGCGGGCGAGACCACGTTGGCGGCGATGTTGGTCGACAAGGTCGCGACCGCGAGCCCGAGCAGGCCGACCACCACCACCACGGGCGACGAGAAGCTGGCGATGAGCGTGTTGGGATCCCACGTGCCGGTCGCGCTCGAGACCGCGGCGCCGATGAACGAGAAGTACGTCATCGTCGCCGGCAGGCCGATGCTCTGGCCGAGGATCTGATCACGCTGGCTGCGGACGAAGCGGGAGAAGTCGGGGATGTTGAGGGCGAGCGTGGCCCAGAACCCGACCATGGCGGTGAGGAACGGCCAGAACGCCGACCACCACGCTGCACCTTGGAGGCCGGGAGCACGGAGCAGCTCGCCGGTGCCATGGCTCGACCACGCCCACACCAGCAACGCGGTGCCGCCCAGCAGCAGGGCAGGGGCGGCCAGCGACTCGAGCCATTTGATCGACTCCATGCCGCGGGCGATGAAGTAGACGTTGAGCGCCCAGAATGTCGCGAAGCACAGCAGCTCGAGGGCATTGATCCCGAGCACCGGCAGGGCATCGCCGCCGTCCAGCCCGGCCACCCGCAGGATCGCGAAGATCGATCCGCCGCCGATCCACGTCTGGATGCCGAACCATCCGCACGCCACCAGGGCCCGCGCGATGGCGGCGAGGTTGGCCCCACGCACGCCGAACGACGCCCGCGCGAACACCGGGAACGGGATGCCGTATGCGGTGCCGGCGTGGGCGTTCAAGATCATCGGCACCAGCACCACCACGTTGCCCAGCGCCACCACGAAGACAGCCTGGACCACGCTCATGCCGGCCTTGATCATGTCGGCGGCGAGCAGGTAGGTCGGGATGCACACCGCCATGCCCACCCACAGCGACGCGACGTGCCACATGCCCCACGTGCGCTGGTCGGCGGGCGTCGGCGCGAGGTCCTCGTTCCACAGCGAAGCGTTTCTCCCGCGGCTCACAGGCTCCACGTCGAGCGGCGGAGGAACTCGCCGCGGCCGGCCTTGCCCAGGAACACGCCGTCACGCACGAGCGTGTTGCCGCGCTGCATCACGACGCTCGGCGCACCGATGACCTCGCGGCCTTCGAACGGCGAATAGTCGATGCGCGAGTGCAAGGTGCGGTGCGAGAGCACGTGGCGCTTGTCGGGATCCCACACCACGATGTCGGCGTCGGCCCCGACCGCGAGCGTGCCCTTCTTCGGGTATAGGCCGAAGATCTTCGCGGGCGCGGTCGCGGTGATCTCGACGAAGCGATTGATCCCGATCTTGCCCTCGCGAACGGCCTCCCACATCAGGTACATGCGGGTCTCGACGCCGGGCATGCCATTGGGGATCTTGGAGAAGTTGCCGCGGCCGAGCGCTTTTTGGTCCTTCATGCAGAACGGGCAGTGGTCGGTCGAGACCACCGAGAGATCGTAGTTCCGCAGGCCCCGCCACAGGTGGTCGTGGTGGTGCTTGGGTCGCAGGGGCGGCGTGCACACGAACTTGGCGCCCTCGAACTCGTCCTCGGGCGTGCCGCGCAGATCGTCCTCGGACATGAAAAGGTACTGCGGACAGGTCTCGGCATAGGCCGGCAGGTTGCGGTCGCGCGCCTCCATCACCCGCTCGAGGGCGCGCTGCGCCGAGAGGTGGACCATGTACACCGGCACCTTCGCCATCTCGGCGAGGGCGATGGCGCGCTCGGTACCGGTGGCCTCGGCGACCTCAGGACGAGTGAGCGCGTGGTAGATGGGGGCGGTGTGGCCGGCCGCGAGGGCGCGCTCGACCAGCACGTCGATCGGCGGACCAACCTCGGCGTGCGTGCAGATGAGCGCATCGAGCTCACCGGCGCGCAGCATGGTGCGGAAGATCGACTCATCGTCGAGCATCAGCACCCCGGGGTAGGCCATGAAGACCTTGAAGCTGGTCACGCCCTCGCGCACGATGTCGGCCATCTCGGTGAGCACCGACGGCGGGACGTCGGTCGCGATCATGTGGAATCCGTAGTCGGTCGCGGCCTTGCCCTCGGCCTTGGCGTGCCAGGTGTCGAGGGCCTCACGCATCGACCCGCCCTTTTGCTGGATGGCGAAGTCGATGATCGTGGTCGTGCCGCCGCAGGCCGCGGCAGTGGTGCCGGTCTCGAAGTCGTCGGACGAGTTGGTGCCGCCAAACGGCATGTCGAGGTGGGTGTGGGCGTCGATCCCGCCGGGGAACACGTACTTGCCGCTCGCGTCGATGGTCTCGTCGAAGGTGCCGGCCAAGGTGCCCTGGCCGGTGGCCACCAGCGCCGCGATCGTGCTGCCGTCGACGAGGACGTCGGCGACGAAGGTGTCGGACGCCGTGACCACTGTTCCACCTTGAATCAACGTGCGCATGGGTCGGGGAATCTACCACGCGCGGCGCAGCACGCGGCCATGACGCGGGACCACGGCCGAGCCGCAGCCGCAGACTGCAGCGATTCCCCTGGGATGTCGGCGCCGTGGGTACGGCGCTCGCGTACGCTGACCCGGGCCCAGGGGCTGATTCCACGCATGAGCGAAGCAAGCAGCGATCTGTCGACGATCCTCGAGCCGCAGCGGCGCACGGCGAACACGTTCGAACTGGAGATCCCAGCGGGCTGGGCGCAGGGGCGCGGCGCCTTCGGTGGCCTGGTGCTCGGCGGGATGCTGCGGGCGATCGAGCGCAGCGAATCCGACGGCGAGCGTCTGCTCCGATCGATCTCGGGTGAGCTCGCGGGGCCGGTGCTCGTCGGTCCGGCCAGGGTGACGACCGAGGCGGTGCGTCGCGGCAGCGGCGTGTCGACGTGGACGGCGAAGCTCGAGCAGGGCGAGGGATCACTCGCCGTCGCCACCGTCGTGCTCGCGCGCAGCCGCGACATCCAAGATCGCAGCTGGACCCCGCAGATGGAACCGGCCCCGCCGTGGCGCGAGTGCACGCCGATGCCGGCGCGGCTGCCGTTCGTCCCCGAGTTCGCCCAGCACCTCGAGTACTGGCCGCTGGGCGCCTTGCCGTTCACCGGCGCTGCCGAGCCGGTGAGCGCGGGCTGGATCCGACCGCGCGCGGCGGCGGGCGGCATCGGAGCGGCCGAGCTCGTGGCGCTGGCCGACGCGTGGTGGCCGGCCGCGTTCGCGATCGAGTCCGCACCGCGGCCGATCGCGACCGTCGCCTTCACGATGCAGTGTTTGCTCGGCGGGCGCGTGCTGCCGGCCGATGCGCCGCTGTTGCACCGCGCACGCGTCGTCGCGTCGGCCCAGGGGTATTTCGTCGAGATGCGAGAGCTGTGGACCGAAGGCGGCGAGCTCGTCGCCCTCAATCAACAGACGTTCGTTTGGATCCGCTGACGCCGCTCAGGCGAGCAGCTCGTCGACCACCGACCGCGCCAGGCCGGCGTCGCCGAAGTCGTCGATGTTGCTGCCGTCGCCCTTGCGCAGGCCAGCGGCCGAGCCGATGGTGTTGAGCACTCGGGCGTGGTTCGTCTCGTCGCCGAGGTGGACGAACATGCCCTGGCGCAGGAATCCCGAGGCACCGCCGGCGAGGACGAACGGCACGTTGCGCGACGAGTGGCCAGGGCCGTTGGCGTTGTCGTTGCACCACACCGACACGCCGCAGTCGAGCAGGTTCGAGCCGTCGGGCATGTCGTACTCGGCGAGACGGTCGAGCAGGTACGCGAACGTCTGCGCGAACTGCCGGTCGACGTGGTGGTGCAGCAGGTCGGAGTTGGCGATGACCGATCCGCTCGCGTCGTGCGAGGCGCGGCGATGCGACAGGAAGTGGAAGTTCTCCATCGGGGTGCCGCTTTCGAGGTTGCGGTAGCGCGTGGAGCCGTCGTTGCCGCTGCCGACCTGGATCGCGACCGATCGCGTGTAGCCACAGGCCACCGCGAGCGCAGACACGTGCATGTGGGCCTTGACCGCCTCGAGGACCTCGTCGCCGATGTCGCTATCGAAGTTGGCCGACATGCCGTCGATCATCATCTGTTGATCGGCGGTGAAGTTGCAGGTCAGCGAGTTCTCGAGATCGCGGATCGACTGGAAGTGCAGATCGAGGCGCTGCTTGTCCTTGGCGCTGAGTTCGGTGCGGCCCATCAACGATTGCATCTGGCCACGCACGAGGTCGTTGACGCTCTGCTGGCGTGCGGCGAGGACCTCGAACTGGCCCTCGTCGATGCCCATCATGCCCATGTAGGCCTGACGCGGATCGCGGATCGCCGCGCGGCGCTGACCGGCGTCGCGATACGACACGCACGGCCCGCCGAGCCAGCCGTCGCGACCGGCGTAGAGGAACAGCGAGTCACGGCCGTCGGCGTTGAGCTCGCGCCCGATGCGATGGTCGATGGACTCACCGGCCGCTTCGGAGTTGCCGCCGGCGTTGTCGACCACCGGACCCCGCGCGGTGAGCAGCTGCAGCGCGCCACGGGCGTGGCCGTCGCCGTAGTTGAAGTTCTCCATGTTGACACCGCCGACCACCAGCAGGCGGTCGAGGTGGTCACCCAGCTCTTCGAGGGCGCGGCCGGCGACGGTGGCGGGCGTGAGCGTCCCTTCTGCGGTCGGCCAGAACCGCTCGGGCTCCGCACCGATCTCGGTGTTCTGGGCACATGCCACGCCGTTGGCCTGGCGGAAGAAGATCGCGTAGCTCGGGACGAGCGAGCCGCCGGCCTGGGCCTTGCGCGGTGAAAAGGCCTCGAGCAGTGGCAGGGCGACGGTCGCACCGCCGATGCCCTTGAGTACGTGGCGCCTGTGCATCTTCATCACTGCAACTCCTCGGTTGCGCGGCTGCGGAACGCGTTGGATGTGACGATCTCGGTGAGCAGATCGCGGACCGGCATATCGCCGGCCTGCGAGGCCTCGCCGACCCGGCTGGTGAAGGCTGCGTCCGCCGGTGCGACGGCGCGACCAAAGGCGAACTCGACCCAGTGCTGCAGATAGCACGCGTGGACCACCGGGCTCGCGGCGAGGGCCTGCGACAGCTCGACCGCGCCGTTGATGGCGACACCGTCGTCACCCAGAGGCACCGTCGCCGAGGCATCGACCGGGTGTGTGTTGTCCTCGAGGCGGTAGGCGCCGAGCGCATCGTAGTGCTCGAACGCGAAGCCGAAGGGATTGATGATCGTGATGTGGCAGCCGACGCACGACGTGCCCGGCTGCTCGGTGTGATCTTCGACCGTCTGGCGGTTCGAGCGGCCCTCGGCCGGTGGCACCGGCGGCACGCCGTCGGGCGGGGCGGCGATCTTCATGCACGCCAGCCGCTTGGCGACGAAGACCCCGCGATGGATCGGATCGGAGTTCGCCGTGGTCGAGTTGGCGACCAAGAACCCGAGCTGGGTCAGCAGGCCGCCGCGCTCGTTGGCGTCGACGGTGGCGCGGGTGAACTCGGGACCGAAGTCGCCCTCGATGCCGTAGATCCGCGCGACCTCGTCGTTGACGAAGGTCTCGTTCGAGGTGAGCAGCTCGGCGATGCCGCCACCGCGCTCGAAGACGACGTCCTCGATGAAGCGGTGGTGCTCTTCGGTTGCGAGATCGCCGAGGTTCGCGGGGACGTCCTCGTAGAACGCCGGGGCGGGCGCGGCGTTCTGGAAGCGCTCGACCTCGAAGACCTGGTCGTGGAAGTGCTCGACCACCGACCGGGCGCGGACGTCGTCCAGCATGCGGCGGGCCTGATCTGCGAGGCCGTCGGCGTCGGCGAGCGAGGCGTCGGCCGCGGCGTCGAAGAGCTCGTCGTCGGGCATCGAGTTCCACAGGAAGTACGACAAGCGCTGGGCGAGCTCGTACTCGCCCAGCGGGATGACCCCGCCGGCGACGTCGTTGCTGATCTCGACGCGATAGATGAAGTGGGGCGACTGCAGCACGGTCTCGATCGCGAGCCGCACGCCGGCGGCGAATGGTTCGAGATCGGTGTACAGTGGCGGTGCCGTCTCGAAGAGTGCGGTGAGTTCGGTGAGCTCGGCCGCCTCGAGCGGGCGACGGTACGCGCGTGCGCCGAACTCCTGCACGAACTGCTGGGCGCGGGCCGTCGGGTCGCCGCCATCGGGGGGCAGCAGTGCGGCCAGCAACGCCGGGTCGGAGGTCACGAGCTCGCCGACCTGCACGGCGGCGCGCTGATAGCTCTGCCACAGCGCCTGGTCGACCTCGAGCGTCGCCGCGTTGTTGTCGAAGACGAACCCACCCACGGACGGGTCGGTGCGGAAGTCCACGGCGAACCCGGTGGGCTCGGGCAGATAGAACAGATCCTGGATCGTGTTCTCCCACTGCTCGTGGGTGAGGCGGAACAGGCGAGTGCTGGGCGCGGGCAGCTCGTCGGCAGGACCGGCGTCGTCGACACCCGGACCGTCGTCGCCCGAGCCACCCTCTTCGGCACCGGTGCCGCCCTCGGCACCCTCGGCGCTGCCGTCGGCGTTCGCGCTGCCGCCTTCGGCATCGAGGCCGGAATAGCAGCCCGGCGCGGCGAGCAGCCCGAGTGTCACCAGCGTGGTGACCAGTGGACCCGTGCGGCGAAACGGCGAAAACGGCCAGCGCTGAGCTCGTTGGATTCTGCGTGTGACCACGGTCTTCACCCCCATCGCACCGTACTGGTTGTCGCGCTTCGAGGGAATAGGTGTCGCACAGGAATTTGTGCGCGAGAGACTACGTTGCGCGCGTGCATGCGGCGCGACGACGCGCACCTCGTGGTCTCGCCCACGCTTCGATCTCCACCGCGCGGTGAGGCGGTGTGTGCAACGCGAGATCCGACGCGAGTTGTGGTCCGTAGACCGCACCCGCGTGATGGTGCGGAGTCGCGCGGATTGAAGGCGACGACGCGAGCGGGCATACATGCGCCATGACGCCGACGCGCTGCCTCGCCCTGCTGCTCCTCACGACGTCGGCGTGCGACAAGCAGCCGCCGACCGAGACGCCGACGACGGCGACGCAAGATGGTGGCGACGCGGGGGATCCGGGTGATGCGAGCGCCGGTGATGCGCCCGGCGAATGCAAGCCCACCGGCTGCTCCGGCATCGTGTGCTCGGACGCCGAGGTGATCACGACCTGCGAGTACAAGCCCGAGTACGCCTGCTACAAGACCGCGACGTGCACACGGCAAGAGGACGGCGCGTGCGGTTGGACGCCATCGGCCGAGCTCGACGCGTGCCTCGCGAACCCGCCGGCGGAGTGAGGCGGGGCGGCCCCGGTCGTGTCGCCACGGCTGGTGCCGGTGCGCGACCGTGCGCATGGGCGTGGTACCTTCGAAGCCATGGTGGTCTCGCGCGGGTCCGTCCTCCTGCTGCTCGGTGCGGCGTGCTACTCGGCGGGGCCCGGCTTCGATCCGGCGCCCGGCCAGAGCATCGGCGGAGCGACGGACGCGTCCGCGAGCGGCGCGACCATGTGGGTGACCGAGACGGATGGACCGCCGTCGAGCTCTGACGCGAGCGCGACCGCCGATCCCGATTCGTCCACCGGACTCGGCCCAGGGGAGACCGGCGAGGGGACGACGGGCTCGCCCGCGACGACGTGCGCACAGGACGAGGCGCTCTGCGACGCATGGTTCCTGCCGCGCGGGGCGCTGCAGTGGGAGGCGGTGACGCTCGGCGGTCCGGCTGCGCTCGCGCCGAGCGGAGCCGTACTCGCCGCGTTCGACGTGGAGGCCGAGCGCTTTGCCTTCGTGCTGACCGCGGACGAGCTCGTGCGCGTGGATCTCGAGTCGCGCAGCTGGGTGTCGAAGACGGGGCTTGCCAGCCGTCTACCCGAGGTCGACCTCGAGGTGCGGAGCGCGTACTCGGTGCCGGCGTACTGGGACCAGGAGACCGCGCTCGAATCGGTGACGATCTCCGGGCTCGACGTCGCGTTCATCTACAGCTACGACGCCGCGGGCGACGTCTTCGCGTTCGACCGGGCCACCGCTTTCGGCGATTCGTGGTTCGAGCCCGGCGCGCCGGATCTCGAGTCCGTGCGCGAGATGTGGGTCGATCTCACCAACGCCGACGGATGGGCGACCGGCGACGTCGGCCAGGTCTGCGCCGGAGTGGAGGGCCCCGTCGGTCCCTACGCCGGGGTGATCACCGATGGCGTGCAGATCCTCGACGTCGGCCACTGCTTCGCGTTCTTCCCCACGGTCGAAGTCCAGGACTTCACGCCGCTGGGCCTGCCCGGGGCCCCGTCGCTCGAGCGGATCGGCGGCGTCGCCTACAACGAGACCACCGGTCTGGTGATCTTCGCGGGCGGGTAGGCGCTGTGGGGGCGGGACGGTGGCGGGACGGTGGCCGGGTGCGGATTCCGGTCAGTCGAGCTCGAGGAAGATGCAGTCGCGCCACGGGAACCCCGGCTTCATCGTGGAAGGGTCGTAGGCGGAGCACCAGTCCATCCTGCCCCCGTCCAGATCGATCGGCCTCACGCTGCGGATCGAGGCCAGGAACGGGCGCAGCGCGAGGTGGTGGTCGTCGCTGGTCAGGATGTCGGAGAAGCAGCCGATCGCCCGGTCATCGCGATACTCGTCCTGCCGGCCCTTGCGAATCAGGCACGCGCGCCCCTTGGTGCCCTCGGTCCACGTGAAGCCCCAGCCCGAGATGCCCTCCTCGAGGTAGGCCTCGAGAGAGACGGACGGCAGGCCCTCGCGCGCGGTAGGCCTCTATCGCGACGTGCTGGTCCTCGAGGAAGAGATCGTACTCGGCGAGCATGTCGTCGATCGGGCCTTCGCCGGGTTCGGTCGCGCAGGCGAAGCCTTCAGTGCCACACCATCGTTGGCGCGGAGCCGGGAGACCGGGATAGGTTGCCATTCCGTAGCGCGGGGCCGTCCGTCCAGTGCGTCGAATGCCTCGAAATCATTCGACGCAATCGGATGAACCCACTCGTAGCCCTCATCAGGCATTGGCTGAAAAACAATCATGTTCACAGCCCCCCCCCCCCTGCAAGGAGAGAGTCCCGAATCGCCGCAAGCCCAGGCAAGGCTTCGTCCCGGTTTCGCGCCGCACGAAGAACAAAGCTGACCGTTTCGTAGTAAGCATTCGTGTGGAGGTTGCCGTGGACCGCCGCCCCTGTCGGGTTGGCCGATGTTGCGCACGGAGTCGTTCAGAGCCCACCCACCCGCCGTACTCCGTCCGAGAAGCGTCCCGCATCATCGAAGTAGTCGGAGGAGAAATAGAATTTCATCGATTGACACGTGACCATCCACGAAGTCTCCAATCTGCTCGAGCTCCGCCACCGCTTCCGCAGTTTTCTTCCTCGAATGCCCCCTCGTAGTCGATCTCGAGGGGCCAGATCGGCCCCTCTGCGTGACCGGGCACGTCCCGCTCCCTCGCCGATCCGTTCGCCGCCCCCCATCACCAAGTCCCAGCGTTCGGCATCGACGACCACGGCTCGGACGGCGCGAGCGCGTCGCCGCGCTGCAGCAACTCGATCGAGATCCCGTCGGGCGATCGCACGAACGCCATCCGCCCGTCGCGCGGCGGTCTCGCGATGGTGACGCCCGCGGCCTGCAGTCGCTCGCAGCTGCCGTAGATGTCGTCGACCTCGTAGGCGAGGTGGCCGAAGTTGCGGCCCTCGGAGTACGGCTCGGTCTCGTCCCAGTTGTGGGTGAGCTCGATCTCCGGGGCGCCGACCTCGGTCGCGAGGAACACGAGGGTGAAGCGAGCATGGGTCGACTCGCGGCGGCGGATCTCGATGAGGCCGAGCACCGCGAAGAAGGCGAGGGCGCGGTCGACGTCGAGGACGCGGATCATCGTGTGCAGGTACTTCACGGCGACCAAGGATAGCGCCGGCTCGCCGCCGCCCCGCCGCGACTCGGACCGCCACCGTCCGGGGGGTCCCTCGGCGCTCCGAGGGACCCCCCGACCCCCACTCGATCCCACCCGACCCGTCGAATTCGCCGTCCTGGCCGGTCCCACGGCCCTTCCTGGGTTCGCTCGCGTCTCCGCCGCGATCGGAACCGTATAGCGAACAAAACTACTATAACCACCGATCGCGGTCCCTGTCCAGGCGCATGTCGCGGAAAAATGCACCCATGCGCCATGCCCCCGAGGGGCGGCGGGGCCGCGGTCCGTGGTATGCGGGACGTTCGCGTCTGCGCCGAGCCGGCGGGGTCGCGAGAGGGGGATTGCATGCGCACGATCAACCACTGGATCGACGGAAAGCCATCGCAGCGAGCGGTGGAGCGGACGGCCGACGTGTTCAACCCGGCGACCGGCGAGGTCGCTGCCAAGGTCGCGCTGGCGTCGCCCGCCGACGTCGACGCGGCGATCGACGCGGCCAGCGCGGCGCTGCCGGGGTGGCGCGATGCGTCCTTGGCCAAGCGCGCGCGGGTGATGTTCGCCTACCGCGAGCTGCTCGAGCGCCACAAGGTCGAGATCGCCGCGCTGCTCACCGCCGAGCACGGCAAGGTCGCCGCCGACGCGCTCGGCGAGGTCAACCGTGGCATCGAGGTCGTCGAGTTCGCGTGCGGCCTGCCGCAGCTGCTCAAGGGCGAGTTCTCCGAGAACGTGTCGTCCGACGTCGACAGCTACTCGATCCGCCAGCCCATCGGTGTGGTCGCCGGCATCACGCCGTTCAACTTCCCGGCGATGGTGCCCATGTGGATGTATCCGCTGGCGCTCGCCTGCGGCAACACCTTCGTGCTCAAGCCGTCCGAGCGCGATCCGTCCGCGGCGAACTTCTGCGCCGAGCTACTCGCGCAGGCTGGGCTGCCGGCCGGCGTGTTCAATGTGGTGCACGGCGACAAGGTGGCGGCCTTTCGCATCCTCACCCACCCGGACGTCGGCGCGGTGAGCTTCGTGGGCTCCACGCCGATCGCGAAGTACATCTACGACACCGGCACCGCCCACGGCAAACGTGTTCAGGCGCTCGGCGGCGCCAAGAACCACATGGTGCTGCTGCCCGACGCCGACATGGAGCTCGCCGCCGACGCCGTCATCGGTGCGGCCTATGGCTCGGCCGGCGAGCGCTGCATGGCGATCTCGGTGCTGGTGGCGGTCGGCGACGCAGCGGATCGCATCGTGCCGATGCTGCGGGCGCGCATCGCCGAGCTGAAGGTCGGGCCCGGCAACGATCCTGCCAACGAGATGGGCCCGCTCATCACCCGCGCGCACCTCGACAAGGTCCGCGGCTACGTCGACGCGGGCGTGGCCGAGGGCGCGAGCTTGGTCGAGGACGGCCGCGACCCGCAGATCGCCGGTCACGCGCAGGGCTTCTTCTTGCGCCCGTGCCTGTTCGATCACGTCACGCCGGCGATGAGCATCTACAAGGACGAGATCTTCGGGCCCGTGCTGTCGGTGGTGCGCGTGCCCACCTACGACGCCGCCCTCGACCTCGTGCACGCCAACGAGTATGCAAACGGCGTCGCGATCTTCACCAACGACGGCGGCGCTGCCCGCAAATTCCAGCACGAGGTGCGGGTCGGCATGGTCGGCATCAACGTGCCGATCCCGGTGCCGATGGCCTACTACTCGTTCGGCGGGTGGAAGTCGTCGCTGTTCGGTGACACCCACGT
Organism: Nannocystales bacterium; assembly: GCA_038325765.1. Lineage (GTDB taxonomy): Bacteria > Myxococcota_A > Polyangia > Nannocystales > Nannocystaceae > Xiheibacterium. Next base: position 22,854 of record JBBQJI010000039.1, read on the forward strand.
GCACGGCAAGGAGGGCATCCACTTCTACACGCGGGGCAAGGTGGTCACCGCGCGGTGGCCCGATCCGCGCATGGGCGGCGTCGACCTCGGATTCCCGCAGAACCGCTGAGAGACCACCGTAATGCAAGGCACCATCGCCGTCGTGCGCGACGCCCGAGCAGCGCGCTGAGCGGAAAGCGAGAACACCATGGCCCGCATCGACGAGTCCCGTAGCGAGTGCGTCTTCGACGATTTCAAGGGCCCGCTGACCGCCGAGCAAGCGGTCATCGAGGCCAACCGGTGCCTGTACTGCCATGGCGCTCCGTGTGTGACCGCGTGTCCCACGGCGATCGACATCCCGGAGTTCATCCGCAAGATCTCGACCGGCAACGTCAAGGGCAGCGCCAAGACGATCCTCGAGGCCAACATCCACGGCATGAGCTGCGCGCGGGTGTGCCCGGTCGAGGTGCTGTGCGTCGGCGCCTGCGTGCACAACCTCCAGGGCGTGCCGCCGATCCAGATCGGCAAACTCCAGCGGTACGCGACCGACGTCGCCTACGCGAACGGTTGGCGGTTTTTCGAGGCCGGTGCGCCCACCGGCAAGCACGTGGCCCTGGTCGGCGCCGGGCCGGCGTCGCTGGCCTGCGCGCACGAGCTGCGGCGCTTCGGCCACGCGTGCACGATCTACGACAAACGGCCGGTCGTCGGCGGCCTCAACACCACCGGCGTCGCGCCGTACAAGATGCGCGCGGACAGGTCGCTCGACGAGGTCGAGTGGATCCTCGGCATCGGCGGCATCGAGGTGCGAACGGGCGTGGATGTCGGCACACAACCCACGTGGGCTGAGCTCGAGGCCGGGCACGACGCGGTGTTCCTGGGCTTTGGCCTCGGGGTCGACACGCCGATGGGCATCGTGGGCGAGGAACTCGCGGGCATCTGGGGGGCGGTCGAGTTCATCGAGCGCATGAAGCTGGGCAAGGTCTCGGTCAGCGCGGTGCGCAACGCGGTGGTCGTCGGCGGCGGCAACACGGCGCTCGACGCCACGCGCGAGCTCGTCGGGCTGGGCGCCCGCACGGTGACCCTGCTGTATCGCGGCACCGAGGCGACGATGTCGGGCTATGCCCACGAGTGGCAAGCCGGCCGCGTCGACGGAGCGCGGGCGCTGTGGCAGGCGCAGCCGGTGCAGTTCGTCGGGGGCGACCGGGTCGAGGCGGTGCGCTGCCTGCGGGTCGACGACGAGAAGCGGCCGGTGCCGGGCACCGAGTTCGACGTCGACGCCGATCTCGTGCTGGTGGCGATCGGCCAGGCCAAGCTCGGCGCGCTCGTGCAGGCGCTGCCCGGCCTCGCGGTCGAGCGCGGCCGGATCGTCGTCGACGGCAACGGCGCCTGCGGGCGGCCCAAGTTCTTCGCGGGTGGCGACTGTGCCAACGGCGGCAAAGAGGTGGTCAACGCCTCGGCCGAGGGCAGGCGGGCCGCGATCGCGATCCACCAGATGCTGAGCGGAGCCGACCATGGTTGACATCAGTGCGAACTGCGGCGGCATCCGCTCGCCCAACCCTTTTTGGCTGGCGTCGGCACCGCCGGCGAACTCCGGCGGCCAGATCCAGCGCGCGTTCGATCACGGCTGGGGCGGCGCGGTGTGGAAGACCCTGGGCCAACCGATCCAGAACCTGTCGAGCCGCTTCGGGGGGGTCGACTACCGCGGGCTCAAGAACATCGGCTTCAACAACATCGAGCTCATCACCGACCGGCCGCTCGAGTCGAACTTTCGCGAGATCTACGAGACCAAGCAGAAGTATCCCAAGCACGCGATCATCGTGTCGCTGATGGTCGAGACCAAGCAGCAGTGGCAGGAGATCATCAAGCGCGCGATCGATGCCGGCGCCGATGGTCTCGAGCTCAACTTCGGCTGTCCCCACGGCATGTGCGAGCGCGGCATGGGCTCGGCGGTGGGCCAGGAGCCCGACGTCAACGCCGAGATCACGTCGTGGGCGGTGGAGTACTCCACGGTGCCGGTGCTGGTGAAACTGACGCCGAACGTCGCCAACATCGTGCCCCACGGCCTAGCGGCGAAGCGCGGCGGCGCCCACGGTGTGTCGCTCATCAACACCATCAAGAGCATCATCGGGGTCGACATCGACACGTTCGTGCCCCATCCGATGGTCGACGGGCGCTCGACCAACGGAGGCTACTGCGGCGCGGCGGTGCGTCCGATCGCACTGCACATGGTCGGTGCCCTGGCCCGCGAGCCGGGCTTCGGCCTGCCGATCAGCGGCATCGGCGGCATCACCAACTGGCGCGACGCCGTGGAGTTCATGCTGCTCGGCTCGTCGTCGGTGCAGGTCTGCACCGAGGTCATGCTCCGCGGCTACCGCATCGTCGAAGACATGATCGAAGGTCTCACCGACTACATGGAGGCCAAGGGCTTCGCGACCTTGGACGACATGATCGGCCGTGCGGTGCCCAACTTCACCGAGTGGGGCGAGCTCGACCTGAACTTCGAGACCGTCGCCAAGATCGACGCCGACAAGTGCATCGGCTGCCACCTGTGCGTCGTCGCCTGCGACGACGGTGCCCACCAGTGCATCCACGTCGGCAGGGACGAGCGCGTGCCCGTCGTCGACGAGGCCGAGTGCGTGGGGTGTAACCTGTGCCAGATCGTGTGCCCGGTGCCTGGGTGCATCACGATGGCGGAGGTCGACAACGGGTTCGGCAAGGTGTCGTGGAACGAGCACCTGCGCACCGGGGCGAGCTTGCGGCCGAAGAAGGCCGCGCACTGAGATCGACAGCGATCGGGAGGGGGAAGGGCGATGGTGTCGCTGTTGCTCGCCGCCGCTTGCCCCTCCGGCGACGGGGACGCGACGGGCGGCGGCAGCAGCAGTAGCAGCGAGACCGGTGAGCCCACCACCATGACCTCGGCCACGACGTCGAATCCGACGGCGACGACGACCGATACGACCGGCGAGACCACGACGGCCACCCAGGAGAGCAGCAGCACGAACGACCCAGACACCTCGGGCGGCTCGGAGAGCGGCAGCTCGTCGGACAGCGGCGATTCGTCCAGCAGCGGTGATTCCTCCAGCAGCAGCTCCGATGAGTCGACCGGTGCGCCGTCGTGCGAGCCGTTCGGGGACGAGTGTCTGGACTGTGTCTTCGTCGAGAGCTGCTGCCCCGAGTACAGCGCGTGCCTGGAGCAGACCGATTGCAACTGCTACGTCGGCTGCCTGTTCGAGACGGACGATCTCGAGGGCTGCCTCGGTGTCTGCGAGCTCGATGGGCCGCCTCCCGGGTTCTTCGACATCCAGGGCTGCGCCATGCAGGCGCCGTGCAATGAGGTATGCGCCGGCCCGGGCTGACGCGCTCCGTGCGTCAGCAGCCGGAGATCAGCTCGCCCAGCGTCCGGCTCTGCTCCACGCAGCGCCAGCCGTCGGGGCATGCCTCGCCGGCCGAGCAATCCCACACGCAGCGGCCGTCCTCACAGTCGGTGAGGGCGTCGCCGCCCAAGGCTTCGGCGGGGATGCATTCGTCGGCCTCGTCGCAGGCCTCGTCGTGGCTGGGTGCCGCGCACGATCGCATCTGCTTCTCACACACCGCGCGCGGCGCCTCGGTGGTGCACGACACTGCGCTCGCGCCCGACATCCCCGCTGCGAATCCCACCACGAGTTGCAGCACCCACGTCGCTCGATTGTGTCCGGTCATGGTCCGCCCGTCCGGCGCCGCTGCTCGAACGGGCCGTCCGTAGCGTCGCCGCATCCGGATCCGGACACACCGTTGGAATCGCGGCGCGAGCGCGTGCCGACATCGCGTCGCCACGCCCTTGCACAGGACCGGTGTGGGTTCGCGCTGCGGGCGGCAGCGGGGGCGCGCCGTCGCCGGCGATCAGCGTGAGCGTCGACGCCGACCCGCCGCGACGCACAGCAGCAACGCCGCCCCGGCGAGGCTTCGGGGGCTCGCCGGCGCCGCGCATCCGCAGCCGCCACCGTCGTCACCCTCGCCGAAGCCCGGCGGCAGATCCTGACCCGAGTCGGTCCCGTCCGCGCCCGAGCTCGATGCGGGATCCTCGGGCTCGATCGGCCCCTCGGTGCCGGCCGGATCCTCTGGATCTTCGGGACCGGTCGAATCCTCGGGATCGCCTGCGACACCGACGACGCGCACGATCGCGATGTCGTCGGCGGGGCCGCCACCCCACGGGGTGTCGGCGAACCACGTGACGCCCTCGTGCACGAGTCCGAATGCCTGCACGGTCTCGGCCTCGGTCTGCGGCCGCACGTCGAAGGCGAACCGACCGATCGCGCCCGGTGGCACCGGCTCGCTCACCGTCGCCGCGCGCGTGGGCGTGGACCAGCTCGCGTCGTAGAGCACCGACTCGGCGTCGCGCGGATCGGTGGGGGCAAGGAACGTCTCGCCGGGCTGCCAGGTCAGGCCGCCGGTGTTCTCGAGATCGATCCACAGGGTCTGGGTCTGACCGACGGGCACCTCGATGCCGGTCTCGTCCCACGAACGCTCGGTCTCGCTGGCCGAGAACCACGCCAGATCGGCACGCAGCTCGCCGAGCCGCGGGTGCAGCAGGCTGCCGGGGCAGGCGGTGGAGTTGCCGGGCCAGTCGCGGTGACCACGGATGTTGTCGTCGGAGGTGGCGATGTCGTGGAGGCGGACCAAGGTCTGCACCAGCAGCTGGCCCTGCTGCATCATCGCGTCGGTGACGTCGTGGCCCTCGCCGCCGACGCACGCGGAATCGGGCGCGTGGTAGCAGCCGATGAAGCACACCGCGAGGTTGCCCCCATTGTTGCCGCCGCCCGTGGCACCGCTGGTGAGCACGAGCCCGCGGCCCTCGTACAAGGTGCCGTCGAACCCCACGAGCATCTGATAGGGGATGTCGCACCACGTACCGCTGTCCATCGCGTAGGCCTGCGTGGACTGTAGGCGTCCGACGACCGTGCCGCCGGCGGTCTGAGGACCGGCCGTGTGGTGGATCGCCATGCGATACCAGTCAGATTCGACGGCGGAGCACTGCGTGGCGCGGGCGCCCCATTCTTCTCGCGAGATCACGCCGATGGTCTGGAGCTCGGGATCGATCGCGAGCTGCGGATCGACCGACGTCGAGAGTTCACGCGATCGCCGGCCGGCGTCGGGATAGCGCGGGACGACGAGCTCCCACTGCAGATCCTCGACCTCCGCGGAGTCGAGCACGGGCATGCGCAGCTGGGCGCAGTCGAAGTGGCCATCCAGATCGCGCACCGCGACGTGGACCTCGCCGGCTCCGAAGGTCTCGTCCATCGTCACCCACGGACCCGCGCCCGCGGCGTCGTTGCAGCGGCCGGCCGCATCCCGCACGAGGCCGCGGGCCTGCAGCCCGATCGGGCGATCGGTGCGCGCCGTGAAGATCGTCGCCACTCGGGTGCCGCCACCTTGGGGCGCTTCGGGTGTCGATAGCTCCCAGTCGCCGTCCGCTCGCCACGAGGTCGCGCGCATCGCCGCGTCGTCGTTGCGCTCGGGGAACACATGCTCGTGCCCGTCACCCCGTGCCGCGGCCACAGACGGCACCAGGTTCGCCGACGAGCCCACCAGGGCGACCAAGAGATTCCACTGCATCACGGCAGTATCGACCACTTCGCCGCGGGGGCGTGGAGAAATTCCCGCGGGGTGCGGTGCGCTGCGGGCTGCCGCGGGGCTGATCGCCCGCGGCGGCTCGGTGGAACGCTCGATTGACAGTCGCGGAGATGCGGCGTTGGCCGAGGGAGCGCCGTGGCGAATCAGTGGTGCGCGGTGAATTGCGCGAGGGCGCGCAGGGCGTCGGTCGTGGTGAACACCCCGAGCACGCGCGTGGGCTGCTCGCGATCCACGATCACCGCGCTGCCGAACTTGTGCTCGGCCATCTCGTGGGCGACCGCGTGCAGATGCGCATCGGGTCCACAGGTGAACACGCTCTCGGTCATCGCCTCGGCCACGATCGGCACCGCGGCGCCACCGCCGCGATCCCGCGACAGCGAAGCGTGCAGCTCGATGTCGCGGGCGCTCAGGATGCCGACGAGTCGACCACCGTCGACCACCGGCAGGTGCCGCGCGTCGTGCTGGATCATGAGCGCCCGCGCGTCGACGAGCGGCGCACCGCGCTCGATGGTGACAGGGCACGTGGTCATGAACTCGTGCACCTTGGCGGCGGCGGGGGCGGTGTTCATCCCCCGAGCGTAGCAGCGTCGGGGTGGGGGCGGAATCAGGCGGGCACGAAGGTCAGCTCGTAGATCGACACCGTGCGGCTGATCTCGTTGGTCACGATGACCAGCGGGTTGCCGGTGGCGCTGTCGTCGGCCGCCACGAACAACAGCCCCTCGGGCCCCAGGTCGTCGGCGGTCCCGGCCTCGGCGTCGCCCGCGAAGTCGCGCGGGTTCACGTAGCCCCACTGCACCGGCGCCATGGGGTCATCGATGCTCCACACCATGAAGCCGCCGACCCGCTCGAGGCCCACGAACACGTAGTGGGTGCCGAACGCTTCGCCGACCGCGAGCCCCTCGGGCTCGGGGCCCTTGTTGTCGCTGCGCGTGTCGAACGAGTCGTTGTCGTCGTTGGTGGTGTTGAAGGTCGTGGGGAACGCCGCCGCGACGGCCTGCTCCATCGCATCGCCGCTGTCCCGCACGAGCGTGCCGGTGGCGTCGAAGATGCTCACCGAGCGCGAGCCGAACGCCCACAGGCGGTCGAGGTCGCCGTCATCGTCGACGTCGCTGCTGGGCACGCTGATGCCGAGACGCCCGAGCGCCTCGGGCAGTTGCAGCGCTGCCGCGTTGGGGAACGCAGCGGGGTCGAGGTCCTCGTTGCCGACGCGCGATTCTTCGTCGAACCCGTCGTAGTCGCGCGCGTCGCCCTCGTTGGCGGTGACGAGCCAAGTGTTGCCCCCGGCTTCGAACGCGGCGATCGCATCGGGCTGCCGCATGCCGAACACGGGATGGGTCGCGATCGCGATCCCGTCGTCCTGGTCGCTGGGAACGATGCCGGTGAACAAGTGATCGACGACCCCGAGGCCCACCACGTCGGTGACGGTGGCAGTGGCCATGTCGATGATGGCGAGCGCGTTGTTCTCCTGCAGCGTGACCCAGGCGGTAGTGCCGTCGCTCGAAGCAGCCACGTACTCGGGCTCGAGATCCTGCTCCACGCTGGCGCCGGGCCCGAACACCCGCGTGGTGTCGTCGAGCATGTCGAGCGTGAAGGCGCCGAAGTCGGCCGTGCTCACGTCGGCCTGTTCCACGTTCTCCGCCCCGGCCGACACGTCGATGATGCTCACCGAGCCCACCGGATCGGTCTCGCCCACGCCGTAGCCGGTGGGCTCGCCTTCGTTGGCCACGAGCAACCGCTGGCCCGTGGGGTCGAACGTGACCATGTCGGGCAGTGCGCCCACGGTCACCGCGGCCAGCGGTGTGCCGTCCACGTCGAACAGCAGCACCTGGCCTGGCGCCGCCGGCGTGGCGCCGGGCACCGAGGCCGCGACCACACCGTCGCGCACCGACACCGAGGTGGGGCCGGCGAGCGTGCGGTCGGTGATGAGGATGCTCTGCACGAGCGTGGGCGCTGTGGGGTCGGACAGGTCGAGCACGTCGATGGCGCCGGTCATCCCGTTGGTGACGAAAAGCGATTGCGACACCGGGTCGTACGCCGCGATCTCGGTCGCGTCCTCGTCGAACAGGTCGGCCAGCGGCTCTGGCGCGTAGCGGCCGATGCGATTGATCTCGAGCGCGCCCATCGGCTCGCCGGTGGTCGTGCCGGTGGATTCGTCCGTGGTCGTGCCGGGCGTCTCGCCGTCGGTGGAGTCGGCGGTCGGCTCGGTGGTGGTCCCGACATCGGTCGATCCCGTGGCGTCGACGGTCGCGGTGGTCGCGGTCGCGGTGGGGGGGGCCCGAGGTTTCGCCCTCGTCGGAGGAGGATGCGTCGGTGGCATGCGGGACCGCACCGCACCCCACCGTGCCGCCCGCGGCTGCGCACGCCCGCGGGAACGGATCTCTCGGACGATTCGGCGACGGACGGCGGATGCTCTCGGTCCCGTCGCGAAGCGACTGGAAGGTGGGGGCCCGGCGGCGCGGGGGAGGACGCGGCAGTGTCCTCCAGAAGGATCTAAATCAGGCCGGGGATCGTGCCGACGACCTCGCCGAGGTCGGCGTCGACACCGACTGCGCGCATCGCCGAGTTGATCACGTGCACCGGGTGCATGCCTTGGCCATCGATGTGCTCACCGGAGACGAACCCGCCGGCGCGGCCGGCGACGGTGACGATCATGTTCTCCGTCGAGTGGGTGCGGTTCTCATCGCCGGTGGCCGGGTCGAGGCCGTGACCGGCCTCGTACAGCAGCACCAGGGCGCTGTTGTCGAGCACGCTGCCGGTGCCCTCGGGGGTGTCGCGGAGCTTGGCCACCAGGTACGCGAACTGATCGAGCTGCCAGGCCAGGATCTGGCTCACCGCCGCGGTCGAGGCCACCGAGTGGCCGACCTCGTGCTGATCGTACGGGATGTTCGTGAAGCTGTTCACGTTCATGTGCGACTGCGCCATGGTGTAGAGCATCGCCACCGATCGCGACAGGTCGCAGGTGAAGGCCATGTGCACGAGATCGGAGAACACGCGCGCCCGCGCGTCCTCGTCGCTGTAGCCGGCGTCGACGTCGAACCCGTCGCCACCGTTGCTCGAGTTGTTGCCGCCGATCGGCGGATCCCCGCCGGGATCGGCGAACATCATGCAGTCGGCGGTCGCGTCGGGGGGGATCGCGGCGAGTCGCTGCTCGAGCGCGCGGATCTCGTCGAAGTGCCGCTGCATGCGGGTCTGGTCGGCCGCACCGAGTCGCGGCATCAGTCGCTCGATGTTGCCCCGCACCAAGTCGAGCACGCTGCGCCGCCGCGCGAGCTCGCGCGACAGCTCCGCGGCGTCGCCGGGATCGGGCGGCACGAAGCCGGTGAACAGCGCCATATAGGCGGCGCGCGGGCTGGTCTGGCCAGGCACCGGCATCACACCACCCATGCCGTCGGAGCGGTACGACATGATGTCGCGGCCATAGGGCGCGCTGTCGGTCAGGTACCACGATGGCTGCACCTGGTACTGCAGCGAGTCGAAGGTCGTGCCCGCGCCGATGGCGGCTGCGACCACCTGGTCGGCGGTCTGGCCGCGGCAGTAGCTGCTGTCGTCGGGGTTGCTCACGCCGCACAGCAGCGGGGGAAACGCGCCGAGGTGGAACCCGGTGTTCCAGCTCCCCGGCCCCGAGTTGTTGTACGGGATGCGCAAGTTGGAGACGATCGACACGTCCGGCCGAACGTCGCCGTAGTTGGCCAGCGGCATCGTCGCCAGCTTGAGGTCGTAGTCGGGTCCGAACGCGTCGGGCCGGTAGAGATCGGTCTGCGGATCGCCGTCACCGCCCAGGGCCTGACCATGGAAGCCGATGAAGAAATGCGACGACAGCGTGCCGCCGCCGGCCAGCGCGTCGCCGTGGGCGTTGAGCATGATGTCGAGGGTGGGCAGCGCCACGGCGACACCACCCATGCCGCGCAAGAACGTGCGTCGATTCAAGGCTCGGATCGCCATGTCAGACCTCCTCCTCGCGACGGTAGAGAAACGCTTCGTCGCCCACGAGATTGATCACCAACTCGTCGAACCTGTAATCGTTCGCGGCAAACGAGTCCACCAGATCCTCCACATAGCGCTCGTCGTCGACGGCGATCTCGTGGCCCATCGCGAACACGTAGATCTGCGAGACGATGCAGCTGTCGAGCAGCCCCTGCTCCAGCAGTAGGTCGGACAGGCCCGCGGGCCCCGAGAAGGTGCTGCCTTCGATCGCACCCTCACCTTCGATCACGCACTGGGGAAGGTCGTTGTCGGTGGTGCGGAACCGGCCCTGCTGGTCGTAGTTCTCCAGCCCGAAGCCGACCGGGTCGAGGAGCTGGTGGCACTGCGCGCAGCCCTCGATCTCGGTCATGTTGTATCGATCGATCTTGCACGGGCTCTGGACCTCCGGCGGCGGCTCGTCGACGTTCACCGACGGCGGTGGCGGCGGGATCTCCTGGCAGAACAACCGCTTGCGGATGAGCTGGCCGCGTTGGGTCGGGCTGGTGTCACCGAACTTGCCGGCGACCGAGAGGAACGAGCCGTGGCTCAGCAGGCCGCCGCGACCGCTGTCACCGTACTCCGTCCAGGTGAATGCATCCGAGCCCGGCGAGGCCAGGCCATAGTGCTGGGCGAGGAAGTCGTCGACGAACGTGCCCGTGGCGACGAACAGCGAGCGCCAGTCGGCGCGCTCCTCGACGATCGTCTTCTCCAGGAGCATGCGGGTCTCGGTGCGCATGGCGTCGTTGAGCTCGGCGGAATGGGGCAGGCGGTAGTAACCCAACCACATCGAGTGGAACCGATCGATGCGATCCAGGGCTCGCGGGTCGTCGAGCATCTCGAGCGCAGCCGCGCGGACGTCCTCGGGGATCGCGAGCTCGCCGGCCTCGGCGCGGTCGAGCAGCGCGTCGTCTGGCGTGGTCCCCCACACCAGGTACGACAGGCGCGTGGCGACCTCGAAGTCGCTCAGCCGCGACACGCCGGGCTCGTCCGTCGGGGTGCCGATCTCGACGCGGTAGACGAACTCGGGATCCTGCAGCAGCGCCCGCACCATGACGCCGACGCCGGCGTAGAAGTCGTTCTCCTCGGTCGCATACTGGACCCCGAGATCGACCCAGCGCTGGACCTCGTCGGCGCCGAGCGGCCGTCGCAGCGCGCGGCGCCCGAACGACGCGGCGAACGACGACAGGCACGCCTCGTCGACCATTCCGGCCGGCTGGCAGCCGACGACCTGGTCCCGCCGCGCCGAATCGGCCATCAGCCGCCCGGTGGCCTCGGTCGCGAGCTGCTCGAGCGCCTCGATGAGCGTACGGCTCGCGAGCTGGTTGGCGATTTGGTTGTCGTAGGGATCCACCACGTCCTCGGGCAGCAGCGCGCCGCCGGGGCGGGTGTCGTCACCGAGCAGATCGAACAGGGTGTTGTCGTACTCGTCGGCGGACAGCCGGCGCATGCCGATCATGCCGACGCCGCCGATCTCGGGCGCCTCGGGCACACCGCCGGTCGCGTCGGCGGTGCCCTCGCCCGCGGTACCGCCTTCGGTGTCCCCGTCACCGCCGCTGCCGCTGCCCCCCTGGTAGCATCCGGGTCCGGCGAGCATCAGCGCGAGCATCGTGCGTCGTGCATGCGTCATGGCTCCACGGTAGTCGACGGTGGCGCCCACCGATAGGGGCCGCGTTCCCGACATCGCGACGCGGGGTGATGGCATCGAGCGAATGCGTCCGGTTCTCGGCGGAGGTGAGTGACGCACACGCGAACGCGAGGACGGCGACATCGAACGTTGGCTGCGAGGTCGGCCGCCTTCGTGCTCGGCACTACGGTGCGACCCGCTGCGGCGGGGGCGTACGGCCTCAGCCTGGGGTGCAGCCGCCCCGCGCGATCGCAACACGGGACCGAATGCCCGGACGCCCCGGCAGCGGGTCCGTCAGGACGTCGAGCCGGCCCGGCCGGCCCGGCCGGCCGGCCGAAGTGATCGCCGGTCCGCGAGATCCGGTAGGCTGCCGATGATGCGTCTCGCCCCGAGCCCGACCGTTGCTGCATATGCCCCGGCGTATGCGTACGGCCGCGTGCGGGCGTGACCTCGTGAACCCATCACGCGAGGCCGCCCGCTCGGGCGAGCTCTCGCGTCGTCATCTCGCGAGTCTCGTCCGTCGGTCGGCGTCCCCACCCGGAGCCGCCATGCCACCCGACTCGATCCCGATCCCGATCCCGACCTCGATCCCGAACGACGCCAGCACTCATCCGAGCTTCGCCGATCTCGCCTATCGCCACCGCCGCGATGCCCTCGCCGCGCTCGCGGATGCGTGGACACCCGGGATGCCGCCGCCGCGCATCGAGTACGCCGAGGACGAGCACGCGACATGGAGGTGCATGCGTGCACGGATGGATCCGCTGCACGAGCGACATGCGAGCGCGGTCGTGCGCGCCGCGCAGGCTCGGGTCGCGCTGCCGTGCGACGCGATCCCGCAGCTCGCCGACGTCTCGACGATGCTCGAGCGCGAGAGTGGATTCCGCCTCGCGCCGGTTGCCGGGCTCGTCGCCGCGCGGCCGTTCTTCGCGGCGCTCGCCGAGGGGGTGTTCCTCGCGACGCAGTATGTCCGGCATCCGTCGACGCCGCTGTACACGCCTGAGCCCGACGTGATCCACGAACTGGTCGGTCACGTCGCGCTGCTCGCCGATCCGCGGATCGCCGCACTGGCGCGTGCGTGCGGTCGTTTCGCCGCGGCGGCGGACGCGGCCGCGCTCGCACGACTCGAGCGAGTGTTCTGGTTCGCGCTGGAGTTCGGCGCGTGCATCGAGCGCGGCGAGGTGCGCGTGCTCGGAGCGGGGCTGCTGTCGTCGGTGGGCGAGCTCGAGCGCGCGATGGCGTGCGGACGGTGGCGCGCGTGGGACCTCGACACCATCGCGCAGACCGACTACGCGACCACCGGCTATCAGGATGCGATCTTCGTCGCGCCCGATGTGGACACGCTCGTGGACGACGTCACGGCGTGGCTGCGGGGATGAGCTGCCTACCAGTAGCGCTCGAAATAGGTCTGCGTCTGGGGCTCGGGTGGGCGGCCGGTGTCATCAGGTCTTCAGCACGCGACTCGCCTGGCGAAGAAACCGACCACTGACCAGCGGGTGCGCGTGGTGGCTGTCGTGATAGAAGATCGCGTTGGCAGCCTCTCTCCCGAACCACAGGACGAGGAGGTACTCGATCCCGAGGGGGAAACGGGCCTCGAACATCCCCGCCTGTTCACCACGACGGTGAATGGCGCGAAAGAACATGAAGAACGCCATCGCATAGGAGAGGCGCAACACGATCCAGTACCAGACGAAGGTATCCTCGAACACCAGGGCGGCGAGGACGAAACAACCACACCGGACGGCACAATCGACGAGCAGTGCACGATCGGTACCATTCGTTTTCACCGAGCGGAACAGTAGCTGCTCCGGCGCGGTCAATGCTGCCCAGACGCCGCTCGCCGTGCTGCCATGGACAAGGTAGAGCGTGGGGTCCTGTGGCCCGAGCCCATGCTTGTGATGAAGCATGTGCTCGATACGAAGCTCTCGGAACCCGGACGTGAAGGGCCCGGTGAGGAGCAAGAAGAGTCTCACGAACACGCTGACCTGGGTGGGGCCCCGGAGATGCGAGAGTTCATGAATCGTGCTGAGCCAGCGAACGAACAACGGCGGAATGGTGAGCACAAAGGTCCACGCAGGCAGCCACCCCAGCCAGCAGAGTACGAGATGCCCGAGCAGCACCGCATTGATGACCAGCACCCGTCGCTCGAACGCGTCGGCGTCGGCCTCGGTATTGTAGAGCGGGCGAAGCGCGGCGACCACCTGCGCCCGCGCATCGACCACCTGCGCCCGCGCATCGACTGGATTGGAGGGATCCATGGATGCCACGCTACGCCACGCCTCGAGTCGTCAGCGCGTCGATCACGTCTCCGACCGGATCTTCGTCCGGGGAAAGCGCCGCGTGATTCGTGAGCCGAGCGTCGAAGGGAATCCGTGCGAGCACGGGAATCCGACTCAGGGGCAGAGCCGCCCAGTCGTCGATCTTGGCGCCGAGTGTGTTGACGAAGCCGCAGTCGCAGCATGCCATCGTCGTCATGTTGAGTACCATGCCACACACTCGCTTGTTGAGCATCTCATAGACAGTCAGTGCCCTCGAGGTGTCGGCGAGTGCCAGTTCTTGCTCGAGAGTCACCAGCAGGATCTCGGCTTCGGGGAACAGCTCGCACAGTTGGATATGGACATCCGAGGCGCCCGGCGGCAGGTCGATGACGAGGTAGTCCACCGCGGGCCATTGCACCTCGCGCGCAAACTGTGTCAGCAGGTTCGCCGCCATCGAACTGCGCAGGAGGAGGGCGTCTTTGGAGCCGACGAATTGCCCGAGCGATACCACAGTGATGCCGTCGATCTCGAGTGGCACCACCGTTTCTCCTTCGAAGGAAACGCTGGTGCTGCGCTGGAACAAGAGATTCTGGGACGGACCCCAGATATCCGCGTCGATCACGCCGACGCGGTTGCCCCGGTTGCGCAGCGACGTCGCGAGAAGCCACGATACCGTGGACTTTCCGACCCCGCCTTTTCCTGCAGCAACCATGAAGACCTTCTTCGTTCCGCGCAGTCCGACCGGGAGACCGCGGCGCGCGAGATCGTGGAGCGGGAGATCGTGGAGCGGGAGATCGTGGAGCGCGAAATCGCCGAGTGCAGAAGGCCGAAGTGACTGGAGGAGAAATCGGTTTCTGTGGAACCGAGCCTCCGCGGAGCTGACGAACGCGGCGGGCAACTCCGCGTGGAGCCTGACCTGCGACTCCCAGAGGTTCATGTAGCGCGAGAAGAGCGCTTCGATCCGAGCATGCCACTGTGGCGTGGTCACGCCCAATCGGTCCGCCCAGACGGACGCTGGCGTGTGGTCACAGTTCAGCTGATCGGCTTCGATGTCGAAGACTGCATCCTTCATGCACATCTCCGCCGCGCGAACCAGCCACAGCGTCTCCCAGGCGCGCTCGAGTTCGGCGGCATTCTCGGGCAGCATCGCGGCCAAGGGAGCCAGGAAGACGCTCGTCGTGGCGCGGGTGCGGGCGTCGATGTTGAACGCGGCAACCTCGACCTCAGCCTCGAGGTCCGGGTACGCAGCCTGGAGTTCCTCGCGTGTGTCGTTCTCGATCTGAGGTACGCGAAGAATCTGTGCGATTGCCTCGGCGAGGGCACTCCAAGCCGTGGCGGCTCTGCCGACGCCGGCCACTTTGGCAGCCAGCAGGGGCAGAATGGACAGCACGCTGAGTCCCAGGCCGATATCCATCAGATCGTGGTGGGGGAGCGAGCTCTGGGAGTCGATGTAGTCGTCGAAGACGTGCAGCATCGCCTCCAAGGGCAGCAGGATCTCGGGCAGGACCTGGGCCGGAATCCCCAGCGGCTGGAGGAGCGCGCTCTCCAGAAACAGGCTCCAACACGAGTGCTTGCCGGCGGAGAACTTCTCTTCGAGCCAGGCGGCGAACGCGAACGCCAGCTCCCGCGGCAGCGCCTCCTGAGCGCCCTCGTGGAGCGCGATCGCGAAATTCTGAAAGACGGGATCCCTGGGAAAGGAGGTCGGCGCTCCCCGCACCAGGGCCTTGCAGGCCGTCCACGCGCGCAGCACGCGGCGCACGTTCTGGACATGCTGGAGCTCGAAATCTTCGCCATGCGCCGACCCGATCGGCGGCGCTGTGGCGAGCCCGACCAGGAGCTCGACGGCCTGGTACCGCTGTAGCTTCCCGCTGGGCCGAGCGGTGGCCATCAGCACGATCTGTGCCTCGAGTGTCTGCGGGCACGCCGCTCGGGGGCTCGGTGGGGTGGGAACGAGGGCGAGGGTTCGGTTCATCATGGCAGTCATGGCCGATCGCGGGGCCCGTCTCGGGGTGCCCGTCGATGGTGTAGAACCTCGTCGGTACCGATGTGACCGACGACCGGGTCACTCACGGAAACGCGCCGCCGCGAAGCGCAGCCGACCGACGGCCTCCCCCGCCCGCAATCCGCCCGCTACCCGGCTACCCCCGCTACCCCGCCTCGGGCTCGAACGCGCACGGAATCGGCGCGATCGACCGCCCGTGATCCACCAGCGCCTGCTTCGCCCGCAGCCACGCGCCGGTGCGGTGGGCGTCGGCGCGCCAGCAGAGCACGATGCGATCGGGGATCTGCGGCAGCGAGGGATCGAGCACCACGAGCTCGCCGGGGTGGCCGTAGGCGGCGACGCGGCGGCGTGGGCGTGCTCTACGCCGCCTGCGCCCACCACGTCGCGGCGGCCGACGACGGCGACGGCGTCCGGGAAGGCGTCGACCATGACGAGCTCGTCGTGCGGGGTAGGCTCGACGACGAGGCCGAAGTGGACCTCGCGGCGCAGCACCGCCTCGCGGACCTCGACCGAGGTGCCGTTCCACACCCGGATCTCGATGCCCGCCGCGCGCTCGAGGAAGTTCCGCATGAACGTGGGCAGGAAGTACGCGCCCAGCGATTCGTGGCAGCCGATCGCGAAGTCGCCGACATCGTCGCGCTCGAGGCCGCGGATCCGCTGTTCGGCGTCGTCGAGCACCGAGAACACCTCCCACGCCGCCGCCGCGAGGGCCGCCCCGGTGGGGGTCACGGTGACGCCGCGGGCGTTGCGAAGCAGCAACGTACTGCCGAGGTGGTCTTCGAGCTTCTTGACCGCGGAGCTGAGCGTGGGCTGGGCGACGCCGAGCTTCCGCGCCGCCGCCGTGAGGCTGCCGACCTCGGCGATCGTGCGGAAGTAGCGGAGGTGGACCCATGGGTCCGTCACGATGCACGCAACACCCGCGATCGCGAAACCGAGCGACGGGGCTCCGTACCCCGCCGCCCGGCGCCCCACCAGAGGGCGACTGGAGGGCCTACTGCGCCACGTTGCTCGGACAGAATGTCTGATCCGGATCGATCGCGAACGTCTCGGTGTCGTCGTCGATGCTCTTCACGAAGCCGATGTCGCCCGAAACGCCACATGAAGCGGCTGATGGCAGGCAACGACGCCGTCGATGGCCCCGATCGTGACAGTGATGTCGCGCTACTTCGGCACGCGGTCCGCCCCCTATCGGCGCCGGCCGGCAACAGTGCGTCGCCGCCGACGCGCCTCACGCCCGGCGTGGCATCGACTACATTGCCGCTCATGCGAGTCGCCCACGCCCTCTTCGCCGCTATCCTGTTCACCGCTTGCAAGAGCGAGATCGACGAGAAACCCGCCGCCACCGTGAAGGACGCCGGCAAGGACGCCAAGGCCGAGGCGCCCAAGGCCGTCGCCGGTGGTCCCACGCTCGATGCCGCGTCCAGCTCGATCGGCTTCGTCGGCTCGAAGGTCAGCCTCGACCACCCTGGCGCGTTCAAGGACTTCACTGCCGCCGTCACGCTCGACGGCGACACGCTCACCGCGCTGCAGCTCGAGGTGGAGACCGGCTCCGTCGCCATCGAGCCCGAGCAGCTCCGCGAGCACCTCGTCACCGCCGACTTCTTCGACGCCGCCAAGTACTCCACGGCGACCTTCAGCTCGACCAAGATCACGCCCGGTACCGCCCCAGCCACGCACATGATCGAGGGCAACCTCGAGCTGCGCGGCAAGACGGTGGTGATCTCGTTCCCCGCGACCGTGACCGTCGACGCCACCCACGCCAAGGGCAAGGCCGAGTTCACGGTCAACCGCAAGGACTTCGGCATCGAGTATCCCGGCAAACCGGACGACCTGATCCGAGACGAGGTGCTGCTGAAGATCGATCTGAACTTCAAGCGCTGAGGACTGCTAACGTCCGGGGTGGAGGCCCGCGACGACCCAGCTCGAGGCACTGCTGCTCACGCTCGCGATCGAGATCCCGACAGGTGCGGCGTGCTTGCTGCTGTGGACGCAGCGGGGGCAGCAGCCTCGCGCTGCGCTGTGGCGGATCGCGCTCGTGCTCGTCGGCGCGAGCCTGGTGACGCACCCATTGGCGTGGTGGGCCAACCGCGGCCTCGTTGGCGTTTTTGGCTTCGAGGTCCGCGCTGCCATCGTGGAGACGGCGGTGGTGATCGTCGAGGGGGTCGTGCTGCGCGGCGGGCTGCGGTTGGGCGTGCTGCCGGCGTTCGCGACCGCGCTGGTGATGAACGCGGCGTCGTTCGGCGTTGGGCTGTGGATGATCACGCACCGGGGCTGAGGTGTCCGCGCGTGGGCGCACCGAGCATCGCGCCCGTGGCGAGCAGCAGCGCGGGGAACTCGGCCCACGCGTGCACGCCAGCGATCGTGCCGTACCACGCCCGAGCGCCGGCGAAGTCGAGAGCGTACGTGGCCGCGATGACCAGCCCGACACCGACGGGGATCAGCACGGCCCAAGGAGCGAGCCGCGTGGCCGCGGGACCGTGACGCGGCAACACCACGAGCACCGCGAGATAGTGCGCGCACTGCAGGTACGCGCAGGCGGAGAAGACGTGCAGCGCCGCCGCCGGGTGGCGATCGGGCGCCGGGCCCCAGAACGACCCGAGGTGATCGAACAGCGGACCGGTGGGCAACACGCTGGCCTCGGGCGCGACCGCGCCGAGCTGGCGCAGCGCGTCGAACGGCACGCCGGTCGCGATGACGAGCGGCACGATCACGAAGACGACGGCACCGAGGACAGCGAGTCGGCGCCGCGCGCCGGGCGGAGTCACGGCCACGAGCAGCGGCCACGGCGCGAGGTTGTGCAGCACCGCGAGCACGAGGATGGTGGTCAGCGGATCGGTGAGCACGCCGAGCACGAGCAGGGTGGCCACGGCGGTGGCGACGAGCAGGTGCAAGGGTCCCCGGGCGGCGCACCACGGCACCATCGCCACCACCGCCGCGCAGCCGGACAGAAGCTCGAGATCGTGGGCGAGCGCGCGGTCGAGCCAGCCCAGGTTGGTGGCGACGCGCACCGTGAACACGGACAGCAGAGCGGCGCCGACCACCCAACCGGCGACGCTCGGCAGCGACCGCCGGTAGCGGACGTCGAGGATCCGCAGCTCGACCACCGCGTGGGCGAGGCCGAACATCGCGAGCGTGGTCGAGTACACCAGCAGCGGGAAGGCGGTCGCGGCCACGGCGGCGAGGACGAGGGCGAGCACCGCGATGCGCAAGGTGCCCTGCGTCGCGGGCGGCCGGGCCCCGGCCGCTGGGCGCACGCGAAGCCATGGCCCGATGCGCATCACGCATGCGAGCATGCCAGAGCGTGCCCGCCACGGCGATTCACACCGCGACGGAGGCGGGCGGCAGCCGCAACGCGTTGGGGGCGATGGCGGCGGCGAAGTCGGACGATCGGCAGCAGCAACAGGGCCGACGATCCCGATCCGCTGCCGCACCCGCAGCCGGCTGGCCCGTCGCCGTTCGCGGCGGCGCCGTCGTTCGCCGCACCGGACGTCTCTGCCGTGTCCGGCGTGCCGGTGGTGGTCTCTGCGTCCGTCGTGCTGCTCGACGTGCTCGGCCCCGAGTCCTCTGGCTCCGAGCCCTCTGTCGTCGCGCTCTCGGTACCATCGTCGTCGGGCGATCCGCCCGTGCTCGTGTCGCCCGCCGCAGGTTCGCCCGCGATCACCCAGTCGATGCCGTTCGCGACGTGGTGGACCCAAAGCGGGTCCGCCCACGATTCGGTCGTGTGACCGCCGCCGGTGTAGAACACCCGGGCGTCGCCGAATACGTGGGTCCAGGCGATCGGATGATCCACACCCATCGTGCCGCCCTCGAAGGTCGTCTCGTCGAGCTGCAGCAGCACGTCCACGACGCGCGACGGGCTGGCGTCGAAATTGTACCACTCGTCGAAGCGCGACCACTGCAGCGGTAGCCCGACACACGCGGGATGATCGGGCGCGACGACGTGCACGGTCGCTTGCTGGGGCGCGGGGTGATCGACGAAGCGCGCGCCGATCAGCTCGCGGTACCACGGCCAGGTCTCCTCGGTCGCGCTCGCCGAGTGCACGCCGACGAAGCCGCCGCCGGCCTCGACGAACGTCTGCAAGCCGGCCTGCTGCGCATCGTCGAGGATGTCGTCGGACGTACTCATGAACAGCACGACGTCGATCTGCGCGAGCGTGCCGTCGGTGAACACGATCGCGTCCTCGCTCGCGGCGATCGTCCATTCGCGCTCGGGCGCGATGGACTGCAGGGCGGCCACGGCCGGCTCGATCGAGGCGTGGCGATAGCCGGTGGTCTTCGAGAAGACGAGCAGCCGGCCCTCGAGCGCGCGCGCGTCGGTCGCGACGAGTGCGGTGAGCAGGGCGGTGACCGCGAAGGCGAGTCGCACGGAGCCATGGTGGACCCACAGCGAAAGTCGCGCAATCTACGGTGAGACCATCTGCCAATGCGGCTTCGATTGGGTCATCACCAAGCCAGCACCAACGCCAGCGCCTTGCGCACCCGCTTCGCCGACAGCTCGACCCCGATCGCATCCAGCCCATGCGCATTCGCGATCGCGAGCATCGTGCCGTGCCCGCAGAACGGATCCACCACCGTCTTGCAGCCGGCCTCGTCGCGGACGAACCGCGCCGCGAGTGCGCAGGCGTCGGTGCCCATCGCCCTCGGCCACGGCATCGCCCCCATCTGCGGCAGCACGTCGGGGCTCGACCGACCAGACGGAAGCCGCAGCGACCTCGAGAACGCGAGCATGTGGGCGTGCGCCGGCCGGCCGAAGGTCGTAGTGCCCGCGGGCGCGCGGCAGACGATCTTGTGCCACACGCAGTGGGCCCCCACCGAGTCCGCGCCGGTGTGCACGAGGTGTCCCTTGTCGATCCACAGCCCGTCGCGCTTGATGTCGGTCTGGTAGAAGATCGCCACCGATTCGGGGTGCACACAGGCGCACACGAGCGCCGCGGTGCTCACGAACCACGCCCGCCACGCCGCGAGATCCAGCGGCATCTCCGAGACGTCCGGCAGCGACGTCACGATCGCGTGATCGCGCCCGAGCGTCGCCGACTCCAGCCACGCCACCCCGTCACCGTGGTGCACCGTCCGCGCGGTCACACGCCGTCACATTGCACGCCGGGCTCGTCGAGCAGATCACACTGCACGGCGATCGACGTGCCCGAGGGCACGGGGATGCCATCGCGGCGCTCGACCAAGAGCTCGACGTTGAACCCGCTGGTCACGCAGTGCGGCGCCATGTCGTCGAGAGGATCGGGGCTCGTGCCGTCGGGATCGTCGAGCACGCGGTAGCAGGCGTGGACGTTGGGCCCCGGAAAGCTCCAGCCATCGCCGTCGATGGTGCAGGGCTCGACGGACCGGTCAGGCTCGTCGAGTTCGATCGGGAACTGCTCGAAGAGCCGACAGCTGGGCTGCACGCCGTCTTCGGGCGAGGTGTCGACCACGCAGCCGCCCACGCAGGCGCGCTCGCTGATCGCACCGATCGCGTCGGCGATCGCCTCGAGGGCGACGGCGTAGTCCTGCGAGCACACCGAGAAGACGTTGGGGTCGGCGCCGGCGAACGCCTCGACGACCGTGCGCAGGCGTACATCGGGGATGCCCGGTGGATCGTCGATGGACTCGGTGCCGACGCCACAGGCCGGACCGATGCCGTACTCGCGGTTGAACTCGTCGAAGACCGAGTCCTGGTACAGCATCTGCCCCGACTCCGGGTAGTCGAGCGGCACGCCGGAGATGAGCGACAGGAACACCTGGCCGTTGCCGCCCATGGCTTGGCGCTGTGTCGAGAGGTTGGTCAGCGCGTCGGTGTAGCGCTCGAGGGGATACAGCACCGCGAGATCGGGGTTGGTGGTCGGCTGGCCGTCGAAACCCTTGTCGACCGCGACGCAGTCGTCGTACACGCCCGGACCGCCCTCGCACGTGGTGCCCGCCGTCCAACACGCGCCCGAGGTCGACGAGTCGGAGGTCCAGAACACCGAGCCATCGAAGCGCAAGAAGTCGTGGTTGCCGACCGGTGCCGAGCAGTCGGCCTCGTCGGTCAGGAAGATCACCGCGAACAGAGCGTCGTCGCGCAAGAAGCCGGTGGTGTCATTCTCGATCACCTGCAGCATCGCCTCGAGCGGGCTCTCGAAGCCCGGACCGTTGATGCCCGGTGGCCCGATGCACTGCAGCGCCGCGGCCATGTCGACGCCGTCTGGCAGGTTGGTGACGCCCTCGCTCTTCTCGACCCACGGCTGGAACAGCTCGAGGACCTCGTAGATGCAGTTGTCGAGGCAGCCGCGCTGTTGTTCGTCGACGGTGCCGTATTGCCACTCGAAGATGAAGTCCGAGAGGCGCATCCGGCAGCTGCGCGAGGCGAGCTGCGCGTCGGCGGCGGTGGTGGTCACGCCGATGCGGTAGTTGGCGCCGACCTGCTGGGCCTCGAGCACGTCGACGAACGATCGGAAGCTGTTGGCGAGCGTGCCCTGCTCGCCGCCCATCGAGCCCGAGTTGTCGACGACGAACAGGATGTCGACCGCGCGGCGCAGCCGCAGATCGACCGGGCACGTGCCGTCCAGGTCGAGGCAGGACTCGACGCCCGTCGACGTCGTGGTCGGATCGGACACCGTGGTCTCGGTGACGCCGGGGCCGCTGCTCTCGGGGCCGGAGCCGCCGATGTCGTCCCCATCGCCACCGGGCGTGCCCGCGAACACGCCGGTGCGGCCGCAGCCGACCGCCCATCCCAGCATCGCGACAACGCCCGTCCTCGACCGCAGCCGTCCCATGCCGCGATCGTGCGCGGCGATCATGGTGGGCGTCAACCGACGCGTGGTCGCTTCACGGCAACATGATGAGCAGGCGCCTGGCGCGCTCACCACATGGGCTCGCGATCGGTGTGACAGAAGACGGCGATGGTGTCGCCGGGCCGCGCCCACCGCCGCGCCACCGCGATCGCGCTGCGGGCGTCTGCGGCCTCGTCGATCGCGGCCGGATCGACGCCGCTGCGCTCGAAGGCGGCGCGGAGGATCGTCGGGACCTCGCCGGGCGCGCGTCCCCGCAGGTAGTTGGGTTGCTCGCGGACGATGACGCGATCGGGGCCCATGCGGGCGATGGTGGCCGCGAGCGCGGCGAGCATCGTGTCGGACCTGTCGCCGGCCATCCCGAATGACACCGCGAGGCGCCCGGGGCGATCGCGACGCAGCGCGGCGACGACGTCGATCTGGCGGGCGAGGCCATCGAGGTTGTGCGCGAAGTCGAGGAGCACGAGCACGCCGTCCAGATCGTAACGCTCGAGGCGACCGGGGTTGTCTTGGGGGCTGGTGCCGAAATCGCGGAGCGCCGCCGTGATCGCGGCCATCGGCAGGCCGAGGCCCACCGCGATCGCGGCGACGCCCATGGCGTTGGCGACGTTGTGCATCGCCACGCCGCCCATCGTCAGCGCGATCTCGTCGACGCCGATGATGGGCTCGCGGCGCGAGCGGAGGCCGCGGACGATCGCGCCGTTCTCGACGAACCAGGCCTCGCCGCCCTGCGCGAGGTGCTCGCGGATGCGCGGGCTGTCCGGGTCCAGGCCGAACCACACCTGCGGCGCCGCGAAGCGCCATGGCCTGCGCGCGAGCGCGTCGCTGTCGGCACCGAGCACCACGCGGCCCTCGGGTGGGGCGCAGCCGGCGACGACGGCCTTGACCGACGCGAGCTCGTCGACGGTCTGGATCCCGAACTCGCCGAGGTGATCGTCGCTGACGTTGGTGATGAGCGCGGCGTCGCAGTGCTCGAGCACGAAGCCGCGTCGCAGCAGGCCGCCGCGCGCGGTCTCGAGGATGGCGGCCTGCAGCGTGGGCCACCGCAGCAGCCGCCGGGCCGCGCCTGGGCCGGTACAATCGCCGGGCTCGATCTCGGTGCCGTCGACGACGATGCCGTCGGTCGAGGTGTTGCCGGCAACGCGACCCGCGTTGGCGAACATGCGCACAAGCCACCGCGCCGACGTGGTCTTGCCGTTGGTGCCGCTCACCGCCACCACCGGGATCGTGCCGAGCCGGCGCAGATCGAGGTCGCCCGGCGCGGGCACGGCGTCCAGCGCCCACGTCTGCGAGTGGGCACCCAGACCCACCGTGACGCCGTCGTCGTCGACGAGCATCGGCAGGCCTGCCGCGCGGGCGGCCGCGTCGAGACGCACGAGATCGGGGCGCGACTCGGCCGCGATCGCCCGGCGGATCCGTGCCGCCGCCGACTCGAACGCCCGGGGTTCGTCCCCGCCCAGCGCCGCCCCAGCCGCTGCGATCGCCCACTCGTTGGCGTCGGTCGCGGCGTAGAGCGCATCGAACGGCGCAGCGAAGCCGACCGCGGCGCCGCGACCGTCGGCGAACGGCCGCACGAAGCGGGTCGCGTCCGACCAGCCGACGGCCTCGAGCATGCGCGTCATCGCGTCATGCCAGTGGGCGATCACGGCATCGGCGGTTTCGCCGTCGTCGAACGCCACCTCCGCGATCGCGGCGGGCCCCCGCAGCTGGAGGTTCGGCCCGGTGAGCCGTCTCGAGTCGATGAGCTTCACGGGCGGCTAGTCCTCGGTGTCGCGGATGAGTCGCACGCCACGCTCGTCCTCGACCAGCGTGCCGCCGAGCTCGCGGCGGCGCGGCGGTGAGGGCGGCGTGTCCACCGGCACCACGCGCACGGCGGCCAAGTCGCTCGCGGAGTCCCCCGCGCCGTCGCCCGTGAACTTGGTGATCTGCTTCCACGAGCGCGAGATCTTGTCACCGAAGATGACCAGCAGATCGCCCAGGGCGCAGCTCGCGAGCGCGGCGTCGATCGACTCCTGCTCGTCGGGGATGATCTCGATCCGCGACGGATCGACGCCGCAGGCGATGAGACCCTTGCGCAGAAGACCCGTGATCTGGTCGCGGTCGCGACCGCGGGTGTCGTCGTCGGTGCGCAGGATGAAGCGCTCGAACGCAGAGGCCGCGGCCTTGGCGATCTCGAACAGGTCGTCGTCGCGACGATCGCCGGGGGCCGCGAGCACGCACACCCGCTGACCGGGGACCTCGAGCCGCACCGCGAGGTCGGCCATCGCCCGCACCGCCGCCGGGTTGTGGCCGTAGTCGAGGATCACGCGGAACGGCAGCTTGTCGAACACGTTGAGCCGGCCGGGCGCCTGGAAGTATGTGGTGTCGAACGTGCGCAGGCCCTGGCGGATGTTGTCGACCTTGCAGCCCATCACGAAGGCCATGAGCGCCGCGAACATGGCATTTTGCACGTTGAACAGCGCCTTGCCCTCGAGCGTGGCCGGGATGAGGTGCGCCCACAGCAGCGGGATGTGGCTGCCGCGGTCGTACAGCGTGATCATCTGGCCGTTGATGCCCTCTTCGAGCACCGCCGCCGCTCCGCCAGCGCGGATGTGCTGGCGCACCAGATCGTGCTTGGGGTTGATGGTCACGTACGCAATGCGCTTGGCCTCGGTGTTGCCACCCATGAACAGCACCAAATCGTCGTCGGCGTTGAGCACCGCGCAGTCGCGGGCGACCTCGACGACGATGCGCTTGACCTCGGCGAGCTGGTCGAGGGTGTCGATACCGCCCATGCCGAGGTGGTCCGACGACACGTTGAGCACGCAGCCGACGTTGCACGTGCGGTAGCCCATGCCGGCGCGGAGCAGACCGCCGCGCGCCGTCTCGAGCACCGCGAAGTCGACCCGCGGGTCGCGGAGCACCATCTGCGCCGCCATCGGGCCGGTCATGTCGCCGACGACCGTGCGCTCGCCGTCGATGTACACGCCGTCGGTCGTGCACAGCCCCACGGTGAACCCCGACATCTTCTGGATGTGGGCGAGCATGCGCGACACCGTGGTCTTGCCGTTGGTACCGGTGATGGCCGCGATGGGGATGCGGCTGGGCGTGCCCTGGGGGAACAGCATCTCGATCACCGGGCCGGCCACGTCGCGCGGCGTGCCCTCGGTCGGCGAGACGTGCATGCGGAAGCCGGGCGCGGCGTTGACCTCGCAGATGCCACCGCCGACGGTGCGGTGCGACTCGGAGATGTCGGGCGTGATGAAGTCGATGCCGGCGACGTCGAGCCCGATCGCGCGGGCGGCCCGGACCGCCACCTCGCGGTTGTCGGGGTGCACCACGTCGGTGAGATCGATGGCGGTGCCGCCGGTCGACAGATTGCCGGTCGAGCGCAGGTAGAACACGTGGCCTGCCGGCAGCACGCTGGTCGGCTCGAGGCCCGCCTGCTCGAGCAGCCGCAGCGCCTGGTAGTCGAGTTCGATGCGGGTCAGCACCTTCTCGTGGCCGATGCCGCGCCGGGGATCGGCGTTGACCGCCTCGACGAGCTGCTCGACGGTGTGCACGCCGTCGCCCACCACGTGGCCGGGCACGCGCTTGGCGACCGCGACCAGCTCGCCGCCGACCACCAACATGCGGTGATCGAAGCCCGCGATGTAGGTCTCGACGATGACGGTGCGGGCGTGCTCCTGGGCCTTGTCGAAGGCGACGCGCACCGCGTCGTCGTCGCCCAGATCGATGGACACGCCGCGGCCGTGGTTCGCGTCGAGCGGCTTGACGACTACCGGGAACCCCAGCCGCCGCGCCGAGGCGACCGCACGATCGGCCGTGCGCACCACGTACTGCCGCGGCACCGGCAGGCCCAGATCGGCGAGGATCTTGTTGGTGAGCTCCTTGTCGGAGGCGATGTCGACGGCGATGTGCCGGGTTTCGGACGTGACCGTCGCCTGGATGCGCTTCTGGAAGCGGCCGTGGCCGAGCTGCACCAGCGAGTGGTCGTTGAGCCGGATCCACGGGATGTCGCGCTCCTCGGCGGCGCGGATGATCGACGCGGTCGAGGGCCCGAACTGTCGGCGCTGCGCGAAGCCTATCAGCTCGTCGAGCTCGGTGCGGAAGTCGAGCACATCCTCGGGGTCGGTGCGCAGCTCCGAGGGCAGCAGCGAGTCGAGCAGACGCATCGCGAGCTGCCCCGCGGCCTCGCCGACGCGCTCCTCCTCGAACTCGTAGACCACGTGGTAGTGGCCTTCGGTTCCGGCCGAGCGGGTCTTGCCGAACGACACCTTGGCGCCCGTGAGCACCTGGATTTCGATCGCGACGTGCTCGAGCACGTGGCCCATCCACGTGCCCTCGTCCTCCCGCATGCGGCGCAGGAAGCCGCCGTGGGTGCCGTACGAGCAGGTGTGCGCCTCGAGCGACGGAACCGTCGCGACCAAGGTCTCCACGAAGTTGGGCAGCGTGGCGGTGGGATGTTGCTCGAGCCGCCCGAGATCGAGCCGCAACCGGATCACCGGGAAGTGCGCGTAGAGATTGGGACCACGGTAGACACGGCGCTCGAGGATCTTCATGGGGGTCCGCGGGAAAGCGTCCCGTTGTAGATCGGAAAGCCCTCGGCCGTCACCCCGATCGGCTGGTCGCGCTCGACGACCCGCGTCCCGCCGCTGGGGAACGTGCACCACCTCGCGCCCAGGATCGCCAGCCGGCGGCGAGGTGGGCTCGCCGCGCGCGACATCGTCGGGGTCGCGACCCGCCACGAGGGCGCTCCGGCGACGACGTGACTCGCTCGATCGCCACCTTCGTGGAGCGCGACCTGCCCACTGCGCACTGGGGGCAGGGGACGCTCGTCGACATCCCCGAGACCGAGCCGGACGTCTTCAACTCGATCACGGCGCCCGACGATCCGAGCACGCCGTGGTCGTGGACCAGCACCGCCATCACCGGTGCTTCGGGGGCGAGTTCCACTTCGGCGGTCGGGTCGTCGCGATCCGCGTCGTGCCGCGACGACGCGGAGCCGCTGCCCCGAAGCGCTCCTCGGCAGACATCGGGCCTGCGGTCGCGTGCTGGCCGCGTGCGTGCGACCCGTAGCCGGACACATCGCCACTGACCGGCGTAGCCGGTTGCGAAACCCGCCCGTCACGGGTCAAGTCGCAGGCGATTGCAGTCGATGCACGGTCCGACTCCCCCGAGCGCCCGTCCATGCTCGACATTCCCCCTCCAGACCTCGCGTCCATCCTGCGCACCGTGTTCGAGTTCGAGGTGACGCACCTCGGCGGATCCGGGTGCTTCCGCGTCCTCGTCGCCGAGCGCGACGCGGCCGTCGTCACCTGCGACCGGGAGGCGGCATGAGTCATCACATCGCCCCGGAGCCGCGTAGGCCGGAGCCGCGCTGGCCTTTTTGGTTCGCGGTCCTCGGGAACGTCGTGCTGCTGGGGGACGCCACCGCTCGCATGCTCCGCGCTGCCATGGACCACGCCGCCCGAGCCGACGGTGCAGGGGCGCCGCAGTGGGCGGCCGCCGCCGCGATCGCGATCGTATTCGCCTACGGCGAGGGCCACCACGCCCTCGCCCGCCGCTTCGTGCCGATGGTGGTCGACCGGGCCGCCGCACTCGACGCGTCGAAGTGGTGGCGGATCGCTCTGGCACCGCTCACGGCCGCGGGTCTGTGCTTCGCCCCCAAGGCGCGGGTCGTACGCTCCTGGCTGCTCATCGCGGGAATCGCAACGCTCGTCGTCGCCATGCGGGGGCTACCCCCTGCGATCCGCGCGGGCGTCGACCTCGGCGTTGGACTCGCGCTCGGCTGGGGCGCGCTGGCGCTGCTGCGATGCGCCCGGAGCTACGTC
Organism: Nannocystales bacterium; assembly: GCA_038325765.1. Lineage (GTDB taxonomy): Bacteria > Myxococcota_A > Polyangia > Nannocystales > Nannocystaceae > Xiheibacterium. The sequence goes on from JBBQJI010000039.1 coordinate 50,861, forward strand.
CTGCGCAAGGCGGTTCCGATCGCGCCGACTCGGGACGCAACGCAGGCTCGACCCGAGTTACCCGAGTTGCCCATGCGGCAAGCTTCCTAGCGCGAGGTCGATGACGTCTTTGGAGCCGGCTAGGCGCGCTCGCCTTGCTCAGGCTTCAGGGGTTCGGACGCCCCTCTTGGCAGAAACCGCAGACCCGCGGCAGGATCAGCGTCGGCGAACACTCGCTCGAGGGCGTCACGTCCCTCGCTGAAGTGCGACCGGCCATCGTAGTGGATCGGGATGATCTGTCGCGGGGCGAGGTGGTCCGCCATGATCCGGGCCTCGCGCGCATCCATCGAGAACCGTAACCACCGACGCAGCGCAAAGTGGCCGAACCGCGCGGCTCCCACGTGGGCCAAGATGGTTCCGAGCCTCGGGAATCGTCCGAGCATGGCGGCGGTGCCGGCGAACCAGTGGGTGTCGCCGGTGACATACAGCGTCCCCCAGCGCAGCATGGGCCCGTCGATCGCGAAGCCGACGACGTCTCCGGCCAACCAATTGGTGCCGATTGGGCCGTGGCGTGCTGGGGTCGCCGTGATGGAGAGTTCCCCGTGCGTCACGCGTTGCCACGGCGACAGGCCCTCGACGTGACGCACGCCCCGGGCGGCGAGGCGCGCCGCACCCGAGCGCGTGGTCAACACCCGAGTGGCGCGCCGCAGCAGCTCCAGTCCCGCACGATCGAGGTTGTCGCGGTGATGGTCGTGCGAGAGCAGGACGAGGTCGGGCTCGGTCGGCACGGCCTCGATCGCGGCGCCGGCCAGGTTGACGTAGGCGAACGCGTCGGACAAGCGCCCGCGCGCGAGGGGGTAACGACTCCCCGCGGGATCGAGCACCGGATCGGTGACGATGGACGTGCCGGCGAGGTCGAGCACGACGGTCGCCGTGCCCACGTGGGTGATGCGTGCGTTCATGCGCGCTGCCCCAACGTCGTGGCCGCGACCCGCTGGGCGAAGCCGAAGCCGCGACAGTACAGCCCCATTCGCGTCGACGGACTGGCGTGCGCATGGGCGACGAGCCGAGCTGGGAGCTCGTCGTCGATGACACCGCGGGGATGCGTGATGCACACCTCGTCGAGCAGCCGCGACGGCAGTTCGCGTGCGCGCGCACCGATCACGTCGCACGCGGCACCAGCCGATCCGCGGCGTCATCGCCCGGGGGGCGGTTCGAGGTGATGGTCCTCGTCTGCTCACTGGTCCCGCGCGTCGGCCCGCGGCGTCGGCCCTCGGCCTCGGCCCGCGGCGTCGGCCCCCCTCAGCGACAGGCGGCGTGACCGAAACGATCGAACGTCAGCTCCGCGAGCGGTCGCGGTACCTCGCGATCGTCCAGCGTCACGCCGTCGACGTACCGCCACCCCGTGCCATCGTGCGCGAAGCGGCTGTGCTCGGCGAAGGACCGGTTGCTCTTCCCCGCACGCACGTCGACGTGGAACAGCACGTGTGCGAAACCGTCGCGATCGACCGAATCCGTGGCGATGACGAGCAATTTGCGGAACTGCAGTAGCCCGGCCGCGGTGGTCACGTGACCGGCCCACGACGAAAACACCTGATCGCGCTTGTCGACGTGATCCGCATGCAGCGTCCGCCACATGTACGCCCAATCGTGGCGCACGTGAGCGGTGAAGCGCGAGCGCATCAGCGCCTCCGCGTCCGGCGGCTCGCCCCCCGCATGGTACGGGCCGCAGCAGTCGGCGAGCGTGCGGCCGGTGCCGCATGGACACCGATCGGGCATCGCTCAGCCCGGCGGCGAGGCCTTGCGGGAGTGGAGATCGAAGGTGCCACCCGCCGTCAACACGTGCAGGCGCAGGCCCGTGAGACAGATCGCCTCGCCCGCCTCGGCCACGCCCATCGACGAGTGCTCGAGCGTCGACGCATCGACGATCGTGATCGCGCCGGCGCCGACGACATGGATCACGTCGTCGGGATCGATGAAGCCCGCGGTGTCCTCGTCGAGCCCGACGCCGATCGCGAACGGGTTGTAGGCCAGGGCCGCGAGCAGGCGCCCGAGCCGGTCGCGCTGGCGGAAGTGCTGATCGATGATGACCCGGTTGGTGAGCCCGAAGCCGGGCGCCAGCGAGACCAGCCCCGCCCGTGGCGTCGAGCCGCTGTCGCCGAACGCGATCATGTGCTCGGAGAGGATCGCCGCGCCCGCCGAGGTGCCGCCGACCGCCACGCCCTGGGCGTTGCGCGCACGGATGGTCTTGGCCACCGGCGTGCCGCCGAGGATCGTGGAGATGCGCAGCTGGTTGCCGCCGGTGAGGAAGATGCCGGTGGCCTCGCCGAGCTGCTCGAGCCAGTCGACGCGCTCGGTGTCGGCGCGCTCGTCGAAGGGCAGGGCATACGCCGCCGCGGCGCCGAGTTCGTCGAAGAGCTGCTCGTAGCGGCTGCCGGTGTCGGGTTGGCGCGACGCGGTCGGGATCACCGCGATGCGTGCATCAGGGCCGCCGGAGACCTCGAGGAAGCGGCGTAGGATCACCGCGCCCTGTTGTTTGTCCTCGGCACCGCCGACCGGGACGATGTAGCCGCGGCCGTGACTCGAATCGATCTTCGCGGGGCACATGCCGATGTCCTCAGCTTTCGAAGGTTCCGCGACGCGTGGGGACGCCGCCCATGACCCACGGTTGTCCCCGCGCGATCACACACCACGGTGTGCCGTCGTCCTCGAGCCCCACGAGGTCGGCGTCGCCGCCCACGCAGATCCGCCCCTTGCGTGGCAGCCGGAGCAGTCGCGCGACGTTGGTGGAAAACGGCGCCAGGGCGGATGCAGTGGCCAGGCCGAAGCCGAGCAGCCGCTGCAGCGCGACCAGGAGCGTCGATGGATCGCCGACACCCATCGCCACCAGGCGGCCGTCGGCGTCGAACGTCGGCATGCAGCCGCCACCGTCGGACGAGCAGGTGATGCGCTCGATCGGGACGCCGGCCTGGAGGCACGCCGCGATCGCGTCGCCGGCCGCGATGCCATCGCCGAGGTCCTGCGCCGGGAAGGCCGTGACGTCGATCGTGCAGCCGTGCTCCTTGGCCAGCGCCTGGGCCTCGCGCAGCAGGCCCGCGTTGCGATTGACGTGGGTGGGATGGAACATGCTCGCGGGGAGCTCCGAGCCCTCGATCGCGCGGCGTACCAAATCCAGCCCTCGGCGACCGTCGCCCATGTGCAGGTGGAGCACGCCCGCCTTGCCGGCGATCATGCCGCCGGTGTGGACATCGGCCGCGACGCGGAGCAACTCGTCGAGCGTGGGCTGTGACGATCGGTGATCGGACAGCGCCAGCTCGCCGACGCCGATGATCGGATCGACCCACGCCAGATCGCCGCGGATCGATCCTGTCAGCGTGTGCACCGGGACCTCGTAGTTGCCGGTCCAGCACCACGCCGACAGGCCCTCGGCGCGCAGGCCGAGCACCGTCGCGACCAACTCGGCGACGCTGCGCGAGGTGCCGTCGGTGCCGAGCACGCCGACGACGGTGGTCACCCCCGCCTGCGCGATGGTGCCAGGGGCGAGCGGTGGCACGCGGGTTTTGGGGCCCGCCTCGCCGCCCCCGCCGGTGACGTGCACGTGGGCGTCGATGAGGCCGGGGACGAGCCGGCGTCCGCCGAGGTCGATCGTCTCGCAGGCACACGCGGCCGGCAGCTCGCCGATCGCGGGGGCGATCGCCACGACACGACCGTGCGCGACGAGGACGTCGGTGCGCCCGAGCGGTTCGGGGGCGTGTACGTCGGCGTCGCGGAGCAGGATGAACATCGCTGGGCGCGGAGGATACCAGCGCGATCGCCACCGGGGGGGCGCCCGGGGCGGCGGCGACGCGCGCTCGGTCACGCTGGCAGTGGATCACGCCGCCCACCGCGTTGGCGGAATGCGCGGTTGCTGGGCCTCGAAGAGATCGCGCCCGGCCCACTTCGATGCAGCTTCACAGCACCGGCAGGTACGTGCGCGCGGCGGCGCCCGTCACCGTTGCGAATTCGCCATCGCCGAATCTCGCGAGATAGTCGCGGCGCACGCCCGGACACCCGTGCTCGAATCGACAGCCGGTGCATGCGGGCACCCGCGTGTCGGGCGTGAGCCGGCTCGTGCGCAGGTCGAACGTCGAGTCGGGTGTCACCACCCGCACGCCAAGGGCGCCCGGATCCCACGCATGCGCGTGCAGATCGCCCAGCACGCACCGCGGGATGTGTAGCGATCGCACGCGCATGCCCAGCTCCCCGGCGAGCTCCACCGCCGCCGCGACGCTCGGCATGACGTCAGTCATCCGCGGCATCGACTGCACGTTGTCGCGATTGTTGTCGGTCAACGACACGAACCACAGATCGACCGCCCGCAGCCCGAGCCCGTGCAGCCAGCGCATCGCGTCGGGCAGGCGGGCGTGGGTGCTGCGCTGCAGGATCACGTCGGCGACCGCGACCACGCCCGCGTCGACCACCGCCCGTAGCCCGGCGACCATGGCGTCGTAGGTGCCCGCGCGCTGGACCATCGCCTCGTAGGCGGCGCGCTCGTGGGTGTGGATGGATACGTGGAGCTCGCCGACCCCCGCGTTCACCAGCCGCGCGAGGTTGTCACCGGCGCCGAGCAGCAGCCCGTTGCTCTGCAGTTTGATGTCGGTGAACCCCGAGGCGGCAGCGTGGCGGACGAGCGGCAGCAGGTCGCGGCGGAGCGTCGGCTCGCCGCCGGTGAACGACACCCGGGTGAAGCCGTCGGCGCGGGCCTGCTGCATCGCCGCGATGACGTCGGTGGTGGCGAGGCTGCGCATGCGCATCGCCGGCGAGATGGTGCAGTAGTCGCAGGCGAGGTTGCAGTCGTACAGCAAGATCAGATCGAGCAGCCGACCATCGGGTGCGTTCGGCGCGGCCTCGGCGTTGGTCGCCGTCGGCGCGTGCACTGGCGTGGCGGTCTCGCGCATCCCGGGGCGATCACGGTAGCAGCGCGGCGCCGCCGTGGAGCGCGGCGCAAGTAGGGTCCACACCGCCGCCCACGCGCCGCCCGTTCGTGCGACATTCCCGGGGATGCTCGAGTCCTTCGACGGACTCGAGGGCACCCTGCGCGCTGCGCCGCTACGGTCGCCATGACGACGCGCGGCGCCTCGCCCTCACGACCGCACGGCTGCTCGCCGACGATCTGTGGGCGACCGGTGCGCTGCACGAGTGCTGCGACGATCGTGGCCGCGGGCTGTGGCCGCAGCGCGGCACGTTCATCTCGTGGAACGTGCCGCCCACCCCGCCGCTACGGCGCCTTGAAGAACACCGCGCCCAGCGGCGGCGCCGTCACCACCAGCGACAGGGGCCGGCCGTGGGCGGGCACGACGGTCGTGTGCACGCCGCCGAGGTTGCCCTGGCCGCTGCCTCCGTACTCGGTCGCGTCGGTGTTCGCGACCTCGCGCCAGTAACCCTCGCGATCGACCCCGATGCGGCAGTTCTCGCGGGGCACCGGCGTGAAGTTGAACAGGCACACGATGCGCTCACCCGCTGCGGTGCCGCGGCGCTCGAACGACAGCATGCTGCGGTCGAGATCGTTGGCGTCGATCCACGCGGTGCCGGCCGGATCGGTGTCGAGCTCGTGCAGCGCCGGCTCGCCGCGGTACAGCCGATTGAGGTGGCCGACCAGCGCCGTGATGCCGGCGTGGGCCGGGTCGTCGGCGAGGTGCCAGTCGAGGCTGCCGTCGTGGTCCCACTCGCGGATCTGCCCGAATTCCGCACCCATGAACATCAGCTTCTTGCCCGAGCACGCGAACATGTAGGCGAACACAAGCCGCAGGTTCGCGCGCTTGCACCAATCGTCACCGGGCATCTTGCCGAGCAGCGACCCCTTGCCGTGCACGACCTCGTCGTGGCTGAGCGGCAGCACGAAATTCTCGTGAAAGGCGTAGAGCCCGCGGAAGGTCAGGCGGCGGTGCTCGTATTTGCGGTGGACCGGGTCGATGGCCGCGTACGCCAAGGTGTCGTGCATCCACCCCATATCCCACTTGAAGCCGAAGCCGAGGCCACCCACGTAGATGGGGCGGCTCACCTGCGGCCACGATGTCGATTCCTCGGCGTAGGTCTGCACGTCGGGAAAATCGCCGTAGACCATCGTGTTGAGGTCGCGCAGCAGCGACATCGCCTCGAGGTTCTCGCGGCCACCTTGGACGTTGGGGATCCACTCGCCTGGCTCGCGCGAGTAATCGAGGTACAGCATCGAGGCCACGCCATCGACCCGCAGACCGTCGACGTGATAGCGATCGAGCCAGAAGCGCGCTGACGACAGCAGGAAGCTGCGGACCTCGCTGCGCCCGTAGTTGAAGATCGCGCTCTTCCAGTCGGGGTGGAAACCCTGCCGACGATCGGCGTGCTCGTACAGGTGGGTGCCGTCGAAGTAGCCCAGGCCGTGTTCGTCGGTGGGAAAGTGCGCGGGTACCCAGTCGAGGATCACGCCGATTCCACGCTGATGCAGGAGATCGACGAGATACATGAGATCTTGCGGCGTGCCCCAGCGGCTCGACGGCGCGAAGTAGCCGGTGACCTGATAGCCCCACGAGCCGTAGAACGGGTGCTCCATCACCGGCAGCAGCTCGACGTGGGTGAAGCCGGTGGCCTCGATGTGATCGCCCAGGCGATGGGCGAGCTCGCGGTAGCCCAGCGATCGGTTACCCTCCTCGGGGACACGCATCCACGAGCCCAGGTGGACCTCGTAGATGCTGATCGGATCACGCAGGCGCTGTCGCTGACCACGCTCGGCCATCCACGCGGAGTCGCTCCACGCATACTCGAGGTCCCACACCACCGAGCCCGTGCGCGGCGGGGTCTCGTGCCAGCAGCCATAGGGATCGGCCTTGTCGACGGTGTAGCCGCCGGCGCCCACGATCCGATACTTGTAAACCGCACCGCGGGGAACCTCGGCGATCCGCGTGGTCCACATCCCCGAGCCGCCGTGGGCCTGGAGCGGATGGCTGCGATCGTCCCAGCCGTTGAAGTCGCCGATGACGGCGACACGCTCGGCGTTGGGCGCCCACACGCCGAAGCGGACGCCGCCCGGCTCGATGTGGGCCCCGAGGGCCTCGTACATCCGCGCGTGCGTGCCCTCGGCGAAAAGGTGCACGTCGACGTCGCCGAGTGCAGGGCGGGGATCTCGCTTGTTCATCAGGTCTCCGCGTCGAGCAGCAGGGCGATGCCCGCGAGCGGGATCGTCAGCCACTCGGGCCGGTTGTTGAGCTCGTAGTGCACCTCGTAGACGGCCTTCTCGAGCAGGTAGAAGTCGAGCATGCGGGCGAGGATCTCGCGGTCCTTGGGGATGAAGTCGGCGTCGCCGGCCTCGGCCAGGTAGGCGCCGAGCCACGCCGCGCCGATCCAGTCGGCCCAGGCGCGCGCCCACGGGGCCAACGACGCGACGTCTTGCTCGCGGACGCCCTCGCCGCGCAGCGCGGTCGCGGCGGCGTAGTGGAACGAACGCAGCATCGAAGCGACGTCGCGCAGCGGCGACCGCTTGCGGCGGCGCTCCGACAGGGTGCGCGCCGGCTCGCCCTCGAAATCGATGAACACGAAATCACCGCCGGCGTACAGCACCTGGCCCAGGTGCATGTCGCCGTGCACGCGGGTGCGGACCGCCTCGATCTTCGAGGCGCGAATCGCCGCGAGCCGGCGATCGAGCTCCTTGCGGCGGGGGAGCACCTGTTGCGCCAACGCAGCAGCGTCGGTGGGCAGGTGCGAGAGGCGGCGTCGCAGCACATCGAAGGTGCTGGCCAGCTGCGAGTGGGCCGACTGGTAGATCGAGCGCTGGTGCAGCAGCGTGAACGGCTCGGGCGTGAACGCCGGGTCGTCGTGGTCCGATGCCAACGCGCGGTGGAGCTGCGCGGTGCGGGTGCCGAGCAGGCGCGCCAGGGCGAGGTAGTTGCCGATCGCGGCCTGCCCGAGCTCGCCGATGGGCACGTCGACATGGCGAAGCAACCCGCCGGTCGGCACGGCGGGCGCCGAGTCGCGTTGAGGCCACACCGCCTCGAAGTAGCGCTGCAGCGCGTCGAGGGAGAACTCCCACGCGTCGCCTTGGTTGGGCACCAGCGCTTGCAGCACACCGATCGCCCGCGCTGGTCCGTCGTCTTCGGGCTCGTAGGCGAGGGAGCCGAGGAACTGGGGCACGTGGGGAAACCGCGCGCGCTCGCCGAGAAAGCGGCCGAGCTCCTCCTCGGGGTGCTGGCCGGGCTCGGTCGCCCGCAGCACCTTCATGATCATGGCGTCGCCGAACAGCACGCTCGAGTTGCTCTGCTCGGCGCTGCCCATGCGCGGGGGGAACGCCTGGTTGCGCTGCTCCCGGGCCGAGCGGGCGGTGAGTGATCGATCGATGGCCTTGGGCAGCGTCGGGATCCGCTTGGCCCGCAGCGTGCCGTGGGTGCCCTTCACGCTGCCGCGTTCGAGCAGCAACCCTAGCAGCTCCGACGGGAACGCCTCGCCGGCCAGGGCGTCGAGCAACGCACCCTCACCCTCGGACGTGCGCACGCGGGCGATGAGGGCGTGGGGAGACTTGGCGATCGCGTGCTCGGCCCGCTCGTTGGGGACCCACATCACCGGCAACACGTACGTCTCGGCCTGGGCATCGACGTAGGTCACGTCGGCGAGCAGCACGTGCGCGTCTCCGATCGGGATGGCGTCGTGGATCGAGACCCGATCGATCGTGCGCGACTTGCCGCGGTACCAGCGGCGGCCCGGCAGCCACTGCGCGAGGGCGTGCTCGAGCTTGGCGCGCCCCGCCGTCACCAAGGTGGCCGCCGCGCCCCGCAATGTGATGGAGGTGGTCGCGACCGCATCGGTCGTCTTCGGCCGCTCGAGCAGGAACCAATAGAACGCGTGGGGCCCGAGCGTGAGCAGGTACGGCAGCTCACCGATCGGTGGGAACCGGGTGCTGCCCATGAGCTCGATCGGCACCGCGCCGTGATGCGCGCGCAGATCCAGCTCGACGTACTGGGCGCTGCGCGAGAGGTTGGCCACGACCAAGATGCGCTCGTCGGCGTCGGAGCGGAAAAAGGCGAGCACCTTGCCGTTGTCGGGGGCGAGCAACTCGATGTCGCCGCGGCTGAAGGCGTGGTGCTTCTTGCGCAGCGCGATGATCCGCTTCATCCACCACAGCAGCGACTCGCTGTTGGCCTGCTGGGCCTCCACGTTCACCGTCTCGTAGTGGTATTCCGGGTCGATGATGATCGGCAGGAACAGCCGCTGCGGGTTGGACTTCGAGAACCCCGCGTTGCGGTCGGGGCTCCACTGCATCGGCGTGCGCACGCCATCGCGGTCGCCCAGATACACGTTGTCGCCCATGCCGATCTCGTCGCCGTAGTACAGCACCGGCGTGCCGGGCATCGAGAACAGCAACGCGTTCATCAGCTCGATGCGTGCCCGCGTCTTGAGCAACGGCGCGAGCCTGCGGCGGATGCCCAGGTTGACGCGCATCTGCGGGTCGTGGGCATAGACCCGATACATCAGATCACGATCTTCGTCGGTGACCATCTCGAGGGTCAGCTCGTCGTGGTTGCGCAGGAACACCGCCCACTGGCAGTTGGCGGGGATCGCCGGGGTCTGCTGGAGGATGTCGACGATGGGGAAGCTGTTCTCCACCTGCAGCGACATGAACATCCGCGGCATCAGCGGGAAGTGGAAGTTCATGTGGCACTCGTCGCCGTCACCGAAGTAGGCGGCGGCGTCCTCGGGCCACTGATTGGCCTCGGCGAGCAACATGCGGTCGGGGTAGCGGGCGTCGATGTGCGCGCGCAACGTGCGCAGAAATGCGTGGGTCTCGGGCAGGTTCTCGCAGTTGCTGCCGTCGCGCTCGTACAGATAGGGCACGGCGTCGAGCCGCATGCCGTCGACGCCCAGATCCATCCAGTAGTCGAGGATGTCGAACAGCGCCTGTTGGACGTCGGGGTTGTCGAAGTTGAGATCGGGCTGGTGCGAATAGAAGCGGTGCCAGAAGTACGCCTGGGCGACCGGATCCCAGGTCCAGTTCGAGGTCTCGTAGTCCTGGAAGATGATGCGGGCGTCGCGGTAGCGCTCGGAGGTATCGCTCCACACGTACCAGTCGCGATACTTGCTGCCGGGCGGCGAGCGCCTCGCCCGCTGGAACCATGGGTGTTGATCGGAGGTGTGGTTGATCACCAACTCCGTGATCACCCGGATGCCGCGGCGATGGGCCTCGCGCAGCAGGCGTTTGAAGATCGCGATGGTGCCGAGTTTGGGATGAACGCCGCGGTAGTCCGCGATGTCGTAGCCGCCGTCGCGCCCCGGCGAGGGGTAGAACGGCAGCAGCCAGATCGCGGTGACGCCCAGATCCCGCACGTAGTCCAGGCTCTCGATGAGCCCGGCGAAATCACCGGTGCCGTCGCCGTCCGAATCGAGGAACGCGCGGACGGGAATCTCGTAGATGATCGCGTCCTTGAACCAGAGAGGATCGTCGGAGGGCAGGGCGGATTCTTCGTGGGAGCGCGGCATTCAGGACTCACAGCTCGGGACTGGGGCTCGGGACTAGGGCTCGGGACTAGAAGGGACTAGAATTCGGGACTAGAATTCGGGACTAAAGATAGTAGTCGAAGTCGTGTTCGGAGCGGATGCGGCGACGGATCGCGAAGATCTGGGCGGGCATGGTCGCGGGGTCGATTTCGACGAAATTGCGTGCGCCGTGCCAGAGAAAGCGGCCTCCGCCGAGCAGGTCGTGGACTTGGAACGGCCGGTCGGTCGCGAGTTCGAGCGCCTCGGAATCGAGCTGCACCCAGCCCGATTGAAGATGGTTCGGGTCGAGGTTCACCACGACGAGCACGGCATCGCCACCATCAGACTTGCTGTAACACAGCAGCTGATCGTTGTCGGTGGCGTGAAAACGCAGCCCGGCGTTGCGGTGCAGCGCCGGGTGCTCGCGGCGAATGCGATTCACCGCCGCGATGATCCGCCGCAGGCTCTCGGGTGAGGTGATCTCCCAGTGCTTGATCTCGTACTTCTCGTTGTCGAGGTATTCGCCGGCGCCCTCGCGGGCGGTATGGTCCATCAGCTCGAACGCCGGCCCATAGATCCCGTAGTGGCTCGACAACGTCGCGGCCAACACCAGGCGGGCGATGAACGCCGCCCTTCCGCCGATCTGGAGGTCCTCGGGCAGGATGTCGGGCGTGTTGGGCCACAGGCTGGGGCGGAAGAACTCGCCGATCTCGGTGGCGGTGAGCTCGGTGAGGTACGCCTGCAGTTCGGCCTTGGTGTTGCGCCACGTGAAGTAGGTGTAGCCCTGGCTGAAGCCCGCGCGCGCCAGGGCATACTTGAGCTTGGGCCGGGTGAAGGCCTCGGCGAGGAAGGTCGCCTCGGGGTGGCGCGACTTGATGTCGGCGATGCACCAGCGCCAGAATTCTACCGGCTTGGTGTGGGGATTGTCGACGCGGAATATCGTGACGCCACGGTCGATCCAGAACAGGAATACGTCGCGCAGGGCAGTCCACAGGCCGCGCCAGTCCTCGCACTCGAAATCGAACGGATAGACGTCCTGGTACTTCTTGGGGGGATTCTCGGCGTATTGGATGGTGCCGTCGGGGCGGTGGAGGAACCATTCGGGGTGCTCGCGGACCCATGGATGGTCGGGCGAGGCCTGGAACGCGATGTCGATTGCGACCGCCAGCCCGTGATCGCCGGCGGCCTTCACCAGCCGATCGAAGTCCGCCAACGTGCCGAGCTCCGGGTGGACCGCGGTGTGCCCACCCTCGAGGCCGCCGATCGCCCACGGGCTGCCGGGCTCGCCGTCTTCGGCGGTGGTGCTGTTGTTCCGGCCCTTGCGGTGGCTGCGACCGATCGGGTGGACCGGGGGCAGGTAGAGCACGTCGAAGCCCATCTCGCGGATGTACGGCAGCCAGGTCTCGGTGGTGCGGAACGTGCCGTGCGTGCCGGCGGGTCCGGTCGAGCGCGGGAACAGCTCGTACCACGCGGCGAAGGCGGCGTGCTCGGGCTCGACGACGATGGTGCGGATCTCGCCGGTGCTCGCGCGGGTGCGATCGGGGTGTTCGCGCATGAGCCCGGATACCGTCGCGTCGGCGAGGACCGTTCGGGCGCGGACGAGCGGAGGGAGAGCGAGGTCCTCGAGCGCCACGGCGGCGCGGCGCAATCGCGGTCCGTCGTCGCCCGCGCGGCTGGCGGTCTCGCTCAGCATCGCCGCACCGATCGCGAGATCCACCGGGGCGACCTCGAGGGCCGCGACCCGGCGCGTGAGTTCGGCCATCCACGTGGCGAAACGATCGACCCAGCCCTCGGCCTGTAGCTCCCAGACGCCGATGCGGTCGAGCACGAGCTCGGCTTCGTGGCGATCGTTGCCGCGGGCCAAGAGCGCGTGCGCCACCCACTGCCCGCCACCGGGGCTGCGCACGTACAGCTCGCCGGTGACGGTGTCGTGGCCGTCCGCGACCAGGTCGACGCCGACGAAGAGTCGGTCTCCGATCACGCGCTTCGCGGGCACGCGGCCGCCGTCGACCAACGGCGTGGCGATCGACACGACGACGCGCCGGGGACCGTCGGTGGGCAGTCCCTCGGCGAGGGCGTGATCATGGGCTTCGACTCGCGACACGAAGCATCCGTGCGGCATGGCCGGCGCGCGGGCGCCGGAACTGCTGCAGCGGCAGTGTAGGAAACGCTCAGGGTGGTGCAACCCGGAAATCGTGGTGACGCCGGCGGCGTCAGCTCGGTACCGCGCCGCTTTGGCGCACCGTCCACTGCCCCGGCGCGTGGACCACGTCGAAGATCGGCAGGCCCTTGGCGAGCACGCCGAGGGTCGCCGCGGACTGAACGGCGGCCATCTCGGCGAGCGTGGCCCCGAGATCGTCCGCCGTCATCTCCGGGACCAGGGCGCTCTGCTGCATCGCGAACGCGACGAGTTGCTGCCGCAGGTACACGACGACCTGGGGATGGCAGACGAACATCTGGGTGCCGTCACACGACGGCGAGACCAGCGGGATCGGCGAGAACGGGCTCAGTTCGCCCTCGATGAACACCTGCAGCACTGCGCGCTCGGCGTGGCCGCCCGCGAGCGGCACGAACTCGGCCTCGATGGCCCCGTTCCATCGCGCTTGCAAGAAGGTCTGCAGGAACATGCGGGTGAGCTCGGGCCGCACGCCGTATCGCTCGCCGTGCTGCCACATCAGGCGCACGTGACCGCAACCCATGTGGCTGGGCTCGAGCATGTGCTCGAGCACGGCATCGCGGACCTCCGGCGGCGGATTCTGCAGGAACCGCCGCCACTGCAGCGACTCCGAGACGTCCTCGAGCGCATGGTCGAGCCGAGGATCGGCACGCATCGCGGCGATCGCCGCGTTGCCCGAGTTGATATCGGTGTGGATGTAGAAGCGGCCCATCGCGTCGAGCCGGCGGGCGAACAGGGCGCGGACCTCGGGCTGCGTGAACTGCTTGCCCGAGGTGCGCTCGATCGCGCCGAGCAGGAGCAGGAATTCGCCCGCGTCCCCGCCGAGCGTACCGACCACGCCGCTCTCGTCGCGACCGTCGACGCACGACAGTCGACCGTGCAAGAGCAGCGCTGCGAGCTTGAGGAATCGAACTGACGATGGATCGCCGACGTGACGCTCGATGCGTTCGACGGTGAGCTCGGCGTCGTTCGCCAGCGCGGGCGAGATGGTGCGCAGCACGCCGGGCCGCTCGCGGATCTCCGGGTCGCGGGTGGTGGAGAACCCGAGGTTCTTCCACGACACCATGCCGCCCTCGAGGGAACCGACCAGGCGCATGCCCGCCTGCTCGAGTTGCTTGGCGAGGGCGCCGGCGCGCTCACCCCCGCGGGAGATGAGGATCACCGGCGCGTCGCGGTGGAGGCCAGCGGGAAGCGTGAGCGCGTGCTCTCCGGGCAACCAGTCGACGCCGGGGATGTGGCCCAGCGCGCCGGTCAGCTCCTCGGGGGCGCGCACATCGACGAGGCGCACCGAGCGGCCTTGACGGGCCACGAACTCCGCGGGCAGCAGCGGGATCCCGCTGGGCGATCGCACGATCGACGCGATCCAATTCACGCGGAACATCCGGTCGGCCTGCGAGAGCACGCCGACGGGCGGGATCAACGGATCGGGCGGATTCGCCTGCGCGTCTGCGACCATCGCGGCGATGATAGCGAAAGTGGCACACGCCGCGCAGGGTGCGGTACACAGGATCAAGTGCGAAGGCGGCAGACGGGCGTCGCGATCGCGGTGATGGGCGCCTGGCTCGGCGTCGGCTGTGCTGCGCGTGTCGATGGTCACCGCACCGTCACGCCGCCGGCGGTGTCCACCGCGGCGCCGGTGCCCGAGGCGCCCGCTGCTGCGGTGGCGCCTGCGCCCGCACCGGAGCCGGCGCCCGCACCGGACCCCGAGCCCGCATCCGTCGCGATCGCCGGCCCGCCCGCGCCTGCGCCCGCGTCGAGCGACCAACGCACCGTGCTCTTCGCGTCGCCCGAGGATCCCGAGCCGCCGGTGCGCGGCGGGATCGCCAAGGCGCTCGAGGGCGTCTCGTACATCGTCGGCAACGAGTGGTCGCTCGACGCGTTCCGCCCGGCGATCGCCGATCTCGGCGGCGGCTACATCGGCGTGGGGCCCGACCAGGCGTATCTGCTCATCGGCTGGCAGCGCCCCCAGTTCGCCTGGCTCATCGACTACGATCCGAAGGTGATGCGCGTGCACGCGATGTATCGCGCGGTGCTCGAGCACGCCGAGACCCGCGCCGAGTTCCTCGCCGCGTTCGAGCGCGAGCACGCCGATCGCATCAGTAAGGTGCTGGCCCGCCACGAGGACCCGCGCCTGCGGCGGCTTTATCGCAACAACCGTGACATGTTCCGCTGGCGGCTGCGCACGGTGGAGCGCAACCTGCAACGCCGCGGCATCGACGGCTGGCTCACCGACGACGCGACCTACGCCTATGTCCGCGAGATGGTGCTCGGCGATCGCGTGCGTCCGCTGCGGGTCGATCTCAACGAGGCGGCGGGCATGGCCGGCATCGCCGACGCGGCGCACAAGCTCGGTGTCCCGATCCGCGTGGTCTACCTCTCCAACGCCGAGGAGTACTGGAGCGCCTACGCGCCGCAGTTCAAGCGCAACCTCGACGCGCTGCCCACCGACGACCGATCGGTGCTGCTGCGCACCCGGCTGGTCTGGCAGGTCAACCGCGACTACGTCTACAACGCCCAGCCGCTCGCGAATTTCCGCGCATGGCTCGCGATGCCCGAGGTGCACACGCTCGAGGACATCGTCGGCGAGAAGCCTGCCGCGGAGAAAGACCGCGTCAACTTCATCATGAGCGACGCGCCGCCGCCTGGGGCGAGCGGCGACTGAGAGAGCGCCAGCGAAAAGGAAGGGGGACCGGGCCGGTCCCCCAGAAGGACTGAGCGCCAGCGAAAGGAAGGGGGAAGGTTCCGCCGGGCTTTGCCCGGTGGAAGGGGGACCGGGCCGGTCCCCCAGAAGGACTGAGCGCCAGCGAAAGGAAGGGGGAAGGTTCCGCCGGGCTTTGCCCGGTG
>JBBQJI010000040.1:0-65156 GCA_038325765.1 Nannocystales bacterium
CCGAGGCGACTCGAGCGCGAGCTCGATCGCGCGACGGCGCTGGGCACCGCGGCGACGATCGTCGAGCAGGTGTTCCGTCCGGTGCTCGTGCAGATCGGCACCGCGTGGCACGAGGGGCGCATGACCGTCGCGCAGGAACACCTGGCGACCGAGGCGATCACGTCGGTGACCCGGCGCCTGCTGAGCCTCGTCCAACCCGATGGCGACGCGCCGACGATCCTCCTGGCGTGCTTCGCCGACGACGACCACGGCTTCGCCGTACTCGCGCTCGCCGTGCACCTCGCGACCTGGGGCTGGCGGGTGGTGTCGCTCGGACCCCGAACGCCGCCCTCCGCGATCCGCCACGCGGTCACGGAGCTGCGCCCGGAGCTCGTCGGCCTGTCATGCAGCGTCGCACCCAACGCCCACCGCGCCCTCGAGCTCGTCGCGGGCTACGCAGACGCGATCGGCGACCGGCCATGGCTGGTCGGCGGCGCAGGCGGGCGAGCGATCTCAGATCTGGTCATTGCCAGCGGCGGACACGTCGCCGACGAGACCAACCCTCGAGCGCTGCGGACCGCCATCGAGCGGGTCGCCAGCGCGAGCCATCCCGCGAGACGTAAACCCTAGCAACGATCGAGGTGGGCCATGCTCACGATGTTGGCGACGATGTCGCTGAATGCTGCGTTGTCGTGGAATTCTGCGACAGCCACGACCCCCGTGTACGACGACTATCCGCTGCTGTGGGCCGGCCACCAGGTCAGCTTCGGGCGCCGCACGATTCCGTTCCGCGGTGAGGTCGTCACGCGCACCGATACGTTGGTGCTCGCCCGCGTCAAGATGGATGGCAGCAAGCTCATCATCTCGCAGACCGCATGCGCCGTGCGCTTCGGCGAGGTCGCCGGCATCCGCGTGCACATGGACGCAAGCGCGCTGCCGAGCTCGCGCCTGAGCTTCAGCCTGCAGGACGACGGTCACACCTTCCTGTCCAAGTCGCTGATGAGCTGGGACGAGCGCGACATCGACGGCGACGGCCACCCCGGCATGACGATCGGTGTGCAGGCCAAGGTGTGCGACGGCGATCTGTACGTCGCCAACCGTTCGCGCACCCGCGCCGAGGGCCACTTCGACACCACCTCGTTCCGTGGCAACGCGAAGGTGAAGGTCGAGCAGGACATCCTGGGCGCCCGCGGCCGCTGCCTCAGCGTGGTCGCGCGCAACTCCGAGGAGGTCGTCGCCGGACCGTTCGCCTACGTGCAGGTGGCCAAGGGGACGACTTGCACCGGGCTGCTCCACACCGGCTGGCCCGTCGACGCCGAGTCGTGACCTGCCGGCGTCAGGCCGCCGCGTGCTCGACCATCGCCGGCAGCGTATCGGTCCACCGCGGCATGCACGGCGTCGCGACCGATGCGTCCGGCGCAGCGGCGTGGTGGCGGGCGACGGCGGCCTCGAGCGATCGCCAGAACCCCTCGGCGGTTTCGTCGAGACCGACCCCGACCCCGAGCGCAGGCGCGACGACGCGAGCCCGCCCCTGCGGATCGACGAGCACGGTGCTCGGGGAGAAGAACGTGCCGAGCAGACCCGCGGCGCGGCACGAGGCGATCCCCCGGGCGACGTCGAGATAGACCGCGAGGATCTCGGCGCGTTGACGGGGACGGAGGAGCCACGCACCGAGCGGCTCGCCGCGCTGTGGGGCGAACACGGCGAAGGTGCGACCCCAGTGCATGCCGACGTCGAGCAGTCGCGCGACATGGGGCGAGTCGCGCTGCATCAGGGCGCACAGCGCCGACATCGGCGCGCGCGAGGCGGTCTCGCTGGCGGCGTCGTTGAGCAGGGCGAGGACCATCGGCGGGGCGGCGGGCTCGTGGCCGCGGCGCGCCGCGAAGAGCTCGGCACCGGGGGCGGTGGCGAGGCGCTCGTCGAGGACGTACCGGTCGATGCGGGGCCCGGTCATCGGGCGGGCGCCATGGGCAGTGGGCGCCTCCTTGCCGACGAAACTCAGCGCGGCAGCGAGTTCGTCGGCATCCGGGGCGTCGCCCTGTACACAGAGATCGACGATGGTCCGGCGCATCCGCATCCTCTGTGTGTAGCGGGGATCGGGACGCGCGGGCCAACTCTTTTTCGGGACGGATCGCGCGCGGTGCACGACGGCGGCGTCAACCCAGGCCGACAGGACAGCTCACCCCAGTCCCACCCATCCCGCAGTAGCCGCCCGGGTTCTTGCCCAGGTACTGCTGATGGTCGGTCTCGGCGTAGTAGAACGGCGGCGTCAGGGCGATCTCGGTGGTGATGTCGCCGTGGCCCGCAGCGCGGAGCACCGGTGCGAACGCATCGCGCGAAGCGTTCGCCGCGGTGAGCTGCGCCTCGTCCTCGCAGTAGATCGCCGAGCGATACTGCGTGCCCACGTCGTTGCCCTGGCGCATGCCCTGGGTCGGATCGTGGTTCTCCCAGAACACCCGCAGCAGCGCGGTGTAGTCGACCTTCGCCGGATCGAACACGACGCGCACCACCTCGGTGTGTCCGGTGCCACCGGAGCAGACCTCTTTATAGGTCGGGTTCGGGGTTTGACCGCCAGCGTAGCCGACCATCGTGCTCACCACGCCGGGCGTGCTCCAGAACTTGCGCTCGGCGCCCCAGAAGCAGCCCATCGCGAAGGTCGCGAGGCGGTGCTCTGGGTCGAAGGGCCCGACGATCCCCGCGCCGTTGACGAAGTGAACCCGCTCCACCGGCATCGGAGTCGCGCGCCCGGGCAGCGCTTGCGCTGCGGAGGGCAATCGGAGTTTTCTCGGATCTGCCAGGAACATGGCCGATACCTTGGCCGAAATTCGCGGGCCGTGCATGAACTTCTCGGCAACGTCATCGCCGTCATCAACACGATTCCGCGCCACGAGCGGTATGCGCGCGAACGCCAGGATCGCCACAGACGGCCCGCAGGCATCACTCCGGTCGATTCTCGCCCGGACGCCCGCGCAGTCGCGGGCCCGTGCACCGTCCGATCGTGTGGGTCGAGCGACGATGGGCAATTCCGCAACCGGACATGACGACGAAGTCCGCGCGCAAGTCGGGGGGCTTGCGCGCGGGTGCCGTCTCGTTCCAACTGGAGGCACGATGCGAACGGGGACAAGCAGCTGCTTGGTGGGACTGATGATGCTGCTCGGGGCCTGCGACAACGCGCCGTCGCGGCCGCATCTCGGCGACGACGGGCAGGCGAGCGCATCCGACGGCGACGACGCAGGCGCTTCCGTCGGTGACGACGACGGCGACACGCCGGGCGACGGCGACGGCGACGGCGACGACGACGGCGATGCAGCCGAACTCTCGCGCGACGAAGTCCGCTTCTACCTGACCAAGCTGGCGCCGACGTTGGTCGCCCGGTCGCTCAGCTTCGACGAGAACCGCATCATCGAGGAGTTCGGTGCGAACGCACTGCCGGCGATCCTCGAGGGTTGGATGGCGGAGCCGGGCTTTGGCGAAGCAGTTCGCTTCATGATCCAAGACCAGCTCGCCGCCAGCGGCGTGAAGGACGGCGTCGACTTCGAGCTACCGGGCAACCTCGCCTACGAGGTCGCGACCGAGTTCTTGCCGTGGTCCACCGTGCTCACCGCCGACTACTGCGTCGACGCCGAGGGCAACCATGTCGCCTGCGACACGGGAGCCCCCTACGACGCGGGCGTGCTCGCGACGCGGGCGTACCTCATCCCCAACAAGGGTCGGTTCAACCTCAGCCGCGCCGCGCGGATGCTCGAGACCTTCGCCTGCCGCGTGTACCCGATGGAGCACGAGATCCAGGTGCCGCTCGAGAAGGAGGTCCTGATCCCGCTGTTCCGCGCCGAGATTCCCGAGGAGCAGACGGTCGAAGAGGCTGCCGGTGGCTTCGGCAACGGCAGCGCGTGCTACGGTTGCCACTCGCAGTTCGGCGCCCACGCCCAGCTCTACGTGCGGTTCGACGAGAACGGCCTGTGGCAGGCGGCGGCCACCGGCCTGCAGTACACCGGCCCCATGGCGGAGCTCGGACGCGCGGCCGACGGCCTGTACACCTCGCACATGCACGATCCCGCCGCGGCGGCCTCCGAGGCCTCGCAGATGTTCGGCCAGCCGGTCGCCAACCTGCGCGAGGCCGCCGAGGTGATGACGGACAGCCCGCTGTTCCAGTCGTGCACGGTCAAGAACCTCATCGGCCGCGCGTTCAAGCTGCCGTCCGGGGTCTCGGTCGCGATCGACGGCGAGCTCGTGGACGAGTTGGCGATGCGGGCAACGGCGAACGTGTCGGATCCGCCGCTTCGCACCTACGTGTTGGAGGTCTTCAACGACCGCCGCGTCATCGACGCGGTCCTGGCGAGCATGGAGGACGCACCATGAAGAAACCACAGATCGAGTCACTTCCTCCCGTTGCACGCCGCGCCTTCATGCGGATGTGCGCCACCGTTCTGGCGGCGCCGACGGTCCCCGCAGCGCTGCGCTTCGCCATGAACGAGGAGCTGTTCGGCGAAGCCCACGCCTTCGCGTCCGAGGCGTCACTGCCCACGTACTTCCTCGAGATCAACCTGCGCGATCAGTGGGACTTCGGTCACGTGTTCGTGCCACCGGGGATCGCCACCAGCGTCGCCGGCCTCACCCGCGGCGCCAGCGGCGATGCGCTGAGCCTGTTCTTCACCGCCGATCAAATCACCGGCCACGGCAACGGCTTCTACCTGACGCCCGACTCGCAGGTCCTCGTGCCGCACCTGGGCAACATCGCGGTGCTCGAGACCAACCAGTTGTGCGAGGGCGTGATCCACGGCCACGAGGCGTGCAACCCCATGCGTTCGCCGGGTCGCAGCCGCAACCAGCTCGCCGGCCAGCAGGCGGTATGGATGGCCGAGCCTGGCTACACCGAGCAGGGCAACGACTATTGGTACTCGTCGACGCCCACGCCGGCGACGATCCACAACTTCTATCAGAAGGCGCTGAGCCCCGATTTGGCCAACGGCGTCACGATGAAGTTCATCAGCCGGTTCCACTCGGTGACGCACTTCGCGGCGGGCCTGCTCAACGCCGAGCTGTCACGCATCCAGAGCGTGCAGATGCTCTACGACGCGTTCCCCACGACGATCGAGGACCTCGCCCTGCCCTCGGCCGACGAGTCGGCGCTGTTCGCCGCCGCCCTCAAGCGCGCCGACGCCGGGTTCTTCGGCCGCCGTGGCTACGACCAGATGGCCCGCGCCGCGCACGAGGCCCATCTCGCCGCCGCCGAGGGCAAGTGGTACCACACGCCCAACATCGTCAGCCTGCCGTTCGACGTGCCCGAGGTCGAGTACTGGCAGAGCGGCGTGCCCGACCAGGTGGGCGACAACATCAAGGCCAACATCTGGGAGCAGGCCGGCTGGGCCTTCAAGCTGCTCTCGAACGAGGTCACGCGCTCGGTCTCGCTGGAGTTCGACTACCTCGACGTGCACGACACCCGCGAGGAATCGGTGATGCGCACCATGGCCGCGCAATCGGCGATCCCGCTCGCGCGCCTGATCGAGAGCATCAAGGCGATCCCGGGGATGTGGGAGCGCACCGCGATCGCGATCTACTCCACCGACGGCGGACGCTCGCCTTCGGCCAACTCCTACGGCAACGGTGGCAAGAGCACGTTCGTGCTCGCCGGCGGCATGGTCCGCGGCGGCTACTACGGCGACGTCCGCCCCGCGGGCAACACCGGCAGCGGCCACAGCTGGGAGTATCTCTCGCCCGACGACAGCGGCGCGCCGGTGGTGCCCGTTGCCGGCAATGGTACCGGACGCATCCACGGCGGTCGCACCTGGCGCACCGTGATGAAGGCGCTGCAGCTGCCCGAGGCGGATCTCGCCCAGTTCCCCGATGTCGCCGGCCAACAGCCGCTGGACTTCATGCTCACCTGAGGAGGCCATGATGACGACCCACGCCGCACGATGCACGACGCTGTTGTCCATGTTCCTCGCTGCTGCCTGCTATCAGGGTATCGATGGCGGCGAGCGTTCGCCGGCCGCGGCCGACGACGACGCCCCCGGTGGCGCGGAAGACCCTGCCGGTGGCGACGGTGAAGGGGGCACCGCCGAGCCCGGCGATCCCAACGCCCCGGATCCCGACGCGCCGTTCGAGGTCCCGGGCAGTGAGGTCGAGGCCCTGCCCTTCCACGTGCGCGTCCAGAACCTCGCGACCGTCGCCGGTGTGAAGACCGATGACCCGATGTTCGCGGACATGTACGCGAAGCGCTACCAGCTCGGCGATCACGACTACGCCACCGGCATCGCGCCCAACCTCAGGTGGACGCCCGAACACATGGAGGCGTGGGTGAAGGCGCTGCGCCCGATCTGCAGCAACGTCGGATTCCAGTCGCGTTACCCCGATCTCGCCACCGATCCGAGCAAGCTGGTGCAGGCTGCGTTCGCGCGCGAGGCCACGGCCGACGAGCGGCTCGCGTTCGACGAGGTGGCCGCCGGCCAGGTCGACGGCGCGGGTCGCCATCGGATGGTCTGCCTCGCGGTGCTCACGTCCCTCGAGTTCGTCGCCCGCTGACGCGCTGCGCTGCGCGTCAGTCGACCAACGCGCGCACCACCGCAGCGATGTCGCGGCGGCGAACGCCCAACGTCGCGCCGAGCTCGACCGTCGCGGCCTCGTCACCGCCCGCGGCCGCATCGACGAGGGCGACGTCGAGGGTGGCCAGCACATCACCGCGAATCGCCCGCGGCCCCCGCACGACATAGCCGACGTGGGGGAAGTACAGCGGGTCCACTTCGGCCGGCGCCGCCACCGACAGCGCGCGGCCGTCGGGCACTGCCGGCCTCACCTGCGGGTCCTCGGCCGCGCTCCACAGCGCCGCGCGCAGCCGCAGCAGCGCCGGTGTGGCCATCGCCGCCGCGTGCACGGCCTCGCGACCGACGCGGATGCCTGCGGCGCCGAGGCGTGCGACGAAGTGCGGCGCGAGGGCGTCGATCTGTGCCCGCGCGTCGAGCCCGTCGAGCGTGCCGAGGCCGCGCTCGAGCTGGTAGAGCAGGCCGCGCGCGCTGCCCTGGGACTCGGCGGCGACGGACCGCACGGGCTCGAGGAGCAGGGCGACGGCGTCGCGCACCCACGCGCGCAGCCGCCGGACGATGCGTGACGCCGACCCTGCGCCGTGCTCGTCGAGGCCCAGCGGCCGCAGCTCCGGGTGCAAGATATCGGGGCCGCGCACCAGCAGGGCCAGCGCGCGGCCGCCGTGGCTGAGGCGACTCTCCGCATCGATGGTGATGGCGTCGTGGTCGGCGTCGATCACAGCCTCGATCCAGTCGATGGCGTCCGGACGGGTGCCCGGCGCTGGCGGCACGTCGAGCGCGCGCAGGCGCGCGAAGGGGTGATCGCGCTCGGGCGGCGCTGCGGGACCGGTGGCGTTGCGCGGTGCGACGTCCTTGCGCCGCCTCGGCACGCGTGGAGAACTGGCCCCCTCGCGCGCAACGAAGCGCTCCGTGAGCCGCTCGTGCAGCGCATCGCTGCAGCGATCTTCGATCCCGCGCGCGCGCTCCTGCCACTGGGCGGCGTCGGTCACCCAGTCTTGCTGGTGCGTGATGTACGTCCAGGTCCGGATGAACGCGATGCGCCCGGTCAGTGCGTCGATGTCGCCCTCGGTGGTGTCGAGCCGATGCATCCGCGTGGCCAGCCAGTCGACATCGATGCGCCGCGTCGGCCCGCTCAGCTGGTCGAACAGCGCCGCGAGCAACTCGACGTGGCTCTCGAGCATGAGCTTGCGGAAATCGGGCACACGGCACACCTCCCACAGCAGCTCGACGTCGGCGGGCGTCCGCACGCGCTCGCGCAGCACCGGCCGCCGGGCGAGCTGGACCAATGCGTCGTGGTCGTCGGCGCGCTCGACGACCCGCAGGCCACCGAACCGCGGCCGCCGGTGCAGGCTGTCGCGCAGCGCATCGATGCTCGAGAAATCGAGGTCGTCGTTGCGCCAGACCAGCTGCGTCACCGGCGGGAATTCGTGGCGCTCGATCGCCCGCGCCACCGGTGGTGGCAGCTCGGGGACGCCCTTGAGCGTCGCGAAGCCACCGTCCGCCATGTACCGCCCCGCTCGACCGGCCACCTGCGCGAGCTCGGCGACGTCGAGCGCCCGCACGACGGTGCCATCGAACTTGGTGCGCGCGGCGAACACGACACGATCGACGTCGAGGTTCAAGCCCATGCCGATGGCGTCGGTCGCAACCATGTAGTCGACCTCGCCGGCCTGGTACATCGCGACTTGGGCGTTGCGGGTGCGCGGCGACAGGGCGCCGGTGACGACCGCCGTGCCGCCGTGGCGCTGCCGCAGGCGCTCGGCGAGCTCGTACACCTCGGCGACGGAGAACGCGACCACCGCGGTGCGGGCCGGCAGCGCACCGAGCGACAGTGTCCCGAGGTGGGTGAGCTGCGACAGACGCGGGTGGCGTTGGATGGTCGCGGTCGGTAGCAACGACTCCACCATCGGCGTCATCGTCTGCGCGCCGAGGAACCACGTCTCGCGGACGCCACGGGCGCCGAGCAACCGCTGGGTGAACGTGTGGCCGCGCTGCGGGTGGGCGGCGAGCTGGATCTCGTCGACGGCGAGGAAGTCGACATCGATCCCTACCGGCATCGACTCGACGGTGCACACCCAGTAGCGCGGTGAGGGGGGCACGCGCTTCTCCTCGCCGGTCACCAGGGCGACCGCGCGCTCACCGAGGCGCGTGGTGATCCGATCGTAGACCTCGCGCGCGAGCAGCCGCAGCGGCAGCCCGATCATCCCACTGTCATAGTCGAGCATGCGTTCGACGGCGCGGTGCGTCTTGCCGGTGTTGGTCGGCCCTAGCAGTGCGGTGATCATTGGGGGCGTGCGCGGGGGCGTGCGCAGGGGCGTGCGTGGGGCGCGACTCGGCGCGTCAGCATCGACCGCGGTCGGCCGTCGCGATCCAGGACTACCGCGGAATCGGGGGCGGCACGAACACGAAGCTCGGCGTGGACGTGCAGTTGGGCGTCGGCGTCGGCGACGGCGCCGGCGTGGACGTCGGCAGCCGAGCGTCGAGGCCGCCGCGGCGGAGCTTGGCGATCATCCCGTCGAGCTCGGCGCGCAGCGCGGATCCGATCTGTGCGCCGTCGTCGGCGGCGCCATAGCCGGCGCGGCGCACCGCGATGATGTCGGCGCCGTGGCAGACCTCGATCGCGACCTCGCAGCGCTCTGGACAATCGCGCCCGCGAATCTCGAGCGCGACACCGCGCCGACGCACCGCGACGCGCACCTCGGGCACGAGCGGCCGCGTCGGCGCTGCGGGCTCGTCGGTGCGCGCGCCTGGCAGCCACGCATCGAAGGTTCCCCTGCACAGCTCGCGCAGCAGCGACTTGTGTTGCTCGCGCAGCATCGACTCGATGCCGGCGTCGTCGTCGTCGTCGACCGGCGTGCGCTCGCTTGCGAGCACTGCTCCGCGCGAGAACAGCTGCGTCCGCACCTGCCGCTGCGCGCCGCCGCAGACCTCCGACTGGATGTGGAAGACCTGCCCGCGATAGCGCACGTCGTGGTTGTAGCCGCGCGGTCGAGGCAACATCGTTGCAGCGTACCCGAGCCGGGGATCGCTGGACAACTGCGGCGATGCAGTGGATCTGCGACCGCCCCACCTCGCACCGTGTCGGCCCACGTGGGAGATCAGGGCCGGAGCCCAGACACCAAGTTGTCGACGAACGCATCGATGAACGCGTCGACATCGGTGACCGGGAACGCCGGATGCGAGGCACCGAGGCGACCGCGAAGCAACAGCCCGGCAACGCCGTGCAGCGAGGCCCACGTCAGCAGCACCGCCTGGGTGACGTCGAGGTCGGCACGGAACGCACCCTGCTCGACACCGGCGGCGAAGTTCGCCCGCGTGGTCTCGATGGGGGACAGCGCGACTTCGAGGTCGGAGCGCGGCATCTCGTGCCAGTCGGGCTCCGGTTCGTCGAACAACTGCTTGTAGAGCCACGGGTTGGACCGGGCGAAGTCGATGTAGGCGCGCGACGTCTGCCGCAGTCGCACCACCCGATCATCGTCGATTCCAGCCTCGACGAGCGCATCGTTCAGCATCGCGACGCCGTGGAAACGGATCTCGCGGATGATCGAAGCCTTGTTCTCGAAGTGCTGGTAGATGTTGGTGACACTGATGCCGAGCTGGGCAGCGATGGCACGCATCGTCATCCCCTCCTCACCGAGCTCTGCGCCGAGCTGGATCCCGGTACGAATGATCCCGTCGTGCAGACCCGCCTTGGTCGGCAACCTCACCCTGGGCAGAATAACACTGTTTCCTGGGCTGTCCGCCCCGATTCGGCGGGCGTCTGACGCGCGCACGGACGTCAGCGCGAAAGCTCCCATCGGGCGCCTCCGGGGGTGTCCTCGACCGCTACACCCGCGGCCTTGAGGAGATCGCGGATGAGGTCGGCACGCGCGAAGTCCTTGGACTTGCGCGCATCGATGCGCAACTCGAGCAGCCGGTCGATCACAGCCCGATAGGGCGCGACTGCATCGCCCGCATCCGCCGCGGGCATGCAGTCGGCCGCCAACTCGGGGTACAGCGCCTCGTCGACGACCTCGATGCCGAGCACGTACAGATGACGGACGAGGCAGCGGTACGCGGCCATCGCACTGGGCGGATCGTCGAGCGTCTCCATCCCGCCCGCGAACAGCTCGCCCACGTAGTCGAACAGCGCCGCTGTCGCCTGAGGGCAGCCCAGGTCGTAGTCCATCGCACCGATGAAGCGTTCGACGAGGCGCGCCGATGCGGCCCCGAACGCCCCGTAGACGAAGGCACCGCGCTCCCGCGGGAAACTCCGATCCTCTGGCCGCATGCTCGCGTATGGGCTCGCGACCGGGATCACCCGCGCCTCGGGCGCGACGGCGCGCAGCCGATCCCCGAGGATCTTCACTGCCCGGGTGATCTTCTTGAACCCCTCGGCGCATGCCGACACGAGATCCGGGGCGAACGCGAGCTTGGTCCGGTAGTGGGTGCTCGCGAAGAACCAGCGGATCTCGTCGTAGCGGTGGTCGACCAAGAGATCGGGGATGCCGATCACGTTGCCGAGCGACTTCGACATCTTGATCCCGCGCAGATCCAGGTGCTCGGGGTGCATCCAGTAGCCCACCCAGGGATGACCGCACAGCGGCTCGCTCTGCGCGACCTCGTTCTCGTGGTGGGGGAAGAGGTTGTCGATGGCGCCGCCGTGGACATCGAAGTGGCGGCCGAGCATCACCGTGCTCATCGCCGAGCACTCGATGTGCCAGCCGGGGCGGCCCTGGGGCCACTGTGCCGCGCCGGTCGGCCAGCTCGGTTGGCTGGGCGAGCTCGGCTTCCACAGGGTGAAGTCGGCGGGGTGGCGTTTGCGATCGAGATCCTCGCCCACCCGTCCGCTCGCACCAGCTTGCTGACCCTCGAGGCGATTGCCCGACAGCTCGCCATAGCGAGGAAAACTCTGCACGTCGTAGAACACCTCGCCATTGGCGACGTACGCGTGACCCGCATCGATGAGCTGCTTGATCATGTCGATCTGCGCGTCGATGAAGTCGGTGGCGCGCGTGTACGCGGCGTAGTCCTTGATGCGCAGCGCCCTACAGTCGCGACGGAACGTGGCGATGATGCCCTCGGCGACCTCGAGCCATCCGCCCTCACCACCGCCGGCCTGCTCGGCCCGCTCGGCGGCGCGCGTCATGATGCGATCGTCGATGTCGGTGTAGTTGATGACGCTGAGCACATGCCAGCCGCGGTACTCGAGGTAGCGCCGGAACACGTCCCAGAAGCAGTAGGTCCGCGCGTGGCCGATGTGCATCGCCGAGTAGACCGTCAGCCCGCAGGTATAGATGCGAACGACGTGGCGATCGGCGGGAACGAACGGCTCGAGCTGCCGCGTGCGGGTGTTGAAGACAGAAAGGGCCAAGGCGCGTGCTCCGGTGACGACGACGCAAGATGTTCGCACTGTCCGCCGTCGCCCGGCAAAGGTGAGCGGGCTCCGGCGGGCCGGTTGGCCCCCTGATACACTGCCTGTGCCATGGCGTCGACCCCTCGACTGCAGGTCGGGACCATCTTCGCGGGGGACTACCGCATCGTGGGTCCCCTCGCCGAGGGCGGCATGGGATCGGTGTACCGCGCCGAGCAGCTGAGCACGCACAAGCCACGCGCGGTCAAGGTCGTGCACGGGCGTCTGCTCGACGACGAGCGCAGTCGTGCGCGTTTCGTGCGCGAGGCGACGATCGCCGCGTCCATCGCGAGCGAGCACGTCGTCGAGGTCATCGCGGCGGGGATCGATCACACCACCGAGCTGCCCTACCTGGTGATGGAGCTGCTCGATGGCGGTGACCTCGCCGCCGTCGTGCGCCACCGCGGTCGGCTCACGGCCACCGAACTCGGCGCCCTGCTCCGCCAGCTGTGTCACGGCCTCGCGGCTGCCCACGCCGCCCGCGTCATCCACCGCGATCTCAAGCCCGAGAACATCTTCGTCGCCCATCCGCTGCACGCGGGCACGTCGTTCACGGTGAAGATCTTGGACTTCGGCATCGCCAAGGTCACCCAGGAATCGAAGTCGGTAGCCACGCTCACCGGCACGATCGGCTCGCCGCTGTGGATGTCGCCCGAGCAGATCAACAACGAGGCGCTGGGCACCCAGACCGACGTCTGGGCCCTCGGCCTGCTCGCGTTCTGGGCGTTGACCGGTCAATCGTACTGGCGCACCGCACGGGCCGAGCGTCTCACCGTGCAGGCGCTGTTCGCCGAGCAGCTCTTCCGCGCCCTCGATCCCGCCAGCACGCGCGCCACCGAGTTCGCGATGGGCGAATGCATCCCGCCGGGGTTCGACGATTGGTTCGTGCACTGCGTGACCCGGTCGCCCGACGATCGCTTCGCCGATGCCGGCGCGGCGTGGGCGGCGTTCGAGCAGGCCGTCGATCCCGGCCTGCGCCCGGGCATCACCCTGCTGCCACCGCGCGGCGAGGTGTGGGACTCGACGTCGTCGCGCATGGCCGCCATCGGCGAGTCGACGCTCGCGGATCGCGGCGCGAGCGACTCCGCGGGCCTGCTCGACACCGGTGTCGGCACGACGTTCGGCGGCCCGCCGACGATCGCCAACACGCACATCGAGGTGCCGCAGCCGGCCGACGTCGCTTCGGCCGGCAGCGGCGTCGACGTCGGCGAGGTGCCGGCGCCTCCGCGGCGGCGCATCCCCGTCTACCTGCTCGGCTCCATCGCAGCGGCGTGCGTCGTGGGCGTGGGGTGGCTCGCGTTGCGTCCGGCCGAGGACGACGACGACGACGACGGCGAGCTCGTCGGCAGCACCGACGTCGCGAACGATCCGCCCGCGGCCACGGGCGCCGAGATGCCCGGCCCCCCGCTGGAGACCCCCGAATCCGGCGGCGACGATGGGGCCGCACCCATCGGCCCGCGGATCGAAGATGGCGGCGGTCTGCCGCCCAGCGCAGCGATCCCGCCGGCCGACGAGGCGGCCGCGATCGAGCTGGTGCGGCCGATGATCACCCAGCCGAGCTTCTCGTCGGCGGCCCTGCAGTTCGTCGGCTGGAGCGATGACGGATCCCGCTTCGTGCTCGATTCCACCTACCCCTATCGCGAAGGCAGCGGCCCCGCCAATCGCCTGCGCCTACTGCAGGTCCACGATGCGTTGAGCGGCGCGATGATCGAGTCGTTCCTCGTCGAGCGCGAGGCCGATCCCACCATCTCGAAGGGCGACCGGCTCGCGCGTGCGGCTGCGGAGGCCGAGCCCTACGGCGAGTGGGGCCCCGTCCGCGCAGCGCTGGCCGTGGGCCATGCCGATCCGTCCTCTCGTGCGCCCACGGGCGTGGCGCACGTCGAACTCAGCGTCGGTCCGACGCCCGCAGGCGGCGAGATCACGACCGAGACCACGGCCGAAGGCTTCGCGTTCCGCTGGACGGTCGGGCCGTCCGCGGCCGGCACCAAGCCGGTGACACCCCGGATTCATCTCCAATGGATCTCGGGCGCCCAGCGATGGGAGCTGCTCGACGTGCCCCTGGCCACGGATGCGTCGGGGCTGTGGGCGCTGCGAAGCGACGGCCAGCGTCCGACGTACGCCGGCACCGTCGCGCTGCATTGGTCGCCGCAGGCCCACCGCGTGGTCGCGATCATCCGCGCCGAGGCCGAGCCCGGCGAGCCGGCGGTACCGACCGCGACCACCCGGGATATGCGGTGGTTTCTGCGCGCGAGCGGCCCGCAGATCCGGTTGGTCGACGCCGGCGCCGGCCAACGAAAGCTCCGCGCCGCCGCGTGGAGCCTCCAGACCGCCGGCCTCCCAATCGCCGCAGCCGATCTCGACCACCAGATCGTCGACACCTCCCGCACCTACGTACGGGCGCGCGATCCGAACGCGGCGGTCGTGGCCGCCACCATCAACGAGGCGCTGGGCACCACATTGCCCAGCGCGCTGCTCGATCGGAGCGGTTGGACGCAGCTTGTGGTGGTGCTCGGCCGCGACTTCGGCGAGTAGCCGCGGCCCGGAGCCGCGCTCCGCTCCGCCGCCCGCGGCCGCACCCACGCCCCCACCCACGCCCCCACCCACGGGGCGACGACATCGTGCGGTGCCAGGGGCCGAAAGCCGGCCTGCGCAACCGGCCTACCGAGCGCCCGTCAACTCTGCCAAGTTCAGGGCCCATGTCCGTCACGTCCCCCGCCTCGCGCCTGCCCGCTCTCGCCTGCGTCTTGCTCTCCTCCACGCTCGTGCTCCCCGCCTGCGACAAGCTCGGCGGCGACAAGACAGGCGCCGAGCCCGACGCGGCCCCAACCAAGACCGACGAAGGCGACGACGCCAAGCGCAAGACCGAGCAGGACGCCAAGAAGGCCGCAGACGAAGCGGCCGCCAAGCTGAAAGCCGAGCAGGACGCCAAGAAGGCCGCAGACGACGAGGGTTCCAAGAAGAAGGCCGAGCTCGAGGCAGAGGCGAAGCGGCAGGCCGACGAAGACGCGAAGAAGCCGGTCCTGCTCACGGACATCGCGATCACGACCGCCGGCGGGATGTTCGGCGGCGCCGGTGCGCTCAAGATCGACGCCAAGGCCAAGTTCAACGAGGCGATCAACAGCGGCACGTACGTCCACGTGAAGGCGACGTGCAAGAAGGACGCGCGCATCTTCGCCGACGTGGCGCAGGTCAACCTCACCGACTACAGCAAGCAGCTCCACCAGTTCGCGGTCGGCGAGACCACCGCGTTGAACGGCCAGGTGTTCGCGCAGGGAATCGACAGCGCGATGACGCCGTGTCAGTTCGACTTCCGTCTCGGCGCCGGCTTCGGCGGCGTGTCGGTGCCGCTCGCGATCGCGTGCTTCGATGGTGCGACGAAGCTTGGTCCCTGCGACCCGCCGATCGCGGCGGCCGCCATGTCGGGTGCGACGCTTCCCCTCGACGTCGTCGACGTCGTGGTCAAGGCCGAGGCCGCCTATGGCGGCACGCCGGGCATCTCGATCAACAGCGTGCTGCAGGTCAACAAGCCCATCGAAGACAACGCCCAGCTCGTGATCAAGGGCGCGTGCGTCAGCGGCACGCGCAAGTTCGTCGACACCCAGACGCCCTACCTCGGCGCCGGCCCCTTCAAGTACGAGCCGGGCGAGTCGTTGGCCCGGCCGGTGCGGATGTTCTGGAACCCCGCCTTCGCCTTCACCGAGGCCCCCAGCCTCTGCGACGTCTCGTTCATGCTGCGTAAGCTCCAGACCGGGAGCTGGTCGGAGTACGACCAGACCATGCTCGAGCGCGGCTGCTTCAAGGAGGGTGGATACGTCGAGGGTGCGTGTGAGGCGGCCGCAGCCGCGCCGCCCGTCGCCGCGGCCCTCGATGCGACGACGGCCGCGGTGGATGCCGTCGTGATCGAGCTCGCCGCGCCGTATGGCGCCGGTCCCAACCAGTTCAACCTCAAGGTCCAGGCCGACGTCACCGCCAAGGCGCCGATCCAGGAGGGCTTCAGCCTCGAGGCTAACGCGACGTGCAAGGTGGGCAGCACCGCGCGGGTCGAGAAGCCGTGGCTCTCCGGCGTCGAGCTCCATTTCCTCGAGACCGGCGAGACCTCGCGCATCAGCGGCCAGGCGTTCACCTCGGAGGCACTCGCGGGCAGCCCCAAGAGCTGCGAGGTGGTGTTCACCGCCGGCAACCGCGTGGGGGGAGCGGCACCGGCCGCACCGGCCGCACCGGTCGAGCTCGGGCGCTGGTGCCTCAAGAAGGGCAAGCTGAACGCCGGCAAGTGCTGACGCCCCCCGAGGCGGCGCCGCGACCGGAGCTCGGCTCCCGGTCCAGCGCCACCCGAGGGCGGCGTCGCCGTATCACAGGGGCAGGTACAACAGCAGCGTGCCGTCGGTGAGATCCGGCGTGTTGCAGCTGTAGTCGAAGGCGATCGCCGAGTCGCGCTGGATGCCCGAAGTCGCCTCGGCGCCGCTGTTCGCGGCGTTGCCCGCGTTGATCGTGTCGGGGTAGCAGACCTGAATCTGACCGGTGAGCTGGTCGAGCATCACCTGGAAACGCATGAGGTCGAGCGCGTCGCCGCCGAAGTTCGCGACGTCCCACTGCACGACGAAGCGCTGAGTACCCGGCGCACCGAGGGTCTGGTAGTAGACCTCGCCCGCGCCGACGTTCGGGTTGAGATCGTCCCAGAACACATAGAGGTTGTTCGTCGTCGGCGCGACGACGGTCGGCAGACACTGGTTGGAGAACCCGAGGTACGCCGCGTCACCCCAGCGCAGCACGCCGTTGGACTGGATGTTCACGTCGGCGTAGTCGACCCCGTAGAACGGGAAGTCGAAGCCCATCGGCACCACGATGTTGTTGTCGTCGGTGAGGCCGGTCGGCGTGCCGGTCGCACTGATGTCGTCGCACGGCAGCGTGGGCGGCTGCAGGACGAAGCCGTTGTAGCCCTCGTCGGCGCCGAATGGCACGCCGGGGATGTCGCAGCTGGTGAACTCGTACTGGCAGGTGGGCGCGCACGCCAACGTGCCGCCGGTGAGGCCCAGCGACGCGCAGCTCTCGCCCTCCAGATCGTCGCCGTCGCAGCTCTCGGAGCCGTCGCGCACGCCGTCGCCGCAGGTGGCGCAGGCATCCGTGACGAAGTCGAGGCAGTCGGCGGTGCAGCCGAGCGTGCCGCTGTTGAACCCGGCGGTCACGCAGGTCGCGTCACCGAAGGTCGCGCCGTCGCAGACCTCGTCGCCGTCGATCACACCGTTGCCGCACTGACCGCAGCTCGTGAAGTTGAAGCCGGTGCAGTTGCCGGCGCACGACACCACACCGCTGTCGAAGCCCAGGCTCTCGCAGGTCTGCCCCGCGACCTCGGTGGAGTCGCAGAACTCGGTGCCGTCGATGATGCCGTTGCCGCACTGGCCGCAGGCGGCGGCCGAGTACGCCGAGCAGTCGGCTTCGCAGGCGAGCATGCCGCTGGTGAACCCCTGGGTGACGCAGCTCTGGCCCGCGACCGCGAAGCCGTCGCACACCTCGTTGCCGGAGATCATCCCGTCGCCACAGGCGCCTGCGCAGCCGCTGAAATCGAAGGCGCCGCACGTGGCGTCGCATCCGATCGCACCCCCAGAGAAGCCCTCGCTCTCGCAGGTCGCGCCGCCCACATCGGCGCCGTCGCAGACTTCCTTGCCGTCGATCGTGCCGCTGCCGCATCCGACGTTCGCGCACCCGCGGGTGTCGAGCGCGGTGCAGTCGGCGGCGCACGCCAGCGTGCCGCTGTCGAAGCCCTCGGTGACGCACACGGCGCCCGCGAGCTCGGCGCCGTCGCAGAGTTCGCCATCGTCGATGATGCCGTTGCCGCAGGCGAGATCGGGACCCGTCGACGTGTCGGTCGACGACGAGGTGTCGGCCACGGTGTCCGTCGATGTCGTGGTCGCGTCGCTGGGGTTCGACCCGCTGGAATCCGTGGAGGGTTCTTCGCTGGTGGAGCCGTCGTCCGGGATGGTCTCGACGGTCTCACCACAAGCCAGGAGCAGGGCGGTGGCGCCCGCCAGCCGTGCAAATGTGTCGCGCATGCGACGACTGTAGCGCGGGCCGGCGTCGGGCGAGCGCCGTTCGCACCGCTGCGCGCACCCGCCGGCCACAAGGAGGCTCACGACACCCCGACCGACGCCCGCCCCCTGGCGGCGGTGCTTCGGTGGGTCTGTTGTGCCCGGGGCCGGAATCGAACCAGCGACACGCGGATTTTCAGTCCGCTGCTCTACCAACTGAGCTACCCGGGCGTTTCGGTAGGCGCGCTTTGGTACGCGATTTCGCCGGTGCGCGCAAGGGTCCTGCCCACGGGCGCCGGCGAGGGCCGCAGGCGCGGGCTCCGGGATCCGTCGCGCGGCCGCCGGAGCTCCCCCGGCGCGTGGACGTCAGCCCCCATCGCCCTGGGCGGCGCGGATGGTGTCGTGCGCGGCTTCCATGAACGCACCGCGCTCGGTCGGATGCTCGTCGAGGAGCTGACCGAGCCCGTCGGCGAGCAGCGGCAGGGTATACGCCGACGGATTGCAGCACAGCAACCACTCGCGGAGCTGCTCGCGGACGACCGAGTCGGCACGCACCACATCGTGCCCGGTGCGTACGTACTGTTCGGAGAACTGGTCGCGGATTCGATGGAGGATGTACGCGAGCTCGCCCGAGAGGATCCGCGAGATCTCGTCCTCGGTCTCCTGCGACATCGGGGCCTCGAGTGCCTCGTTGCCGTGGGCCGAGAGGAGTTCGCGCAGCGCGTCGACCTGCACGGCGATGAGGCTGCGGACCGGCGACACCGCGGTGTCGCGCTCGAGCAGGGCGACCACCGTCGCGTCCTCGGTCAGCGGGATCACCATCATCCGAGCCGGACCGAAGTTGATGAGCAGCTCGCGCAGGGGGACACCCACCGTCTCCGAGGCCACGGTCATGCGGCGGACGGTCTTGGCGACGTCATTGGCGACCACCGCCGGCAAACCGCTGCGGGCACCCGCGGCCATCGCCCCGTCGGCAGTCGCGATGAGGGCGCCGCGCACACCCTGGATGGCGCCGAGCTCCTCGAGGAGATCGAGCAGCTGCTCGCGCGTCCCCTCGCTCACTCGACCCCCATGACCGCGTCGCGCACGGCCTCGGGATCGGCGTTCGGCTCGACCGACAGCACCGCCGACGCCGCGCCCATGCTGACCATCACCATCTGCTGACCGTTCACCGAGCGGGCGACAACGCCGTCGAACACGTTGTAGCCGAGGGTGCGAGCGATGCGGGCGGCGCCACGCATGTAGAACCCCGCGAGCGTGACCAGCGAGCCGTTGGCGCGCATGTCCTCGGCAAGCACCTTGCCCGTGCTCGAGATGATCGCGACGCCGTTGATGCCCTCGAACTGCCAGAACTGATCGAGCATCCCAGACCGCGTATCGGGGTCGTCGAAGATGGCGTGCCCGGACGGCGTACCCATCGCCGCCGAGTCCTCAGGCGAGACCGGCGAGACCAGGGAGCTCTCGC
Source organism: Nannocystales bacterium (assembly GCA_038325765.1). Classification (GTDB taxonomy): domain Bacteria; phylum Myxococcota_A; class Polyangia; order Nannocystales; family Nannocystaceae; genus Xiheibacterium. The sequence goes on from JBBQJI010000040.1 coordinate 19,399, forward strand.
CGAATGGTTGTGCCCGCGGATCGACCTTGGCGATCGGCTTGGCGCGGGGCATCAACTGGGTCGGCTCGTCGAGGCCACCTTGCGGTGCTGCGGCCACCGCCGACGCGGCGCTCCCCAGGCCCCTTGGCACGTCCAGCGCCTCGGCCAGGGACCCCGTCATCGACGAACCGGCGTCGAGCAGACCGCCGTCGTCGAGCATGCTGTCGTTGAACAGGCCGTCGTCGTCGAGCGAACCGTCGGCGTCGAACAGGCCGTCGTCGTTGAACAGGCCCTCGTCGAGCAGCCCCTCGTCGAGCAGCCCCTCGAATGACGCCTCCTCGGGGAGCACGACATCGTCGTCGTGCACACCCAGCGGTGTGCGGACCGGGGGGGAGACCTCGAGTGCGATGGGTTCGCTGGGCTCGAATGGCACCGCGGCCGGGGCCGTCACCGCGGTGGGCTCGCTGCCCGCCGGAGTCGACTCACCGGTGCGCACTTCGGCGTCGAGGCCCAACGTGCCCTCGTCCGCCTGACGTGCCGCCTCCATCAACAAATGCGTGCTCGATCGCGTGACCGTGTGGCGGGGCGCACGGCGGTTGAAGAGCTCCTTGAACGTGCCGCGGTTGACCGCGAGCAGGTTGTAGAACGCAGTCTCGCCGCGGAACTCGCCGTACTCGCAGTGGACGACGTCGCCGTGCTCGAACCAAATTAGCCCGCGACCGGACGGCGTCTGCACCTCGACCAGCTTGTCGCGCCCCGACAACGCCACCATCTGGACGTAGTCGAAGAACTCGAGCTCGATCGCGTTGCCATAGAACCCGCGGCGCGGTCCGGCCTCTTCGAGCGCCGTGATGAGTTCCTCGGGAGCGGCAGGCTTGTCGAAGATGCGGACGCCCGCCTTGCCATAGACCGCACGGATCTCGTCGGTGACGCTCGACGACACGATGAACGCGTGCGTCGACGGCGAGAAGCTGCCGACCCACTGCAGCAGTGTGGTGCCGTCGGTGCCGCCGAGCGTGACGTCGGTGATGAGCACGTCGAACGGCTCGTTGCGCAGCCGATCGATGGCGTGACGCACACTCGTCGCCGAGCCGGTCTCGATTCCTGCCTTGCGCAGCGCTCGTTCGAGCGGAAAGCGAACGCTGACGTCGTCGTCGACGACGAGCACTCGCATCACCGTCTTCGGCGTGGATCTCTGGTGATCGGGCACCGCGTCGCCTGCATGGTACAGAGGCGGCGCAGTCGCCCGAAGAAATCCGGCAGCCCGGTGTCTCGGCGGCCGCGGCCGCCCCGCAGCCACGGCGCAGCGGCGCGATCCCGGTCCCGTCCAGGCACCGTCCAGGCCAAGCCGATGCGTCGCTTTGGCCAAGCGCACTCGCGCCACCCCCCGCGGGGATCATAGCGATTTCACCATGTGCGTGAACGCGCGCTTCGCGGGGCTAAACGATGGTCTAGCGTGCGCTGCGTCGCGTTTCGGCCCCATGGACCGGGCCGAACGGCCGGAATCGCATTGTGGATCGGCGCGGTTGTGCACCGATCGTGACAGGCCGGACCGATTCGGCATCCACGCGTGGCTCCGATCCGCGCACCCCCGAGCAGCCCGCTCTGATTCTTTCTCAGCCAGGCAAGTAGTTCCTATTACAAAATAAGGCTTTTCCACCAGCTCGTTTTCACGTACGATGGGGCCATGGCGATACTCCTGGAAGACCTCAACCTCCGCAAAGCCGAACGCATGATGTGTCTGCAGGCCCTCGAAAAGGGCGGCAGCATCGTGGACGCCGCCCAGCTCCTCGGGATCACGCGCCACGCGCTCAAGCGCCGCATGATCAAGCATCGGATCGAGTGGCCGTCGGCCGACGAGCGGGAATCACGCCCCGCCGAGGTCGTCCAGATCGCCGCCGCCGACGCTCGTTGACGAACTCCGCCGACCGTCGCGGCGCCTCCGCGCGGTCGGCGACGGCGTCTGCGGATCAGACCTCGTCGTCGTCCGCCAAGACGCTGCGCTGGGCATCCCGGATCCGACGGACGAGATCAGCCATGGCGGCGTGGAACTCCGGGTTGGCCCCCGGCACGAGAAGATCGGTGCGCTCGACCAGCTCGAGCGCCGCGCTCCAGCCGGCCACGAACGCAGCGAGCTGCGGCGCGGCAAGACCCTCGGAGCCCGCGATCAGCAGCTGCCCGACCAGCATCGGCAGCGGGTCGGTCGTGGCGGTGGATTCGGTCAACCGGATCGATCTCGTAGGTGGTGGTGACGCAGCGGTCGAGGCCGGCGGCGCGGACACACGAGTGTAACCGAGCCGAAATCACGGACCAAAGATCCGGAGCGGCCGGCTGCCCATGCGGCCGTCAAAGCGGCGCGTGCCGTCCGTGAGCCCGGTGCTATCGTCCCGCGCGCATGGCCGACGAACTCGATCAGCGCGTGCTGGCGCAGGCCATCGACGACATCGTCGCGTCGTACGCGCTCCACGGCAACATCAACCACCTCGACGGCGCGAACCTCCCTTCGCGCGCGCTGGTCTCGGCGCTACTCGAGGATCTGCTCTCGATCGTGTTCCCCGGCTACTTCGTCGAGGACGAGGTCGACGCCCTCACCTGCCGCTACTTCGTGGGCGATCGCTGCGTCCGCGTGCTGCGGCGCCTCGAGGAGGTCGCCGCGCGGGCATTCTCTTCATCGGGTGAAGAGTCGCCGACGCTCTCCGGCGCCCGCGCACGGCAGCTCGCGCTCGAGCTGGTGCGCGAGATCCCTTCGTTGCGCGAGATCCTGCACACCGATGTCCGGGCTGCGCTCGCCGGCGATCCGGCGGCCGCGAGCGCCTCCGAGATCATCATGAGCTACCCCGGCATCGAGGCGACCGCGGTCCATCGCATCGCGCATCGACTCCATCGCTGGGGTCTTCCGCTCATCCCACGCATGATGACGGAGCTCGTGCACCGGCAGACCGGGATCGACATCCACCCGGGTGCAACGATCGGCCACAGCTTTTTCATCGATCACGGCACTGGCGTCGTCGTCGGCGAGACCACGGTGATCGGCAACCGCGTCAAGCTCTACCAGGGCGTGACACTCGGCGCGCTCTCGGTGAGCGGCCGTGATGCCCGCGCCCTGCTCAAGCGCCATCCGACGATCGAGGACGAGGTGACGATCTACGCCGGCGCCACCATCTTGGGCGGGGACACGGTGATCGGGGCCGGCTCGATCGTGGGCGGCAACGTGTGGCTGACCCACGGCGTGCCGCCGGGTACGACCGTCATGCTCGACAAGCCGTCGCTGCGCTTCATCAAGCCGAGCCCCTGAGGGATCCCGGAATCGGGTCCCGGGCTCAGATCCCGAAGACGCACTCCGCCCCGGCGCCGATCGTACAGGCCAGGAAGTCGTTGCAACTGTCCTCGGCGCATTCGTCGAGGTCATCGAGCGCGGCTTCCTGGTCGTCGGCCATGCAGTCGTTCATCGCGTCTTCGCAATCCGACTTGCACGCGTCCTCGTCGACCTCGTCGTTGCACGACACTGCGGTGTCGCAGTAGTCGGAACAAGTCCGACCGATTCGGAGATCCCCGGTGCCATCGCGCTCGCATGCGTTGAGCTGCGCCGCCATCAGGCCGAGACCGAGACCGAGCAACACGCGAAAGGGGGAGTGTGTGTTCATGGCCATCTCGCGCGCTGCAGTGCAGCGCGGATGCCAACCGCAAGCGCCTGTGCCTCGACCGTGGAGTCCATCCCGTGGGCCCGTTCGGCGCGGGCGAAGCCGCCCGACGCGCGCGGCCGCCACGCGGTGCGCATCGGTGATCGGCCTGTCGACGAGAGCGCAGGGTTGGCGCGCACGCTGCAACGCAGCGCCCGATCATGATGCCCACGCCACGTACGACGTCTGAAACCCTTCCATCCGCGCGCCGTACCTCGGCCGAACCCGTCCGGCTCGGGCCCGGGGACCCCGACGAGCCCCCGCAGGAGGTGCCGAGCCCCGATCAGAACCCCGAGACGTTGCCCGGGCGCGAGCCCGATGGTGTGCCAACGCCGAGCCCGTCGCCGCAGCCCGATCGCGATCTGCCGCGCCGCATCGACCCCGTCGCGTGAGCGTCTCGGATCGCGAATCATGATGGGGCGGGCGCGCTTTGCAGCACGCCCCATCGTGAGCGCGCGAGGCTCCCGAGTCGATCACTCACGCCAGGCGGCGCACCGAGGACTCGCGGGACCACAGCCGCGTCTTCGCGGCCTCCACGAAGGCTTCGGGATCCTCGACGCGCACCACCGCCTCGTCCATGCGGACGTTGGCGGCGACGAGCAACGGCGTCGCGCCATCGTCGTAGGCGATCGCCTTGAGGTGGCCATAGGCGTCGCGTACGAAGTCGACGGCAGCGGCGTCGTTGACCAGGGCCTCGGCGCCCTTCTCGGTCAGAATCAGCGCGACCGAGTCGAACACGACCGACGGCGAGCCCGCGATCTGCCCGTCGGCGGCCAGGCGCTTGCCGTCGCCGAGCGTCACGCCGCCGATCCATGGCGCGACGATCTTCGTCATGCCTCCGGCGCGCTCGACCGCGTCGCGCAGCGCCGTCACGACCGCGCCGTCAGAGCCATCGTTGACGAGGACGCCGACCACCTGCCCGCGCAGGGTCGGCTCACCGTTGCCGATCACGCGCAGCGGCTTGGATGGCTCGTACGCGACGATCGGTGCCGCGAGCGGCGGCGCGTCCGGCAGCCCCTCGAGCCCGAGCCCCTCGGCGACGCGGGTCGCCAGCGATTCGTCGATGTGGCGCAGGTGAGCCACCATCGCGCGGCGCACATGCGGCGTCTCGACCTTCGACAGCTCGAACACCAGTGCCGACGCCATGTGTGCCTGCTCGTACTCGGTCTGGCTGAGGAAGAAGAGCCGCGCTTGGCTGTAGTGATCCGCGAAGCTCTCCGGGCGCACGCGCCCCTTGACGCCATCGTCGGTCACCGCTGCGCTGGTGTAGCCCGCCGCGCTCTCGCGCGGAGATCCGCGGTCGAGCGAGCTGGGCTCGTAGCTCACACGGCCCTTGGGCACCTGCATCTGCATCTTGCCGTCGCGCTGGTGGTTGGCGAACGGGCACTTCGGGGCGTTGATCGGCAGCTGGTGGAAGTTCGGCCCGCCCAGGCGCAGCAGCTGCGTGTCGAGGTACGAGAACAGCCGGCCCTGCAGCAACGGGTCGTTCGAGAAGTCGATGCCCGGGACCACGTGGGTGGGGCAGAACGCGACCTGCTCGGTCTCGGCGAAGAAGTTGTCCGGCCACCGGTCGAGGACCATGGTGCCGATCACCTGCAGGGGCACCATCTCCTCGGGGACGAGCTTGGTCGCATCGAGGTGATCGAAGGGGAACTCGCTCGCTTCTTCTTCCGTGAAGATCTGGACCGCGAGATCCCAGGTGGGGAACTCGCCGGCACCGATCGACTCGAACATGTTGCGGCGATGGGCGTCGGGGTCGGCCCCCGCGAGCTTGACTGCCTCGTCCCACAGCGTCGAGCGTAGGCCCAGCTTCGGCCGCCAGTGGAACTTCACGAACGTGGAGGCGCCCTCGGCGTCGACCAGCCGGAAGCTATGGACCCCGAAGCCCTCGATGGTGGCCAACGATCGCGGCAAGGTGCGATCCGACATCGCCCACATGATCATGTGCATCGACTCGGGAGTGAGGGAGATGAAATCCCAGAACGTGTCGTGGGCGCTGGCGGCCTGGGGGAAACCGCGGTCGGGCTCCATCTTCACGGCATGGACGAAGTCGGGGAACTTGATCGCGTCTTGGATGAAGAACACCGGGATGTTGTTGCCGACCAGATCCCAGTTGCCCTCGTTCGTGTAGAATTTCACGGCGAAGCCGCGGACGTCACGGGGCGTGTCGATCGAGCCGGCACCTCCGGCCACCGTCGAGAACCGGGCGAACACCGGGGTGTGGGCGCCGACTTCGGTGAGGATCTTGGCGCGGGTGAACTCGCCCAGGGACTTGGTCAGGGTGAACTGGCCGTGCGCCCCCGAGCCCCGGGCGTGCACGATGCGCTCGGGGATGCGCTCGTGATCGAAGTGCGTGATCTTCTCACGCAGTACGAAATCCTCGAGGAGCGTGGGTCCGCGGTTGGAGCCGCGCAGCGAGTTCTGGTTGTCGGAGATCGCCAGGCCTTGGTTGGTCGTGAGGACCGTGTCGCCGTCCGCGGCGCGCTGGTGGAGCTCACCGCCGGCGCCCTGCTGCCCTTCGGTGGTCGGTGAAGAGGTCGGGCGCTTGCGTGACTTCGTGTCGGACATTGCGCCCGCGTCGTGCAAGGCCCGTGCACAGCCACGGCGAGCGCTGGCGCCACCCGAAGCGACCGTCACCGATGGACGGCCGACGTGCACCGGGCCCGCGCGACCGAGCGGCGCCGCGCGGTGGGGCGCCGCATCACGGAGCGCACCGCGCGGCGCGATCGGCGAAGCGCGCTCGAGGCACGCAGCAGTAGGTTCGGGTGCCTTCGAGTTCGGGGGCGAGCGTCGTCGCCGGGCATTCGAGTTCGAACTCGAGTGTCATCGAGCGTCCCAGCGTATCGCTGCAGCTGGCGGGCGTTCCGCGGCGGCGACAGGCACCGGCCCCGGGCCCGTCATGGTACCTCGCCGCTCATCTAAACCCGCCGGATGAGTCCACCTGTGCCGGACATCGCCGCCCGAGACGGGCCGTTGCTTGTGCTTTCGCCGGGCTTGTCGGATAAGCCCGGCATGCGCGTTCGCGTCGCGGCGTTGAGTTCGGTGATCGCAGGCCTCGTGGCGCTGATCGGGGGCACGAGCTGTCGCCCCCGCTACGCGCCCGACGAGCCGGTGAAGATGGGGGCCGAGAGCTGCTGCAAGCTGGCCGACGAAGCGATGACGAAGTTCGCGGGCTGTCGCATGGTGAATCGATGCCGCGAAGACGAGCCGGTGTGGCTACGCGGTGCGATCAACTGCGGGCCAGTCGACGAGGCGCGTTGTGCCGGTGGCCGCTGCTGCGAGCTGCAGCCGATGTACGGATCGCCCGACGCCGTGCTGAACTGGGACGCGAGCATCAACGAGTCGAAAGCAAAGGCCGCCCCGGGCAAGGCGCCGAAGCCCGCCGCGACGCCCGAGACCGTCACGCCGGACCCCGCGACGCCGAACGCCGCGACGCCGGACGCTGCGCCGCCGGCTGCCGAGCCGGACCCGGCAACGCCGGACGCCGACCGCCCCTGACGCATCAGCCCATCGGCGCGTGCTCGAGGTAGACCACGACCTTGGCCGCGGGGACGCCAGCCAGATCCTTCGCGCGCTCGAGCACGAGCGCGGGCAAGGCCGCCGCCGCACAATCGCCGATTGGCGAGCGGGGATCGGCGGTGACCGGCGCGGCGACGCCCTCGTCGAGGCCGAAGGACAACGAGAACGCACCTGCGCCGACCGGCGCCGGTACCTCGCGACAGCGATCACCGAGTTGGTGCACCAGGGTCGGCATGATTCCCATCAGCGAATCAGCGACGCCCTCGGGCGACGCCCCGAGGCTGACCTGGGCGAACAACGAAGTGCCCGGCTTGGTGCTCCACTGGTGGGTCAACGCCAACGCGGCGGCGGGCGCCGGCTCCGGCGAAACGCACGCCAATGCGGCGAGCAACATCATCGAACCGAGCGCACGCATTTTGTCCATGTCGATTCGACTCCACACACCATCTCGCAGAGAACACCCGCACGGCCCTCGGCCATGGGGTGTTCTGGGTGTGCCGACCCGTCGCGGCCCGCAACGCGGGCCGATCGGAAATGCGAGGACTACGGCCTACCCTTGATCTGCACGCACGCCATGCTGCCCGCCGCCGGGGTGCACTCGTACATCTTGCGCAGGGCGCCGAAGAGGAAGCTGTCGTTGCGGGCGATGTAGATCTTGCCCTCGTGGGCAACCATGGCGCCGTAGGAACAGCCGACAGAGGAGGAGAGCGCGACCGTGGCAACGAAGAGGCCGGTGAAGATGCGACGCATGAGATATTCCTGCTGACCTTGGGGTTGCTAGAGTTCAGACGGCACCGCCGTCCGGTGCGCGGAGGATGCCAAGGAGCTTGCAGCGGTGTCAAGCATCGGCGCTGCGGATCGCAACATCGATGCGTCCAAGGGATCTCTGTGGGACGCCGCGCGTCGTGCATCGCACTAGAGCATTTGCAGGCGCGTCGACACTGAACGCATCGGGACCCCGACGCGCGGAGGGCCGCCGAAGGTCTCCGTGAGCATGCGCGAAATCGCGGCCGTGCAACCCGACGTCGTCGTCGACGTCGTCCCCCTGGACCCACGTCCGAACGTCTACTCCGCGGCGCGATCGAGGACACCTACGGCCTCGACGTCCGCCTCGGATCCGAGCCATGCATCGAGCGCCGCGGCCTCGTCGGTCTCACTGGGATCCGCCCGGGCGATCGCCCGGGCAACCTCGGCCAGCTGCCGCGCCCGCATCCTGTCGCCACCGGTCGCGACCAACGCCCGCGCCAGCACGAAGGCCGCCGCCGCGCGCCACCGAGTCTCCGGCTGCGACGACTCGGACACCGCCACCGCGCGCTGCGCGGAGGCCAGGGCCTGCTCAGCTCGGCCCTGCGCCAGCGCAGCCTCGGCGAGGCCGACCAGCGGCGCCACGAGGTCGGCATGCATCGGCCCGTGGGCGCGCTCGAGGATGCCCAGGGCGCGATCGTAGCCGCGTTGGGCCGCCTCGACGTCGCCGCCGTCGGCGTGGGCACCGGCGACGTTCGCGGCGAACCATGCGACGTTGGGGTGGTTGGCGCCGAAGGTCTGCTCGGCCACGGCGCTGGCACGCTCGTACAGCGCCATCGCGCCGTCGCGGTCGCCGAGCGCGGTGAGATCGACGGCGAGGTTGTCGAGCGTCACGGCAACCTCGGGATGTGTGGGACCGAGCCGGCGCACCAGCAGCTCGAGCAGCGCCTCGTGGATCTCGCGGGCGTCATCGTGCTCGCCGGCGCGCAGCGCCAGGGCGCCACGGGCCGAGAGCAGCTTCCCACGACGGAGCTCGTCGGGGTCCGAGAACGAGGCGATCGCGACCTCGGCGAGCCGCGCCCAACGGCGACCGTCCTCGACGCGCCCGAGCCCATCCCCCGCGACGCCGGCGAGGGCGAGGGCGGCGTCCGCTGTGCCGTCGTCGAGGCCGGCGAACGCCGCGTCGAAGTATGCCTGCTCGCAGGTGGCCAGGGCCTCGGTCGCGCGGCCGAGGGTCGACTGGAAGTCGCAGACGCGTCGACCGGCGGTCGCGACCAAGGGAGTCCACCCCAGCTCACGGGCCTGTGCGAGCGCAGTCTCGGCGAGCTCGAGACCCGTCGTCGGCTGACCCGCTGCACCGAGGGCGAGCGCACGCGCCAGCGTCGTCCTGATCTCGCGCACCCGCGCCCGATCGGGCGCGGACTCCGGCGCCGCCCCGGCCGGTCCCGTCGGACGGCCGCACGCCGCCGGCGATGGCAGACCGGCGGCGGCGTCGACGAGGCGGTATGCCCCTGCGGCGTCGGTGCGGATGAGTTCGTCGAGCACAGCCGAGAGGGCGAGCTCGCCATCTTCGAGACACCACGCGACGTGGGCCCGTCCCCGTGCGTCGCGATCGGGCTCGACCTTGGTGTCGATGCACAGCTGGGTTCGGGCGGTCCGCCACCGCGCGGCGAAGTCGTCGAACCACACCGCCGCGTTGTCGACCAAGACCTGGGGATCGACGACGCCCTGGGCGCGGGCAGCATCGAGCAGGGCGTCGCGCGCCCCCGCGTTCCACACCGCATCGATCGTGTCACCGTCTTCTTCGCAGGCGGCGATGCGGTGCCGTGTGATCAACTCGCGGCCGCCCCACACCCCCGCCACGGTCACGCCGGCGGCCACGGCGACCGCCGCGATGCTCCACCGCCGCGCCCGGGTCTGCTCGCGGCCGAGGGACCCCAGCAGCGTCGGCATGTCGACCGGGCGGCCCGATGGCGTCGGCGACAGCCCGCGCACGAGCTCGCGGTGCACCCACGCCGGCACGTCGCGATCGCCGACGGGTGGCAGACGATGGGCGGTCTTGGCGTAGAACATCGTGCCCACCGCACCGCTGAACGGACGCGCGCCATAGAGGACCTCCCACGCCGTCACGCAGAACGCATACAGGTCGCTACGAACGTCCGCCGGCACGCCGTCGGCCAGCTCGGGGGCCATGTACGCCGGCGTGCCGACGATGGTGCCGACCCGGGTCTCGAACTCCGAGAGCGAGGCCGCGTCGGGCCCCTCCGCGTCCTCGGTGCTCGACCCTTGCGGCTGCGGATCCGCGGTCCTCCGCGCAACGCCGAAATCGGTGACGCGCGCGCGACCGTCGACCCCGACGATCACCTTGGCCGGCTCGAAGTCGCCGTGGATGAGCCCCGCATCATGGGCCGCGGCGAGCCCACGTCCCGCGGCCACCAGCACCGCGAGCGCGTCACGCCACGGCCTCGGCGTCTGCATCCACGTCGCGAGGCTGGTGCCCTCGACGTACTCCATCGCGATGAACGGCCGGCCGGCGTGGACGTCGGCGTCGTAGACCGCGACGATGTTGGGATGGGACAGGCGCGCCATCGCCTGCGCCTCGCGCACCGCCCGTGCCCCCGCCTCGGCGTCATCCATTGCGAGCAGCAGTTTGACCGCGACCTCGCGACGCAGCCGCGGATCGTAGGCACGGTGCACGGGCCCCATCGCCCCGGATCCGATCACCCCGAGCACGACATGACGGCCGATCTCGCGGTGCACGTCGGCTGCGTCGGCCTCGGCCGACGGCGCGCCCGAGGCCGACGCGTCGTGATCGATCGCCGCGACGGGCCCATCGCCGTCCTCCGTCACCACGTGACCCGTCCAACGCCGTGGTGCGCGACCATGCGCGGTGCAGCCTAACGCGTCGCCACGGTCCGCGCCCGCAATGCGCCACGGATGTGGCCGCCCAGGGCCTCGCGGGCGAGATCCTTGGCGCCCTCGTCGAAGTTGCCGTCGATCATCCAGCGCAGGTACGCGCGCTCGGTCGGGTCCGAGGCGACCCACCGTAGGCTCTTGCCGCGCATGCGACCGAAGTTGAACACAGGCTCGTTGTCGCGCCACGCGAAGCGACGACCGGAGTCGCAGTAGGCGTCATTGTGTTGGGTCGACACCGCGTGCAGATCGTCGATCCCGACGCCCAGATCGTCGTAGCGCGCGAGCTGGCCGGCGAAGACCTCGAGCGACGCGATGGTGTCAGCCTCGGCGCCGTGGGCCGCGACCAGCTCGCGCTCGCGATAGAACCGCAACGCGGCCGCCAGGTTCCGCGGCTCGCGCTGGTGATAGATGACCTGGGAGTCGATGATGCGCGCGCGCGAGAAGTCGACCACCCGCGAGGCGCGGATGAATTCGGCTTGCAGGATGCGGACATCGAACCGCGTGATCGAGAAGCCCGCGAGATCGGCCCCAGAGAACACCTCGGCGAGTTCTTCGGCGAGGGCGGCGAAGGTCGGGGCGCGGGCGAGATCGGCGTCGTAGATGCCGTGGATCTCGCTGGCCTCGCTGGGGATGTGCACGCCGGGGTTGATCCGCCACGTCCGCGGGGCCTCGATGCCCCCAGGCAGCGGGTTCACGCGCAGCACTGCGAGCTCGACGATGCGGTCGGCGTTGGGATCGACGCCGGTCGCCTCGATGTCGAAGAACACCACCGGGCGGTTCAGGCCGGCGACGAACGCCTCGAAGCGCGGACCAAGCGGATCCGCGGGCGACCACGCCGTGCCCCGATCGCCGTTGGACCCCCCGCCGTTGGACCCCCCGCCGTTGGACCCCCCGCCGTCGGATCCCCCGCCGTCGGATCCCCCGCCGTCGGACCCCCCGCCGGAATCTCCGCCGTGTTCGTCATCGGGCGCGGCGTCGTTCGGCGGGGTGGGCGCGTCGTGCATCGACGCCGACATAACACGGGCGCCCCCGCAGCGTCGCGCGCACTCGAACGCTCGTCGCTCGCCCGGCGCGTAGCCGCCATCACGGCAGCGGCGCCCCCCCGAATCCAGCCCCGCACGAACGCACGCCGCGGCCGCATGCCCACCCCTTGGCCCCCCGCGGCGCCCCTGTTAGCGTGAGGCTGTGATGAGGCTACCTCACGCACTGACATCGTCCCTCGTGCTCGTCGCGTGCAGCAGCAGTGAGCGCGACGGCGAGATGGCGAACGGCGAAGCCGGCGGCATCACCCTCGAGGGCAGCGGCGCCGCCAGTGCGAGCCTCACCGATCCTGCCGACGACGACGAGGACAGAGACGACAGTGACGACGAGGACCTGCTCGACGTGGGGGCCACCGGTGGCGAGATCACGTGTCCGGAGGGCCAGATCTGCGACGAGTGTGCGCAGGTGGAGCACGTGCCCTGCGACGGCGAATCCACCGATCTGTTCCACGCCATCGGTCTCAACTGCCCGGATACGCCCACGGTGCTAGGCAGCGTGAGCGGCAGCCCGGCGGCCATCGGCCAGCGCACGGGGTTCGGTGCCACCGACACCTGGAATCCGCGCGAGGGCTCGAAATTCGCGGTGATCGGCAGTGGCTTCGTCGGGGAGCTCGACAACCCGACGCCCCCCGGGGATCTCGCCGTGAGCCCGACGCACTGCAACGACGATCTCGGCAACTTCGATCCCGGCGGAACCCTGCCCGCGCCGATCCGCGTGGCCAACGTCGCTGGCGACTGCACGATGGACGACACGCTGCTCGGCACCGGAGATTGCTCGAACACGGTCGCCGGCCAGTTCAACCAGGGCATGTCTGCGAACGACTACACCGAGATCCGCATCGTCGCGACCGTGCCGCCGGCGAACAACTCGATCGCCTACGACTTCGCGTTCTTCTCGACCGAGTATCCCTTCTACTTCAACAGCGAGTTCAACGACATGTACATCGGTTGGCTCGAGTCCGAGAGCTGGACGGGCAACATCTCGTTCGACGATCTCGGCCAGCCGATCTCGCTCAACGCAGGCTTCCTCGATTTCCGCGACGACGCCGGCAACGACCCCGCGCTGGCCGGCACCTGCATGTCGGGCCACGCCGGCACCAAGTGGCTCTCGAGCACGGCGCCGGTCACCCCCGGCGAGCAGATCACGGTGGTCTTCGCGGTGTTCGACCTGTCGGACTCGATCCTCGACAGCTACGCGTTCATCGACAATTTCCAGTGGGGCTGCGAGGGCACCGACCAGCCGACGACGAAGCCCGTGGGCTGAGCGCGGCGGCGATTCGAGCCCACGGCGGGCAAATTCGCGTCGTCAGATCGGCGCGTGCAGCCATGCCTGCGCATGCGCCCGAGACACCTCGATCGCCCGGGCCGCGGCGCCGAGCGAGAACGGTCCGAGCGGCGGCACGTCGGGGGTGACCACCACGCGCGCGTCGAGCCCGAGCAGCGACGTCGGCGACGGCGCGCGGCGCCAGCGGCTGCGCGAGGGCAAGTAGTGCAGCAGCACCCGCTCGGCGTCTGGTAGCGCGATGCGACCGATGCGATCGGAGACGCCGCCATCGACGACCACGCGACCTTCCCACCACAGCGGGCGGAACATGAGCGGCACCGTGCACGACGCCCGGATCGCGGTCGCGAGATCGCCGTGGCGCAGCGCGACGGTCTGCCGGCCGACGACGTCGTGGGCCACCGAGACGAACTCGGTGGCGCAGTCCTCGAGCCGCGTGACCCCGGTGGGCATGAGCACGCGCCGCAGCTGCGCATCGAACTTGTGACCGCGCAACAGGCCGCCGAGCGGCATGCCGGGATCCCAGAAGTCGCTGCGGCGCAGCGCCAGCAGCTCCGTCGCGATCGCGTCGGCGCCGAGACCAGCCGCCCACAGGCCGCCCGCGAGCGCACCCGCGGAGACCCCGACGATCCGCTGCGGTCGGACGCCGGCGGCCTCGAGCGCCGCGAGCACGCCTGCGTGCGAGAAGAAGCCGAAGAAGCCCGCCGACAGCGCGAGGGTGAACGGCGCCTCGCGCAGCCACTGGGCTGGCGTCGTCGCGGGGACGGGCGTCATCGCGCGAGGGTGCCGTAGCCGTCGCGCCCTTGCAACGACACGATCAAGTGCGGGTAGTGACGTGGGCGGTCGCGACCAGCCGCAGCATCGCCGCGGCGAGCGCGACCGGTTCGAGCGCGGCTTGGGCACCGACGATCGCGACGATCGCCGCCGCCGCGAGCTGCACGTCCACCACCGCGGCGTCGTCGTCGACAGCCCGGCGAATCCAGCGATGACGACTGCCGAGCTCGATCTCCCAGGGGATCGCCGCGGCGTCGGCGAGCTTGGCCAGCCGCCACGACAGCCACGCGCGGTCGACCTTGCACGGCCGACCCAAGGCGTGGCGGACGAGGGCTCCGAGCCACAGCCGCCGCAGCGAGGGCAGCCGCGCCGCGCTCGCTGCCTCCGCCGACAATACCCTCGACGCCGGCACGCTCGGCACGAGCGCGCGCAAACCGAAGCGATCGTCGCCGGCTGCCGCGGTGGCGAGCGCGTGGCCGGCGAACCGCTCGAGTGCCCGTCGACGCGCGCCACCGGGCGGGGCGAGTTCGGCCTGCACGAGCGCCGCGGCCACGAGTTCTCGGGCGTGGGTGAGCACGAGCGCCGTGATCGCGGGACGGGTCGCGCGCACGCCGGCATCGCTCAGCCACAGCCGACCGCCGAGCTCGGTGAACGGCGGCGGCAACTCGAGCTCGCCGACGTGGAGCCCGCGCGCCCACAGCTCGACGCACGCCCGCGGCCCATCGGGTGCCAGCGCCAGCGCGCCCACGGCCAGGGCATCGGCGATCGGCCAGCGCAGCACCGGCTCGTTCCGTACCGTTCGCACGGCGCCGCGGGCCGGCTCCGGCATCGCGTGGCGACGCGTGCCATCGGGCACGGGGACGAGCGGCAGCGCGAGCACCTCGTGCAGCAGCGCCGCTTCGCCGCTGCCTGCCACCACCACCGGCCCCGGTAGATCGCGGTGCGTCGTGCCGGGCGGCGCGATCGCGAACGTCCGCGGATCGGCCGCGAGCCCGGCGGGCGAGAGCACCCGATCGGGCGTCACCGCGCGCGGATCGTAGACCTGCACGAGGGCGACGTCGTCGAGCCCGAGGGTGTCGGCGCCCGTCGCCTTCGCCACGAGCAGGTGCGAGAGCAACGCCGTGCGCGCGTGGATATCGGCGCCGGCGCGGAGCAGCAGACGCGCGACTTCGTCGCGATCCAACAGCAGTCCTGTCTGAGTCGCCGCCGCTGCGACGTGCGGGTGGGCCTGCGGCACCGTCGGCATCGGCCACAGACACGCGCGGCCGACCACGCGCTCGAGCAGTTCGAGGCCCTGCGCGGTGGGCAGCCACGTGTTGTGATCGTCGTCGTCGACCTCGAGCACGTACCATCGCCGCGTCGCCTCACCGATCACCAGACCGCCCACGCGAGCCACCCGCGCGAGCGCATCGCCCAGGGTTCGCGGCTCCCCAGCGCGGGTATGGGCGACCACGACGGCGAGCCGAGCGTCGGCGCGCCAGCGCAGCCGCGCGGACTCGGTGGCGGCGTCTCGTTCGTAGCGCAGCTCGAGCCCGCGGGCGCCGAGCTCGGCGATCGACGCGGCGACCAGGGGCGCGCGCAGGCACTGGGCCTGCTCGGTGGACGACGCGAAGGCGTGGGCGACCAGCGCGTCGCGACGGGCAAAGGCGTGCCCGGCGATCCAGGCCGCGAGCTCGCGCAGCGCTGCCACGTCGGTGGTCAGCGACGCGCGCTCGGCCGGCAGGCTGATGCGCGCGAGCAAGGTGACCCCGGCGATGACGGCGTCGGCGTCGGTGGTGCGGGCGAGGGTCCGGTCCTGCGCCAGCAGCAGCACCGCGCCGTGACTGGCCACGCCGTGGCGATGCACGTACGCGACGACGTCGAGCCCGAGCGGCGGACCGCCGCCGACCCATGGCGGCACCGCCACAGGCACCGGCGGGAACGAGCCCTGCGCGAGGGCAGTGATGTCGGCCTTGGCCACGCCCGCCGCATCACCGAGCACGCGCGCGGGAAGCAGGCGCACCGCGGGCAGGTGGGCACGGATCGCCGCCAGCTCACTCGGCCACAGCGCGAGCATCCGCGGCCGCATCGCCAGCGGCAGCGACGTGGCCTCGTGACGCCACACATACGGCACTGCGCCATCGCCCTGCCCCATGGCGGCGAGCCCCTCGAGCGCCACCGGCTGACCCGCGGCGGTGACGGGCACCGGCAGCGCTTCGGGCCAGCTCGCCTGCAGCACGCCCGAAGTGGTGTGCGCCGACGCGTCGTGCAGCCACGCGACCAAGCTCGCTAGCGCGCCGTCCCTGACGACGTTGGCCTCGTCGACGGTGAGCTGCAATGTCGGGCACTCGATGAGCGCATCGATGCTCGCGGTCTCGACACCGGCCTCGCGCAGCGCGGCATCGAGCGAGCAGATCACGACGCCATCGCGCAGCAGCCACCGCATCCGCGCGGCGGAGCAGCCCCACAGTCGCGCGTGATCCCCCAGGTCCGTGCCGCGTGCATCGGCGATGCGCGTGAGCGCGGCCCCCCGTGGGCGCGGCGTCAGGCCCGGGATGCGCTCGCGCCACAGATCGAGCACGGGCGCGAACAGGCCGTCACCGCCGAAGCGCAGCGCGTCGAACCAACGCCCGACGGTGCGATCGAACGCGATGCGGAGCACCACGGCCGCGGCACTGCGCGTCGACGTCGACACCCGCTCGACGTAGGGATCGCCGGTGACCGACTCGCGGCGCACGAACGTGCGCGCGGCGGCGGGCACCTCCAGGTCGACCTGCCGCGGACGACCCGCCAGCGCCTCGTTGACGGCACGGGCGAGCAGTCGACGCGCCCTCGACTGGCGCGCCGCGATCGAACCATCGCCCGGGCCAGGATCGGGCTGCAGCGCCTCGTCGAACACCACGCCGAGCTCGAGTCCGGCGAGCACCGCCGGGTCCATCACGAACCGCAGCTCGAGGGTGTGGGCGGCGGCGGTGCTGGAGCTGGTGGCATCGAGCTCGGCGTGCTCGACCAGGGCCAGCAGCGCACGCACGAGCACCAGACTGAAGTGCCACTGACCTTCGCCTGGCCGCTCACGCAGCCGCAGGCGCGCCTCGGTGCGCTCCACGGTGAACGTCTGCCGCGTGCCGGCGCCGGTGCCCAACCGCCGCGACGCGAGGATGGCCGCGACGACGTCGTCGGTCAACCGCCACCTCCCTGCTCGCGGACGGCATCGACCCCGTCGAGGACCTCGCCGAGCTCCGCGTCCTGGCCCGGCCACGCGCCCGCGATCGCCAGCGCCACCGCGGCCGCAGCCACGATCGGCTGCACCGCGAAGTGCACGAGCGCTGCACGTACCAACACGTGGCGCTCGTCGATCCACAGCGCCCGGCCCCGGTCGGGCGCGAGCCGGCGGGCACCGGTGATCACCACGCCGGGGACCGCCCCGTCGCCCACGGCCCACAGCGCGTCGGCCGTGGCACCGAATCGGCCCAGGGCCACGCTGCCGACCAGCCCGGTCTTGCCGAGCAGCGCAGCGACCAAACCCACGAAGCCCAGGGCACCCTCGATGGGCTGGACCTCGCGCACGAGCCGGTCGAGCGGCGCGAGGTGGATTCCCTGTTCGGTGAGCCACGCGCCGAGCCAGCCCTGGGCGTCGGACGCGGTCGCGACGAGGGTCGGCACACCCACGCGGGCGGCCTGCGCGACCATGGCGATCGCCGTCTCGTCGCCCGGCTCGCACCACGCGACGACGCCGTGATCTGCGGCCCGCACCACCGCCTCGAACGAAGCGGCCTCGGAGCTCGGCTGGCGCAGCACCGCCGGACGCAGCAGCGCGGCGCCCATGGCATCGCGCTCGCAGCGGAGGTGCGCGTGCAGGTACGCGTACTCGCGGTGGAGCTCCGGGGTCCACGGCGACACGGTGGACGCCAGCGCCGCGAGCCGGTCGACCAGTGCGACGCGGAGCTCCTCGACCTTGGCGACGACGATCGCCTCCACCGCCTGGCGTCCGCCATCGTCGACGACGTGGTCGCGACCGATGTCGGTGCGCAGCGACGAGGAGTCGGCCCACACCCGCAGGTGATCGAACGACGCCGAAATGCGGGTCGCAGCGTGGGGCAGGACCTCGGCCGGTCCGCCCTCGGCGAGCACCAGGCCGCGCCGGAGCAGCGTCGCGTGCGGCGGCACGGCGAACGCGACGCGCACGCGGGTGTCACCCGCCTCGTGCACCGCGACCAGCACCTCGTCGGCGTCCGTGGCGTCCTCGCGGATCGTCTCGGGCCCGCCGTCGTCGCTGCGGTCCTCGAACGTGATGTCGACCGGGCAGAACCGGCACCAGCGCCACAGGCTGTCGCGGATGGCGTGGGCGATCGCGGTGCGCTCGGCCGCCTGACCGCGCCTGAACAGCCGCACCGAGGTGCCTTCGACCGGCTCGTCGATCCGGCGCTTCTCGAAGCGCCGGTCGGCGAAGAACTGCAGCTCCCACGCCTCGGCGCCGCGTCCAGTGTGCAACAGCACCGCGTCGGGCTGCCACGCGAACACGCTGACGAAGCCGACCCCGAAGCCGCCCGCCATGGTGCGATCCCCCGATTTTCCCGACGCGAACAGTCGCGTCAACTCGCCGTCGATGATGGCCTCGTCCATGCCGCTGCCGGTGTCGGCGATCTCGATCTCGAACACCACGGCGTCGCCGACCTCGTGCGTGTGCAGCACGACGTCGACGCGGTCGCTACCGGCGTCCATCGAGTTCTGGACCAGCTCGCGCAGCAGGTCGTAGGGCGACGCGAACTGGGCGACGAGCCGCGCGAGCAGCTCGTCCACAGAGGCTGCCGAGCTCACGGTGCGTCCGCGTCGTCCAGCGCCAAGGCCGCTGCCCAGTCCTCGTCGTCCTCGGCGAGGTCTGCCAGCACCTGCGGGATCATCACCGCATCCAGGGCCTTCTTGCCGGGGCGACGCACGGCCCAGCGCTTGCGCGACTGGTACTTCTGCGCGAACGCGTCGTTGCCACGCACCAGCAGGCAGTGGTCGAAGCCGCGGGTCGGGGCGCACGCCTCGAAGCGGATCCGGGCAGCGCGACCGTCTTGGAGGAAGACGAGCGCGGCACCGCCCTCGCCCGCGTCCTTCCACGTGAAGACGTCGTGATTGCCGCGAAGGGCCGACCCGCGGAACAGCGCGCCGAGATACTTGCCCTCGGCGGTGCGGGTGGTGACGAACGCCGAGAATTGCGCCTTGGTGGAGGTGGGCACCGCCGAGACCCAGAGGCGCTCGGTCGCGGTCGCGGCCCCCGAGCCACCGCACGAGGCGCACGACGCAGCGAGGATCCACGACAGGGCGGCAGCTTTGCTCGGCATCGCGGACAAGCCTGACAGCGCTGGCCGACGCGTTCAAGCCGCGCACCGTCCGCTGCCGCACGGTCCGTTGCAAGGAATGCACGCGTGCGGCCGATGGCATGCGGGCTCTGGCCCTTGCAGCGCGGGGGCACAGTCCTCACGATCGCCCGGTGATCAACCGCGGCACCTCGCCTGACCCCGCACTCCGCTGGACATTTCGTTCGCTGACGCGCGGTGCACTCGCGCTCGCGCTCGTCGCAGGCTTCGGCGCGTGCGACGACGAGAAGCTCCTCGCCGTCTACAAGGGCAGGCCCCACTCGATCGAGAAGCCCGGCGACACCGTGCCCCAGGCCGCGACCGGCTTCGACGCCGCGATCGCGACCGCCCCGGCGGCCCCCAGCGTCTCGCCCGCCGCAATGCTCGAGCGCGCGCGCCCCCTGTTCGCCGCCCTGCCGGCGGTCGCCGAGAACTCCGCCAACCCGTGCACCGACGAGAAGGTCGAGCTCGGTCGCATGCTCTACTTCGACACCCGCCTGTCGAAGAACCAGGGGATCTCATGCAACACCTGCCACGATCTCGCGAGCTACGGCGTCGACATCCGCGAGCTCGACGGTGGCCGCATGCGCACCTCGGAGGGCCACGCCGGGCAGTTCGGCGCCCGCAATTCGCCGTCGGTCTATAATGCGGCCTTCCACGTCGCGCAGTTCTGGGACGGCCGCGCCGCCGACATCGAGGACCAAGCCGGCAAGCCGATCACCAACCCCATCGAGATGGCGATGCCCGACGAAGCCGCCGTCGTCGCGGTGCTGCGGTCGATCCCCGGCTACGTCGAGAAGTTCGCCGCCGCGTTTCCAGAGGGCGGGGATCCGATCACCTACGCGAACATGGGCAAGGCGATCGGCGCCTTCGAGCGCAAGCTGGTCACGCCGGGCGCGTTCGACCGCTTCCTCGGCGGCGACGTCTCGGCGCTCGACGACGCCCAGCTCCACGGGCTGCAGCTGTTCTTGGACGTCGGGTGCACGCAGTGCCACGCCGGTGCGACCGTCGGTGGCAGCCAATTCCAGAAGCTCGGCAGCGTCGAGCCGTGGCCCGATCTCACGGACGAGGGCCGCGCCGCGTACACCAAGAACCCCGTCGACAAGTTCGTGTTCAAGGTGCCATCGCTGCGCAACGTCGCCAAGACCGGCCCATGGCTGCACGACGGGTCGATCGACAGCCTGCCGACGATGGTCGAGAAGATGGCCGAGCACCAGTTGGCGCGCGGCAAGCTCACCGCCCGGGAGACGACGGCGATCGTGGCGTTTCTCGGCTCGCTCACCGGCGAGCTGCCCAAGGATCTGATCGCGGCGCCGACGTTGCCTGCGTCGGGCCCGCAGACACCGCGCGGCGAGCCGGGCTGAACCGGCGCTCGAATGCACCCCACAGGCGGGGGCACGAGCCCGCGGTTCCCGACCTGCTCAGCCCGGCGGGTTCACGACCAAGTCGAGCCCCGCGCCCGTCATGTCCGAGTAGGTGTACGGGTTGTCGAGCCCGGTGGTGGTCAAGGCGATCGAGTAGTCCGAAGGGTCGACCTTGAACGCAGTGCCGTTTTGGTCGACGACCCACACGAAGCCCTCGAAGTCGATGCTGACACCCACCGGCGTCGCGCAACCGGGCAGCGCGATACCATCGTCGATGAGGGTGTCGTTGGCGCCGTCGAACACCGCGAGGCGGCAGGGGTTGTTGCCGGCGACCCACACCTTGCCGTCGCGATCGATGTTCATGCCGCGGTAGTAGCCACCGGTGCCACCGGCATCGACGAACATCGCGCTCGCGATGTCGAAGCGGAACGCGCGATCGGTACCGGGGCCGCCGCTGTAGCCCACAACCCACGGATCGCCGTCGGCGTCGACGCCCATGCCATACGGCGTGTTGGGGATCGCCCACTCCTCACGCGCCAAGGTCACGGCGTCGATGGTGACCAGGCGATTGGTGCCGCGGTTGACGTACCAGAGATCGCCCTCGGCATCGACGGCGCCGCCATAGATGCGCCCGCCACCGGCGGCGTGGCTGACGTGATCGAGGACTGCGCCGGTGGTACCGTCGAGGCGATAGATGTCCTCGGGGTTGCCGCCGAACGAGACCCACACCCGCGGGTCGGGCACGGTGTTCTGACAGGTGATCGGATCGAGCTCGCCGCCCTCCCACGCGATGCCACGTGGACCGTGATCGTTGATCGGCATCGGCGCGCTCCACAGCACGCACTCGTCCTCGAGGTAGCCAAGGATGTCGAGGGGCCCCGTCGACGTCTGGATGCCGGGGACGCCGTTGCGCTCCTCGCAGCGCTCGACGATGGCGGCGATCTTGGTCGCCGCGCCGGCGCCGTTGCGGTTGGCGACGAGGACGTCACCGAACTGGTTCACCGACGTCCGCGAGGGCGAGTCGGACCCGGCGGCCGAGGTGCGGTAGCGCCCCTCTTCGACGCCGGTCTGGGTGTTCACCTTGGAGACCGTCCCCTGGCTGGTGTTGGCGATCCAGATGTAGCTGAACGAAGGCGCACCGCCGCCATCGCCATCTGCGCAGCCGGGGCTCGCGGTCTCGTCACCGCCGAGGTCGAACTTCAACTCATCGTCGCCGGTGCTGTCGGCCCCCGAAGCGCCGCTGGCGGGCCCGCCCGAGTCCGGGACATCGCCGGACTCGCCATCGCCCTGCGTCGCGCCATCGCCCTCCGACGCGCCATCGGTGGCGAATCCAGGGCCGCTGGCCGTGATCCCGGCGCTCGCTGAACCTTCGCCGGCGCCGCCCGGCATGTCCTGCGCGCATGCGAAGGTCACAGCGGGGACGAGAACGAGACACACGCGCTGCAGCGGTCGCATGCGGTTTTGAACCCGCAACGCCGGAATTTTCCGGTGCCGCGGTCCAAGGGAATCCGCCGACGCGGCGCGCCGTCGAGCGCGTACCCGCGCCGCATCCACGGTCGCCCCGCCCGCGAGACGTAGGCTGGACAACGCTTGCCGGCCGGCAGGTACGTGCTTTCGCGCGTGCTACGTTATGAGACGTGCGCACCCACGTCCTCGCCCTCGCGGTCTTGCTGCCGATCCTCGCCTGCCTCGAGGAAGATCCGATCGTCGACTCCGGGCCCGAGACGGCGAGCAAGGTGATCGGGCCCGACGGCGGCACGATCTCCTCGGTCGATGGCACCTTGCGCATCGATTTACCACCGGGCGCGCTCACGGCCGCGATCGAGGTCACCATCCGGCAGACCTACGAGGTGCCGCAGAGCATCGGCAACGCCTACCGCGTGCGGCCCAACATGCCGCTCGAGCTGCCCGCCACGATCGCCTTCGACTTCGGCAACACCGACTTCAGCCCCCATCCGATCGAGGAGTTGGCAGTGGGACGCGCCGGGCAGAACAGCTTCGAGCCGATCGACGCCCTCGCCGTCGACGTCGTGGCGCAGATCTCGACCGGCCAGGACGCGAGCCTCTCGTTCGCGTACGCGCTCGTCCGCGCCAACATCTCGGGCACCACCGACGACAGCTCGTCCACCGACGATGGCAGCTCCACCGACGCCTCGTCGTCCACCGCGTCATCGACCGACTCCTCGAGCGACGGCAGCACCACCGATGCGAGCAGCTCCACGGACGCGAGCGCCTCGGAGTCGAGCGGGTCCTCCGGCACCGACACGGGCGGCGAATGCGGCGACGGCAGCGTCGATCCAGGGGAGCTCTGTCTGGTCGAGACCACCTCGATCCTGACCGGCGAGTCGCCCCGCGCCATCGCCGTCGGCGACCTCAACGGCGACGGCCTGGCCGACATCGCCGTCGCCCATGGCGCGACCGATGACATCGGCGTGCGCTTCGGCGACGGCTCCGGACAGTTCGGGCTCGAGACGCCCTACGATGTCGGCAACAACCCGGCCGACATCCACATCGGCAACTTCGACGGCGATGCCGATCCCGACATCGTGGTGGTCGACGAGAGCGACGGCGCGGTGAGCCTGCTGCTCGGCACCGGCGGCGGCGCGTTCGCGGCCGCCGACAGTTTCGACGTGGGCAACCTGCCCCAGGGGCTGGCGGTGGCCGACATCGACGAGGACACGCTGCTCGATCTCGCGGTCGTCAACGGCGGCACCAACAACGTCTCGGTGCTCCTGGGCGACGGCGCGGGCTTCGTCCCCGGCAACACCATCTCGACAAGCGCCATGCCGGCGGCGGTCGCCGTCGCTGACTTCACCGGTGACATGAACCTCGATCTCGCGGTGCTGGCGGGCAACTCCCTCGTGCTGCACGGGGGCAACGGCGCTGGCGGCTTCGGTAGCCCGGCTCCTTACGCCCTGGGCGAGCTCGGCACGGCCCTGGCCATCGCCGACTTCGACGGCAACGGCGACGTCGATGCCGCGATCGCGATCGCGGGCAGCGATACCATCCTCTATGCAGCCGGCAATGGGATCGGCGGGTTCGGGCTCGCGGTGCCCTACGCCGTGGGCGATGCGCCCAGCACCATCGTGGCCCACGACGTCGACGGCGACGGCGCGCTCGATCTAGTGATCGCCTGCCTCGACGACGCGACCTTCGCGGTGCTGCTGGGCAACGGCGCGGGCGGGTTCGCGGCTCCGATCTCGTTCGCGGTCGGCAACGCACCGAGCGACCTCGCGCTGGGGGACATCGACGACGACGGGGCGATCGACGTGCTGGTCACGTCGCAGTCCGACGACCTCGTCGCGGTGTACCTCTCCGACCCATGAATTTCGTCGGCCACGCGTGGCCCGATCCCGATCCGCGCTTCGCCCTCGGGGCCATGCTGCGGAGCTCGCTTCACAGCCGCCGCAGGTTCTCGCGGTACGCCTTCTCCCGGGCCGTGCCGCGGCTCAGCTCGATGGCGCGCTCGTAGGCCGCGCGCGCGCCATCCTGGAGTCCGAAGCGGAGCAGACAATGTCCACGGATCTCGTGTGCGCGCGGATCCTCGGGGTCGAGCTCGATCGCCCTGTCGACGCTCGTGCGCGCCGCGCCGGCCCCGTTGGCGCCGAGTTCGGTCTCGCCGCGGATCGTCCACGCCCGAGCGTGCAACGGCAGCCGCCCGGTGAGTTGCTCGACCACCGTCAGCGCCACCCGCTCGTTGTCGATGCGCAGCCACAGCCGGGCGGTGAGCTCGGCCGCAGCCAGCAACTCCGGCGCCGGCCGATCCTCGGCGAGCAGCCGCAGCCACGCCGTGCGCGCCCGTCCGGCGGCGACCTTGGCCTTGCCCAGGCGCGCGTCCACGTCGGCCCAGGCGAGATACAGCCGGCCGCGGTCGGACTCGGGCACGTGCATGAAACCGCGGCGTAGCGCGAGCTCGGCCTCCTTGCGGTCACGCTGCCGTGCCCAGGTCTCGGCATACAGGATCCGCGTGGGCACGTCGGCGGGATCCTGTTCGAGCATCGCGGCGAGGGTGCGCTGCGCGGCCGCGAGCGCGGTGCGGTCACCGGCCACGATCTGCGCCCGCGCCCGCTCCCTGTCGAGAAGGCGCGGATCGACGCCGAGCGCGGCGGCGCGCTCGAGCACCGCCGGGACGTCCACGCTGTCGTCGCCGGCGAGAATCGCCAAACGAGCGTGGCGGACCAGGGTCTCGCCCGTTACCCCGGGTGTGTCGGCGAGCTCCGTAAGGATGGGCCGCGCGCGCTCGGGGTGCGCGTCGTCGACGAGGAACTCCGCGAGGCGCTCGCGATAGCGCGGCAGGTGGGGGTTCTGCTCGGCTGCGCGCTCCAGCCACGTCTGCGCGGCGCCGACTCCCTTGGGGTCCGTGGCGCGGCGGCGCACGGCGATCTCCGCGAGCAGCAGCATCGCCTCGGCGGGCAGCGGCTCGCGCTCGACCGCGCGCTCCAGCGCGACCTTGGCCGCGCGTAGATCGACGGTGGTGCCGGTCTGCGCGAGCTCGGCCTCGCCCAACCCGGTCCACGCCCGCGGTGCGAACGGTTCTTCTTCGGCGAGCGCGGACAGCCGCCGCCGCGCCACCTCGGGATCGCCGAGGCGCAGCTCCACCCGTGCCGCGGCGACCTCGAGCTCGATGCGACCGGGCAGCAGCTGCTGGGCGCGGTCGATCCATGGCTTGGCTTCGGCGAAGCGGCGCTGCTCGACGAGCGCGAGCGCCTGTACGTACGCCACCCGCGGATGGGCCTGGGGCAGGGCCGCCGCGGCCTCGAGCGCCGCCATCACGTCGCCGGTGTGCAGCAACAGCCACGCGCGATCGATCGAGATCTCCTCGGCCGGCAAGGCTCCCTCGCGTTCGAGCGCGTCGATCCAGCCGGTCGCGAGTTCGCTGGCGCCGGCCTCGAGGGCGGTCTCGACACCGAGCCGGATCGCGAGTCGGTCCCAGCGCGCCAGTCCGTCGTAGCCCGACTCGAGCAGCGCGAGGCCCTGCTCCCGCTCGCCCGCGTGGATGTGCACCACGCCGCGGGCCAACTCGGTGACATGGCGGTCCCGCGGCGGCAGCACCTCGCCGAGCTCGAGCAGCTGATCGGCGACGCTGGCGACGCCGCCCATCTCGCGCCGCAACAGCGCGTTGAACAACACCTCGTCGGCGGCGAGACCGAGGTGCGTCCGCGAGCTCTCCCGCGCGCGGGCCAGCTCTTCGACCGCCTCCGTGCCGCGCTCGAGTTCGAGCAACAGGCGGGCGCGGACGCGACGCAGTGAACCGTGGCCCAAGTCGGTCGTGATCGCGGCGTCGACCTCTTGGAGCGCCGCGGCCAGGGCGGTGGGATTGTCGGGCGAGCGCGCGATGACGAGCTGGCCACGCAACCATGTCGCCTCCGCGTCGACGACGGCGTCACCGCTTGGCTCGAGCGCATCGGCGAGCCCAGAGGCGGCCTCGAGATCGCCGTCGGCGAACGCCATCATCGCCGCGGCGACCGAGGTGGCCGCACGATCGGTGGGCGCGTCGGCGAGGGCCTGGCCGGCCTTCTCGGGCTCGGCACCGAACTCGAGCCAGAGGTGCGCCCGGAGCAACGCGCGGTGGGCCGAACTGGCGGGATCGTCGGCGTCGCGCGCCAACGCGGCGTCGAGGACATCCGCGGCCACCCGGAGGTCCGCCGCGGCGCCGCCTTGGGCGTGGGTCCGCGCGCTCTGTAGCGCGTGCGCCCGCGCGCGTCGGTCGGTGACGATCTTGACGGTGACGCCGACCACGAGGATGGCAATGAGCAGCGCGACGTACTTGGCGACGGTCCGCATGACCCGCCGGCGCTGCCGCGCGTGGATCTCCGCGATCAGACCACCACCGCCGCTGCCCGCGAGCCGCAAGCTCCGCGACGATCGATCCGCGCCGCCACCCGCCATGGCGAACAGAGTACGCCGCCCGCCGCCCTGTTCGCACCTCGATCCGAGCCGGTGTGCGCGCGCGCGCAGGGGCCCGCCTGCCGCAGGCGTGAGCGCGCCGAGGCAATCGTGCGGGTGCGCCTCGGCTCGAGTCCTTCTGGGGGACCGGGGGGACCGGCCCGGTCCCCCTTCCCCCGGGCAAAGCCCGGCGGAACCTTCCACCTCCCAATCGCTGTCGCTCTCTCAGCGGAGTCCCGCGCCGTCGCCGTATCCGCTGCCGAGGCCGTCGCGACCCGCGGGATCCATACCGTCATCGGATCCGTCCGCGAGCCCCCGGCCTGCGGGCCCCCACGACGGCGGCGGCGTTACCGGCTCGCCCGGGACATTCTTCTTCTTCCCCTTCGCCGCCGCGCGGCCCTTGGTCTTGTTGTCCTCACCGATCGCCCGCGACTTCCGATAGTCCTCGAGCCCGGGCAGCCACGGGTGATCGTCCTCGACGAACTCGGGGAACAGCCCCAGGCGCTCGCCCGCGCTGCGGCGCTCGTCCACCAGCACGAAGTTGCCTTCGTGGAACTGCCACAACTGATCGACGGCGGTCGACTCTATCACCGTGCTGTCGTCCGTGTGCCACCAGATCTGGGCCCGCGACGCGGCGACGCCGTTGGTCTTGTCGAGATCCAGACGGGTGAGCTCGTAGTCGACCACCACGAGTTCCCCGTCGAACTCCTCGTGCATGCGCAAGAAGGCCTGCTGCGACTCGACGGGCAGGAACTCGGCGGCGCGATCGATGTCGCGCCAGCGCAGCGCGCGGTTGTAGTCGGTGGTGGCGTCGCGGAGCTTGCTCTGCATGCCGTCGCCGGTCATGCAGCCCGAGAACCCGACCATCGCGAGGAGCACTGCGGCACGCATGGGCGCGACGCTACGGCAGCGGTGGGCCCGGGCGCCAATTTTCGGCCGACCCTAACCGGCGCCGCCGCCCAGAGCCCGGCGGAGGGTCAGTTCAAGGTGACCTTCGAGCCCTTGATCACGGCGTCGCTGTCGGCCTTCACGTTGATCTTGCCGGTGCCCTTCACCGTGATGTCCTTGCCCTTGATCGTCACGGTGCCGTCCTTCTTCATGGAGAACTCGGCCGACCCGCACTTGATCACGAACTCGTCGGCGACCACCAACGTGAGCTTCTTCTTGGCGTCGATGGCCATGTCGTCGCCCGACTCCATCGACGTCTTCTTGCCCGACTTGGTGGCGATGTTCTCGTCGCCCTCGAGCGCGAGGTTCTTGCGGGCCTTGACCATGATGTTGCGCGCGCACTGGAACTTGCCGCTGGCGCCGGCGGTGAAAGTCATCGCCCCGACGGCGGTGATGCTGCGCGAGGCCCCGACCTGCTCACTGTAGAGGCCGATGACCTTCACGCTCTTCTTGGCGCCGACGAACTCGTCCGCCGCGAGCATGATGCTGATCTTGCTCGTCTTCGAGATCGTCTGCTCGCGTTTGCCGCTGATGGTCTCGGTGACGTTCTCCGTCACCGAGATACTCTGACTCTTCGACACCGTGAGATCCATGTTGCCGGTGATCTCCTCGGTATGGTTGCCGCCGACGGTGATGGACTTGTCCTTGGTGATCGCGTCTGTCAGGTTGTTGCCGATCGAGATCGAGCGGTCGTTGCCGACGCTGAGCGTCTGATCGTTCAAGACGACCGTGTTCATGTCCTTCTGCGCGTGGATGTAGAATTCCTCGGACCCCGAGGCGTCCTCGAAGCGCAGTTCGTTGGTGCCCGAGCCGGACACGCTCGTGGTCTTGATGCCGCTTTTGGTCTTGTCGGCCGGCAGCGCGTACGGCGGGACGTTGTCGCCGTTGTAGACGCAGCCGCTGACCAGCGGGCGATCCGGATTGCCGGACAGGAAGTCGACCACGACCTCCATGCCGATGCGCGGGATGAACTGGAAGCCCCACCCCGGTCCGGCCCAGCTCTGGCGCACGCGCATCCAGCACGACGCGGTGTCGTCCTTCTTGGGCTCCTCCTCCCAGTGGAACTGCACCTTGATGCGGCCGAATTCGTCGGTGTGGATCTCTTCGCCTGCGGGGCCCACCACCGTGGCGGTCTCCGGGCCCCAGGCGCGCGGCTTGGGGATGCGGCGCGCAGGCCGGATCTTCACCGTCGCAGGCACGCACGCGATGACGTTGAGGTAGCGACCCACCGCGGTCTCCGGCCCCTGCGACGACGAGAGCAGCACCTCGGGCGCCGAGCCGCGGTGCTCGACGCGGGTGATCACCCAGCGCTGCTCGAGATCGGCACGGTGGTGACGCTCGAGCTCGAACACACCGCACGGCACGAAGGTCATGACGTTGCCGGTGGCGCGACCGACCTTGCCGTGCAGCGCCAACGCGCCCTGGTGCTCGGGCGCGCGCTGCGGCCCGTCGTCGGCGATGAACCGCCGCTGATCGTGGCGGTAGACCCGGCGGATGCGACCGCGCTCGTCGGCGCCGTCGGCGGGGCTGAACAGCGGCGCCGTCGGGGTCTTCCAGTCGAAGTCCATGTGCATCGTGGCCGTCGACGTCAGCGTGCATGCGTAGTCGAGGCCGGCGACCGACTCGACGTCGTGCTCCTCCGCGCCGGTGGGGATGATGGGCACCAGGGCCGATCCATCGACGTTGGCGATGTCGACGAAGTCCTCGTTCTCGTAGGTGAACGTGAGGACCTCGTGGCCGGCGCCCTCGTCGTGGACGAAGTGATACGAGATGCCCTCCTCCTCGAGCAGACGCTCGACGAAGTCGCGGTCCGACTCGCGATACTGCAGGCAGTAGTCGCGGAGCGCGGTGCCGCGGGCCGAACCCCCGGGCTCGTGGGTGCGGGCGTAGTCGCCCAGGGCCTCGTCGAGTACGGCCGCAACGATGTCGAGCACGCTCATGTCCTGGAAGATCCGCGAGCGCACGCGCTGGCCGAGCAGCGCGAACGCCGGCACCACCCGCAGGCCGACGATGATCTGCTCCTCGGTGCGACCGATGAACTCGACCCTGTCGATGATGCCGAACACCGGCCGCACACGATCGCCGCGGATGATCTCGAAGCGGCACGCCGCGCCGAGGAACGTGTCGACCTCCGCGTCGAGCTCATGACTGACGACCTCGAGATCGAGCTCGAACGTCGAATCGACGGCCTCGACCAGGCGCATGCGGTGCACGTCGAAGACGCCGCTGGGGCCCTCGTCGCACGTGAACAAGTAGGAGACCCGATCGAGTTGCGGCTGCATCTTGGGCTGACTCCGGTAGCGACCTCGCGGCGGGGGGCACGAGCCGTTCCGCGCCAGGCAGCCGCAAGGCTCGCACGGACGGCGGCTCGATGTCACCGGCGACGGGACGCGGAGATGCCCGCGCTCGCCTGGAGTCAGGGGCGCGGCGCGGCGTTCGGTCCGGCGTCGAGGGACTCCACCGATTCATGGAGCCGAACTTCGTATTTCGATCGCAGCTTTGCCGGCAGATCCTCGAGCGCTTCGGCCGTCCGGCGGATCCGGAGATCGTCGGCGATGTCGGCCTCGACCGCCGCCATCGGCAGCGCGCCGGGCCGGTGGCGCTCGATCAGGCGGACGACGGTCCAGGCGTGGCCGTCGTCGGTCGGCTTCGTCGCCTTGCCGACCCCGAGAGAGCGGGTGGCCGATAGGACGGCCTTGGACAGCTCCTCGCCCGCGAACAGCTGGCGAACCGCCACCACGCCACCTTGCTCCGCCGCCACCGAGGCCGGATCTTCGCCGGCTGCGAGTCGGCCGCGGACAGCATCGGCGATCGCGCGTCGCTCGCGGCGGCGCGTCGCGGTCGCCGTGCGCTCGTCAGCGGTGGCGTCGCTGCTCCAATCGCAGCCCATGGATGCGGTCTGCTGCATGGCCTCGGCCTCGACGGCGGCGCACTCGGTGCGCAGCAGCTCGCGATGCTCCGGATCCTCGGCACGGGCCCGCCACACGCTCGCCTGCCGCGAGAGGTCGGCGAGCACGACGGGCTGCGTCGCGACCGGGAACTCCTGCGCGCAGCGCCGGTACTTGGCGATGTGGACGTCGCACTCGGCGACGCCGGTCGCATCGTCATAACGCAGCGTCCACACGTCGAGCCGCAGCCACGGCTTCTCCGCCGTCCAACGCGGGATCTGCTGCTCGTACTCGGCGGCGATCTCGGAGGGTTCGGCTGCCACCACGTGATCGGCGGCGACGACCACCGCGCCGCCGAGGTCCTCGGTCGACAGCGGCGGCATCGACCACCACACAGGCGGCGTCAGCGGATGCTCCCGCTCGAGCGCCGCGAGCAGCGGCGCGGCCCGGCTCTCGAGCGCGGCCCCATCGGTGACGCCCAGCCGCGACAGTTCGAGTTGGAGCAGGGTGCGGGTGACGAGGGCGACACCGACGTGCTGCCGCAGCCCCCGATCATCACGGCTCGCCGGTCCGCCGGCGGAGTGCTTGGCCATCGCCTCGTCGAACGCGAGCCTCGGGATCGTGACGCCACCCGCGATGGCGAAGGCGTCGTCGGGCACGGCATCCTCGGCGGACGGTGGTGGAGCGGGCGCCGGGGCAACGGTCGGCTCGGGACGACAGGCGACCAACGCCGCGAGGGCGAAGGTCATGGGGGCCGCAACGGTCGACGCGCGCATCGATGCTGCAGAGGTTACGCGTCCGGGGCGTCGACGGGAACCGCGGGCCCGTCGACGGGCCTGCTCCGCGCTCGCACGATGCGGCCGATGCCCGCGTAGTCGTTGCGGATCGCCGCGACCAAGCCCCGCGCCTCGGCCATGGCCGCGACCGCGCGCGCCTGATCGAACCCGACCTCGAGATAGACGGCGCCGCCCTCGGCCAGCGCGGCGCGGTCGACCACCGCGTCGAGCAGACGGCGAATGAGCACGAGGCCGTCCTCCCCACCGTCGAGGGCGAGCCGCGGCTCGAACATCCGCACCTCGGGATCGAGGGTCTCGATCACGGCGCTGGGGATGTACGGCAAGTTGGCCGCGATCGCCGACCAACCGCCGGTCGGGGTCTGCACCGCGTCCAAGAGATCGGAGCGCAGCATCCGGACCAGGGCGCCCAGCCGCACCGCGTTGGCGGAGGCGACCGCGAGGGCGTCGTCGGAGACATCCACCGCGACGACGTCGACGTCGGCGCGCGCGTGCTTCACCGCGAGGGCGATCGCCCCCGAACCGGTGCCGACATCGACCACCCTCGGCGCTTCGATGGCGGCAAGATCTTCGAGCAGCCAGTCGACGAGGTGCTCGGTCTCGGGCCGGGGCACCAACACCCGGCGATCGACCTCGAGCTCGAGGCCCAGGGCGTGGAAGCCCCGTTTGCCCTCGATGTGGGCGACCGGTTCACGGCCCAGGCGGCGGCGCACGAACTCACGGAAGCGCGCGCGGGGCTCGTCGTCGACCGGCCGATCGTGCTCGGTGTAGAGCGTCATGCGGCTGCAGCCCAGCGCGTGGGCCAGCAAGTGCTCGGCATCGAGGCGCGCATCGACGATTCCGCGCTCGCCGAAGCGTGCCTGCGTCCATCGCAGCAGCTCGCCGATGCTCCAGTCGGTGCTGCCGCCGCCCGAGGAGCCGTCCTTGGGTCCATCGCCCGAAGCGGGCGGCGCGGGCGCTGATGGTGGTGCACTGCTCAACGGGTCGCAGTGTGGCGAAAGGAATGCGCATGCGCCCACATGAACGTCGCCGCGGTCCGGCACGGTGACGTGTGCCTGCGCACCGCCCACGATTTGGGCTTGGACCACGGGGGCCAAGGTGCGTAGGCTGATCATCTCACCCCACGTGCGGCGCGGCCTGACGGAGGCCGGCCGTCGCACCGACCGTCCCATGCGCCGAACCTGGTCGACGATGCTTGGCCTGCTGTGGGCCACTGCCCTGCTGCTCGTGCTCCCGCGCGATGGGCAATCGGCGCGTCCATCGATCGCCGAGCGCGCGGAGATCGCGAGGCCGCTCGTCGTCGTGCGGGCTCTCGGTCCGGTCCCGGACGAGCGCCTGCGGTCGGCCTGCCGCAGCCTGCTGCGCACCTATCCAGTGCGCTGCGAGATCGGCGAAGCGCGCGATCTCCTGGCCTCGTGGTCGTCGTGGAACGTCGAGCGCGCCCAGCTCGACGCCCGCTCCGCGATCGACCACCTGTTCCGCAGCCGCTCGAGCGAGGCCTTGATCGAGCTCGTCCTCACCGGCGTCGACATCTACGAGGCCGACAAGCCCTACGTGTTCGGCCTCGCGAGCCTCACCGATCGCATCGCGGTGGTGTCGCTCTCGCGGATCGACGATCACGGCGGCGATCGCCTGCGCCGTCGCCTGCACAAGCTGGTGCTCCACGAGGTCGGCCACACCCTGGGCCTGCACCACCACGACGATCCCGACTGCGTGATGCGGCAGGATCCCACGACCGAGTCGCTCGACACGGCGCCCGAGGGGCCCTGCGAGGTATGCCACACGGACTTCGGCTACAGCGCCGCGCGGCTGGTGCGGCCGGGGCAGCAGGTGCTCGACCGCGTCCGTGGTCACCTCGTGCGCGGCGCCTACGACGACGCCCGGCTCGCCGTTGCCGGCATCCTCCACACCGGCGCGTTCGACCTGGAGCTGCTCCGCGGCTTCGCCACGGCCTTCTTCGAGGCCCGTCAATACAACGAGGCGATCAGCGTACTCCGCTACGTGGTCAAGCGGGATCCCGAGGCCGCCGAGGCCCACGTCGATCTCGGCCTGTGCTACCAGGTCCGAGCCCGCGAGGGCGACATCGACCTCGCGATCGAGCACCTCGAGATCGCGATCGAACTCCGCCCTGACTGGGCGCTCGTCGGCGATCACCTCGACGCGCTGCTCGCCGCCGGCTGAGCCGCAGCGCCGCGGGCGAGAGCCCCGCGCGCGGCCTCGAGCAGCGCACCGTGCCCCGGCGTGCGCGCCCCCGAATACTGCGTCGCGACGCGTCCCTCGCGGTCGAGGAGCAGCACCGTGGGCATGCTGGCGGCGTGCAGGCGGGCTGCGAGCGCACCTTGCGGATCCCAGCCGAGCACGAACGGCGGGACGTCACCGCCCCACCCATCGCCGTCCAGCGTGACCATCACGATCTCGATCTCGCCGGCTGCCTCAGCGACGAGACCGGCGTAGTCGCGCTCGGCCACCGGGTCGCGGTGGCTGCGATCGACGAGCTCGAGCACGACCAGCTTGCCCCGCAGTTCGGCGAGGGCCAGGACGCCGCCGTCTTGCAGCGGCACGTTGACGTCGATGCGCTCGCCTTGGGCGTGACGGCTGGGCGGGCGGGCGATCGCCGGTTTGCTCGGGCTCGGTGCCGGCGGCGTCGGCGACACCGGTCGACATCCGAGCGCGAGTACGAGTACGAGTACGAGTACGATCGCCAGCGCGAACGCCCTCATGCGCCGTGCACCACGTCGACCAGGTGCTGCACGATGGCGGGATCGGTGTGCCGCGAGATGCCGTGGCCGAGGTTGAAGATGTGTCCCCGCGCGCGGCGACCGGCGGCGACGATCGCCTCGGCCTTCGCGGTCACGAGCGCCGGCGGCCCGAGCAGCGTCATCGGATCGAGGTTGCCCTGCACGACCTTATCGGCCCCGACCACGTCGATGGCCTCGGACATCCCGATCGACCAGTCGATCCCGACCACGTCGGCGCCGAGCTCCGCGCCCTGGGAGAGCAGTCCGGCGTTGCCGCGCACGAAGAGGATGATGGGCACCCCGAGCGGGCGGCACTCCTCGACCAACCGCCGCAGGTGCGGCAGCACGTGCTCGCGGTAGTCGTCTGGGGCGAACGCGGCGCCCCAGCTCTCGAAGATCTGCAGGGCATCGGCGCCGGCGGCGACCTGCCCTGCGAGGTACTCGACGAGCAGCGTGGTGATGTTCTCGAGCATGCGGCCGAACAGCGCCGGCTCGGTGAACGCCATCGCCTTGGTGTGCTCGAACTCGCGGGAACCGCCGCCTTCGATCATGTAGCTCGCCGTCGTCATCGGCGCGCCGCAGAACCCGATGAGCGGCACGCGGTCGGCCAGCGCCGCCTTGCACGCGCGCACCGCCTGGAAGACGTAGTCGAGGTGGTCGGCCGCGCGACCCCAGCGCAGGCCCTTCACGTCGGCGGCCGTACGCACCGGCGTCGCCACCTGCGGCGCGGGGTTGAACGCGACCGGCACGCCGATCGCATCGAACACCACCAGGATGTCGGAGAACAGGATCGCCGCGTCGAAGCCGAACCGATCGATCGGCTGCAGCGTGACCTCGGCGCACAACTCGGGGGTGCGGCACAGCTCCTCGAAGCTCACGCGTGCCCGGATCTCGCGATACTCGGGCAGGTAGCGGCCGGCCTGCCGCATCACCCAGATCGGCGTGCGCGCCGGTTGCTCACCGCGACAGGCCGACAGGAACGTCGACGTCGCGAGCGGATCGACAAAGGGGGTGGAGTGCGACGGATCGGCGCTCGTCATGGACCGGCGCAGCATACCGAATCACTCCACGGCGCCCCACCATCCGCGCGCGACCCACCGAGCCCACCGCCGGCAACGGCGCTGGACCATCGTCAGGGGCCGAATTCGTGGCTCCGAAGCTCGCGCATGGACGTCCGGAGGCGAACGCACCAGCGTCATCACGCGCAGGCCCGGTGGCGGCGACGACACCGCCGCGCAGCGACGCGCCAGGCCGTGTAGACTCCAGACATCGTGCGACCATGGGGCCCAACCCTTGCGCTCGTGATCGGCTGCGCCGCCGGGAACGCCTGCCTCATCGAGCTCGATCGAGTCATCGCGTGCGGCGATGGCCACGTCGACGAGATCGCCGGTGAGCAGTGCGATCCGGCGGATCCGCCCAGTTACCTCGCCGCGTGTGTCGGCACCAGCCGCCCGTTCGGCATCGGCGCCTGCGATCCGGACACGTGCCAGCTCATCATCACTGCCGAGCAGTGTGCCAAGTGCGGCGACGGCATCATCGATGTCGAGGCCGGCGAACAGTGCGACGGCAGCAACAACGGCGTGGCGTGCCCCGGCAGCGGCACGCCGAGCTGC
Source organism: Nannocystales bacterium (assembly GCA_038325765.1). Classification (GTDB taxonomy): domain Bacteria; phylum Myxococcota_A; class Polyangia; order Nannocystales; family Nannocystaceae; genus Xiheibacterium. Next base: position 54,888 of record JBBQJI010000040.1, read on the forward strand.
ACGCTGTGCCGCGTCGACTACGGCAATTGCGACACGTGCGGCAACGGGATGATCGACGAGGGCGAGGAGTGTGACTTCGCCAGCAGTCGCGGCGGGGGCATCGTGTCGCCGCGGCCGTGCGCCGGCTCGATGAGCCAAGCGCCGCTGCGGTCGCCCTACATGACGTTCCCCTATACCTCCGGCTCCACGATCTCGTGTCTGCCCAACTGCACCTTCGATCGCAGCAGCTGCGGATACTGCGGCAATGGGGGCATCGACCCGCCGCTGAGGAACTCGCTCTACAACGACGCGGTGACACTCGCGGAGGTGTGCGACGGCGACGACCTCGACACCGCGCTCCTCGCCGACGAGTACCCCGCCTGCGCGCAGATAGGAGCGCTGGCCAACGTGGCGTGCGACAGCGACTGCCTCGACCATGTTCCGCGCGCGGGACCTGTGTGCTGCCTGGACGCGGGTGAGGCCTGCCCGCAGGACGGCGACTCCCTGCGCTGCTGCTTCGAGTACGCCCACCCCGAGGTCGAAGACGCCTGCTTGCCGGTGCTCGACCCCGGCGAAGGCGGCGGGTCCGGTGGTGGCAACGCGTTCGAGTGCCGCTAGTTCCGGAGACTCGCGGGCGGGTGACCGCTGCGGTGGCCGCGGCTGCCGGCTTTGCTACCCTGATGCTTCGCCGACCCGACCGTCCGGGCCGACGGGGGAGTCACCATGCGAAAGCTCGTAGGATGTTGCGTTGCCCTGGCCTTCTCGGCGTGCGGCCGTACGCCGTTCGGTGACGGCGCCACGGTCGGAGATGGCAGCGCCGACGCATCGATCGGCCCCCGTGAAGACGGCGGCCACGATGGCAACGGCGACGACGAACCCGACGACGACGACCCTGGGTCCGTCTTCGCCCTCGATCCGGATCTCCCGCCGATCGCCGAAACCTGCGGCAACGGGGTCATCGATCCCGGCGAACTGTGCTTCTTGCCGCAGATCGAGTTTGCCTCTCGGATCGATCCCTGTGCGATCATCGCCATCGATCTCGATCTCGACGGTCACCTCGACGTCGCGGTGCCGAACTCGGACTTCGAGTTCCTCGAGTCCCCGTCGAACGTGGCGACGGTGCTGCGGGGCGACGGCACCGGCAAGCTCGGCGAGCCCGAGTGGTGGAGCGCTGGCGGCAACGTGCCCGTCGGCATCACGGCTGGGGATTTCGACGGCGATGGCTGGCCCGATCTCGCCGTCACCAACCACGAGGCGGGCACCCTCAACGTTCTTACCGCGGTGGGCCCCGCCACCTACGCAGCGCCGTTGGCCCACGGCGTCGGCTCGAGTCCGATCATGTCGGCAGCGGCGGACATCGATGGCGATGGCGATCTCGACCTCGCGGTGAGCAACGACATCAGCGCCGACATCCACATCCTGCGCAATCGTGGCGACGGCACGTTCGACACCACCGAGATCTACGCGGCCCCCGGCTCGCCACGCGAGGTGATCCTCGAGGATCTCTCCGGTGACGGCATCGTCGACATGGCGGTCGCAGCCTCGGCAGCCAACGTGGTGTTCGTGTGGCAGGGGCGCGCCGATGGCATCTTCGTGGCCGCAGGGTCGCTCCCCGCCGGCGACGGCACGCTGGGCCTCGCCGCGCTCGACCTCGACGCCGACGGTTGGCTCGACATCATCGCCACCAACCAATGGGCCTCGACGGCGACGGTATACCTCTCGGATCGCGCGGGCAGCTTCGTGCCCCACAGCAACGTGGCCGTCGGCAGCGGCCCCCGCTCGATCGCCGGCGGCGACTTCGACAGCGACGGCTACCTGGACATCGCCACCGCCGACGAGACCGACAACGCCGTGCTGGTGCTCATCGGTGACGGTGAGGGCGGCCTCACCCCGTCGGCCAACTACCCGGTCGGCGTCCTGCCCTCGGCCGTGCGCGCCGGTGATCTCAACGAGGACGGCGTGCCCGATCTGATGACGAGCAACCAGCTGTCGAACACCGTGGGCGTGCTCCTGTCGAACCCCTGAGAGAGCGACAGCGATTGGGAGGGGGAAGGTTCCGCCGGGTTTTTGCCCGGTGGAAGGGGGACCGGGCCGGTCCCCCAGAAGAACTGAGTCCGTGCGTCGGCGGTGGGTGTTCGACCCACCACGCCCACATCGACGCATGCGCGACCTCGAATTCGTGCGAATTCGCCAGCCATTCGGGCACCATGACCTGAATCGTCGGCGCGCGTCATGCGTCGGCAGAGGCTCCCCATGCGAACACTCACCGTACTCATCGCCATCGCCCTGACCCTCTCGCCACTCGGTGCCACTGCAGCGCACGCCGGAGGTCCGGGGCACGGGGACGATGACGAAAACGGGTCCGGTGGTGGTGGTGGTGGTGGTCAGAACGGCGAGGCGCGGATCGAGGGCGCCGGTCAGCGCCTGCACTTCAGCTTCGGCGGCAGAATCCGCGTCAAGCAGAACAAGGCCAAGGGCAAGTTCTCGATCGTGGCCCATCCGCTCGCCCCCCAGGGCACCACCGTCGTCGTGGCGTGCCGCTACAACAAGTTCTCCGAGGTGGTGATCTCCGCGGCTTCGGCCACCTTCCGCGCGGAGGGCAAGTGTCAGCGCCTGCTGACCTCGGGTGTCCTCGAGAACTTCGACGTCGTCAACAACATCCAGATCGTCAACGGCACGCCCAACGACAGTATCGACGCCAACTTCGTCGGAGCCACCGGCATCTCGATCCCCGGCGGCGCGATGGACTTCGGCGGCTTCACGCTCACACCCCAACCGTCGTGAGCCCGGTGCTGCGGCCACGTCGGGTCGCCCGAACGGACCGCAGGCGTGCAGCGATCGGCGCTGACCTGCGGTCCGAACGCGTCTGGAACGGGATGCGCCTCGGGCTCAAGGGCAGTCCATGAGGAGGTAGTCATTGTCGCACTGGTCGATGCATGCGTCACCGCGGCAGATGTTGAGCGTGGCCGCAGCCGCTACGATCGCGCTGGAGAGCCCTTCACAGCACGCATCGAGGCAAAAGCCATCCACGGCGCAGCTCACCAGGCAGCCCGCCGCATTCATGCATCCCTGCACCGCCTCGCACGCGGCCGCCTCTTCGGCACAGGGCGCGTCGGGCTGCGCCACGCACGAGACGCACTCCCCGCACGAGAGCGCCTCGCAGTCCGGAGGCACGGTCTCCGTCGTCGACTCCGAGGTGGTGCCGTCCGTCGACTCGCCCCAGCCCGAAGCACTCGCGCTGGCGCCCTGGCTCGTCGACTCGTCGGCCGTCGCATCGGTCACGGTCGTGGACGCCGGACTGCTCCCGACCGTCGCGTCGCCCGCGGTGGCGTCATCGCCGGGCTCGAGGCACAGGCCGTCGATGCACATCAGGGCGTCGCGGCAGTTGCCCGCATCGCAGACGCAATGGTGTGATCCCGGCTCGCAATCGGCGGGCACGCACATGTCGATCGACGCGGCGCACTCGAGCTCCGCGTCGCACGAGCCGTTGCCGTAGCACACGCATCCCAGGGCTCCGGCCGTGCACATCTGCGGCGTTGTCGGGTCGGTGTCGGACGGCGTCGGCGTCGAGCCGACCTCGGAGAAGCACCCGCCGAGCAGCGTCAGCACGAGCGAGAAGCGGGTGAGTCGCGAGGCCAGCATGTCCATGATCAGCGACGGCGAAGCGCAGAGGAGACTGCCCGGGCGACGCAAACGTTCCCGGGCGCGTTCATCCAACGCCCGCGCCCCGCCGATCGACGCAGCCAACGCTTGAATCGGTGCGAGCGCAGATCCGCTGGTCGTACAGGTGGGCAGCAGCGCCACGGCAGTCTCCGGCGAGGACTCCAAGAGCAAATCCAACGCCCGAGGGTACGTGGAGGCACGTGCGACCGCCACCACAGATCGTCGAAGCGTCCGGCCGCTCTGCAGGAGGGGGTTCGCTCGCGAATCGCCGGCGCCCGGCACGTCCGCCGAGGCCCCAGCGATCAGTAGAACGAGAACCGCAGGCCGACCAGCAGCGTCTGCCGCGGAAACTTCGAACCGGGCACGAAGCGAGCGTCGTACGTGATGCCGGCGCCCATCGCCGCGGTCGAGTTGAGGAAGAACTCGTAGCCGAAGCCGACGGCGCCCCCGAGCCCCGCGGTGATGCCCCGCGCATCGCGGTCCTCGGGTGAGCGGCGCGGAACGCCGGCCGCCCCCAGCGCTCCGCGCAGGTACAGCCCACGGAACAGGTAGCCCGTGCCCTCGATGTCGCCGCCGAAGGTGACGAGCCCGCCACGCACCAGGTACGGCGTCACGTGGAGGTTGGCGCCCAGCGTGAACCGCTTCGTCACGCCGCCGCCCAGCGCGAGCTCGACGCGGGTGGCGGGTAGGAAGTCGTCGTACCAGAAGAAGGTGCCGCCGAAGCCGAACCCGGTACCGACATAGAAGCCACGGCGATCGCGGGCACCCTCGATCTCGATGCCCCGCCGACCGCTCACCGCGGCTTGGGCTGTCGATGCAGCGCCGAGCGTGATGCCGCCGGCGACGAGCGAGGCGGCGAGCGAAGCCAGGCCGATGCGGTTGCGGCGGTTCATGACCTCAGCATTGCACGGACTGCTAGCGGAGGGTCGTGACGTCGACCACGGCGAACCCGCCTGCCGCCACGGTCACACGCGCGCGGCGGCGCTCGTTGCCTCCAGGTCCGCCGACGGTGACGAGGATCTCGTGGGTGCCGGCGGGCACGGTGGCGCGGGCGACATGGACGCGCGCGGGCAGCGTCGTCCAGCTCCGCGTGTCCGGCTTGTCGAGCGCCACCATCGTGCCCTCGATCGCAGCTGCCGCCAGGAATCCGATGAGACCGCCGGCCTGCTCCGACTGGCTGCCGGCCGCGCGTCCCGCCTCGGCCGCGGCCGCCCGCGCAATCATGCGCGTGAGCGCGGCGCCGATGATCTTCGGCTTCATGTCCTCGTACTCCGCCACGATCTCGGCGGTGACGTCCGAGGCCAGCTCCATGTCGACGCCGTGGCCATCGACGGTGATCGACGCGTGATCGAACACCGTGTCGTGGGCGACCAGCTCGGGATAGGTCACGACCTTGAACATCCCGTACTCGAGGATGGTGGTGTCGCCGGTCACATAGGCGCCGGCGAGGCCGATCGCGAGCCCGATGGGGATGCGCTTGGGCACCTTGTAGGGCACGCGTCCGGTCTTCGCGATGATGAGGATCTCGGCGGATTCGGCGGGCGTGGCCACGGGCCACACGCCACGCGGGAGCATGGTGCCGAGCTCGGCGGTCGGTCGCTGCACCGCATCGGTCGGCGCCGGCGTCGGCGTCGGCTCGGCCGCCGGCGTCGCGGGGGCGGGAACAGATTTCGCGGGGGCCGGCGTGGGCGCCTGCTCGGGCAGGTAGTCGCGGATCCGCGCGCCGCGATAGCTGCCCTGCGCCGCGAGGCGGGCGATGGGCTCGCGCAGGCTGGCGAACTCGCGCTCCTGCAGCGCCTCGTCGTAGTAGCGCAGCGCCGTGTCGGCCTGGCCGAGCCGCTCGAACACGAAGCCCGCGAGATACGACCCGAACGCGTTGTGTTCGTTGTCGGGATCGTAGTCGCGCATGTAGTTGCGCATGACCGTGAAGCGCTTGGCCTCGACGCGCGCGCCCTGCAGATCGCCCAGTGCGAGGTAGTTGCACAGGTTCATCGCGTTGATCGACAGCTTCTCCTTGGGCGATGCCTTGAACTTCGTCGCGCTGTCGCTGTAGATGTACTTGCCGAGCTTGCCGGCGCCGTCGCGGGCGATGTCGAGGAGCTCGAGCTGCTTGTCGGCGACGCCGAAGTCCCGCGCCGAGGTCTCGTAGTCACCCATCGCCTGCAGCACCGTGGCGCGCTCGAGCACGACCAGCTCGAAGTCCTTTCTCCAGCGGTCGGGCAGCTCCTCGGAGTTGCGGACCTTGAGGAACTTGTTGAGCTGCTTCGCGCCGCCCGCCGCATCACCGCGCTGCAGGGCTTCGCGGGCGGCCTCGGTGCGGTCCGAGTAGGTCGCGCACGCGATCCCGCCGAGCGCGAGGACCAGGGCCACGCCCCGGCACGCCGCCATGGGCGCTCGGGGACTCTTCGAGGCGCGGCGCACGGTGGAGCCTGCCGCGCTCAGCGGACGATCGCCTTGCTGCGCTCGGACTTGGTCTGGAACTTGACGATGCCGGTCTCGACCTCGAGCACCTGCATGAACAGCGAGTACTGGACGCGGCGCTCCTTGTCGAAGCGCTCGTCGACGGCCTGGAGTTTGCCGGTGATGAAGTACTGGGCGCCGATCTGGCGGCCGATCTGGGCCGCCATGGCCGGGTTGAAGTCGCCGCTCTGTTGCAGGTTGGCCTCGGCGATGAGCTCGGACTGGCGCTCGCGGCTGACCACCGCGACCACGCCGCTGTTCACCAGTTCGCTCTCCATGTCCGAGAGCAGCGTGAGCATCTGATCGTCGAGGTGCTCGCTGGTGTCGTTCTTGACCGGCCAGATCGCGACCACCGGCTGCTGACCGTTGCGCCAACTCGCCCACGCCGGGGACGCCATGAGCGCGGTCATGTTCTTCTTCATCAGGTCGTCGAGATCCCGACGGTCGAGCCCGGTGCCCATCGCGCCCTCGTCGAGGTCGGGGTTCTCGGTGCCTTCGCCGCCGCGGATCGCCTTGGGCTTGCAGCCGCCGAGCACCGCCGGCGCGGCAAGGAGGAACACGAGCAGACTGCGAGTGAGGGTCGTTCGGCGCATGGGTGTCTTCTCCCCGACGGAATAGCCGCAACATGCAGACAACGTGGCGGGCATGGCAGTGATCTCGCTCACAGGAGCATGAGAAGACCTTCGACGACGGCCACTCGGTGGTAGACCGCGATGACTTCGTCCACCGTGTCCACCGCGAGCACGAGCGTGATGCACATGCGATGGGCGCTTCGGGTCGCCCGCTCCGTCGCAGTGAACCGTGCGCCGCCGACCACCGCGGCGGCGGCGGCGTGGACCTCGGCGCGGAACTCGGCCGTGCCTGGTCCGAACGCCTTGACGATATACTCCCCCGGAAACGCGTGGTTCGCGAGCAGCAGCTCGCGCGACGGTGCCGACTCGGGCGCACGCTCCGACATCCGACGAGCATGACAACAATCGCCCATTCCGTGAAGGACGAACCGCGCCGCGCGTCGAGATCCCGCTCGGTGAGCGCGCTGGTGCATGCGATCTCCATGGTGGCGGTGCTCGCGTCGCTCGCATGCGACAGCCCGGGCTCGAAGAGTTGGGCGGCGGAGGGCAAGCGCGATGCCGACGGCACCATGAAGGTCGCGACGCTCTCGATGACGCCCCAGCGCATCGAGCGGCAGTACACGACCTCGGGCACCCTGCGCGCCCGCCGTTTCGCCGATCTGGTCGCGACCCAGCCGGCGCTCATCGACGCCATCTTGGTCGAGGAGGGCGACCGCGTGGAAGACGGCCAGGTGCTCGCCAAGCTCGATGCCCGCGGTGTCGCGCTCGAGGCCGCCGCCGGCAGTGTGCAACTGCAGAACCTCGAGCGCGAGCTCGAACGGCTGAAGTCGGCGGCCGCCGTCATCTCCAAGGAGGAGATCGACAAGCAGGCGTACCTGGTCGCCGAGGCCCGCGCCGCGCTCAAGCTGCAACGCCACCAGGTCGGGCTCACCGCCGTGCGCGCTCCGTTCGCCGGCACGATCACCGCCCGCCACGTCGATGTCGGCGTGCTCGCGGGAACCGCGACGCCGCTGTTCGCGATCGCCGATCTCACAGTGCTCGAGCTCGACCTGCACCTGCCCGAGCGCGACGCCGCCACCGTCAAGGTCGACGCCGAGGTCGACATGCAGCTGGTCGACGGCACCCGCTTCGCCGGCAAGATCATCCGCCGCGCGCCGGTGGTCGACGCCATGACGGGCACGGTGAAGTTCACCGTCCGCGCCACCGAGTTTCCGGTCAACGCCGCGCCGGGGGCGTTCGCGCGGGCGCAGGTGCTCGTCGACGTCCGCGACGGCGCGATGAGCCTGCCGCGCAGCGCGGTGTTCGAGATCGAGGGCGCCCCGCACGTCTACGTGATCGAGGACGGCAAGGCCCGCCGGCGCGCGGTGCAGCTCGGGCTGGTCGGCGAGTCGGTGGTCGAGATCAACGCCGGCATCGAAGTCGCCGACGTCGTCGTCGCCGACGGCAACGCCGGGATCACCGAGGGCATGCCGCTCGGCGCCGCCGAGGCGCCAGAGCCGACGGCGGAGGACAAGTCCGCCGGCAAGGCCGACGGCAAGGCCGACCGCGGGGGCTGAGATCCGCATGACGAGCGGTCGACCCAGGGGCCGCAGGCCATGCTGAAGTCGTGGGTCGCGACCGCGGTACTGCGTCCCGTCACCACCACGATGGTGACCATCACCGTGCTTCTGTTCGGCTTCGTCGCTGCGCTGCGGCTGCCGGTCGAGCTGCTGCCCGAGCTGTCGTATCCGACGATCACCGTGCGCACCGAGGACCCCGACGCGGCGCCGTCGGAGATCGAGGAACTCGTCACCCGCGCGATCGAGGAGCGGGTCGGCGCCGTGCCTGGGATCGTGAAGGTCGAGTCGGTGTCGCGCGAGGGCACCTCCGACGTGGTGCTCGACTTCGCCTGGGGCACGCAGATGGACCAGGCCATGGCCGACGTCCGCGAGAAGCTCGACCGCGTCACGCTGCCGACCACCGCGACGCGGCCGCTGCTGCTGCGCTACGACCCTGCACAGGAGCCGGTCATGCGCCTCGCGCTGCGCTCGGCCGAGCAGACTCAGGCATCATCGGGCGACTTGGCACCGGGCGATCTGGCGGTGCTGCGCAAGATCGCGGACGACATCGTCAAGCGTGAGCTCGAGAAGATCCCCGGTGTCGCCGCGGTGCAGGTCCACGGCGGCGAGCTCGAGGAGGTCGCCGTCGAGATCGACGCCGCGCGGCTGGCTGCGGTGGGGCTCGGGGCCGACGAGGTCGTCGCCGCGCTGCAGCGCGACAACGTCAACATGCCGGGTGGCGCGGTCGACGAGCGCGACGATCGCTACCTCGTGCGTACGCTGCACGAGGCGCGGACCCCCGCCGAGCTCGGCGAAATCGTGGTCCGCAGCAGCGACGGCCGCGACCTGCGGATCCGCGACGTCGCCCGCGTGTCGCGGCGGCCGCTCGAGCGCGAGGAGCTGTCGCTCGTCGGCGGCCGCGAGTCGGTCGAGCTCGCGGTCTACCGCGAGGGCGACGCCAACCTCGTGTCGGTGGCGCGCACCGTCGAGACCGCCCTGCCCCGCATCCGCCTGATCCGCGGCTACGAGGTGGTCATCCTCGCCGATCAGTCCGAGTTCATCGAGTCGTCGGTAGACGAGGTCATCGCCAACACCCTGGTCGGCGGCGCCCTGGCGATCTTGGTGCTGCTGTTCTTCTTGCGCGATCTGGTGTCGACGGTGGTGATCGCGGTGGCGATCCCGATCTCGCTGCTCGCGACCTTCGTGCCGCTACAGGCGCTGGATGTGTCGCTCAACGTGATGAGCCTCGGCGGCCTCGCCCTCGGCGTCGGCATGCTGGTCGACAACAGCATCGTGGTGCTCGAGGCGGTGGCGCGGGTACGGGCTGCCCACGGCCACATGCCCGACACTGCGGAGCTCCGGCGCCACACCGCGGTGCTCGGCACCGGCGAGGTCGCATCGTCTGTGGTGGCGTCCACGCTCACGACCATCGCGGTGTTCTTGCCGATGGCCTTCGTCGAGGGCATCGCCGGCCAGCTCGTCCGCGACCTCAGCCTCGCGGTGAGCTTCAGCATCGCGTCGTCGATGCTCGTGAGCCTCACCCTCGTGCCGGTGCTCATGTCGCTGGGCGGCGGTGGAGATCCCACCGAAACCGCGCCACCGCGTCGGTCGCTGATCGGGCTGCTCATCATCCCAATCGCGCTCGTCGCCCGCCTCGTCGCCGCGTTGATCCGGGTGCTGGCCGTCGTGCTCGGCGTGCTCGCCCGTCCGCTCGCCATCGCGTGGGAGGCCCTCGAGCGCACCTACCCGTGGCTGCTGCGCCGAGCCCTGCGCCGCCCCGCGCTGATCGTGGGCCTGGGGATCGTGGTGTGCGCGGTGACCGTGCCGATGCTCGACCGCCACGGTCGCACCTTGGTGCCCGAGGTCGCGCAGCGCGAGTTCTACGTACAGATCGAGCTGCCCCAGGGCACCGCACTGGGGCGCACCGAGGCGGTGGTGCGTGCGCTCGGCGGGGTGCTCGACGAGGACGCCGCGGTCGAGCTCCACTTCTCGCGCATCGGCAGCATCACCGCGGCCGGCAGCGCGGGCGGCACGGTCACCGGCACCCACCTCGGTCA
>JBBQJI010000041.1:0-60420 GCA_038325765.1 Nannocystales bacterium
CTGCCGGCGGTCAAGGGGTCTTCATCCTCCACGAGAACCCCGGCAATGCCGCGTACGCGGAGTCGGTGCAGCTCGCGGGCGACCGCGTGATCGCCCTGCTCGGCGCGGCGGGCACGCGACCGCTGGTGCGGGGCGCCGACAACGACCCCGACCAAGGGATTCGCGTCGATGATGGCGCCACCCTCCTCATCGAGAACCTGAGATTCTCCGGCTTCCACCCCGTCAACAACCTGGCACACCATCCCCTCAACATCACCAACGCCCGGCTGGCGCTCGATCGCACCGAGGTGGTCGACAATCGCGGGGCCATCCGGCTGACGGCGGGGAGCGAAGGGCGGCTGCGCAACACCGCCGTGGGCGTCAGCACAAACGGCACCCCCGCGGTCAGAGTCTTCTCTTCCACCCTCGACGCGGTGTACTCCACCTTCGTCGCGGAGAACGCGAACTCCGGCACCGGCGCCAACGTTCCCGCAGGGATCGTTTGCGGGGGCCTCGCCGCGGTCAACGTGCGCAACAGCATCGTCAGCAACGTGAGCGGCGCCACGACGTCGATCGCGGGCTGCGCGGGCGTCATCAGCGTGTCCTACTCCGCGACGCGCGAAGCCGTCGCCGGCATGGGCAACCAGGTCGTCGGCGCACTCGACACGGATTGGTTCAACAGCTGGCCGGGGGATCTTCGCCTGTCCAACGCGGGTGCGAATGTCTTCGCCGACATCGGGCAGTGGCAAGCGGGAGATCCGCCCACCGACCTCGATGACAGTCTTCGTCCGACGGTGGACGGGACGGCGGACTACGTCGGCGCCCAACGCCCGTAGCGCGCCCGCGGGCTCGGCCGCAGCGCGCATCCCCGGGGCTGCGGCATGGTCTGCCGAGCGGGAACCATCATCGAAGTCGCCGCGCCACCGCGACCGGATGACGGTCGGTGCCGCGGCGCGTTCTTCCCCAGATACGGTTTCGCCGCGCGCTCCACCGCCGGCACCCGGGATTTCGCCACGGGCCGCTAGCGGACGCCGGCGAGCGGATCGTCGGCGTCGCCGACCTTGATCTCGCGCCCCGACTTCGCCGTCTTGGCGACGGGCTTTGGCTGCGCGGCCGCGGCGGAGCGCGGCGTGGACGGGCGACGGTCGTCGGACTTGGCCCGCTCCTTGAAGGCCCGCTCCTTGAAGGTGATGCCAGGGGTGCGCGACGCGTCGCCGCCCTTGGCGACGTCGGGCTCCTGCGTGTCGTCCGGGATCGCGCCGGCCTGGATGATCTTCGCGGGGCCGGCGGGCGCCTCGACCACGGGCGCCGCCACGGGGCGGTTCATGTACCACCATCCGCCACCGCCGGCGGCGAGCAAGAGCACCACGACCGCGATGATTCCACCCTTGCCGCCGGACCGGACATCGTCGTCACCGCCTTGGACGTGCATCGTCGGCGCGTGGGTGAGGTGGGCTGCGGGGGCCGCGAGCGCCGCCTCGGGGGCGGCGAACGGAGAGGGCATCTGCGAGGCCGAGATCGCGTGGCTCACCAAAGGTGCCGCCTGCTGCGAGGCCATCGGGACGGGGGTCGGTCCGAACGCGGGGTGGGGCACTGCGGACTCGGTGCTCGCCGGCGAGTTGTTCGCCGCCGGATCGTCGTCGTCGGCCGCGGATTCGAGGACCTCGTAGAGACTCTTGATCTCCTCGTCGAGCTCGGCGAGCGCCTCGGTGCGCCCGGCAGAGGCGAGGTGCTCGCGCTGCGTCTCGAGCTGCTCGAGCCGCGCAAGGGAGTCGGAGATCCACGCCTCGTTGGTTGCCTTCATCGCAGTTGCTCCGTCGTCGAGATGTTCGCGGCGCGCGCCACCGAGCATCCGACGACCGCACTATACCGAGATGGCGGCGGTGCGGGCAGGGGTGCCGGGCAGGGGCGCCGGCTGCGCGTGCGCCGCCTGCGGGGATCCGCGGGGCCTGCGGCGCGCTGACCGTCGCACGCCGCGCGTCGAGCTGATACTCCTTCGGTGTGACCGAGGCGCACGACGGCGGTGAGATCGTGGGCGATGCGAGCTCGGCCGGATCGCCGATGGCCGCCGCTCCTGCCTCGAGCGCACCCGCACCCGCACCCGGTACCGCGGATGCTGTGGCCAGCACGTCGCCGGTGCGCGGTGGGTTTCGCTTCCGTTGGTGGTGGGTCGTACTCGGTCTCATGACGATCGAGTTCTGGGTCTACGGTCGCCGGGGCTACGTCGAGGTGTGCGTGGGCAAGCAGGGCGAGACCGACTTCGCGCTCCGCGATGCGCCGCGCACCGACGACAACCGGTGGAAGTTTCCGCGCTGCGAGCAGCGCACCAACTTGGGCCTCGTCAGCAAGTACGACGAGGTGACGACCGAGGCCACCGCAGCTGCATGCCGCGGTGCCACCGTGTTCCGCAACCAAGGCCAGGGCAAGCAGTGCGTTGCAGGCGAGGACGGCTGGGAGCACCGCGTGCAGTCCCGCCACACGCCGCCGTGGCACCCGGCGTTCTTCGAGCACCTGTTCTGGTTCCTGCGCTGAGCGCAGCTCCTCGCCCGGGCCGCCGGGCTCTCCGATCAGAACCGACCGCGGAGCACGGCGCCCGCGAAGGTGGACGAGAGTGTCGGGCTCAGCATCACCTGCGAGCGCGCCGCCTTGTACTTGCGGTTGCGCTTGATGCCGATCGCAAGCATCGCCGCGCCGGCGCCGAGCAGCACCGGGGTCAGCACCGCGCCGGTGATCGTGAGCGCGTTGGCCGTACGGCCGCGCTTGTCGGCGTCGTCGAGGTCGATCTGGGCGGCGTCGAGCATCGCCTGCTCGTCGGCGCTGAGGTTGCTGCACGGGGTCGGGTACGACGGGCAGATCGAGACCGCCTCGTTCTGGGCGAGCTCGAAGTCCTGCTCGGCCCGCGGCGCACTCACGGCGCCGGCGACGAGCAGACCGACCGCCCCCAGGCCCAGCGCGCCCGCGATGGCGCCACCGACGATGAGGCCCATGCCGTTCTGGTCGGGCGGCAGGACCATCGGCTTCGGATCGTCGACCACCGACTCACCGCCAGCCCCGCTTTCAGGGTCGATCTTGGTGTCGGGCTCGGTCGGGGTCGGGGTCGGCTTGCCCTCGTCCTCGGCCTTGACGAGCAGCGCGTTGAGCTCGTCGCTGCGCTGCTGCACCGCGAGGCTGATCGCGCGGCCCGATCCGTACACCGCGCGGTACTGCTGCAGGTACAGCTCGTAGGTGCGCTTGCCGTCCTCGAGATATGCGACGTCCTTCTTGCCCTCTGGATTCGGCAGCCGGTTGTACGCATTGATGTGCGCCTCGAGGATGTTGAGCAGGATGTTCTCGCGCGTGGCTTGGTTGGCGCCCTCTTCGGGCATGAGCAGCAGCAGGCGCGTCCACGTCTCGGCGGCGCCCTTGAAGTCGCCCGCGGTGTTCTTTTTGTCGCCCTCGGTGTACATGCGCTGGATCTCGGCGCCGCTGGGGGCGAAGGCCTGGGCGGGCATTGCCGCAGTGAGCATCGCGCCGGCGAGGGCGACCGAGAGCAGTCGAGACAGCACGCGGGCCGATCGCAGCGACGGACGGGAAACGGGCATGGCGGGAGTCTTGCGGAACGGGCCGGCCGCGTCAATCCGGCTCCGCGCGGGCCGCTGCACGAAAATGGACCCCGGGGGCAGTGGACGTTCAGGTCGCGAGCCGGGCTGCCGCAGTCGGATCGACGAGACACAGCCGCTCGTACACCACGTCGGCCTGCTCGTAGCGTGCACCGGCCTTGGCGGTGGCCCGGATGGCGCGGACGAATCCCTCGAGGCAGCGGCCCGCGAGCTCGGGCTCCCACGCGAAGAGGTCGTGCTCGCGAAGTTCGCGCTCGAGCGCCGCGAACAGGCCGCGCGCGAGCATGGGTTGGTTGCCCTCGAGCAGCGCACCGGCGAGTCCGAGCCGCCGCACGAAGCGTTGCCTCGGTGACGTCGCGGCGTCGATACAGCCTTGGCCGATGCGCATGGCCTCGATCGCCTTGCCGCCCACGAGCAGGCCGCGGACCTCGGCGAAGAGCTTGGCATCGTCGGCGCTGCCGGCCGGGCCCGCCGCCGCCGGAGCAGCGGCGCCGGTGCCCGCCAGCACGATCTGGGTGATCCACGTCTTGGTGTCGCCATCCGACAGCGGGGTGCCGTCTCTGGCCGCGAGCTCGATCACCTGGGGCATGCGGCCGAGGACCGCTGCGAGCTCGGACACCACGATCTGGCGCGCGGCGAAGTGGGCCTCGCCGAGTCGTTCGAGGGCCACGTGGGTGTAGCGGTGCAGATCGAGGCAGAAGCGGGCGGTGGGCAGCGCGCCCTCGGATTCCTCGAGCAGCGCCTCCCACTTGCCGTTGGCCTCGAGGGTCGCGAGCTGGGTGCGCTTGGGTGCGGGCAGCGGCGGGATCTGGGTCTTGCCGCCGGGATCCGAGGGCGGCGCGCCCTCGAGGTGAACATATAGACCCACCCGCATCAGGCGGTACGCGGTGGGGTTGGTCGTCGAGGCGCCGCGGAGTTGGTTGGCCGCGGTGACGAGGTTGCGCCCGGACTCCTGCAAAAATGTCGTGACGCCCTCGGGGCTGCTCGGCGCCGCGGCGCTGGGCACCGGCGCGCCCTGTGCCTGTGCGGCGGCCGGTGTCGCGCTGGGCGCGGGGGCGCTGGTCGGCTTGGCGGCCTGCGGTGGCGGCGGTGGTGGTGCCGGTTTCTCTTCGGGCACCGCGAGGAGCATCCGTTGGATGCGTTCGGACACCGGTCCGAAGCTCGGCCCTTCGCTGCCCATGCGTTCGCGCGAGCTCCCTGCGATCCGTGACACCGCCTTTTGCAGCGACAACACGTCGGCGCGGTCCTTGGGCTCGAGTTTGATCTCGCCGAGCGCCTTGTCGAGCTGGTCGACCATCCACGACATCGCGTTGGCGCGGCCGCGGAGGCGCTCGGGTAGCAGCCCGTCCCAGTACGTCTCGAGCAGGCCGTGCAACACCATGAGACCGACGACGAACTCGCGGATGCCCGACTGCTTGAGTTTGGCGAACGTCATGTACGCCGCCATCAGCAGGTCCTTGGCCTTGGTGCGCAGCAGCGACGACGCGTGGTCGTGCACGAGCTTCCACTGCACCGTGCTGTCGGTGACCGACTCCATCTTCGCGATCTCGAGCCTCGCGATCTCGTAGCCGGCCTCGTAGCGGACGTCGCTGCCGGCCGGATTGTCGCCGGGGATCGGCTCGAGCCAGGTGGCGGCGGCGGCCTCGGATTCGGCGAGGGGATCGGCGGGAGGTGCCGCGGGTTCGGGCGCGGGCGGTGGCGCTTCGGGCTCGGGCGGGGGCGCCGATGCCTGCGGCGGTGCGGCGCTCGGCGGCTCTGCAGCCGCGGGACTCGGCGTGGCGGCGGCCGGACTCGGCGCGGCCGCTGCGGGTGCTGCGTCGGCGCCGAGGATCCCCGGCGGCACCCCCGGCCGCACCCGCCCGAGCGCGGCGGTGACCGCGGCCACCGCGGGGGTGAGCTCGCCCAGGCGGTCGGTCGCGCGCGCGGCCACGCTCGACCACAGCGCGCAGCAGGCCTCGAACATCGCGCCCTCGGTCGGCTGCACGCCGAGGGTCGGCACCGCGATCTCGAGGCGTGCGACCAACCAGTCCAGGGCGTTGGCGCGGCCGCGCAGGCGTGCGACCGGCGGGAAGCCGACCTCCCACCAGCGCTCGAGCATGCCATCGACGACGGCGAGTCCCACCGCGAGCCCCTCCCAGCGCTCGTGCTGCAGCATCGCGACCGCGTGCTGCGACGCGATGAGGAAATCTTTGGTGACGCCGGTGAGCAGGTCCTGGGCGCCGCGCACGACCTCGGGCCATTGCACCTCGCCGCCGGTCGGTGTGTCGAGCTTGCCGATCTCGTTGCGCACCGTCTCGTAGCGCGGATCGTAGGTGGCGTTGGTGCCACCGGGCTCTGCCGCGGACACCGGCGCGAGGAGTGGGGCTGAGCGGGAGGCGATGGCGTCGGGCGTGCTCATGGTCGGCGGCAGCGCGTGCGCGGTGCTGCGCGAGGCTCGCCCACCTGTGTCCGATCGTGCAAGGCCTGTCGTGCCACTGCGCCGCGATGGTGCGTCGGCCGGCGTTCCGTGGGTTCCGCCCGTCGCATTTCGGTCCTCCTGCGCGCCGCGATCACACGCGGCGCCGGCTTGTCGCGAGGCGTCCGCGATGAAATCGTAACGGGATGCGGACGCGACGGATGGTGGCGGTGGCGGTGGCGGTGGCGGTTGTGCTCGGGGCCTGCGGCGACGACGGTGCGATGGCCGAGGGCGGCTCGACGGACGGCCCTGGGAGCACCTTGGGCGAGGGCACGTTTTCGACGCTCGAGGGTACGAGCGTTGGCACGAGCGTGGGTCCCGGGGCCGACACCTCCACGACGCTCGTGGACCCCGACTCGACGACGATCGTCGATCCCGACTCGACGAGCACGGGGATGCCCGATCCTGTCGACCCGTTCGGGGCCGTCGACGCGATCGACCTCGAGATCGGGTTCACGCCGCTATCTCTCGAGATCGGCGACTTCGACGGCGACGATGCTCGAGACCTGCTCATCGCCGGCACCGGTGGCGGCCTGGTCGTCGCCGCCACGCGCCGCGGTGACGGTGCTGGCGGACTGCTTCCCGCCGTCGATGCCGGCATCTCGGCGTGCAGCGCGTTCCCGGTCACCGGCGCCCTCGACGACGACGGCCGCACCGACACCTTCTTCGGCACCTGCATGGGCCAAGGCGTGTTCTACCGGGGCACCGAGTCGGGACCGTTCGCGACCGCCGACGTGCTCGCGCCGTGGGAGCAGGCCCAGATCGTCTCGAGCCGGTTCGCCGACGTCGACGGCGACGGCGACGACGACCTCGTGCTCGTCACCACCGCGACGGGCCTGCAGTTCCACGTGGCCACCCACGGCGATGCGCCGATGTGGCCGGTCACCTCTCGCGACGTGGACCTCGACGACTTCCCGGCCAACCGCTTCCGGGTGGGCGACCTCGACGGCGACGGTGCGCTGGACGCCGTGGTGCTCGTCACCGATGGTCTCGCTGCCACCGTCGCCGACATCGCGGGCGAGGCGACCGCCACGATCCTCGAACTCGAGGTCGCGCCCTGGTCGGTGGCGCTGGGCGACCTCGACGGCGACGGCGACGACGACCTCATCGTCGCCAGCCGCGGCGCCGCGGCCGTGCAGGTCCTGCTCAACGACGGCGCCGGCACCTTCGTCGACGCCGGCACCACGCCGCTTCGCTCCGACGAGGACGGCATCGATCCGTTCGAGATCGTGCTCGGGGATTTCGACGGTGACGGCAACGTCGATGTCGCGACGATCGACGCCGAGGCCCCGCGCATCGCGTACGCGCTCGGGACCGGCAGTGGCGAGTGGGGGCCGTGGTTCTCGCGGCCGCTGTCGTCGGTCGCGGTGCGGGTGCACGCGGTGGACCTGGACGGTGACGGGCGGGACGAGCTGGTCGCGGCGACCTTCGCGACGGACACGGTGGATGTGTTGCGGCCTGTGGATTGACGCGCGCGGTGGGGCCGGTGGATGTGCTGAGTCCGGTGGATTGAGGGGGGCGGGGACCGGAGATTCCCCGAGAAGGCTCTCGCCCGGGCTGCAGTGCTCGGTCGCGTAGAGCCCGCTCCTCGACGATCAGCCGCGCCCGCGCCGGATCTCGGCCGCCACATCTCACCGCCGGCGGCAATAGCAGTACACGAACTCCTGCTCCGAGCCCCACGGCGTCGTGTGCGACTCCGTCGAGCTGCGGACCTTCTCGAACGCCGGTCCGAACTCCGCGTGCAGGCCGTCGGCATCATAGCGGACGACATCGAGCCCGCTGCACTGCTCTGGCCCGTGCGTGCCGAAGGTCGCGACGATGATGTGACCCCCTGGCGCGAGCGCCCGCAACGCGGTGCTGACGTAGGCGCGACGCGCCTGAGGATCGGTCAAGAAGTGGAAGACGGCACGATCGTGCCACAGCTCGTACTGCGCCTCTCCGAGATCGGCCGTGGTGATGTCCTCGACCAGCCAGGTCACGGAACGCGCGCGCTCGCCGAGTCGCCGCTGCGAGGCCTCGAGTGCACGCGCGGAGAGGTCGAGGACGGTGACGTCGGCGAATCCGTCCTCGAGCAGGTCGTCGACCAGCGTCGACGCGCCGCCGCCGATGTCGATCAGGCGCGCCGAACTGGCGAGGCCGAGCCCGCGGATGAGATCGAGCGAGGTGCCGAGGTGCGGCTGGAACCAGCTCACTTCGTCCGCGCCCTTGCGCGTGTACACGGCATCCCAGTGGGCTTCACGATCGGCCACGGATGCAGCTTACATGGCTCGGATGCACCCGCTTACCGATGCAGGCGTCGCGCGTCGCCGCACGCTCGGGCGCGGAACCACGAAGAAAGCCCCCCACATCCGTGGGAGGCTCTTCTCGCGTCACCGCGCCCCGACGGGCGCGGCAGACATCCATCCGAGACCGATCGGGCCGAGACCGATCAGGCCGAGACCGATCAGGTCTTGTCGAGCTTGCCGACGAGGCTGAGCGTGAACGAAGCCCCCATGTACTTGAAATGCGGCCGCAGCTTCAGCGCGCAGCGGTACCAGCCGGGCTGACCCGGCACGTCCTCGACGATGATCTTGGCGGCGCGCAGCGGCTTGCGGCTGCGCACGGCCGGGGCCGGGTTCTCCATGTCGGCGACGTACTGGCCGATCCACAAGTTGAGCTCGCGCTCGAGGTCGCCGCGCTCTTTCCAGCTGCCGATCTGCTCGCGCTGCATGACCTTCATGTAGTGGGCCAGCCGCGTGATGATGAACATGTACGGCAACTGCGTGCCGAGCCGGTAGTTGAGCTCGTCGGCCTTGCCCTCGGTGGTGTCGGCGAAGATCTTCGCCTTTTGGGCCGAGTTGGCCGAGAAGAACGCCGCGTTGTTGCTGTCCTTGCGGTAGACGAGGCCGATGAAGCCCTCCTCCGACAGCTCGTACTCGCGACGCTCGGTGAGCTGGATCTCGGTCGGGATCTTGGTCTGGATCTCGCCCATCGCCTTGTACTGGTGCAGCGGCAGGTCTTCGACCGCGCCGCCCGACTGCGGGCCGATGATGTTCGGGCACCAGCGGTACTTGGCGAACGAGTCGGCGACGCGCGTCGCGAACGCGATCGACGCGGGACCCCACAGGTAGGCGTCGTGGTTGCCGATCGCCTCCTCTTGGAAGTTGAACGACTTGACCGGGATCGTGTCCTGACCGTAGGGCAGGCGCAGCAGGAACCGCGGCATGCACAGGCCGACGTAGCGGGCGTCTTCGCTCTCGCGGAAGGCGTGCCAGCGGGCGTACTGCGGGCCCTCGAACAGGGACTTGAGGTCCTTGAGCTTGGGCAGGGCGTCGAACGACTCCTCGCCGAACATCTGCGGGGCAGTGTTGGCCATGAACGGCGCGTGCGACATCGTCGCGACCGCGGCGCAGTTGGACAGCAGCTGCATGTCCTGGGGGCCGGGGCCGAAGTCGTAGTTCGACACGATGAGCCCGACCGGCTTGCCGCCGAACGTGCCGTACTCGGCCGAGTACACCGTGCGGTACAGACCGCTCTTGGGGATCTCCGGCGAGTCCTCGAAGTCGTCGATGAGGTCCTGCTTCGAGCAGTTGAGCACCTCGACGCGCACGTTCTCGCGGAAGTCGACCTTGTCGACGAGGTACTTGAGCCCGCGCCACGCCGACTCCAGCTTCTGGAAGGCGGGGTTGTGCAGGACCTCGTTGATCTGCGCCGAGAGGCGGGCGTCGATCTCGGCGATCATGACGTCGACCGCGGCCTTGTCGATCTTCCGCTGCTTGTCCGACGAGGTGAGGATGTCCGTGATGAATGCGCTGACGCCGGCCCGCGCGATCGCGTAGGTGTCGGGATCCGCGGGGGTGACCTTCGCCTCGGCGAGGATCTGGTCGAGCAAGGAACCTTCGGCCAGCGTGGTCGCTGCGCCACCCTGTTGCTGTTCTTCTGCCATGGTGTCCTCCTATCAGCCTTCGGGCTTGTCGAGGCCGAGCTCGGCCATCAGACGCTTGCGTGATTCTTCGTCGCCGAGCAGCTTCTCGAGCTCCTTGCGGAACTCGGGCTTGTTGCCCAACGGGGACTTGAGCGCGGTGAGAGCGTTGCGCAGCTCCATGAGCTGTCGCAGCTCCGGCACCTGTTGCAGGACGCCCTCGGGCGAGAAGTCGCGCATCGAGCGGAAGCCCAGGCTCATCGCCAGCTCCGCGCCCTGCTCGCCCGACAGCCGGTCGGGGACCGTGATGTCGACGCCGAGGTTGTGCTTCTCCATCACCTCTTCGAAGTTGTCCTTGTCGATGTTGATCGGCTTGCGATCCTCGAGCTGACGCTCGTCGCGACGCCCGGTGTAGTCGCCGACAGCGAGGATTTTGAGGGGGAGCTCGACCTCCTCCTGGCCGCTCGTCGCCGGCTTGTAGACGATGTTGACGCGCTCTTTGGGCGCAACTGAAGCTTCCTTCGCCATGGATTCCTCGCTCGCTGGGTGAACCCTGGCGCGGCCCGGGCGGCCGCAGACAAGGGGACCGCGAAGGTATCACGAAGGGTTGACGATGCGCACCGGTTTGGATCCGGATTCGATTCCGGGTTTGGGGCCGGATCGGATTCCGTTCGGGGTGGCCGCTCGGACATGTCCGTGGTGGCCACCGCCGGGTGAGGATCGGTGGGCTGCGGGCGGTCACCCCGAGCGTCGTGGTGCGAGTGTCCGGTCGTCCCGATCCATCGGGGCCAGCAGTGCCGCCACGTCCTCGGCCTCGAGCCGCAGACCCGCGCTGGCCCGCCGCTCGGCGCTGTCGTGGACGCTACGGACCAGGGCCGACTTCTTGGCCTGCAGCGCGAGCATCCGCTCCTCGACGGTCCCGTCACAGATCAGGCGATAGACGGTGACGGGCTGGGTCTGGCCGATGCGGTGGGCCCGGTCGGTGGCCTGGGCCTCGACCGCGGGATTCCACCAGGGATCGTAGTGGATCACGGTGTCGGCAGCCGTGAGGTTGAGCCCGGTGCCGCCGGCCTTGAGCGACACCAGCAGGATCGGGACCTCGCCGGCCTGGAAGCGGTCGACGATCTCCTGCCGCGCCCGGGTCTTGCCGGTGATCGACAGCCAGGGGATGCGGCGGGCGTCGAGGGCCTCTTCGATGCGCGCCAGCATGGACGTGAACTGGCTGAAGACCAGCGCCCGGCGGCCCTCGCTGACCAGCTCCTCGACGAGCTCGAGCAGCAACACCAGCTTGGCGCTGTCGGGGGCGTGGGTGGTGCGGGCGAGCTTGAGCAGCCGTGGATCGCAGCACACCTGGCGGAGCTTGAGCAGGGCGTCGAGCACGACGATCTGGCTGCGCGCCAGCCCGCGGCGCACCAACTCGTCTCGGACCTTCTTCTCCATGGTCAGGCGCACCGACTCGTAGAGGTCGCGCTGCGGGCCCTCGAGGGTGGCGTGGAGCACCACCTCGGTCTTGGGCGGGAGCTCGCCGAGCACGTCGGCCTTGGTGCGGCGGAGCATGAACGGCGCGATGCGGCGACACAGCGCGTCGAAGCGGCCGGTGTTGCCGTGGGTCTCGATCGGCGTGCGGTACCACGTGGCGAACTGCTTGCCGTTGCCGAGCAGGCCAGGGTTGGCGAAGCTCATCAGTGACCATAGATCGCGGAGGTTGTTCTCGACCGGCGTGCCGGTCATGCACACCCGTTGCTCGGCGTGCAGCGCCCGTGCGGCGATGGCGACCTTGGCCGCGGGGTTCTTCACCTGCTGGGCCTCGTCGAGGATCGCGAGGTGCCAGTGACACGCGAGCAATCGTTCGTCGCGTTGCAGCAGCGCGAAGGTGGTGATGACCAGATCCCACTGCGACGGATCGGCGAGCACGGCGTCGCGATCGGGGCCGTGGTACACGGTGGTGCGCAGCGCGGGCGTGAAGCGCTCGGCCTCGCGCAGCCAGTTGCTCAGCACGCTGCGCGGCGCGACGACCAAGGCGGGGTGGGTGAGTCGGCCGTTCTGCTTCTCGAGCAAGATGTGGCCCAGCGCCTGGATGGTCTTGCCCAGGCCCATGTCGTCGGCCAGCACGCCACCGAGACCGCCCTCGCGCAGCCACTGCAGCCACGCCAGGCCGTGGAGCTGATAGTCGCGCAGCGTGGCGTTCAATCCGATCGGCGGCTCGAGGCCGGGCGCGGGCCCCTGCATCAGACGCTCGGCGAACGCCTGCAACTGCGCGTCCACGGTCCAGGTGAAATCGGGCAGCGTGCCCAGGCGCACCGCGTCGAGCTTGGCCAGCCGTAGTGCCCCGCCCTCGAGCGCGGGGTTGTCGTGGAGCTCGACGAGGACGTCGAGGATCGCCTGCAGCCGCGCGGCCTCGACCTCGACGCGGCGGCCGTCGGCCAACGTCACGACCAGCGGCACGCCGCCGACGCGCAGGCGATCGCGGGCCAACGACCCGCTGCGGATCGCGGCGACCACCGCGGGCAGGATGTTGACGCGCTCGCCGTCGATCACGACGCCGAGCTCGAGGAACCACTGCTGCGCGTCTTCGTCTTGCGCGCTGCGACCGTCCGCGTACCAGGCATCGACCGCGGTGGTGGTCCACTCGAAATTGTCGGCCACCTCGACGCGCCAGCCCAGGGCCTCGAGTTCGGTCGCGTCGGTGCGGGCGATCGAGAACCATCGGTCCGGGTCGGCGAGGGTGAGGGCCCGGCTGTCGCCGAGCAGCCCGCGCGCGGCGAGCAGCGCTCGTGCGGCCTGCTCGGCATCGACGTCGCGGGTGAGCCTGTCCACGCGATTGTCCTCGATGCGGATCACCGTGGGCCGGCCGTCGTCGGCGAACACCGTGGCGCCCTCGTAGTCGAACGACAGTGACGCCGTGGGCATCGGGCCTGCGGCGGTCGGGTGTGCGAACAGACGCAGCACCGGCAGCGGACGTCCGCGCCGCGCCCGGCCGATCGCGAGCGCGCGCGGCAGCGGGATGCCGGCCTCGCGCAAGGTAGCGCGCAGCGTCGGCGACAGCGCGCCGGCCCACGTGGGATCGACCCCGGGCACCGTCAGCAGACGGACCTGCTCGATCGCCGGGAGCGGGAGGATGGCCACGCCGCACTCGCCGGTCAGCACCTCGACGTAGTGCAGCGGCGCGAGCGGCAAGATGCGCCACGGTGCCTCGCCCGCGCCCTCGGGTTCGACATGGAGCTGTTGGTGGGCCTCGGCGTCGAGTCGCCAGACCAGCTGTGCCGGCCGCGGCGCACCGGGCGACAGCGGCAGGCCATCGGGGGTGTCGAGGCGACAGATGCCGGTGGCGATCGCGTCGGCGAGCACGCGGGCGCCGTGGGCATCGAGCGAGATCACGCGGGCGCCGAGGCCCGACCGCTTTCGTGGGAGCGTTTGGAGGCGAACCCACACCGCGAGCGCATCGTCGGGCAGCCACGTGGGACGCGTGCCCGTGCGCAGGGTGAGTGCGGCGTCGAGATCGTACGGGTGATCGTCGCCCGGACCCTGGACCGTGTGCGGCCAGAGCACCCACGGCGTGATGGCGACGCGCGGTGTGCCCAACTCGCGGACCGCCTCGACGACGAACACGAGCTCGGGTTGGGGGGCCACGGCGAGTGGCGGGGGCGATGGATCCGGCGCTGGATCGCGGACGATGGCGAGGCCGCGGGCCCACTCGGTGAAGGCGCGTCGCGCAGCGGCGGGTGGCAGTCGTGACGGCGCGGGCGACGGGCGCGGACGCTCGGGCGCGTTGGCGAGATCGTCGTCGTCGTCGTCGTCGTGGGCGGGTCCGAGCAGCACCGTCATCGCGAGGGCGGCCACGTGCCTGCACGGCTTGGGCTCCGGGCACTCGCAATCTCCGTCGAGATCGACGGGCTTGCCCGCGCCCGCGCGCGCCTCGAAATCCGGCTGCTCGAACCACACCCACACCTGGTGGGGCTGGCCGGCCGAGCCAATGAACATCGCGCTGAAAGCCTCCTCGAGCGGATCGAAGAGCACGTCGGCGAGCAGGCCCTGGGCGTGGACATCTTCACCGCGACGCCAGACCGCGGGCGGGAACTGCCAGCCGATGGCAGAGGTGGGATCCTTGGCGCGCACGGGAGCTGGGGCGCATACGGTAGCCCAGCATCGCGGCGCCGGGGGCACGCTCGCGCGGCATCACCACCGGGGATGGAGCAGGGGTCCGCGGACATCCGCGACGATCGCGTGCAGACCATCGGGCAGCCGTGGCAGGCCGAACGTCGCGAACCACGTGGGCGTGGTGCGGTCGACGAGCGGCGGGTCGGCCAGCCGCCTCGACGTGGTGGCGTCCACGTAGCGCCCGCTCACTTGCCACACGCCGCGGTCGTCGCCGAGATCCAGCAGCTGCGACGCCAACCAGTTGGTGTGGGCCGGTCCGAGCGATCGCAGCACCGCGAGCGCCTCGTCGATCCCCGGCGCTACGAGGGTGTCGGCGGTGATGCGGAACGGCGCACGGCGGAGTGCGAAGGGCTCGTGATCGCGATCGAACAGCCCGCGGGTGTGCGTGAGCATCTCGAGCGATCGCGGGTTCGGCGAGGTGATGGCGCGGGCGGGGATCATGGGGTTGGCGAGGGGAGGGGGGCGACGATCAGGGGCAGATCTCGTAGAGCGCGAGCTGCTTCAGGCGCGGGCACGCGTCGAGCAGACGCGTGGGCTCGAGGTAGAATTGACGCTCGTGGTTGGAGGCCTCCGGCACGAGGCCGTGTTGCATCGCGGCGAGCAGCGCCTGGTGCTCGGGCTTGCCGGACTCGCGCGTCAGAAGCGTGCGGTCGACCTTGCCGCGCCCGTAGAACTCGCGGATGAGGCCGTGCCGCTCGAGCTTCATCGCGAACGAGTCGAGGATGCCGCCGATGCCAGTGAAGCTGCCGTCCGCGTACAGGTGATAATCGTGCACCGGGTGTACGTCGGCGCAGACGATCGCCTCGGGGAACCATTCGGTCGGCGGCACGAGGATCACCGCGTTGGGGTCGCGCCACGTCGAGGGTGGCTGGGCATTGGCTGCCCGCGCGAGACCCCAGATCGCGAGCTCCTCGGGGGCGACCTCCTCGTAGTAGCCGGCGTAGGCGTCGTGGAACGCCAGCCACGCCGGGTGCGGGGTGCCGCCGGCGTCGATGATGAGCCGCTCGACCTCGGCGGTCGGCATCGGGGTCTCACGGCCCAGCGTCGCCAGCCAACTCTTCGCGCGGTGTGTCAGGTTCGCCACTCGTGCCCTTTCAGTCGTCGACCCGCGCCCATTTCTCTGGATCGGTAGAGATCCGCTGCATTCGTTGGGCGTTGCCGCTCATGTTGTCGGTACCCTGGGTGATCGGGCGGCAGTGCCCGCAGCACGGCGCCTCGGTGCCCGGCTGCATGTGTCGGCCGGCACCATCCTCTCGGCTCCACATCGGCAGCTGGACGAAGTCGCCGAGGTCAGCCTCGGTGACCGGCATCCCGGCCGCCTCGCGAGCCTTGAGCGCCTTGTCGAGCGCGCGCGCTTCGGCGTGGGTGCCGGGCTGCGAGAAGTGATCTTGGCCATCCGCGCGTTGCTGCTGCTGCTGCCGTACACGGTCCTGCAAGAGCGGGTGAAACGAGTCGGGGTCCGCGATCGCGCTGGCGGGCTCGTTGTGCGACACGAACGGCTTCGCGTCTGGGCGCCGCCGATCGACGACCGCGGCCACGCAGGCGGGCGCCTTCTCCGGGGGGCGCCCGCCACCGGCCGCGTCGAACTCGAATCCCTCGAGCACCCCGCGCCGATACTCGTCCATGACCTTCAGTCGATGCGCATCCGCGGCATCGATCGCCTTGTCGAACGCCGCTTCGCGCGACATCGGCGGATCGCCCTCGGGCGTCGCGTTCGGATCCTCGGTCCGCGGTCGCCCCTCGCCGTCTTCGCCGTGCGCAGGTCCGTTCTCCGGGTTGTCGTGCGGGGTCAGGCCGAGCACGTCGACGGCGACGAGCGGGTTCGGCGGGTATGCATAGAGATTCGTGCCGCCGCGTACCCCGATCGGATCGGCCTGCAGATAGCGGCCGAGTCGCGGATCGTAGTCGCGGAAACGATTGTAGTGCAATCTCAGGTCAGCGTCGTAGACGTGACCCGGAAAGCGGAGCTCGTACTCGACGAGGTTGCCGGGGCGCACCAGCACCTCGCCGTGAGGCGTGGCACCGTCGGCCCACCAGACCACCTCACCCCGCGCGTCCTCGATGTGTTGGGGCAGGCCGACCTGATCACAGAAGACCGAATATGATCTGCCCGACTCGGGGGAGGCATCGACGCCGGCATAGTCGACGAAACCCAGCGGTACCAGCGACCGTGCATCCGCGTACAGGAACACGCGGAAACTGCGGTCGGCACCTTCGCGCGCGGCGACGCGGTCGCCATCCCACCACAGCCGCGTGCGCTGGTCGCCGCGGCCGTAGCCGACGCGGCGACCGAGCCCGTCGTAGGTCGCCGTCCACGGCTCGGCGGCGCGGTCCTCGACACGGACGAGCTGGTCCTCGGCGTCGTAGATATAGGCGACGCGTGCACCAGCGATCCCCAGTCGCGAAGCCAGCCGGTTGCGTGCGTCGTACTCGAACTGCTCGGTCGCCGCGACCTTCAGGCGGTTGCCACTGTCGAGGCGCAGGCTGCCGGTCGATGGCAACTCGACGAGGTTACCGGCGGCGTCGTAGCGATACTGCAGGGCGCTCCCGTCGGCATGATGGACGCCGATCAGGCGATGGGCCTCATCGACCGCGTAGCGGGTCGAGCCACGCACGGTGTCGAGGGTGGCGACGAGGTCGCCCTCGCGCGTGTACTGGTGCCGAACGCCCCACCAGATGCGCTCGGTGCCACCGGTCGCGCGCCGGCACGAGCGCGCCAGCATGCGCCCCTTGGCATCGTACTGCTGACTCTCGAAGGTCCCGTTGCCGTGGTCGATCTGCACCGACCCGTCGGCCTCGTGGGTCACGGTGCGACGACGTCCGGTGGGATCGACGAATACCAGGGTGTTGCCGTGGCGATGGCGCGAACTGACGAATCGGTCGCCGATCGTGGTGTCGTGTTCGCCACGCCATCCGTATCGATGTGCGACGGTGCGACCATCACACGACTCGCGCTCGATCTCCTCGAAAGGAGTGAACGACCGCTCGACATGATGATCCGCGGTGTCGGCCCGGATCGCCCGCCCATTTCGGTCGTAGTCGAACTCGGCGAGCCCGCCGTCGCTGCGGTCGACGCGCCCGACCAGGCCGTTGGCGTGAGGGGTGAATCGCAACAGCCAGCGGCCATCGCCATCGGCTGACTCGACCAGGCGATGGCCGCGGTCCCAGGCGTAGCAGGTGTGGCGCCGACCATGCCGATGGACCTCGATCACGCGGTCGTGACTGTCGTAGACGTAGCTCGACTCCGAACCTCCACCGTCGACGATGCGCGAAATCTTCTGGTGCTGCGTGTGTTCGTATCGCGTGGCATTGCCGACTGGATCGATGTGAGCGCCCACCAGGCCCCAGCGGACGATCTTCTTGCGGTGCGTGCGTCCGTCGCGGTCGACGTGAGCGACCTCGTTGCCGCATGCGTCGAAGCTCCATCGCTGCTCGGCGCCCGAAGTCTCGCGCTCGAAGATGACATTGCCGCGGCGATCGTGACGCCGCTCGACCACCGCGTCTCCCGGTCCGCTCGCGACCGCGCCCCCGAAGTAGAACCCCCGAGCATCCGTCGGCAGCGTCCGCTGCACCATCGCCGGCATCCCCGACGCCTCGAGGCTCGGCGGGAACTGGTGACCGAACCGGTTGCGCCGCGCGACGAGCCCCCCCGCCCCGTCGTAGACGAAGTCGATGCGGCGGCCGCCGGAGTCGGTCTCGGTGAGGACGCGGCCGTCGTCGCCGCGGATGCGGAGCTTCTCGCTGCCGCAGGGACCGATCACCTTGGTGATCACGCCGTCCTCGTCGTAGTGGAACGTGTACGCCGATCCGTCGTGGATCGTCATGCGCGTCGCCTGCTTGTCGGGTTGGTACTCGAACGCCGCGTACCACAGGCCGTCCTCGCCCTGGGTCCGCACGCAGCGGCCCTCGTGGTCGTACTCCCACACGAAGGTGTAGCCGATGCGATCGGTCCCCCGGATCATGCGATGCGTGCCGTCGTAGACGTACGCATCGGCGGCGCCGCCGGGATCCTCGGCGCGTACCAGCTGACCTGTGCGATCGTGGCGATAGCGGACCAGAACCGCGGCGCTCTCACCGAAGCGTGATCCGGTGATCTCGGCGAGTTGGCCTTCGTCGTCGTAGCGCAGGGCGTAGGTCGCCGACTCGGGGCCGCGCACGGTGCGGCGCTCGACGATGCTGCCGAGCCGGCGGTGGCCGTCGTAGCGCAGTTCGATCGTGATCTCCTCGCCGCGGACGAGGGCGAGGCGACAGACGGTGGCGGTGCGATCGATGCGCTCGAACTCCAGCGTACCGAGTCGGCGGTGGCCGACCACGTACCGATCGGCGGACAGCCGCCGCAGCGTGTAGCCCTGGGAGACGACCTCGTCGGCGCCCGCGAACCGCGGGAACACGATGCTCTCGCCTTGGTACCCCACGAAGGTGACGCGGTGCAGCTGGACGAACAGGCGCGCCTCGAACACGTGGCTCCACCCCCAGCCCAGCACGCCGCGATTCGCATGGTCAGCGCTCGAGGCGAAGCGCGTCCACGCGAAGCCGCCGAGCAGCGAGGCGAAGTCGAGGTACGTGTTGAAGTTGGCGCCGGACACCACGTGCACCGGCTCGCCGCCGTCGCACGTCTTGCCGTTGGCGTCGGGCGGCGGCGAGCGGCGGCGCAGCCGGCTCGACATCGATCGCAACGCACGCCCGAGCGCGCTGTAGATCTTGCCCTGGGCCATCGCGCCGATGTTGGGGATCGGCGGGCCACCGGCCATCACGTTGCCCATCGGCGGTCCGAGCAGCATGCCGATCCCCGGCGGGCCGGCGGGATCCTTGCCGCGGAGCATCGACACCGCCATGGCCGCGGCGTCGAGGCCGGCCTGGATGCCCTGCGCCGCCGCGGCCGCGGCGTTGCCCGCCGACGCCTGGGCCAGCGCACCCGCGGCGCCCGCGACCACGCCCGCCACACCCATCCCGACAGCGAATCCGCCCATCGGCGACGCCGGGTTGCAGTGGAACGTGATGTCCATGCCGAAGCGCGCCACCCGGGCGCCGGCGAAGTAGACCCCCGACGCGCCGGTCATGATCTCGAACGGGGGCGCCAACGATCCGCAGGTGAAGCCGATGCCGATGTCGCCGGCACGCAGCGCCGGCACCCCGCCCACGAGCACCGACGCCGAGCCGGCGAGGAACGCCACGCCCATACTCGGCAACGGGATCGGTGGGGCCGGCGGCACCAGGCTCGGCGGATGCACGTGGGTGTGCGGAGTGCCCAGGTGCAAGCTGAGCCCGATCGTGGCCACCGGCATCGGCGGGAACAGGCCCGCCAGGCCGAGAGCATCGAGGATCGCCGAGACGCCCTGCGACGCGGCGGCGTCGATGAACATCATCGGCGCGTTGACGACCCCGAGCGCGGCGCCGAGGCCCTGCGCCACCCAGCCGGCCGCGCCCTGCTCGGGCGGCGGCGCGGTGCGGAACGGGGCGATCGTGGCGTCGAGGGTGGCGAGCACCGAGTCGGCGCGGGCGTTGCCGGTGGTGGCGAACACGGGGGCCGCCGGCGGTCCCGCCGGGCGACCGGTCGGCGGTGCGATCATCGGCGGAGCGCCGCGGTTCGGGTTGACCATCAGGCGTCGCCCTTCTTCAGCAGGTGCTTCGCGCCTTGGAGCTTGGTCCACGTGGCGTCGGCCTCGGCCCGCAGGTGACCCTCGGCATACAGCGCGTGGATGCGCTCGAGCGCGCTGACCAGACGATCGAGGTAGCGGTACTTCTCGGCGATCGTCTCGCATTCACGCCAGCGCTCGAGCGCGTCCTTGGGCTGACCGAGCGCGCGCTGGGCGTCGCCCTCGCCCTGCAGCGCGTCGCAGGCGGCGTAGGGGTTCATGCACTTGGCGGCGAGCTTGCTGGCGTCGGCGTAGTAGCTGCGCGCATCGTCGGGTTTGCCCAGCACCATGCACGTCGGCGCCGCCGCCAGCAGCAGGTTGAGCAGCACCGGCGGCGCGCTCGGGTGCATGGGCTTGGGGGTGCCGGCGGCGTCCGGTGCCGCGGGGATCGGCTGGATCGGCAGCGGCGACGTGGCCGCGATGCCGATCGCGAGCCCCTGCTGGTAGCGCTCGAGCGCCTGCGGCGGCTGGCCGACCATGCGCAAGCAATCGCCGACGCCCTGCATGCACAGCGCCTGCATGAGTGGGGCGTCCGAGTTGCCGTAGTAATCGAAGAGCAGGGCGAACTTCTTCACGGCCTCGTCGTAGCGCTTGTACGAGAGATCGATGTTCGCCAGCTGCAGCACCGCCTGCATGCGCAGGGCGACGGGCACCGCCGGATCGACGGCGTCCTGGGAGAGGTCACCGGCCAGCGCGTCGGTGGACATGTCGACGTCGACGTTGAGGACGCCCTGGGCGTGCCACCGCTGCAGCGCGCCGCCGATCGGGTGGTCCCGGCCATCGCGGAGCAGCAACCGGGCGTAGGCCGGCCACGGGGCCGTGAGCGGGGGCGCCGGTGGTGGCATCCTCGTGAAGTCGGCGACGAACGTCGCGTAGTCTGCCCAGTCGTGGACGACCGTCGGCAGCAGGGCGAACACGACCCGGTGATCGTCGACGTTGGGCAGGCGCGCGCCGAGGTGCTCGATGGCGGTGACGATCCGATCCCGCGGCCCGAGCGGCGCCTCGGTCAGCGCCGCGGGGAACGGCTGCAGCGGCGGCTCCTTGCGCTCCACACACTCGGCGCTCGCGACCTCGTACAGCTGCACGCAGCGACCCGCCACCGTGCGCGCATAGGTGTCGGCATCGAGATATGCGTCGGCGATCATCACGTACAGCGAGGCCTCGTCGTGCCCCTCGACCTGCTCGAGCACCTTGAGCACGTAGGGCACGTCGCCATCGGTGCCGCTGATGAGCAAGACGTGGTCGTCCGGCTGCCAGATGAACTCTTCGCAGTGGGCGCGGAACTCGGCGAGGCGTCGCATGGGTCGATCACCCGGTCAGTTGAGCTTGATGATGCCGCCGGTGATGTTCACCGCGCCGCTGCCGGCGATGTTCGCCTGTGGACCCGAGACGTCGACCGCCGCAGCCGCGGTCTTCACCGTGCTGCCGCCGGCCGTCAGCGTCGCGGTACCGCCCGCCGACACCGTCGAGTCGGTCGTCGCATCGACCGTCGCGTTGGCCCCCGACATCGTGGCGTCGGCGGTGAGCTTGACCTCGGCGCCACCGGCCGCCTTCATCAACGCGTCGCCGTCGAGGAGCACCTGGGCGACCTTGCCGGTGAGCTTGGCGTGAGCCGTCAGCGTCAGATCGCCGCCGGTGTTCGCCTGCATCTGGGCGTCGGCGGTGAGCTCGACCTGCGAGTTCTCCTTCGAGGCCACCAGCGCGGAGTCGGGCGATAAAACGACGCGCGCGCCGTTCTTCTGCTGCATCGTGATCTTGTCGGGCTCGATGCGGATGAAGGTGTCGCCCACCGTGAACAGGATGAAGTCCGGGGCCTGGACCTCGATCGACTGCGACGCGTCGAGCTTGTAGCGACCGGTGATGTTCAGCTGGCCGCCCGTGACCTCCTGACCGTCGCCCGCGCTGGCGCCCACGATCGTGATCTTCTGCGAGCCGTTGATGGTGAGCGTCTCGTTGCCGGTGATCGAGTGGGTGCGATCGCCCGTGACCGACAACGACTGGTCGCCGCCGACGCTGGTCGAGTCGTTGGCCCCGACGGAGCGCGTCTGGTTGTTGAGGACCCGCTTGTTGAAGTCCTTCTGGGCGTGGACGATGATCTGCTCGGAGCCCGCCGCGTCCTCGAACGACAGCTCGTTGTAGCCGTCGCCGCCGACGCTCGACGAGGTCTTGATGGTGCTCTTGGTCTTCTCGTCCGGCAGGGCGAACGGCGGCATGTTGTCGGAGTTGTAGACCGAGCCGGTGACGACCGGGTTGTCGGGGTTGCCGTCGACGAACTGCACGACGACCTCCATCCCGACCCGCGGGATGAACATCGTGCCCCAGCGCGGCCCGGCCCATGGCTGCATCACGCGCACCCAGACCGAGGCGGTGGCGTCCTCGGGCTGCAGCCGGTCGTGGTGGAACTGCACCTTGATGCGGCCGTACGGATCGGTGTGGATCTCGTCCTCGCTGCCGGCCTCACCGACGACCCGTGCGAGCTGCGGACCGTAGGCCTTGGCCCGCCGGTGGCGCTGCGGCGGGCGGAACTCGTGGGTCATCGGGATCGCCGTGAACTCGTTGGCGTAGGTCGCGGTGGCGCCGGCGTTCTCGGTGTTGGCCTCGCCGCTGTGGTTGACGCGGACCAGCAGCAGCTGGGCGCCGTCGAGGTCGCTGCGGTGGTGCCGACCCAGCGTGAAGCGCGAGCCCGCCCGGAACCCCGTGACGTTGCCCGAGCCGTAGGCGGTCTTGCTCTGGGCGCGGTGCTCTTGCAGCACTTGGGTGACCAGCGCCTCGCGTTGAGACAGCGCGGTGCCGTCGAACGACGTCGCGCTGGGATCTTCGATCGGGTCGTCGGTGATCTGCCGGCGACGATCGTGCAGGTACAGCTCTTGGACGTGGTGGTTGTGCGTCTCGTCGACCGAGACCGTGGCCTCGTCGAAGCCGTTCGACGCCTTGAAATTGTACGCCCGGCCCGCGACCTTGTTGATCTGCCGCCGCTGCCGCCACAGGGCGCCGCGCACCGACTCGCGGTCCGTCTCGTCGGGGTTCTGGACGATGACCGGGACCTCGTCGTAGCCGGCGAGCTCG
Source organism: Nannocystales bacterium (assembly GCA_038325765.1). GTDB lineage: Bacteria > Myxococcota_A > Polyangia > Nannocystales > Nannocystaceae > Xiheibacterium. Next base: position 22,795 of record JBBQJI010000041.1, read on the forward strand.
GCCTCGGGGTAGTCGTTGTTGTTGTCGATGAGTACCAACTGCTCGCGGCGGCCGTCCTCGTCGGGGACGAAGTGGAACGCGATACCCTCCTCCTCCATGAGCCGACAGCAGAAGTCGAGCGTCGACTCGCGGAACTGCGTGCAGTAGTCGCGGGGATTGTACTCGCCCTTGATGTAGGTGGTGGCGTCGAGCTCGCGGCCGTACACGCCCAGCGCCGCCGACAGCACCTCGGTGAGGATCTCGATGACGGTCTGGCCTTGGAAGATGCGGGTGTCGGTCTCGTCCGCGAGCAGACCGAAGGCAGGGATCACGCGGATCGACGCGACGAGCTGGTTCTGATCGGGTCCTACGTCGTCGACCTCGTCGACGATGCCGTAGAACGAGTGCAGCAGATCGCCGCGCTCGACGAGCAGCTCGCAAGACGCCCCGAGCATCTCGTCGACAGGCGCCGTGGTGTCCGAGCACACCAGATCGAGGTGGATCTCGTAGATCCGCGAGAGCTCGGAGGTGATCGAGAACCGCCGCACGTACCACTGGATGTCGGGTCCGGCCGGCAGGTCGAACTCGAAATGGACCTCGTCGAGCGTGCGGGTCTCGCCGCCCAGCAGATCGCCGATGATCGACTCGGCCTCGGTGCGCAGCGCCGCGGGGGCGGGCTGCTCGGCCCGTTGGGCGAGTCCGGCGGCGGACTGGGCCACGCCCGCAGCCGGTTGGGCGATGGCGGCGGCCTGCGAGACGCCCTGGGCTGCGGAGGAGTTCCCCGCGAGCGGAGCCGCGGCGCCGGCGAGGTTCGCCGTGCTGCCCGCCGCACCGATGGCGCTGGCCGGATCGCTCGACTGCGCGGCTTGGGCGATCGACTGCGCGGTACCGGCCGCGGCGGTGGCGGTTCGGATCGCCGCCGCTGTCTCGTCGCCGCCGGCAGCGTCGGCCACATCGGCAGCGCCATCTTCCGCCTCGGTCGCGACCGCCTCGGGTGGGGCACCGGCGGCGGCGCTGCCGGCCGTCGCTCTCGCAGCGCCACCGCCCGCCTTCGCGACGTCGCTCGCGGCGGGAGCAGGGGGAGCGGCGCCAGGCGTGTCGTCGTCGGCCATCAGCGCGGATGTTACCCGCCGCTGCCAGCGGTGGACAGGATCGCGGCTCCGCGCGTTCGCGATCGTCGACCGCGCCGTCAGCCGGCGACGATCGCCGCGAGCAGGGCGGCGGCTGTCGGCGGCGGCACGCTGAGCGCTCGGACACGACCCGGTGACAGACCGTCACGGCTCGCGTTCATCGAAGCGCCGGGCGCTGGCCGGATCGGCCACAACTTCTCGGCGGCGACGCTCGGATCGCTGAGATAGTGGAGCACACCGGCGGTCGGTGCCCCCAGCACCAGCAGCAGCCGCGAGCTCGGACCTCCGGGTCCGGTCCAGAACACCGACGGCGGCGCTCGTCCCCACGCCAGCAGCTCGTAGGCCATCCGCAGCCAGAACACGAGCTGCACGTCGTCGGTGCACGGACAGTCGAGCACCATGGTCGAGCGGCCCGGATCGCTGCCGCGGACCTGTGCGCACGCGGTGGTGAACATGTGCATGCCGTGCATGCCGCCGGCGTCGGCGAGCGGGCCGAACAGCGCCTCGAGGATGGTCTGGCCGCCGGTTGCGTCGAGCGACTGATGCGTCCACACCCGCGCCTCCTCGAGCTGCGTCGGGCTCGGCTGCGGGATCGCATCGACGCGCCCGAGCACGCCGCCGAGATCCAAGGTGGTCGACGGCGCCTCGGACACCACCTGCGCCGCGGCCTCGAGGAACGGCTCGTAGGCGACGGCCAGCGACGGGAAGCGATGGGTCGCGACCGGTACGTCCACATAGGAGAACGCGCACAGCGGGAACTCGCGGCCCACGCGATCGCGACTCGGTGCGAACGCGCCGATGCAGGCGCTCGCGCCGACCGGATCGCGGATCAGGAACTTCACCGGCACCGCGGGCACGTGCTTGCGCTTGGCGGCGAGCTGCTCGACCTCGCCCACCAGCCAATCCTGCAGCGTGCGGCCGACCGGCAGCGAGGCGTTGTGCGCGACGAAGTCGCCGGCCGACGCCAGCTTGCCGAACACGCCGACGCGGGGCCGCGTCATCGCCGGACCCCGTTCAGTCGCATTGTCCGCCCCCGACGTAGACCGATCGTGGTGGCACGAGGTCGGGGTGGCGGAAGATCGACATGAACCCGACCGGCCGATCCGAGTTGCCGAAGAACGGGTTGATGTCGGGCTCCTGGGGCTTGATGCGGATCTGCAGCACGGCGCGATCCTTGTCGGTCGTGCCGATGCTGGCCGACAGGTTGTAGCGCACGGTGAAGCCGCTGCTGTTGCCACCCTCGGCGATGGTGCCGTCCTCGAGCAGGCGGAAGATGCCCCAACGGCTGTCCTGGCCGAAGTTGTCGGAGAAGCCGGAGCCCTTGACCAAGATGCTGCCGACCTTCTTGTCGCCCTCGCCGGGCCACAGGTACTTCTCCCAGCGCTCGGGCTCGTTGCGGTACTCGACCTCGTGCCCGTCGATGTTGAGCCGGGTGCTGGCGGCCGCGGAGGGCCGAATCATCACGTCGAACTCCACGACCATCGTCTTGCCGCCGGCGGCGAAGAGCGCCCGCTGCAGATCCCGGGCGCGGTTGAGGAACTGCACCAGTCGCGGATCGACAGGCCGCACGGCGGCGCCGGCCTTGGCGATCGAGAAGGTGTTGTTCTTCTCGGGCACGCGGCTCGACAGCGCCGCGGCGTGGAAGTCCCACAGCTTGCCGCCGTCGGGGGCCAGGAACTCGGCGAACTGCTGATGGCTGACCTCGGCGCCGTCGGGCTTGAACGGGTAGCGCTCGAGCATCTTGGTCATCGGCTCGACCACCTCGACGCAGTACTTGCTCGTCATCGCCTGCTCGACGCCGACGTCGGCGAGCTGCTGCAGCCCGCGCAGCGGCGGCGGCAGCAGCTTCTTGAGCGAACCCGCGACCCAGTTGCCGTTGTCGGCCTCGAGGATGAGGCTGGTGGTGGCGGCGAGCGCGACGTCGACGGTCTTCTTGAGCGCCGCGGTGTTCTCGGGCGTCTCCTCGTTGATCTTGGCCTGCAGCGCGTCGCGGACGTTCTTGAGCTCGTTCTGGTAGGTGTCGAGCGCCACGGCAGCGCGCGGAGGCGTGGGCTCGCCCTCGGCCACGGCCGAGGCCGAGCCGCAGGCGAACTTGATGAAGTCGGTGAACTCCTTCTTCACGTCCTCGTTGATCTTGAGCGTGGGATCCGCCGCGCGCTTCTTGCGGCGCTCCTCGAGCATCGCCTTTCTCGCGGCCGCGAGGCGCTCGGCGTTGCGGTTGCCGACCTTCTTGGCGACGGCCTTGGTGCCGGCCTCGAGGGCGGCGTCGGCGAGATCACCCTCGGCCTCCTCGGGGATGACCGGATCGGGATCGTTGAGCGTGGTGTGGAACTCGACGTGCTGGCACATCGCCATCAGCGGCGGCGGCGTGCCACCGGTGAGGTCCTTGAGCAGCTCGTGGGACTCGGCGAGGTCAGCCGGTGCCTTGGTGTAGGCGTTGCCCACGAACTTGCGCCACGCCGCGATGTACTCGGTGAAGTACTTGCTGCGCAGCAGATCCTGCTGACGCTGGCGGCTCTTGGCGACCTCTTCTTCGGTCCAGCCGAGCACCCACTCGTTGCCGAGCAGCTCGGCGTTGGGCGCCGCGAGCTTGTCGGCGATGCCGCTGTCCCAGGCGTGCCGGGTGTACTTGCCCGGGACGTTGGTGTTGTCGTTGAGCAGCGCCTTGCGGCTGCCGGAGATCTCCGCGAGCGTGATGTCCGAGACCTCGACGTCGCGGACCAGCTCGTTGAGCAGGCTCTCGATCTGATCGGTGCGGCGCAGGATCTTGCGCACGCCCTCCACGACCTTGGGGTCGCGCTCGAACAGGAACAGCTTGTCGGTGGCGACGATGTCGATATACGCGTCGGCGACGTTGAGCTTGGTGTCGCGCCGCGCGACGTCGCCCACGTGGTGTAACGCGTCGTCCCACAGATCGGCGATGCGCACGCGGAGCCACTCGCGCTGCTTCTCGTCGAGCCCGGGCTCGCCCTTGGGCGGGTAGTCGAGCTCGCCGCCGCCCTTGGCCACGGCGGTGAGCAGCAGGTACGTCCGCAGCTTGGCCTCGTGCTCGCGGTGGATCTCGGAATCGACCGCGTCGGGCGAGGGCCCGTACTTCTGCACGAACCGCCCGAGCTCGTCGACGGTGAGATCGACGAACGGCTTGATCAGCTCGTCGCGGACCGTGCGCAGGTACAACGAGCGCACCGGCGCGGCGATGAGGCCGCCTTGGTACATGCCCATGCGCATCATGAAGGGCGTGCCGTCCTTCTCGTGATCGTCGAGCTCGCGCTCGACCGCACGCAGCGGGTCGATCTGATCGAGCTGGATCGGGGCGTTGGTCTTGGCGGCGACGTGCTCTTCGACCTTCGCGATCGCGTCTTGGGTGTTGCCGAGCAGCTCGTCGTTGTTGCGGAACGAGAGCACCGGCAGCAGCGCCAAGCCGACCGCGGTGAGCATCAGCCCGCCGCCGACGGCGTGGCCCAGCAGCGCCTGCTTCTTGACCTTGACCGCGCTGCGCTGGGCGATGTTCTTGTCGGGGAAGATGACCTTCTCGAACAGCTCGCCCAAGAAGTAGCTCTTGGGCTCGACCTGCGGCGTGGTGTACGACAGCCGCGGCTGCACCCCGAACGCGGCCGCCATCGAGCTCATGATGCGATCGATGGTGCGACCCTCTTGGGTGCCGCTGGTGAAGTACGCGCCGCGCAGGTGCGGCGACTCGGCGTAGACGTTGTCGGCCATGAGCTCGCCGACGAACGCGGCGAGCTTGTCGCGCATGGGCTCGAAGTACTGCGGGAACTGATAGACCTTGTCGCGGGCGTCGGCGCTGCGCTCGTCGCCCATGCGGCGTACCGCGCGGCGCTCGACCGTCTGCGCCAGCTCGTCGAAGTGCTCCACGAAGGTCTGCGCCGGATCGTGCTTCTGGGTCACCGGCACGGTGAAGCCCCAGATCTGGCGGCGCTCGGTGTTGCCCAGATCCGAGAACAGCTCGACGAAGCCCGGCAGCAGATCCACCTTGGTGAACAACACGTACACCGGCACGACCATCTCGAGCTTGGCCATGACCTCGTCGATGCGCGCCCGGACCTCGCGGGCGCGGGCGTGGACCTCCTCGGGGTGGGCCTCGGAGACGTCGGTCACCGAGATCGCCACGAGCACGCCATTGACCGGCTGCTTGGGCCGGTTGCGCTTGAGCAGATCGAGGAACGAGAACCACTCTTCGCGGTCGCTGTCCTCGGTGGTGTAGCGACCGGCGGTGTCGAGGATGACCGCGTCGTTGGTCATCCACCACTGGCAGTTGCGCGTGCCGCCCACGCCCTGCACGCCGCCGCCGGACTTGGACTGATACGGGAAGCGCAGGCCGCTCTGACGCAGCGCGGTGCTCTTGCCTGACCCCGGTGGCCCGATGATCATGTACCAGGGCAGGGCGTAGAGCGCCTCCGACTGCTTCTTGCCGGCGAGCTTGCTCGACTTGAGCGCGGCGATCGCCCGCACGAATTCCTGCTGCATCGAGTCGATGTCGCCGCGCAGATCGGGCCGGGCCGAAGACGCGTGGCGATCGGCCTGGGCCCGCAGCGCCTTCTCGATCTCGCGGGCGGCCTTCTTGGCGCGGACGATCTTGATGATCACCCACGTCGCCAGAATCGCGATGATGACGACCGTCGCGACGATCGCGATCCACATCGGGAAGCCGAGCAGGAGCACCACGGCCCACACCGCGGCGATGAGCAAGATGGCGAAGATGTACTTGAGCGCCGCCATCGTTCACTCCGAGGGAATCAGGGCCCGCGCGCGCTCGACGATGTTGTCGGTACGGCCGTCGAGGGACTTGCGCAGCACGATGATGAGCGCGAGGGAGAAGAGTACCGCCAGCAGGCCGATCCACACGGTGACGTAGTACTGCTGGGCGCGGTTGACCCGCTCGCGCGGGCGCATGTGTCTCTTGGACAGCGGCTCGGGCTTGGCGCTGACGCCGAGCACGTCCTTGACCCGCCGCTGCACCGCCGCCAGCTCGAGCTCGCCGCCGCGCATGGCGTACTTGCCCTGGAACCCGAACAGCAGGCACAGGTAGTACACGCGCAGCGTCTCGACCCGCCGGGGGTCTGCGATCAGTTGCTCGAGGCGGAAGAAGAAGCCCTCGCCGGCGAGGTTCTCGCTGAAGTAGTGCAGCTGCAGCGGCTTGCTCAGCCAGATGTCGCGCACCGCTCCGCTCTTGCGCATCGCGACCTCGTCGGCGAGCGCGACGATTGCATAGGCCATGTCGTGGAGGTCGCGCTCGTACAGGCCGGCGCCGGCACCAGAGCGGAACAGCTCGTCGATGAAGCCCATCACGCGGGCGTGCAGCATCTCGGGCGCGAGGAATCCCTCGTCCGCGAGGCTGCGGATCTGCACCAAAGCATTGAAGCAGTCCTTGGTGACTTCGTTGACGCGGTCCATCGCGATTGGCCTCAGTGATCTAGACTAGGGCGTGCCGGTGTTGGCGCGCTCTGGCACTCCGAGCAGGGTGATCTTCGCCTTCGACGGATCGAACGGCGGTGGCAGGTAGATCGCGACGGTGCGCTCGGTCGCGACCTGCCGCCAGAAATCGCTGCCGGTCTCGAGCATGAAGTAGACCTGCTTGGGCCGCACCGGCACCTCCGAGGGCGGACGGTGGGTGACGGTGAGCGGCACGCCCGGGGTCGCGGAGCGCACGATCTGGTTGATCTGCTTCCACGACGCGATCTTCGACAGCTTGGGCAGCTTGTTCGCCACCTCTTGCTGCGGACCCTCGGCCTCGACCGCGAGCACGAACCGCGGGCAGCGGGGCAGACGGTCGTCCTTGAGCTGGCCGATCCACATGCCGTCTTGGCGGGCCTCGAGCGGCACCGTGATGCACAGCTCGCGCACCGTGGCGCCGAGCATCTTGTTCAGCATCCCGAACAGATCCTCGAAGGTCGCCCGCAGATCGGTGTGGTTGAACCGCGGGAACGTCGACGGGTCGATCTCGCTCGAGAACGTCGTGAGCGCGCCGCCGAGTTCGATGAGGGTGAGATAGCAGCCCAGCGGCGACGTCGACCGGGTCTCGACGATGTGCCGCACGTGGGGGATGTACGTGTTGAGCGCGTTGAGCAGCAGGAACCGCGTGATGTCCTGGCCGGTGAACTCGACCGAGGACGCGTCGATCTGGCGGCGGGTCTCGGAGATGGCCCGCTGCTTGGTCAGAAGCACGCTGAGCAGATCCTGCAGCCACGCCGACAGCACCGGCGACGCCGACACCTTGAGCGCGGGGGGGATGAAGTTGCGGCTCATCGCAAAGCTGCCGGTGCCGTCGCGGACGACCTCGGCGATCTTGACGGTCTCGAAATCATCGCGGGCCTCGGTGCCATAGATGATGGCGGCGTTGGGTCGGCCGAAGGCGATGATCTGCTCGGTCTTGGCGATCGTGAGATCGTGGACCGGGCGGTTGGCGATGCGGAAGCGGGCGAGCGAGGCGTCGTCGAGGGCGTCTTGGAAGTTGGGGATGCCCTCGCGCGCCGCCGGGACGGCGAGGTAGACCTCGAGCATCGGCGCCGTTGTAGGGAACGACTCGGCGATCGGGCGCGCCGCCGGACCGCCCGCCTCGCCGGCGGCGAACTCGACGGTGAGCCCGGCCGACAGCACGCCGGCGAACTCGCCGAGCTTGAACTGGCCGGCCTTGAGCGCGCCCTCGTCGATCGTCATCGACACCACGCCCCACGCGTGGGGCGTGGCCGCCGACAGCCGTGACGCGAGCGTGCCCTCGAAGTAGAGGTCTTGCTGCTGCAGGTGCTGGGGGCACATCAGCATCCCCTCGCTCCACACCACCCGGTCGAGGTTGCGCTTGGACATGCGTCAGCGTCCTCCTGGCGCGGTGGGGGCCGTGGGCGCCTCGGGTGCGGCGGGAGCGGTCGGTGCTTCGGGCCCGGCGGGCGCCTCGGGGGTGGTTGGCGTCTCGGGGGCCTCGGGGGCCTTGGCGTCCTTCAGTTTCTTGCGCTTTTTCTTTTTCTTCGCGGGCTCGGGCGCGGGCGGCTTCACCTTGAGCGGCGGGCCGGGACACTCGATCGTGATGCGGGTCTTGTCGAAGCCCGGTGGCGGGGTGTGGCCGCCGTCGACGAGGCTGCCGTCGAGCAGCACGAAGAAGCAGGGATCCGCCCAGGTCTTCTTGTTGGTCTGGGCCAGGCACACCGAGTCGCCGTGGAACTTGGGCACGTCCCACAGCCGGTACCAGTTGATGCCGACCGGCTCGCGGAACAGCGCCACCGCGAGGATGTGCGAGGCCTTGGGGTCGGGTTCGAGCTCGATGAGCTCGGGCTTGTCCGGGTAGATCTGGCGCTCTTCCTCGGCGATGAACGAGTCGCCGAAGACCTCCTTGCCCTTTTGCCAGGTCTCGCGGAAATCCAGCATCGGCACCGCCTCGTCCGACGACAGCTGGTACAGCCGCAGCACCGTGGGCAGCGGCGCGCCGGACTCGTCGGGGTTGATGCGGGCGGTGGGCTGGACCACGACGCGGACCTTGAACTTCGAGTGGTCCTCGGGTGTGCAGCTCGGGGCCTCGTTGCCCTTCTTCTTGCACCCCGTGATGCCGCCGGTGATGCCGACGGCGCCGAGCATGGTGATGACGCCGACGAGGGCGGCGCGGCGGGCGGGACGGTGGCCACGGAGGCGGGGCGCGAAGCGGCGAAGAAGCATGGTCGGCACGGGTGGGGGGCTCGAAGTCCGCGAAATCTCAACACGAGGGCCGAATGCACGCAAGCGGTTCGACAGGCCGAGCCACGTCGACCCCCCCGACCACCACGCGCCCGCTCGCACGGGCCGGTCGGCACGGCCCGCTAGCTGCCGAGCATCGCAGCGTCGACGACGATGCCGCGGCGTTGCATCGTGGTGAAGAAGTTCGGGATGGCGCCGGTGTGTCGCCACGTGCCGGTGCGCGGATCGATGCCGATGATCTCGACGACGCTCGTGGTGCCGTCGGCCCCGACCCGGGCCTCGGCGACCTCGACGACGCGCGAGTGGCCATCGGGGAAGCGACCGATCGTGATCACCAGCTCGAGGGTCCGGGCCACGGCCTGCACGCGGCTGTCGCTGTCGTGACCGCCCGCGGGGCCGGTGAGGGCCGCGAGGCGGCGGATCCCCGCATCTGCCGTGCTGGCCCGCATGGACACCAGGACTCCCGCGAGGCCACGGCCAGCAGCGGCCATCAGATCACCGGCCTCGGGGCCCGTGGTCTCGTGCACGCAGAGACGATCCGGGCGCAGGCCCGCAGCCGTACGCACGAGCGCCTGCATGACGGTGGTGCCGTCGACCCCGATCAGGCCATCGCCCTCGAGCACCACGACGTGGGCGGGCAGCTGCCCGGGCTCGGCCATCGGCCGCACCAGCACGTGGCGATCGGTCGTGGGCGCGGCGTCGATCAGGGCGGCGACCAGCGGGAAGGCGCGGGCCCCGGGCCCTGCGCAAACCAGCAACCCCAGACCGGACTGCACGCAGACCGACAGCAGGTTCGCGACCGCCGGCGACAACACGCGGTCTTGCAGCAGCCGCTCGAGGGTCCAGCGGGGTTCGGTGGGCGAGGGCAGCGTGATGTTGACGACCGGTCCGCCCGAGGCCACCGACTCGTGGACGGCGTACACATCCGCGCCATCGAGGGTTCGGGCGTCGATGATGGGGTTCTCCGCGCCGAAGTGGGTGCCGGTCAGCCGACGCACCACGACCTCGATCGCCTGGGGACACGAGAATTTGGCGTCGATCTCGCTGGGCGCGGCGGCGCCACGGCGGACCAGCACGCGCTCGGGGCCGTGGACGAAGATCTCCTGGACGTCGGGCTCGGCGAGGCGGGCCGACAGCGCCCCGAGGCCGCAGATCTCGCTGGCGATGCGCTCGGAGTACGGCCGCACATCGATGCCCGACGTGGAATCGGCGGCGATCTGCAGGAGTCGTAGGGCCTCACCCCGGGCGCGGGCCCGGGTGTCGGCGTCGCGGTCAGGCAGCTCGCCGTGTTCGCACAGCAGGTCGAAGACGGAGGCGAACACCCGGGCACACGCGGCGCGTGCGAGGGCGGGACCCGACAAGTTCGCCAGATCGGTGAAGGCGACCTCGTCGTCGGCGCGCTGCTCGGGGGGCAGCGGCGCCGCGGAGGGGCTCGAGCGCACGACCGGGCCGGTGGCAGCGACCACCTGCCGGGGCGAGGGCGGTCGCGAGGGCGAGCTGCGCATCGGGCCGCGCACGGGCTCGGGCGCGGGCGTTGGCTCGGCGCTCGCCGGTGTCGGCACCGGCCGCGCTGGCGCCGGCGGGCCCTCGATGGGCGGCGGTACCTGCTGCGGTGCGGCGGCGGGGTGGAACGAAGGTGGCGCGGCGGCGGGTTCGACGGGCGGTGGCGCGGAGGGGGTCGACCAGCCGCCAGGCATCGCCGGCGGCGGTGGCTCGGAGGCCGGCGACGGGTAACCGCTCGCGGCATGGTTGATCGGCTCGAGCGAGGCGGCCGGCTCGCGCGTGTCGGCGACGGGCGGCGGCGTGTCGAGCAACGGGGGTGCAGCGTCGCCGAGGCCCGCACCGGTGGGCGTGAACGTGGCGCCCGTCCGGGCCGGGGGTAGATCCGCGGGCGGGGGCGGCACCGGCAGTGGCCCGGGCGTCGCCACCGGTGGCGGCGGCAGGTCGGCTGGCGGCGCGATGGGTGGTGGCATCGACGGCGGTGCCGCGGCCGGCATCATCGACGCCGGGGGCTCGGACGCCGCCGTGGGCTCGGGCGCATCGAAGGCCGCGCCGCCCACAGGCCCGAAGGCCGCGCCGCCCACAGGCCCGATGGATGGGGGCATCGTCGGGGGCTCGTCGGGTCCCCGGCCCCGGGGCAGCGGACCCCCGACGCCGGCGGGCGACGGGACGCCGAGGCTGGGCATGACGCCGCCACCCGAGGCCGCCGAGAAGGCCGGCGAGTACGCCGGAGCCGGTCCATGGCCGGGGTCGGATCCGACCATCGGCGGCATCGAGGGCGGGCCGGATGCCAGAGGCGGCGACGCGGGACCGACCGGCGCCGGGGCGCCGACATGGTGCAGCGGCGGCGGCATCGAGGGCGGGCCCGCAGGGTCCGGGTAGCCCGCAGGGTCCGGGTAGCCCGCAGGGCCCGCAGGGTCCGGGTCGCCCACAGGGCCCGCAGGCTCCGGGTAGCCCGCAGGGTCCGGGTAGCCCGCAGGGCCCGAAGGGTAGGGCTGCGCGGGGCCAGGCGCTGGCGAAGCCGCGGCTCCGAGCCCGCGGTCGAACTCGAGGCGGTGCGAGCAGATGTGGACCTCGTCGCGCGGCCCGAGGATGTGGGGTCCCTGGATGCGGGTGCCGTTCACGAACGTGCCGTTGGTCGATTCCAAGTCGATGAGGGTCACGTCGCTCCCCATGAAGAGGATGCGGGCGTGGGCACTGGAGACACCCGGCTCAGCGATCACGAGGTCGTTGGCACTCGTGCGACCCACGCTGATCTCGCGCTTGTCGAACGCGAGGGTGCGTGGCATCTCGCCGGTCTTCGAGACGGTGATGCGGAGCATGGGCAGTCGGTGCGGCCGAGCATGACGCGGACGCGGCCGCTGGCAAAGCGGTTTCGCGATCGAGGTGGTCTTCGGGCGGACGGGGTCGGGATCATGCCGAGCGTCCGGATGGCCGACGTCGGCCGTGACGGCGCCGCGACGTGGCGGCGGCAGACGTGTGCAACCCGTGCACGGTGACGCCGCGAATGGCCCTCCCGGACATCTTGTCGGGGGTGGGGCACGCTGCTAAGGTTCCCGGCACCATGTCAGAAAATGTCAGCTGTTTTATGAAGGCCAACGGTTCAGACATCCAAGGTGACTCGTCCACCACGAGTCTTGGCCGCGAGAACTCGATCGAGTGCGTGTATCTCGAGACCGGCGTCGAGACGGCCCGCGAGAAGGGCACCGGGATGGCCACCGGCCGTCGCGTGCACAAGCCGCTCAAGATCCGCAAGCGCATCGACAAGGCCACGCCGCTGATCGCCAAGGCGCTGTGCAACAACGAGGTGATCGAGGCGGTGTTCAAGTTCTTCCGTCCCAACCCCGCGGGCGACGGCACCACCGAGCAGTTCTACACGATCAGCATCGCCGAGGGCCGCGTGGCGGGCATCACCCAGGTCTCGCCCGACTCGACCGATCCCGCCGCGTCGACCTCGCCCGAGATCGAAGAGGTCTCGTTCGTGTTCCACACCATCACGTGGGCTTACGTGCCGTCGGGCGCGGAGCACGTGGACAACTGGCGCGAGAACACCTGATCCCCGTGCTCGATCCCGCGGTGCTCATGGCTCTGGCTGTGGTCGCCGCGGTCGGGCGCAACGGCATGGTGACGTAGGAAGGGTCGGACCATGGCGGTACGCGGATTGCTCTCGCGACTGACATCGTCCGACCCGATGCGTCGGCCGGACGAGGTCCAGTCGATCATGGAGAACCTGAGGGCCATCCTCAATACGCGGGTGGGAGACTCGCTGTCGGCGTCGGGCTTCGGGATCATCGATCTCGCCGACCTCGTGCACAACTTTCCCAACGCGGCGCAGATCATGGAGAAGAGCATCCGCGCGACCGTCGGCGACTACGAGCCCCGGCTCAAGCAGGTGCGGGTGCGGCTCATGCCCAGCGACGATCCGCTGACCCTCGTGTTCGAGATCGCCGCGCGACTTGCGGGCGATCGCGGGCAGGGCATGGTCCGGATCCGGACCCAGGTGAGTTCGGCCGGTCGCGTGGACGTGGACTGACGCTGACAGCCGCCGGTCAGGGCGCGTAGACTCGCGGGGCTTGGGCGCCAAGTACTACGAGAGCGAGCTCGCCTACCTCCGCGAGATGGGCCGCGAGTTCGCGCTGGTGCATCCGACCACCGCCGGTCTGCTCTCCGAGAAGGGCAGCGATCCCGACGTCGAGCGCCTGCTCGAGGGCTTCTCGTTCCTGACGGCGAGGATCCGCGAGCGCATCGACGACGGTGTGCCTGCGATCGTCCACGGCCTCGCGCAGCTGCTGCTGCCGCACTACCTGCGGCCGGTGCCGGCGACGAGCATCGTGCAGTACACGCCGGCGATCCGGGCGCTGCGGGCCGTCGCCGAGGTGCCCCGGGGCACCCGCGTCGCGGCGAAACCACTGCACGGCACCAGCTGCGAGTTCCGCACCACCGCCGATGTGGATCTGCTGCCGCTCGAGCTGCTCGATGCGGTGCTCGACGAGACCGCCGCCCACCGGCCGGTGCTCCGCCTGCGCTTCGCCACTACCGAGACCGGACGCCAGGTGATCGCGCGGCGCGAGGGCATCCGCATCTTCTTGCACGGCGAGATCCCGCTGACGGCGATGCTGTATCTGTGGGTGCGTCGCTACTGCCGACAGATCGCGGTGCGCACCGGTGCGACCACGCAGACGCCGCTTGGCCCCGACGCGATCGGCGTGGTCGGATTCGGTGCCGACGAATCGCTGGTGCCGTGGCCGAGCTTCGCGCCCGAGGGCCATCGCTGCCTGCAGGAGTATTTCACGCAGCCGGCGAAGTTCCTGTTCTTCGACATCCGCGAGCTCGACCGCTTCAGCTTCACCGAGGACACCTTCGAGATCGCGCTGACGTTCGAGCGCCCGCCCGCGCTGCCGGCCCGAATCTCCGCCGAGAATTTCCGCTTGTTCTGCACGCCGGTGGTCAACCTGTTCGAGACCTCGGCCGATCCGATCAAGCGCGACCCCAAGATCAGCGAGCACCTGCTGCGCGCCTCGGGCGTGAAGCCGCAGCACATGGAGATCTTCGAGGTGAGCGAGGTCGTCGGCGTGCGCCAGGGGCAGACCCAGCGCAAGCAGTACGCGCCGTTCATCGCCTACACCCACGCCACCGAGGGGCGCAGCGCCGCCTACTACACGCTGCGTCCGGCGAGCTCACCGATCGACGACGCGATGGACATCTACCTGTCGATCGTCACGCCGCGCGGCGTGGCGCCGTCGGAGGTCGAAGAGGTGCTCTCGATCGACGTGGTCGCGACCAACCGCAAGCTGCCGGCGGAGCTGCAGATCGGCGAGATCTCGGTGACGCCCCGCGGCGTGTCGTCGCCGGCGCCGGTCCGCAACATCGCGCCGGTCACCGTGCCGATGCGGCCGGTGCTCGGCGACGAGCTGCACTGGCGGTTGCTCTCGCACCTGGGCCTGTCGCGATCGTCGCTCGCCGACGTCGCGGTGCTGCGCGCCACCTTGGCGCTCTACAACTTCCAGCGCCTGGTCAGCGATGCCGCGGGCCGTGCCAACGAGCTGCGTGTCGAGTCGCTGCGCAAGGTCGTTGCTACGCCGATGACCCGTCTGCTCGAGGGCGCGCCGGTCCGCGGCGCCCGCATCGACGTCGAGGTCGACGAGATGCGGCTGGGCAACGCCGGCGAGGCGTTCCTGTTCGGCTGCGTGCTCGACGAGCTGTTCGCGGGCCACGTCCCGCTCAACTCCCTGACCGAGCTGCAGCTCACCCTGCACCCATCGAAGGTGGAATTCCGATGGCCGGCGCGCAACGGACGACGGACGATCCTGTAGGCACGGCGCAGCCGACTGGTGCCGAGGCCCAGGTGGCGGCGTTACAGGCCGACGTCCTCGCCCACGCCACGCGGTGGGATTTCTACGTCACCGTGGGCATGCTCGAGCGGCTGACGCCCGAGTCGGTGCGCATCGGAGGCGATGGCCCGGCGAGTCGCGAGTCGATCCGCTTCCGCCACGATCCGTCCCTGGGTTTCTCCGCCGGCGACATCACCCATATCGCCCACGTCGAGGTGCCGCGCCCGGTGAGCGCGGCGCTCGAGCGCAAGCGTCACCGCTACGAGGTGACCACCTCGTTCCTGGGCCTCACCGGCTCGGCGACGCCGCTGCCGCTGTTCATGGCCGAGGAGATCGTCCAGGCCCAGGACACCGACGAGCTCCGCCGCGACTTCCTCGACATCTTCCACCACCGCTTCGTCAGCTTCGTCTTCCGCATCGGGGTCAAGTACGATCTGGCGCGCGAATTCTCGCTCGACTGCACCGACGCGTGGACGCGGCGGATCCTCGCGCTGGCGGGGCTCGACGCCTGGGCCGGACGCACGACCCGCCACATCCCGCTGTGGCGCCTGGCCCGACTCGCGCCGCTGCTCGCGACCCGCGTCCGTTCGGCGCGGGCGATCGAGTGCGCGCTGCAGGACGTGTGCGGCGAGGGCCTCGGCGACGCGAAAATCGAGATCATCCAGTTCGCCGGTGGTTGGGTGCCGCTCGACGAGTCGCAGCGCACGCTGCTCGCGAAGTCCAACACGATCCTCGGGCGCAGCGCGGTGCTCGGCGTGCAGTGCTTCCATCGCGCGGGGAAGGCCCTGATCCGCATCGGACCGCTGCAGGAGAACTTCCGCCGGTTCCTCGTCGACGGCGACATGTATCCGCTGATCCGCGAGCTGCTCGAGCTCATGTCGCCCGAGCCGATCGACTTCGAGCTCGACCTCGTCCTCGACGCCGCCGCCCGTCCGCCCTTCCTCCTCGGTCGCACGTCCGGGCAGCGCGTGGGCGTCGACACATGGCTGTCGTCGCGCGCCGGCCCGACCAAGGCCACCCACCTGCGCGTCCCCGTCGAGTCCAACACGTCGGCGGCCGCTGATCCGCACCACGACGATCCACACCATCCCCACTAGAGGTCCCATGCGCGTCGATCCCCGAGCCCTCGTCCGTCGTCTCAACCCCACCTGTACCCGCGCCCTCGAGGGCGTGGTCGAGCGCGCGGCCGCGGGTCGCTACTACGAGATCACGCCCGAGCACCTGCTCCACGGCCTGCTGCAGATCGAAGACGGCGACGTCGCGGCGATCCTGCAGTTCTTCCGCAAGGACCGGCTGCGCATCGCGGCGGCCATCGAACGCTCGCTGCAGAAGATGCGCAGCGGCAACGCCGGGCGCCCGGTGTTCGCCGAGAACCTCTTCACCTGGTTCGAGAACGCGTGGGTATCGGCGTCGCTCGAGCGCAATGCCGTGCAGCTGCGCTCGGGCGACCTACTGCTCGAGTACCTGACGCGGGTCGGTCGCTACAGCGCCGACGCCTTCGAGGAGCTCGAGGCGGTCGATCTCGACGAGCTCAAGAAGGTATTCGCGGAGATCATCGCCGGCACCCGCGAGGCGATGGAGGTGCCCCAGGCCGGCGCGGGCGACGGCTCCGCGCGCGCCCCCTCGGCCGCGGGCCGCGAGGCGCTCGATCGCTTCACCATCTCGTTCACCGAGAAGGCCCGCAAAGGCGAGATCGATCCGATCTTCGGCCGCGACGCCGAGATCCGCCAGGTCATCGACATCTTGGCGCGGCGGCGCAAGAACAACCCGATCATCGTGGGTGAGCCGGGCGTCGGCAAGACCGCGCTGGTCGAGGGCCTGGCGCGGGCGATCGTCGCCAAGGAGGTGCCGCTCGAGCTGCAGCAGGTCGAGCTGCTCGGGCTCGACATGGGTCTGCTCAAGGCCGGCGCCGGCGTGCGCGGCGAGCTCGAGAACCGGCTCAAGAAGGTCATCGCCGAGGTCAAGAGCTCGCCGACGCCGATCATCGTGTTCATCGACGAGGCCCACACGCTCATCGGTCAGGGTGCGGACGCCGGCGAGGTGTCGAACCTGCTCAAGCCGGCGCTTGCCCGCGGCGAGATGCGGACCATCGCCGCGACGACGTGGTCGGAGTTCAAGAAGTACTTCGAGAAGGACGCCGCCCTCGAGCGCCGCTTCCAGCCGGTCAAGGTCGATGAGCCCTCGGTCGCCGATGCGGTGCTGATGCTCCGCGGCCTGCGGCACACCTACGAGAACGCGCACAACGTCATCGTGCGCGATGAAGCGATCATCGCTGCGGTCGAGCTCTCGGATCGCTACATCACCGGCCGCCAGCTCCCCGACAAGGCCGTCGATCTGCTCGACACCGCGGCCGCGCGCGTGCGAATCGAGCAGGACGCCCCGCCGACGCAGATCGCGACGCTGCGCAGCGAACTCGCCAGCTTGGAGCGTGAGCAGACCGCACGCAAGCGCGACATCGACGACGCGGCCGCGACCGACGACGGGCGGCTCGCCGAGCTGCAGCAGCGCATCGACGCCATCGGGGTCGAGACCGCCGCGCTCGAGGAGAAGCTGACCGCCGAGAAGGCCGGGATCGTGGCGCTGAAGGCCGCGCTCGAGGAGCTGCGCGCCGCGGACGACGACAACCGAGCGGAGCGCGTCGCCGCCGTCGAGGCCGCGCGCCGCGGGCTCGCCGACGTCTGCGGCGAGCAGCCGCTGGTCCACGCCGAGGTCGACCGCGACTCGATCGGCCAGGTCGTGGCCGACTGGACCGGCATCCCCGTCGGCAAGATGAAGTCGAGCTCGATCGAGACGGTGCTCGCGCTCGAGTCCAACCTCGAGTCCCGCATCAAGGGCCAGAACCACGCCACCCGGGCGGTCGCCGAGGCCATCCGCATGTCACAGGCGGGCGTGCGCAACCCCGAGACCCCGATCGCGGTGATGCTGTTCGTCGGCCCCTCGGGCGTGGGCAAGACCGAGACCGCTCTGGCGCTCGCCGATCTCCTCTACGGCGGCGAGCGATCGATGACGACGATCAACATGTCGGAGTTCCAGGAGAAGCACACGGTGAGCCGCCTCATCGGCTCGCCCCCGGGCTACGTCGGCTATGGCGAGGGCGGCATGCTGACCGAGGCGGTGCGGCAGAAGCCGTATAGCGTCGTGCTGCTCGACGAGTGCGAGAAGGCCGACCTCGAGGTGATGAACCTCTTCTACCAGGTGTTCGACAAGGGGATGCTGTCCGACGGCGAGGGACGCGTCGTCAACTTCCGCAACACCGTCGTCATCCTGACCAGCAACCTGGCGACCGATGCGATCATGAAGTTGCACGAGGGCGGGGCCAAGCCGTCGGCCGAGGAGGTCGCCACCGCGATCCGGCCGATCGTGTCCAAGCACTTCAAGCCGGCGCTGCTCGCCCGCATGACGATGGTGCCCTACCGGCCGATGGATCCGGAGATCCTCGGCGACATCGCCAAGCTCAAGTTGGCGTCGTTGGGCAAGCGCATCAAGCTCGCGCATGGCACCGAGGTCACCTTCCAGGACTCGCTGGTCGCCGAGATGGTCAGCCGCTGCACCGAGTCGGAGACCGGGGCGCGCGCGCTCGACCACGCGCTGCGCGGCTCGCTGATGCCGAACCTCGCCCGTAATCTGCTCGAGCGCATGGCCGACGGCGGGGTCCCGCCCAAGCTCAGCATCGGCTACGGCGCCGGCTTCGGCGGCGAGAACGCGTGGCGCTTCGACTACAGCGACGCATGATCGGTGATCAGCCGGCGCTCCGCGGGCTGCGACGCGGCGGGGCGCCGACGTAGCGCACCGCGGCCGCCGGCAGCTCGCGCAGCACCTCGGGGGCCTGGAGGGCGCCCTCGGCCGCGTTGGCCACGAAGTTCTGCATGATCACGAACAGGGCCGGCAGGTGGATCTGCGTCGGCGCAAAGCCGAGATCGAGGAGCACCGCCGCTGCAGCGCCGCTGATGTTGACGGGCGTGCGGCGGCGGCGGATCGCGATCGCCTCGATGCGTCGCATCAGGCGCCAGTAGGGGCCGAGCTCTCGGCCCTCGCGGTCGCACCAATCGGTGAACGCGGTCACGCGCTCGTCGGCACCGCGTGCAGCCACGCCGAAGCCGGGGATCGGACGCACGCGCACCGCGAAGTGACGCTCGAGCGCCTGCTCGAGGGCGGCCTCGTCGGCCTCGTCGCCGATCTCGCGCCGCACCACCGCGAACACCTCGGCGGCCAGGCCGCTCACGCGTGGCCCGTGCACGCCATCGGTGACGAGCAGCCCCGCGCACAGGCCCAGCGTCGCGCTGCCGTGGGCGCTGCCCAGGCGCACCGCCTTGAGCGGCCAGATCCGCGGATCGGCGGCGCACGCAGCGACGCTCAGCGCATCGAGCACCGCACAGTCCGCGGCCGAAAGCGGCCGGTGCCCGACCGCGACCGAGATGAGGCTCCAGTAGGGCAGGGTTCCGGTGAGCCCGTGGACGCCGTGCCCCCGGAAGCGATTGTCGCCGTGTCCGGCGTGGCCGACGTGGGTGAGCAGCGGCGTGATCGAATCAGTCATCGCTGGGCTCGTCGCGATACTCGAACGCCGGCACGGCGATCGGATAGTGCTGCAGACGCCGCGGCGTATGGCGCTGGGCCTCGGCCACCAGACACGGCAGCGCCGCCTGGACCATCACGGCGGCCAGGTGCAGCGGCTCGCGCACGCCACTTCCGTGCAGCAGGGCCAGGAGGGTCGCGTCGGCGCTCGGCTGGGAGTTGTCGAGAGTCGACAGTGAGAGGCCGCGGGCGCCCAGGGCCGCCCGTGCGTGCGACCACGCGCGATCGTCCGGCGCGGCGGTGAAGCCCGGCGGCGGATCGTTGGTGGGGCGCTCGCACCATCGGAGCCACGGGGCGTGGTGGCGGACGACGTGCTCGGCGTGCTCGGCCGCCAGGCTCGCCGCGATGGCGACGACGTTGGCGTCGGGCGCTGCGAGCAGTCGCGCGAGCACGGCCGCGTTCCCGGCCGCTGTGGTGATCGCCGCCGGCGCGGCGAGGGCCAGGGCGAGGTCGAACAGCGCCAACGCTCGGGCGTCCGGAAGCTCACCGGTGTACGCGAGCAGCGTGATCTCGGCGGCGCTGTGGTGTCGCGCCAGATCGGCGTGCGCCTCGTAGCCGTGGATGCGCAGCGGTGGGCCCGGATCCACGACGTGGGCCTCGAGGTGATCGGGCCACGTGCCATCCTCGATGGGACCCCCAGCCGCAGCGCGGCACTCAGTGGGCCCCGCACCGCGGCGCCCAGTTCGCGATGCGCCCGTCATCGATCGCGAAACCCCGCGATCAACTGCGCTCGCGGACCCAGCGGCGGCGGCACGTCGGTGGCCACCCGGACCTCGATGACCGAGGGCCCACCCGTGGCCAGGGCCTCGTCGAAGGCGGGGCCGATCTGGCCGGGCGCGTCGACCACCCACGAGTGCAGCCCCATCGCCCGGGCGATGGCCGCGATCTCGACCGGCTGGCGGTTGCGCACCGCCTCCATCGGCTTGCCGTCGCCGACCAGCTGGCTGCCAAACCAGGTGATGCCGTGCATCTGGTTGTTCTCGACGATCCACACCACGGGGATGCCGTACTCGACGGCGGTGAGCAGCTCCATGCCCTGCATCGCGAAGCAGGCGTCGCCGATGATCGCGACGATCGGCCGGTTGCCGACCAGCGCTGCACCCATGGGCGCCGCGGTGCCGTGGCCCATGGATCCGAAGCCCAGGTTGAGTACGAAACTCTGGCCCTCGCGGATACACAGGTCGTGGACGTTGAACAGCATGTGCCCGCCGATGTCGGAGAACACGATGGCATCGGCCGGCAGGTGCTGGCCGAGCTCGACGCGCCACCGCTGCGGTGTGATCGGGCGCGCCGTCGATCGCCGGAGCTTCGGCGAGTCGTAGAAATCGTGGCCATGATCGATCTCGGGCTCGGTGCGCCACACCGAGTGGCCCGACTCGCCGTCGCGCAGCAGCCGATGGATGTGATAGATGAGCTCGATCGCGATGGTCTGGGCGTCGCCGACCAGTGCGATGTCGACGGGATAGTTGCGGGCGATGCGGTCCGCCGAGATGTCGATCTGGATCAGCGCTTCGCTGGGGCGGAAGTCGGGGTGCCAGTTGAGCGTGGTGGTCTCGTTGAGCGAGGCACCCACGGTGAGCAACACGTCGATGTCGTCGGACAGCAGGGCGTTTCTTGCCGCCGCATGGCCGGCGATGCCCATCACGCCCATCGACAGCGGATGATCCTCGGGGAACACACCTTTGGCCCGCGGCGTCGTCGCCACGCGCGCGGGCAAGAGCTCGGCGAGCGATCGCACGTGCTCGGCGGCCGACGACGTCGACGCGCCCGAGCCGACGAGGATCACCGGCCTGCGGGCGCCGAGCAGCCGCCGCGACGCGGCGTTGACCGCCCGGCGATCGAACAGCTCGTAGGTGGGGCGGTAGGTCGCGGGGTCGAACCAGTCCTCGACCGCGGGCTGATCCCAGAAATCGACCGGCACGTTGAGGTGCACGGGTCCGGGGCGGCCGGTGAGCGCGAGCCGCAGCGCGCGGCGCAGGTGGTGCGCGAGCCGGGCCGGGCCGGGGATCATGCTCGAGTACTTCGTGATGGGCTTGAACATCGCGACGATGTCGATGTCCTCGGGTGGGGTCTCTTGCGCGGCGCCCTTGCCCAGCGAGTGCGACGGCGCCTGGCCGGTCACCACCAGCATCGGTACGCCATCGGAGTAGGCACAGGCGACGCCGGTCAGCAGGTTGGTCGCGCCGGGCCCCGAGGTGCCGGCGCACACCGCCAGTGGGCCGCCGACGCGGGCGAAGCCATCGGCCATGAACGCCGCGCCGCACTCGTGACGGGCGACGATCAGGCGGAACGCCGGATCGCGCTCGACCGCCGAGAAGAACGGGTGCAGCAACCCACCGGGCACGCCGAACACCACGCGCGCGCCCTCGGCCCGCAGGTAGTGCAGGAAGACGTCGGCCATCGTCGCTTGCGGCGCGTCAATCGGCACCACCGGGGCGACCTCCCGACGTGGGCTTGGCCCGGACGCGGACCACCCGCTCCATCAATCCGGACAGCGGCTCGCTGTCGCGGGTTCGCTCGTTGCGATCGGGTGGCTCGGCGGGGATGTACACCCACAAAGTGGTGCCCTGACCGGGCTCACTCATGATCTCGAGCCGGCCGCCGAGGGTGTCGAGCAGGCGCGCGACGATGCCGAGGCCCGCACCATGGCTGCCGCCCGCAGGTGGATTGGGATCCGGTCCACCGGTGCGCATCACCTGCTCGAGGCGCTCGGGGCCGATCCCGCGTCCGGTGTCCGAGACCTTGACCAACAGGTAGCCGGGGGTGCCGCCGACCTCGAGGACGATGCTGCCGCGCTCGGTGTACTTCACCGCGTTGGTGAGGATGTTGTCGACCACACGCTCGAGCGTGGGGGCCACGGCGACGATTCGCCGCGGCGCCTCGCGGGTCTGGAACACCGTCACGCGGATGTCGCGGGCGACGACGGTGGCCCGCAGCTGACGGCGCAGGCGGACGGTGAGCTCGCCGACGTCGATGGGGATCGGCTCGGGCGTCGCGACCGGCGCTTCGGCGACGATCGCCGCGAGCTCGCGGACGAGGCCGGTGAGCTGGCCGACGGCGGTCTCGAGGGTCTCGGCGCTCTCGGCGATGTCGTCGGGGGATCCGCCGAAACGACGCAGGTGCGACGCGACACCCATCACCACCGCGAGCGGGTTGTTGATGTCGTGCGACAGGTTGCGGAGCTTGTCGCGGCGCGGCTCCGATCCGTCTTGCAGGCGCTCGACCACGCGATCGAGTCGGGCCGAGCGGGCCTCGAGGGCGACCTCGCGCTGCTCGCTCCACTCGCGCTCGCGTTGGTGCAGACCGAGGACCTCGTCGACGGCGCGGGCGTGCGCGGTCGCGAGGTGCTCCAGCTCGCGGTTGGTCTCGTCGGCGAAGCGCAGATGATCGGCGACGAGGCGTCGCTGCTCGATGAGCAGGCCCATGAGCAGGCCGGCGATGCCGCAGGCTGCGGCCATCAAGAGCGTCGAGCCGAGCGCCAACGGCGACAGGGCCAGCGCGAGGCCGAGGCCAGCGATGGCGCCGACCAGCGGGCCGCGCCACCGCACCGGCTCGTACCAGCGCAGCGTGTACTCGCAGCAGCCATCGCCGTGGGCGATGCAGGCGTGCTCCTCGAGGGCGGCCGGGGCCATGCCCCAGTACAACGTCGGACCGGCGCGGAGCTGGGCCTGCCGCGACAGGCACATCAAGCGGCTCTCGTCGCGGGTCGAGCTGTAGCGCAGGCGGATCGACGTCCGCGTCGAGTCTGGGACGTCGTAGCAGCTGATGCGGGTGACCAGGTGGGAGGTCCGCGCCATCATGCGATAGGCGCGGCCCAGCGACACGCAGCGGATCACGAGCATGAGCGGGCCGTAGACCCCGACCATGTCGTGCGTGCAGGCCCGCATGAACTCGGCGTCGCTCGTCACCAGCGCGCGCGCGCCCGCGAGCAGTCGCTCGAAGCGCTCGAGCGACGTCCAACCATCGGCGCGTCGCAGCAACGCGGCGTCGATCTCGGCGTCCTCCGCCAGCCCAGAGGCGGTCTGCTCGCCGAACTGGCTGCGGACGTACCGCATCAGCGGGAGCAGCATGCGCAGGCTGAGCTCGTCGGGGACCGGGGGTGTGCCCGGGGGCCCGAGCGCGCCGCCCCCTTTGCCGACGAGCGCGAGCGCGGCCCGGCGCACGGTGCCTCCGCTCGAGATCGGAAGGTCGGTGGTCCTCGGCCCAGACACGCTTGCGCTCACCCGCGCCGACGCACTCTAGCACGGTGGCCCCCACCGCCGAGCGCCCCGGTCCGAGCGCACGTGGCGCGAGCTGCCGTCTCGGGGTGCCGTGGGTTGGGCCGCGCGTGCTACCCTCGCGGCGAGCGCGATGTCGGCCCTCTCGATCACGGTATTCGATGCCGAGACCGGCACCACATCGGAGTACAAGTTCGCCAATTCTCCGGTGAGGATCGGACGTAACCCGCTCAACGATCTCTCACTGCCGTTCGCGTTCGTCTCGGGCTGGCACGCGGTGATCCGCTTCGATGAGGCGTCGGCGCGCTTCTTCGACCTCGGCTCGACCAACGGCACCCTCCTCGACGGGCGTCGGGTCCAGGCCGGCGAGCCGGTGGAAATCGGCGAGCTGCTGTCGGTGACGGTCGGCAAGCTCGAGCTGCGGATGTCGCAGGGCGCGTCGACGAATACTCGTTCGCCGCGTCCCGCCGAGGCGCCGCCCGATGGCGTCGTGTGGAGCAACCCCGGCGCCGTGGCACCGACCGCCGCATGGCAGGTGGTGACTGGCGATCCTGCGCGGCCCGGGGTCACCCCGATGCCACCGCGCTCCGCGAAGCCCGCCGGTACCGCGCACGTGCCGATGCACGAGATCCACGACGCGGTCGCCGGTCTGCGTGCCCATGTCGACGTCTATCGCCAGGGCTGGCGGGGGCTGCTCGCCGCCGTCCACCAGACGTTGTCGCGGATGGACTCGGGTACGCGGCAATTCGCCCTCAGCGTCGTGCAGCGCGAATACCCCGACGTCGCGCACGAGCCGGAGTTCCAGGCCCTGCTGGCCGAGTCCGGGGTCGTCGGCGTCACCGCGCCCGTGCGTGTGCCGGCCGGGCCCGACACCAGCGGCGCGGTCGCCAAGCTCGCCCGCGCGGTGCGTCCCGGCGAAGACCCGCCGCGAAGCGCCGACGAGACCGCGCGATTCCTGCAGTGCGTCGAGGACGTGCTGCGCGCGAGCGCGAAGGCGTTCGTCGAGCTGCAAAAGGGCCAGGAGCAGTTCGGCAGCGAGATGAACGTGCGCACGATCAAGGAATTCACGCCGTTGCACGCGGCGGGCACCGCCGAGAACGTGCTCAAGTACCTGCTCGACTGGCAAGGCGGCTCGCACCGCACCCAGGAGCTCGTGGGTGTCTACGCCGACTTGATGATCCACCAGGTCGCGCTCATCAACGGCGTGCTCGAGGGGGCGCGGGGGTTGCTGGCGCGCTTGGAACCCGGCGAGATCGAGCGCTCGGTCACCACGCCGTGGCCGACCCGCGGCGCCGCGCTGTGGAAGCAATACGCCCAGCGCCACCGCGAGCTGCTCGAGTCGGACCGGCTGTTGACCGAGGCGATCTTCGGCCCCGAGTTCGCGCGGGCGTACGCCGAGGTCGGCGGCGAGCGATAGTCGCAGATCCGGGCCGCGTGCTAGTGTCGGCGCCGTGAAGCGCCTTCTGCCCCTCGCATCGTTGCTCCTCGCGTGCAAGCCCGAGGCGAGAACCGAGCTCACGGTGTGCCCCGCGTTCGAGGTCGCAGGCGACGAGGCCGTCGAATCGCAGCAGGGGCAGCTGCCGCCCGAGATCTGGTTCCAGCTCCTGCTGCGCAACTACAACCGCAAGACCGGGCTGGTCGCCGCGCCGGTCAAGGATTGCAGCGGCACGCTCGTCGAGACCGCGGCTGCGCCCGACACCGCGAGCTGCCTCGCCGCCGACCTTGGCGGCGCCGCGCTGCCGGAGCGACCGCTCGTGCCCGAGGACCTCGTCATCACGCCGCTGGACGACGGCGGCCAGCTGGTGTGGGTCAAGGCCCGCCACTTCGACGATGGCGACGCCCTGGGGCCGGTCGCGATCACCGAGTGGACCAAGCGCGGCATCACCGTGCGCTCGATCGGCACGCTGCGCGCCCACGCCAACCGGGCTCGCATGCGCCTCGAGCCGATGGGCACCGACAAGGTGCTCGTGGTCGAGAGCGAGGTGTGCCCCCCCGACGATCCGAAGCGGTGCGAGCGCGTGATGCGATTGGTGCCGGCGACGGGTGATCGCTTCGACGAGCGGCCGCTGGTGCTCGAAGACGGCAGCTGCGTGGGGCCGGCCGAGTTCATGTTGCACGCCATCACCGAGGTCAACCAACCCAGCGGCCAGATCCGCAGCCTCGAGCTGACGCGGACCGTGAACTTCACCGACGGCAACGTCGTGATGAACGAGGCCGTCGTCATCAAGGATCGCGATCCGAGCAAGCCCGACGAGCCGGCCAAGACCTACCGCAACGCCAGCGTGATGCGTCCGATGACCCTGGCGAAGACGGCGATCGTCACCAAGGCGGGGGTGTGGGACTCGCTGGTGGCGGAGCTCGGGTCGGTCCGCTACCAGGCGGCGCCGGCAGAGCCGGCGGAGTAGCCGGCCGCGTCCAGACTGCGGACGAGCCCGGGGCGCCGGTCCCCCGAGCGCGAATCGACCAGCCTCAGTCGATGCCCTCGACGCGACGCGTACGGGTGCGCGTGCGGTCGTCGGTGACCTTCTTGACCTGCAGCTCGATCGTGAGGATCTTGCCGTTCTTCTTCTTCACGAGCAGCACGTCGTTGGCCTCGGCGAGGCTCTTCATCTTGCCGGGCTCGAGCTTGCGGCGCTCAGCCTTGAAGCCGCGATAGGACACCGCCGGATCGAAGCCCTTGCGGACGGGGTTCGAGTGCAGGCGGAACAGACCATCGTCGCCCTGCACGAAGATGGTCGCGTCCTCGGGCTTGTCGTAGCGCGGATCGAAGGTGACCCACGCGGCAGGCGCGCCATTGAGCTCGTCGATCTTGATGATCAATCCCGATGAGTTGCGGGTGATGATCTCCTTGTCGGCCAGCCGATCCGACGACTCCTGGATGCGCTTTTGGACCTGGTACTGCTCGTCGACGTTCGCTTCGTAGCGGACGTTGATGAGCTTCTTGCTGGTGTACACGCGGAGCGGTTGGATGCCGGCCTCGGTCTGGATGCGCGCGAGCTCGTTCTCGGTGAGGGGCAGCCGCTTGGCGCAGCCGACGGCACCGCCGAAGAGCAGCGGCGCCAGCAGAAGTGCGGCAAATCCTGTGCAACGGTGGCCTGGAGCGCGCGTGACGGGCACGCATGGAGTTAGCCCCATGGCCCGCGTGGAGTCAACGCCCGGGCGTGCACGTGGCGATCGCGACACCGACGGCCAGCAGCACGACGATGGCGACGACGATCCACGAGAGCCGCCACGAGAGCCGCGACGGCCGGGCCGCCGGGGTCTCGCCCGCCTCGCCGATCCGACGCAGCTCGCGGAGTAGGTCGGGCATCGATCCGAAGCGCTCGTCGGGATCGGCCGCGAGCCCGCGGACGATCGCGGCGTGCAGCGCCGGCGGAATCGGCGATCCGGGCGGCGGATCGGGGATCCGTGCGGCGCGCTTGAGCCCGAGCAGCGTGCGTAGATCGGCGGCGGCGAAGGGCAGCGCGCCGTGGAACGCCTCGAACATCGACACACAGAACGCGTATTGATCG
Source organism: Nannocystales bacterium (assembly GCA_038325765.1). Classification (GTDB taxonomy): domain Bacteria; phylum Myxococcota_A; class Polyangia; order Nannocystales; family Nannocystaceae; genus Xiheibacterium. The sequence goes on from JBBQJI010000041.1 coordinate 49,719, forward strand.
GCGCGCGCGTCGGCGCGCTTGCCCGCGCGCGTCGGCGCGCGCGTGTCCGCGAACTGCTCCGGGGCCATGTACGTCGGCGTGCCGACGAGCACGCCCGTCTGCGTGACCCCGCCCAGCAGCGCGCTCGGTCCATCGTCGGCCTCGTCGCTGCTGCTCGCGCCCGCGCGGGCCAGGCCGAAGTCCACCACGCGCACGCGGCCATCGTCGCCCACCAGGACGTTGGCGGGCTTGAAGTCGCGGTGGACGATGCCAGCGGCGTGGGCTGCCGCCAGCCCGCGCCCGGCCGCGCGGAACACCCCCAGCACCCGTCGCCACGGCGGCCTCTCGCGCACGAGCCATGTCCGCATGTCGGCGCCCTCGATGAACTGCATCGCCACGAACAAACCGTCGTCGTGCTCGCCGACGTCGTACACCGGCACCACGTTGGGGTGCGACAGGGCGGCTAGCGCCCTCGCCTCGCGCAGCAGCCGGGCCCGATCCTCGGTGGCGCTGCCGTCCCGTCGCCGCCGCGGACGCACGAGCTTGATCGCGATCGTGCGGGCGAGCTGCGGATCGTGGGCCTTCACCACGATGCCCATGCCGCCCTGACCGATGGTGCCAAGGACCTGGTACCGCCCGATGGAAGGCGGCGCCTGGGGCAGCGGCGTGCGCGGCAGGGTCTCCGGCGCGCCCGATGGCGCGGTCTCGTCTTCGGCCCGGGTGTCGACCACGGCCGCGAACCTACCAGGGCTCCGCGGCCGCTGCGCGGCGCGAGCGGACCCAACGGCCATCGCGGCCCGAGAGGGGGTGGACGTGGGTGGCAGGGACCGGCGAGAGGCGGCGGGCCGACGCGCCGCATCGCCCGCCCGCGCGCGGCGGGCACGAAGTCGCCGGCTTTGTAGCATCGGCCGCGCCGCGCCGGTTACAAAGGGGCTCGCGCGATGATCCGTCTGTCGATCAGCGAGCAGGGGCAGGCGCCCCGGCTGGTGACGTTCAACAAGCCTGCCATCGTGCTGGGGCGGACGCCCGCGTGCGACCTGGCGCTCGGTGGCAAGGGCGTGTCGAGCCAGCACTGCCGCGTGATGGAGGTCCCCGGCGGCATCGTCGTCGAGGATCTCGGCTCCACCAACGGCACCTACGTCAACCGCGTTCGCATCGCCGCGGCGACGCCGGTCACCGCCGCCGACGAGATCGTGTTCGCGGTGTATCAGGTGCGCGTGATCGAAGAGGCGGCCGTACGCACGGGCATGCAGCCGGTGACCGGCACGCATGCCGCCGCGGGCGGGCCATCCACTGCGGTACCCAGCGGGGCGCATCCGGTCGCGAGCACGCCGGGCGCGGTGCCGATGCCCCAGCCGCCCGGCGGAGGCTCGATGCCGCCGCCCGGCGGAGGCGCGATGCCGCCGCCCGGCGGAGGCGCGATGCCGCCGCCCGGCGGAGACGCGATGCCGCCGCCCGGCGGAGGCTCGCGCTCGACCACCGGCGTGATGCCGGTCGGTGCGGCGTTCGACGACGCCCGCTGGGTCCGCGAGTGGGAGCGCCTCGACAAGCTCGCGGCCGAATGGATCGCCAGCGGCCGCGATCGCACCCGGCTGCTGCGCGGCGACAAGCTGGCCCACGCCCGCAGTTGGCTGGAGCAGGGCCGCGGTCGGCAGCCGCTGCCCAAGCGCGAGCACACGGCGTTCATCCAGGCGGCGGCCAACGCCGCGCGGCTCCGGGTCGCCCGCAACGTGACCCTTGCCGGCGTCGTCCTCGGGCTGGGTGGTGTGGCCGCGTGGCGCCTGGCACCCGAAACGATCGATGCGCCGGAGCCCGATGCGCCAAGCGGTGGTGTGGCGACGACGGGCGCCGAGTCGCCGCCGCTTCCGGAGACGCCCATCGACGACGGCGCGCGCGCCGATGCGCTCGTGGCCACGGCCGAGGCTGTGCTCACCGACGACGCCGACCTCGCGGGCCTGCTCGCCGTCGCGGCGCTCGGCGATGTCGGACGCGACGAAGATCTGCGGGGCAGCTCGGCCGAGCAGCTGCTGCGCCGCGCGTTGCGAGAGCATCGCGGACGACCGCTGCGCGGACACGGGGCGTCGCTCGCCTTCGTCGCCATGTCGCCGGACGGTCGCTGGGTCGTCAGCGTCGACGGCGGCGCCGAGTCGTCGGTGGCCCAGTTGTGGGATCTCGATCGCGCTGGCCTGGCCGCGCCGCAGAAGCTGAGGGGTCAGATCGGCACCATCCGTGCCCTCGCGTTCGCGCCCGATGGCGGATCGATCGTCACCGGCGGCGATGACGAGGAGATCTGGCGCTGGGATCTGCGACAGTCGCCGCTCACAGCCCAGACCATCGCGGCGCCCGAGGGCGGCATCGTGGCGCTGGCATGGTCCGACGACGCGCGGTGGCTGGTCGCCGGCGGACGCAGCGGACGCGCGCGCCTCATCGACCTCGGGACCCCGGGGGCAAAGCCCGCGCTGCTCGAGGGCCACACCGGATCCATCACCGCCGTCGACGTCGACGCCACCGGCTCGCGGGTAGCGACCGCGAGTCAGGACGGATCTGCGCAGCTGTGGCGGATCGCCGCTGGCGCGCCGACCGGCAAGCCCACCCGGCTCGAGGGCCACATGGGCGCCGTGCTCGCGGTCGCGATCTCGCCCGACCATCGCTGGGTACTCACCGGCGGCGCCGACAACGTCGCGAAGCTCTGGGACACCACCGCGCGGGTGATGGCGCCGCGCGACTTCACGGCCCATGGCGCGGCCGTGCAGCACGTGGCGTTCGCCCCCGATGCTCGCCTGGCGATCACGGCGTCGGCCGACGGCACCGCGACCGTGTGGAAGCTGACCGTGCCCGAGCCCGAGCTCGCCGGTCTCTCCGATGGTCGCGGCAAGGGCAAAGGTGAGATCACCGCGCTGCAGGTGCGGGGCCCCGCGGCGAACGAGACCGAGGCCGGGAAGCGGCCGACCTGGGCGGTGCTCGCTGCCGCCGACGGCTCGGTGCGCACGCTCGATCCGACCAAGATCGACAAGACGATCGACGGCAACGAGATCGCGGCTCACACCGCCGGCAGCGTCGCCCTCGGCGTCGACGGGCGCGGCGCGTTCGCGGCGAGCGGTGGCGCCGACGCGGTCGTGCGAATCTGGGATCTCGCCGCGCGGGTGCCAGGCGGCCTGTCGCGGGTGGGACGGGGCGACGGCGAGAAGGTCTTCGACATGGCGATGAACGCCGCCGGCACCCGCGTGCTCACCGGTGGCGACGATGGCACCGCGCGACTGTGGGAGGTCGGCGAGCGGCCGCAGATTCGCGCGCTGGCGACGATGCCGGTGCACCGCGGCAGGGTCGCGGTCGCGATCAGCCCCAACGGTCAATACGGCGCGACGGCGTCCGAGGACGGCATCGTGCGCCTGTGGCGTGCGGACGGCAGCGACCCCGAGCCCGCGCACCAGGCCTACTCCGGGCACACCGCCGAGGTGAACGACCTCGTCTTCGGTCCCGACGGCGCCGTGTTGGTGTCGGTGTCGAACGACAAGACCGCGCGGGTGTGGCGGATGACCGAGGATCCGGCCAAGGACGTCGTCGTGCTCCGCCACGCCGATCTCGTCATGCACGCCGCGCTGGGTCCCCAGTCGCGCTGGCTCATCACCGCCACCATCCGTCAGCTCAACCTGTGGGATCTGGCGGATCCCGCCCCCGACACCAAGACGCTCGAGCTCGTGGGCCACGACGCCGACATCCGCTGCGTGGCGATCAGCCCCGACGGCCGATGGGCGGCGTCGGGCGACGCGAACGACCGCGTCGTACTGTGGGATCTGACGGCGCCCGACGTGAAGCAGCTGCGGCTCAAGGCCCACGCCGAGAGCGTCGACGCCCTCGCGTTCAGCCCCGATGGTCGGTGGCTCGCGAGCGCCGGCCGTGACCGCAGCGTGGTCGTCTGGCGGCTCACCAGCAAGCACCCCGAGGACGACCCGATCACGCTCATGGGCCACCGCTCGGGCATCGGCAAGCTGGTGTGGAGCGCGGACGGCAAGTGGCTGTACAGCGGCGACAACGAGGGTGCGGTGTGGGCGTGGCCGGTCGAGAGCACCGATCCGATCGCGGGCGCCATGGTGCTCGACGGTCACAGCGACGTGCTGTCGGGCCTGTCCGTGGTCGCCGACGGCTCGGCGCTGGCGACGTCCAGCTATGATGGCGCGGTGCGGATGTGGCCGCTCCACCCCGAGGGGCTGCGCGCGCTCGCCTGCGCGATGATCGGTCGCGACCTGACGGCAGAGGAGTCGGCGACCCACCTGGGTGGCCGCCGCGATCCGGTCTGCGACTAGCGAACAGCTCGCCGGTGTGGCGGCGATCAATCCCCCGGCGGAGCGCGATCACCCTTGCACTCGGACTCCCACGGCGCGCACCTGAAGCGCACGTGGATGTGCGAGTAGTGGTCCGCCGAGTGCTGCACGAAGACCTTGCCGTTGTTGTACTTCGCCGGCCACTGGATCCACGCCTCGAGCTCTTCTTGGGTGGCGCCCATGTTCTTGGCGGCGTTGAACACGTAGGGTTGCAAGATCCGATCGAGGAAGATCGCCTCGACCGCTCCAGTCTTGATGAGCGCGCGCATCAGGCCCCACGTCGCGTACCAGTCGACCTCGTACCAGAACGGCCGGCGCTCCTTGGTGCGCCCATCGCCGAGGTACTTGGTCTTGTAGACGCCCCTCAGCGTGGGCAGCCAGATGTCGACATCGCGGCCGGCCTGGTGTGACTTGTGCGGATCGAAGTGGCCGCCCTGCTTCTTGCTGATGTCCGAGACGATGAGCGCGCCGTCGTAGTCCACGTCCTGGCGGAAGGTGACGATCGCCTTGTGCAGGTTCGTGATGAGGTACGCCGACCCCCACATGATGTTCTTGGACTTGAGCGTGTAGGCGGTGTTCTCCGGCAGCTGGATGCCGTTCTCGAGGCGACCCGCGTTGGGAGTGCCGACCGATCGCGCGGTGTCCTTGGGCGTGAGCTCAGCGATCGCCTGGCGGGGCTCGCGGGGCTTGTACGGCTTGGGATCGATCCACACGATGATGGTCTGACCGGCGGCGAGCTCGGCCGTGCCGGGGTTGTAGTCGCGCAGGCGCGAGATCTCGATCCCGAAGCGCTCTGCGAGCTGGGCCCAGCCCTCGCCGCGCTCGACCTCGTACTCGATGCACGTCTGCGGCAACGGCCGCAGGCGCGGCTTGGTGATCTTCAGGACCTGGCCGCGGCTGGGCGGGGCCTGGGCCTCGCCCAGCCGCGAGGGCGGCTCGCACACGGTGGGCTCGAGCGGCGCGTCGGGGTTCATCAGGTTCCACGCGACGATGTCGTCCTCGTCGACGCCGTAGCGGCGCGCGATGTCGGCGAGGCTCTCGCCGGGGATGACCATGTGCTCGATCGGACCCTCGGCGTCGTCGGTGTCGGCCGGCGGCCTCGGGCGCTCGGGGGTCGGGCGCGGCCGACTCGGCGCCGGCGTGTCCCTGCCGTCGTCGACGTCGCCTGTGCTCTCCGCGGCGGGTGTCGGATCCGCCGGCGGCTCGGGCGGGGGCGCATCGTCGCGAAGCACGAAGGCCGCGGTGATCCCCCCGGCGAATACGACGATGCCCAGCACCGCGACGACGATCGTCGTGACCCCTCGGCGCGCGGCGACCTTGTTGCTGGCGGAGATCAGCTCGCGGATCAGGCGGCCGGGCTCGTCGGTGGGTGAGGGCGGCGGCACGGCGAGCCAGCGCTTGGCCTGGCGCAGCTCGTCGCCCGACAGCACCAGGCGCGCGGGCCGGTCGGCGGCGTCCCACTGGTCGGCATAGCGCTGCAGGCGGGCCTGCGTGTCGCGCCATCGACGATGCGGGCCCGAGCCGCGCACGATCGGCCCCGAGTTGCCGAGGTCGAGATCGAGCGGCTCCGCGCGCGCGGCCGCGAGCTCGCGGACGACCTGCAACAAGAACGGACCGACGTAGACGCGGTCGTCCTCGCCGAGTCGCGTCGGCTGCTCGACCCGCGTGCCGGCGAGCCAGGTGCCGTTGGTCGATCCGCGATCGGTGAGCACCACGATGCCGTCGCGGACCTCGACGGTGCAGTGGAACGACGACACACCGACGCCGTCGATGACGATGTGGTTGCTCGCGTCGCGCCCGAGCGTCACCGGCGTGGCCGAGAGCGGATGGTCTCGTACCGAACCATCCTGGGTCGTGACGCGGAGGCTGTACATCGGCTCGTACGGGGGGCCGCAGCGTCGGTCCGACGACGCGCGGCGCGGCGGTTCAGAACTGGTACGACGGGAACTTGAAGTCCGAGTTCTTGGGGAACTTGGCCTTGCTCTCGACGGCCCGCTCGACGCAGTCCTTGGTCGCCTGCGCGAGCGCGCCACCCGAGGCGTTCGAGACCGACTTGACCTTGGCCTTGCCGTCGTTGGTGATCTGGTAGCTCACCAAGATCCGGATCGGCAGCGGGCCCTTGCAGGTCTTCACCGCGCCGGCGGCCCTGGCGATGCCCTTGTTGACGTCGGCCTCGGAGAGCTTGCCGCCGGCCGCAGTCGGCGGGTTCGGCTTGGGGTTGGGCTTGGGCGTCGGCTTGGCGGTGGGCGGGGTCTTGGGCTCGGGCGTGGGCTTCAGGTCGGGCGTCGGCGTGGGCTCGGGCTCGGGCGTGGGCTCGGGCGTGGGCTCGGGCTCGGGGACCGGTGTGCCGAGCTTGGGGCCGCTGGGTTCGGGTGGCGTCTCCGCCTGGGGCTCGGGCTTGGCCGGCTCGGGCGTCTTGTCGGCGACGACGACCGGCGCCGGGGCCGGATCATCGTCGAGCATGTAGTAAGCGAACAGGCCGCCGCCGCCGATCGCCACCACCGCGCCGACCACCAGCATGAGGACGAAGCCGACCTTGGATCGCTGCTCCACGGCGAACACGGTCGCGTCGGGGTTGCGGGTGCCATCGCCGTAGGCCGGCGGACGCGTCTCGCGGCCGTGGGGATTGGTCTGCGGTGCGCCGCGTGCGGGCGGATAGGTGCCGACCGGCGGGTTGCGGGTGATGACCGCGCCGCCGCCATGGGGCAGCACGTCCTGCCCCATGCCGTCCATCATGAACGTGGCCTCGGGGCTGTTGCGCACCATCGGCGGCGGTGGGCTGCTCATCCCCCACTCGGAGCCGAGCCGCACAGTGCCGCCGGGCTCCTCGGGCACGGCGGCGTTGGGATCGAGCATCATCGTGCCGCCGCGGGGGACGGGCGCGTGGCTCTGGGCGGGGGCGGCGTTGCCCATCCACATGGTCGCGCCCGGTCCATCGGCGCCCTGGCCTGGCCGCGCCATCATCGGGGGGCCGACATCGTGACCGCCGCTGAGCCGGCCATCGGGGCCGACCGCCGAGATCGCGGCCTCGAGCTCGACCATGCTCTGGTAGCGATCGTCGGGGCGCTTCGACAGCGCCTTCACGATGATGGCCTCGACGATCGGCGAGATCTTGGCGTCGGGCGCCATCGTCGACGGCAAGGTCAGCGGTTCGGTCAGGTGCCGGCTGAGCACCCTCATGAAGTTGTCGCCGTCGAACGGGACGTTGCCCGTGAGGAACTCGTAGAGGCAGATGGCGGCGGCGTAGACGTCGGTGCGGGCGTCAGCCGGATCGCCCATCGCCTGCTCGGGCGCCATGTACTTCGCCGTGCCGAACACCGCGCCGGTGCGCGTGAGCCCGCCGCTCTCGCCGCTCTCGTCGGTCACCTTGGCGATGCCGAAGTCCAGCAGCTTGATGAAGTCGCGGCCGTCGGACCGCTTGACCAAAAAACAGTTCGCGGGCTTGAGATCGCGGTGGATGATGCCGCGGCTGTGCGCAGCGGTGAGCGCCCGGACGATCTGGAGCATCAGTTCACGGGCGCGGGCCCACGGCAGGCGACGCTCGCGGCGCAGCACGTTGGAGAGGTCCTCGCCCTCGAGGTACTCCATCGCGAAGAACACCGAGCCGCCGGGCACCGGCCCGAAGTCGACGATGTCGACGATGTTCTCGTGCGAGATCATCGACGCCGCGCGGGCCTCTTGGAGGAACCGGTCGACGTGGGTCTGCTCGCGGCAGAGCTCGTGCTTGAGGACCTTGACCGCGACCTTCTTGCGCAGCGTGACGTGCTCGGCGAGGAACACCGAACCCATGCCGCCGTCGCCGATCATCTTCATGACGCGGAATCGATCGTTGAGGATCGTCCCGATGAGATCCTCGGGGCGATGCCACATGCCTCCGGCGCCGTGCGATTGGTCGTTCATCCGGGGCGCCCAGCATAGCCGAGTTTGCACCGCAGGTGCCGCGGCGATGCACCGGGATGCACCCGAGGATCTGGCCGCGTGGGACCTACACCTGGAACCCGACGCCGAAGGCGCGTCCGACCGCGTGGGCGCGGAACTCCGCCGTGACGGCGAGCTTCGATCCTTCGGCCCGGGCCCGCAGCACGCACGCGCCCGGCGGCCCGTCGGGGAGGATCCCGGCGGCCGCGCGGCCCAGCGCCGTGTGGGTCTGCTCGTCGCTGGCGTCGTGGGCGAGATCGGCCCGGACCGCGGCCACGGCCCTCACTGCGCGCCCGACCAGGATGCGCCCGGGCAGGGCCGGCCCGTCGGCCTTGGCGACCATCGGTGCGCCGACCGCAACGAGGCGCTCGCCGCCTGGCTCGGCGCCGAGCACCGTGATGCCCGAGTCGACCATCGTGCGCATCGCGTCGACCGCGAGCGGAGCCCGTACCGGGATGTTGCGGGTGGTGCCGCGGCCGGCGTCGGTCGGCCACGACGCCGGACCCACCATCGCGCCGGCGCGGCCGAACGCGTCGCCGAAGGTGCCATCGCGGCGCAGCGACGCCGCGAGCATGGCCGCGATCACGAACACCGGCGGGCCGAACACCAGCCGCGGGCCGACGCGGGTCTGCTCGGCCGCGAGCACGACGTCGTTGGTCACCGCGCACAGCCACTGCGTGTTGGGGTCGGCGCGCAGGCCCACCCACGCCGACAGCGGCGAGTGGCCGACATCGAGCACGCCCGGATCGAGGGAGACGATCATCGGTGTCGAGGTCTCGGCGCCGAGCGATGCGAGCTCGGCGTGCCGCGCGAGATCCCCGGGTGCGTCGAGCACGAACACCGCGTCCACCTCGGCGACGCCCAGGGCGTGCCGCAGAGTTTCGACGCGATCGTCGGCGGTGACGTCGAGGATCTCGATGGCGAGCTGGGCGTGACCGGGCGACTCGCCGAGCACGAGCTTGAGCCCGCGCCAGCTGGCCTCGATCGACGCGGCGGGCTCTTGGCCGAGGGCGAGCGCGGCGGTGGCTTCGATCGCGTCGAGGATCAGCGCCGATGCGCGCTGACCCACCGTGGTGGGCCTGCCGTTGCCCTCGTCTTTCTGCTTGCGCATCGCGCCGACGAACGCGTCGATCCGGCTGCGCGCGGCGGTGACGGTGTCCGCCTGCGGGAGCTCGGCCTGGGCGAAGATCGCGTCGATCGACGGGCTGCGCGCGGACCCGCCGCCGGTGGACGCGGTGCCGGTGGACCCGCCGCCGGCCTCGGGCGTCGAGGTGGGCTTGGCCGCCGGTGTGGCGGCGGAGGGTGTGGGCTCGAGGGCCGCCAACGCGTCGACGAGCGCGCCGTCACCGACCAGCGCCCGGACCCGCTCGATCGCGGCCGGCAGTCCAATGGCCGCCGACGGTCGCACCAGCGCGGTGGCGATCTCGCCGAGGCTCGCCAGCGGCTGGTGATCGGCCCAGACATCGGCCACGCGGAGCGCCCGCGCGCTCGACAGCTGCAGCTCGTAGCGGCGCACCGGCGCGCTGCCGAGGTGGTCGGCGACCTCGACCGCGGCGCGCAGATCGAGCGTGGCCATCACGTCGGCCATGCGCGTGCCCGACACCGTCGTCCGGGTGCCGCTGGGCGCTTGGGAGAACCGACCGACGAAGAGAAAACGCAGCGGACCGGACATCGCGGACAAGGGTAGCACCGCCGCGGCCGCCCCTGCGACGCCCCTGCGACGCCCCTGCCTGCGCGGCGACGTCAGCCCTCCTGGTCGACCATCTTGCCGCTGCGCTGCGCACCCTCGGCGTCGACGCACTCGACCTCGAAGTCGCGGATGCCCACCGGCGCCCCGAAGATCTTGCGGGCGGTGAGCTGCCCGCGCGTCACGTGGCAGTGCTCGACGCGGCCCTCGGGAGTGTCGACGTCGGCGAACGCGGCCGGGGCACCGCTGCCGTCGTACCCGACCCAGAAGCGAAACACGTGCTTGTCGCTGCCGAGATCGACGCGCCAGTTGCCGGAGTCGATGCGCTCGTATTCGATCTCGAGGCTGTCGCGGGACTTGGCCGAGAACGGTCCGCGCTCGCCGTCGCGATCGGCGACCGCCCACCACAGCCGCACGTCGGCGATCTCGCGGGGGTTGTCGACGGGCGTCCAGGCGTCGAGGGCGATCTCGAAGTTGGACTTGCCGAAGTTGCGGGTGATGCGGACCAGCTCGACGTGCTGCATGGTCGGGGTCGACAGGGCGTCGCCCGCGGTCTTGTGGTTGGGCAGCGATCCGGCGACGTTCGGCACCGCGGTGCCATCGTCCTCGGGGCCCTGGGTGTCGGAGCCGTTGCGGGGGCAGCCGCCGAGGCACGCCGCCAGCGCGAGGTTGGCCGTGGCGCAGGCGTAGATCGGACGCGGGGGCAACACGCGAGCGTGACGGTACTGCGACCCCCACAGGTTGCAACCCCCGAGGCGCGCCATGTGTGAGGCGTCGCACTGCAATAGGGAAGAGA
>JBBQJI010000042.1:0-60345 GCA_038325765.1 Nannocystales bacterium
TTCGGGCACAGCAGAGCCACCACGCTGTCGCGCTGGAGCCCGGTGGCACGCAGAAAGTTGGCGTATCGGCGAACGTCGGTGGCCAACTCGCCGAACGTCTTCGACGTGCCGTTGTCCCAGCGGGTCGCGTCCGGTAACACGGTCACCGCCGGGGGGGGGGGGCCGCCGCCCCCCGCCCCCCCCCCCCCCCACGCCCCAGCGCCCCGCACGCGCAGACCGCGACCAGCCGACCGCCCCTCCACGCACGAGCACGCTACGCTCTACCCATGCCGCGCACCCCCCGGCACCATCCCGCGTCCCCCCGTGCTTCCGCCCGCATCCCGCCAACCAAAGAGCCCACGTGATGAAACGTCGAGCCTTAATCCTCGGCGCAGTGTGTGCGGCGGCGTGCCGGCTGCGCGCCGACGGTACGTCCGCAGGCGAGCGCGCCGCTGCGTTCGCGCTCCCCGACCAAGACGGCACCGTGGTCGGCCTCGACGCGCTCACGCGCGATGGTCCCGCGGTGCTCGTCTTCTACCGCGGCCATTGGTGACCGTTTTGTCGCCGGCAGTTGGCCGGCTTGCAAGGAATCGCAGGAGCGCTCCGCGCCCGCGGGGCGACGGTGGTGGGCATCTCGGTCGACGAGGCGCCCGAGTCGCAGCTGCTGCGACGCACGCTGGGCCTCGAATTCGCGTTGCTGCACGATGAAGACGCCGACCTCGGCGCGGCGTTCGGCGTGCGCATGGTGGGCGAGTCGATGGCGATCCCCTCGGTGTTCGTCGTCACGTCGGGCAGCGCGATCGTCTGGCGGCACGTCGGGGAGTACGTCCCGGATCGGCCCACGCCCGATGCCGTGCTCGCGGTGACCGCTGCCGCACGGCGTTGAGCGTGCTCGCCCGGGGTTGCGCTCCACCGAAACGGTCGTAACAAAAGACGCGCACCGACGTCCTCGGTGCACCTGCCTGCGCAGCGCGCCGAATCCGGCGCCCGCGAACCCCGCCAACCCAAAGGTGGGTCTCAGGAACACGAAGCGACGTGGGGGCGGTAGATGCCGTGCCCGACGATGGAGCCAGACGAAGTCATGAACAGCCAGTCAAACCCCTCGATGCACCCCTCCCTGCGACGCACGACCGCTGCGCTCGACGTGGTGGGCGCGCGCCAGGGATCCAACGCGTTCCCGAGCATCGCCGTGTCGCTGCTGGCACTCGCACTCGCGGTGGCCACGATCGCCGCGGTCGTGCTCGGCTAGCGGCTAGCGGCGAGCCGCTGCACGAAGATCGGGGCGGCAGCGATGCCGCCCGTCGCGTTTTCTCAGCCACCCGCAGGCTGCGACACCAGCCAGGCGTCGATCTCGGCCACGCGCTCCGAAGCCGAACCGGCACCCGCATACACAGCGCGTGCATCGAGGGCGAGCTGCCGCGCGCGGGCGCGGTCGGGCAGCAGCCGCGCCAACGCGAAGCGGATCTGCGCAGACACATCGACGGTGACCTCGGCCGTGCTCGCGTCGACGAGCGCCTGCTCGAGATCGGCGATCGCGGCGTCGCGCTGTCCGAGCTGACCGAGGATCTCGGCCCGCACGACGCGAGTTCCCACCGTGACGCCATGCATGGCCCCGAGTCGCAGCAGGCGGATCTCGAGCGCGCGCGAGATGGCGGTGAGCGCAGCGTCGTACGCACCCTCGGCCTGCCACTGCTCGGCCTCGCTCATCCACGACGCCGCGACGTCGGGGTGCAGCGGCGGCAGCGAGCTGCGGCGGATCACCGCCGCGCGATCGTGGTGCGTGCGCGCCTCGGCGATGCGGCCCGCGTGGCGGAGCGCGACCGCGAGGTTCTCGAGGCTCTGCGCCACGTACTGGGAGCCGGGCCCATGGGCGCGCGAGCGCAACAGAACCGCCCGCTCGTGCAGCTCGATGGCGCGTGGCACGTTGCCGGCGAGACGATGGGCGGTGCCCAGGTTGTTGAGCGTGTTGCCGATGTCCGGATGGTCGGGGCCGAGCGCGCGCCCCTGGGCCTCGAGCACCGCATCGAGCCGCGCCGCCGCGGCTGCGTATCGGCCCTCCATCAGGTCGAGGGCGCCCAGATTCGAGCCCTGGCGCAGGGTATCGGGGTGATCGGCGCCCAGCGTGCGGCGATACAGCGTCTCACCCTCGGTCAAGTAGGCGCGCCCCTCGGCGATCCGTCCCCGCGACAGCAGCGTCGAGCCGAGATTGGCGATCAGGGTGGCGAGCTTGGGCGCGTCGGGATCGATGCTGCGCTGCAGCGCGATGGCGTCGACGGCGAGCCGCTGACCCTCGGCGAAGTCGCCCATGCCAATGCGTGTGATCGCCTCGGCGTTCATCAAGACGACGCGCGCCGCGGGTTCGTCGAGCGACTCCACCACGCCCCGTGCCAGGCCCGCCCACTCGAGCGCGCGCTCGGGGTGCTGGGTCAGGTAGCCGTCGATGTACACCAGATCGGTGAGGGCCAAAGCGGCGTCACGCCCGGCATCCGCCGTCAGCGCGGCGCCCAGTGACTCGAGCGCGAGTGCCCGGCCGCCCGCGATGTCGCCGGCGTGACTCGACGCGCTGCCCAGCGCGCGGGCGACCTCGGCGTGCAGCGGGGGATGCCCGAGCGCGCGCGCAGACCCGATCGCGGGCTGCAGCAGCGCGGTGGCGGTGCTGGGCTTGCCCGCAGCCGCGGCCGCCCACGCCCGCGCCAGGCGGTCCTCGATGTCGGCGATCGCGGCCACGCTGCGGGGATCCTCGGGCGCCCGCGGGCCCGCGAGCAGCTCGGGCCCGCCCTCGCACCGCGACGGCGCACGCAGCCCAGCCGCGGCGCTCACCGAGCGCTCGACCACCGTCGTGTCGGCCTGCTCGAGCACGTCGACCAGCGCCACGAGCTCGGCGCGGCCGCGCTCGAGGCAGGCGATGCGCGCATCGAGCAGATCCTCGGATTGCTCGCCGTGGATCTTGGTCGCCGCACATGCCGAGTCGTGCGCGAGCACCCAGGCGCCGGTGTATGCGTCGAGGGATCGCTCGACGCGGGCCCACGTGTCGTCGGCATAGGCCAGACCGGTGGCGCGCATCGCCGCAGCGACGCGCTCTCGCCGGGCGTCGTCCCACACACCCGCGAGCTTCCGCGCCGCGTCCTGGCAGGCCTGGGTGCGCCCCAGCCACATGCCGCCGCCCACCATCGCGCCAGCGGTGATCACAGCGGCGGCAGACCAGCCGAGCAGCCGCCGTCTGCGGGCGCCGGGATCGTGGGCGAGCGCGTCGAGCAGCGCGTCGATCGTGGCGAAGCGCTGCTCCGGATCGGGGGCGAGCCCACGCTGCAGCACCCGAAGGATCCGCGGCGGCACGTCGGTGCCGCTTTGGACCTCCGCGAGCGCGCGCGAGCGCTTGGCCCACGCGAGATCCGCGAGACTCTTGCCGTGGTACGCGGTCACCCGATACAGCGCCTCGAACAGCCCGACGCACAAGGCGAACTGATCGGCGCGCGCGTCGATGGTCGTCCCATAGTGCTGCTCGGGCGCCATGTAGCGGGGCGTGCCGACCACGCTGCCCACCGCGGTGAGCTCGAGATCGGACAGGCGCACGTCGTGGTGCAGCGTGTCGTCATCGTGGTTGTCGCCATCGCCGGAGCTCACGCGCGCGAGGCCGAAGTCCATCACCCGGGCGCGTCCGTCGTTGCCCACGAGCACGTTGGCGGGCTTGAAGTCGCGGTGCACCAGCCCCACCGCGTGGGCCGCCGCGAGGCCGCGTGCGGCCTGCACGAACATCGCCAGGATCTCGGTCCACGGCCGATGCCCCAGCTCGGGCCCGACCCGGGGCGCCTCGGCGAGCCACTCGCCCAGGGTCGGCACCGCGAGGAACTCCATCGCGATCCACATCTGGCCATCCAGGCTGCCGGCGTCGTACACCGGCAGCACGTTGGGGTGGGACACGCGCGCCATCGCCTGGGCCTCGCGACGCAGCCGCGCGTCGGCGACGTCGGACCCAGGCGCGCCCTGGGTGTGCCACAGCTTGAGGGCGACCTCGCGTTGCAGCTCGGGATCGTAGGCGCGGTAGACCACGCCCATTCCCCCGCGCCCCGCGACGCCGATCACCACGTACCGGCCCACCGCTGCGCCGCGGGGGATGACGTCGTGGTCGGCCGGGGCGCTGCGCACCGACTCGACGATCGTCGCGTCTTCGGTGTCGAGCTCGCCGTTGCCGGCGGAGGTCTGGTCTCGGATCGTCACGACGGCGGTGCGGCGCCGAAGCGCCTGGGAGGACAGGGCCCGTAGTTGCGAGGGTGCGGCCTCAGACTGCGACCAACCGCGTCCGCACGCTGGTGTCCAGGCTCGCGATCGCCGAGCACAACTCGGTCGCGGCCGGATCCTCGATGCCGAGCGGCATGTCGACCAGCAGCAGGCCGACGTCGTCGAGGGTGGCGAGGGCTTGGCCAACGATGTTGACGTCGCTCAGCGCGATCGCGGCGTTGATCCGCGAGAGCACCCCCGGCACGTTGCGGTGGATGTTGAGCAGGCGGCACGACGGCAGCCCGTGCAGACCCGGCGGCGGCGGCATGTCCACCTGCGGGAGGTTCACGCAGCCCAGCGTGCGTCCGGCCTCGAGATAGCGGCTGATGGCGACCGCGACCTCGATGCCGATGTTGGCCTGCGCCTCGAGCGTGGAACCGCCGATGTGCGGGGTCAGGATCACGCTGTCGAGGCCCTGCAGCGCGCAGATGAACGGGTCCTGCTCGGAGGCCGGCTCCTCGGGATAGACGTCGACGGCCGCGCCCGCCACGTGACCCGCGACGATGGCGTCGCGCAGGGCACCGAGCACGACCACGCGACCGCGACTGGCGTTCACCAGGTAGGCGTCCGACTTCATCTTCGCCAGCTGGTCGGCGCCGATCATGTCCCGGGTGAACTCGGTATCCGGCACGTGCAGGCTCACGAAGTCGCTCTGTCCGAGCAGATCGTCGAGGGTGGCGCAGGCCCGCGCGTTGCCCAGCGGCAGCTTGGTGACGACGTCGAAGTAGACCACCTGCATGCCAAAGGCCTCGGCGAGCACGCTGAGCTGGCTGCCGATGTGACCGTAGCCGATGATGCCCAGGGTCTTGCCGCGGATCTCGTGCGAGCCCTGGGCGTTCTTCGCCCACTTGCCGTCGTGGGCGGCGCTGCTGCGGGCGAACACCTGGCGCGAGAGCATCACCAGCTCGGCCATCACCAGCTCGGCGACGCTGCGGGTGCTGGAGAACGGCGCGTTGAACACCGCGATGCCGGCGGCCCGGGCCGCGGCGAGATCGATCTGATCGGTGCCGATGCAGAACGCACCGATCGCGTGCAGCCGCGGCGACGCGTCGATCACCGCCCGGGTGACGCGGGTCTTGCTGCGGATGCCGATGACCAGCGGGCCGTCGCCGGGCGCATCGCGCAGCGCAGCGATGAGCTCGGCCTCGTCGAGGCCCTTGTCGATGCGGAGGGTCGATACACCGTGACGTGCGAGCTCGTCGTCGGCGCTGGGGTGGACTTTCTCGAGCAGCAGGGCGTGGGCGCGTGGCACTGCGCGGAGCATGGCCCACGATGCCGTGCGGTTCAACGCGCTGTGGGCTGCTAGCCTGGAAGCCAGTGCAGCCAGGGGAGATTTTCTGCGACGGGGCGGGCCGTGTGCTGCGTGCGGTGGACTCGGCGGGGATCGAGGCGTGGTCATTGCGATGGCAGGGCGACGCGCTCGTCGATGCGCGGCTGCGGCTCCCGGGCGGCGACGTCATCGGTCTGCGGCCCGCAGCCGGCGAGCACCCGCTCATCGGGGCGTGCGACGCGATCGTGCGGGGAGACGGGACGATCGTCGCCCACGTCGCGTCCGTGCAGTGGTCGCGGCCGACGTGCATCCCCGCCGTCGACGTGCCCGGTGCCCTGCCGCCCGGCGCGGGCACGGCGATCCTCGACCTCGTCGCGACGCTCGCCCAGCACGGCGGCGCCGTGGCGCTGCGCTACCGCGGGCCGTATCCGACGAGCGGCCTGTTCGCGACGCTGCTGCACAGCTTTCGCGTCGAGGGTGATCGCGAACTCGCCGACGCGCGGTTCGTCGCGGCGGTCGCCGAGGTCGGCTTCGGCACCGACATCCACACGCCGGATGTCGACTTCGAGCCCGACCCGCACCGGTGGTCGTGGCCGGCACCAAGGCTGTGCGTCGAGCATCGCCGCGGCGTCGCGCGGGTGTGGGTCGATGGCCGCGCGTATGCACCGGATGGCAGACACCATCGCCTGGTGCGCGAGGGCGAGCGCTGGTGTGCGCAGCTGGTGCTCGCCGGCGCCGTGTGGTGCGAGGTCGCGGCGGTGGATCTGCACGGCGCGCCACAGTCCACGATCGCCGCGCCCACGCCGGTCGACCCCGCGCTCGTCGGCGTCGCGCTGCCGGCCGCGATGCTCGACGTGCTCGCGACGATCGTCGCCGATGGGGCCGCACCGGCGCTGCGGGACGGGATCGGCCGCGCGATCGGCCGCGGCATCACGCTGGGCGACACCGGGATGCAGGCGGCGCGCGAGCAGGCCGGTGCGATCGTGGTCCACGGCGGGTTGGTGGAGCGGGCGCTGGGCCTGGGCGGCGCCGAATCACTGGTCGCGATCGCCCAGGCGGTGGGGCCGGTGGCAGTGCACCTGGCGGTCGCGGAGCTCGCCGCGCGGCTGGACGGCGCCCTGACGCGTTGAGCGGGCCGTGTTGGTGCGTTCAGCCCGTGCGGCCGGCCCTTCGCTCACGCCGGACGCCGTCGACCGCCTGCTCGATGGCCCGGGCGCCCGCCTTGGCTGCGGTGTCCTTCTGACGGCGCTCCGCGACGAGCATCGCGAGCGTCGAGCGTGCCGAGGACGAGGGGCCGATCTCGGCCTCGAGGAGTTCCATCAGTGTCGTCAGCTGCATCCCAACCGAAGTACCGCGGGCTCGTCACGGGATCCATCATCGCGGATCGCACCGATCCTCGAGGATCCGCGTCGCGTCGCCGATCTGAGGTGACGACGAAATCCTCGCGCGTGATCAGATCTCGGATCAGATCTCTGATCAGGTCTCTGATCAGGTCTCGGGTCAGGTTTCGGGTCAGGTCTCGGGTCAGGTCTCGGGTCAGGTCTCGGGTCAGGTCTCGGGTCAGGTCTCGGGTCAGGTCCCGGGTCAGGTCTCGGATCAGGTCTCGGATCAGGTCTCGGATCAGGTCTCGATCCGCGCTCCCGTCGGGTTCGGGAGATCTCACCGGATCGCGGGATCTCGCGTCGAGCTCCGGTCTGACCCATGCGCAGCGGCATGCAAGCGAGCCCGTCGGCCCGCGGAGTTCACGGCACCAGCAGGACCTTGCCGATGGCCTTGCGGTCGTGCAGCAGGTGATGGGCGGCGGCGGCCTCGTCGAAACTGAACGTCCGGTCCACGTGCGGTGCGATCTGTCCCGCCTCCCACATCGCCACCAGCGCCTCGAATTGCGGCCGCAGCAGATCGAGCCGGTGGAACAGGTGGCCCATGTTGCAGCCGCTCACCGTGCGATTGGTGTCCATCAGCGCGATCGGGCTGTAGCGCTTGATCTGCACGAACTGCACGAGCGCGTCGACCAGGCTGCGGGTCTTGCCCTTGGCCATCGACGACATGCCGAAGCACACGATGCGTCCGGCGGGCGCGAGCAGATCGTAGCCCTTCTTCCACGACGCGCCGCCGACCGGATCGAGCACCAGATCGAGCCCGCGGTCGCCGAGGATCTGCTTCACCGCCGGCACCCAGTCGGTGCCCGAGTCGATGGGATGATCGCAGCCCCGTTCGCGCAAGAACGCGTGCTTGCTCGGCGACGCGGTGCCGTAGATGACGCAATCGCGGGTCTTGGCCAGCTGGATCGCCGCGAGCC
Source organism: Nannocystales bacterium (assembly GCA_038325765.1). Lineage (GTDB taxonomy): Bacteria > Myxococcota_A > Polyangia > Nannocystales > Nannocystaceae > Xiheibacterium. Next base: position 7,827 of record JBBQJI010000042.1, read on the forward strand.
CGACACCGCCGGCCGCCGAGTGGACGAACACGTGCGAGCCCTCGCGCAGGTGTCCGGTGAACAGCATCATGTAGTACGCGGTCAGGTAGACCACGGGCAGCGCCGCGCCCTGCTCGAAGCTCATCGCGTCGGGCATGTGGAACACCTGCAACGCGGGGATCACCAGCGTGTCGGTGTAGCCGCCGAACCTGGGCATGCCGAACACCCGATCGCCCACCGCCAGCGACGTCACGCCGGCGCCGACCTGGTCGATTACGCCCGAGACCTCGTAGCCGACCACGCACGGCAGCGGCGGTGCGTCGGGGTATAGACCGACGCGCGCCATCAGATCGGCGAAGTTGATCCCGGCCGCGCGCACGCGGATGCGGACCTCACCCGGGCCCGCATCGGGATCGGCGGCCTCGCGCACCTGCAACACCTCGGGGGCCCCCGCCTTCGTGATCCATACCTGACGCATCGCGGCGGCAGGCTACACGATCCGGTAGGCCGCCGGTCGGCCCGTCGAGCGGCGCCGCGCGTGGTCGGCCAGGATGTGGTCGAGGAACGCGGGCCGCGATTCCATCGAGTTGGCCATGTCGACGCGATCACCATCCCAGGTCAGGATCTGACCCTCGAGCATCGTCTTGATCCACGTGTAGTGGGCGCGATCGAGGGGGTGGCGAGCGCTCAGCTTGTCGGGATCGAGGCGCTCGGCGATGGCCTGCACCGGATCATAGTCGGCCAGCTCGGCCAGCACGTCGTCGGCGAGCGCTGACCTTGGGTTGGAGCCCCTCGAGCTGGCCGAGCACCGAGTCGAGCACGCTCTGGCGGCGGGCATGGAGGCGCTGGATCGTCGTCGCCGGCAGGTCGGGGCCGACCTCGAGGGCCGAGAACAACTGGGTGGAGATCGCCAGGGGCTCGGCATCGGATGGCACCGGATCGGCGGCGCCAGCATGGACCGCCTGGTACTCGCCGAGGTTGCCGCCGCCGATGGCGAACTGCAAGCTGCGGTGCGGCGTGGGTGCGTTCATCCGCGCGGCGATGACCTGGTCGATCGACGGGCCGTCGGGCATCGCGTTGTTGCCGGTGTTGCGCGCCGCCGTGAAGATGGTGTGTCCGTTGCTGATGTGACCGTTCCCGTTGAACGGAGCCGCCGCGACGTTGGCGACGTTGGAGACGACGAGGATGTCGTCACGGCGGGACTCGAGCGGCGTCAGGATCGACGACAGCACCATCGCGTCGGGTGGGCCCGGTGGCGCCCATTCGTCGACCAGCGTGCCTTCGACGTGCATGAACTGCAGGTAGCGCAGGGTCGGCGTGCCGCCGGCGTGGGCGTCGCGGAGGCCCTCGAGGAACGGCAGCGCGACCGCGATGCCATGGGCACCATGCGTCCTTGCGGACTCGTGATGGCAGCCGGCGACGGCGGCTTCCGGGTGAGACGATTCGCGCGCCCGGGCGGTGGCGTCAGTTGAGCAGGCGCGGCCGCCCGGGTGCTCTGCTCGGCGTCTCCGCACTGTCGCGTTCGGGGTGTGCCACCCCAACGATCGCGCCTTCCGCCAGCAAGAACACCGTGGGCGAGAGCTGGCGGCCGGCCTCGTTGCGCTCGTAGATGCCGCGGGCCAAGCCGACGAAGCCCGCGATCGCCTCGGGGCTGGCGACCGCGTCGGTCACGAATAGGCGGCCCTTCTCCGGCACGGCGACCGCGAGCATCTCGCCGATGCTCGCGTGCAGGCCCCGCATGAACGTGGTGTCGAGGAGCTTCTCGGCGGCGAAGTAGCTGCCGTGGCCGACCCAGAACGTCACCGTCGACAGCTCGACCTTCTCGAACGACAGCTCGATCGCGGCGAGGTTGGCGATCGCCGCTTCGCGCAGCGCCTCGAGATCGCGGGGCGTCTCGCCGCGCTTGAGCATCGCGAACGTGTTCGGGTGATCGTGGCCGTAGACCACGAGCGGCACGTCGATGTCGGCACGGTCGAGCTCGACCAGCGGCTCACACACCATGTCGTCCTTGGCGCCCCAGCCCGAGGGTTTGAGCGTGAACAACACCGGTCCCGGTGGCGCGTTGCGATCCTCGAGCGCGCGCAGCAGCAGGCGCGGACTCTCGGGCTCGCCGTGGCGGAGGAATTTCACCGCCTTGCCGACCGCGTTGACGCTGACGCGCTCGCCGGCGTCGTACATGAACGGGATGTCGGCGTAGCCGTCGGTGTCGTCGACCCAACGACCGCCGTGCAGGGCGCGGATGACCTCGCCGGTGACCGCGGCGAGCTCGGCGACGGCGGCCCAGTAGCCGGGCTCGTCGGCCGCCTCGGTCGGCGCGTCGCTGCAGCGCTCCTCGAAGGCGGCGAGCCCGGGTTCGTCGGCCGCGAGACCCTCGCGCGCGAGCACGCGGCGGGCCAGCGCCGCGAAGGCTGCGTCGGCGAGATCCGCCGGGGCTTCGCGGGGCTCCGCCGAGAGATCGACGGGGGTGCGATCGATCTGGGCTCGGGTGTCGGTCGAAGCGAGCACGCGCGCGATCCTCGGGTGCAGCCCGCCCTGCGCGACGTGGCGCACCTGCACCGCTTCGACCTCGTGGAACAGCGCGGATCGTCGCGGCACCAGGGCGCGCGCCAGGGCGAAGAGCACCGACAGCTCGGGCGCAGCGTCGATCTCGTCGGGCGTGCGGTGGTCGGTCTGCACCAGCTCCCGCCTGCCGTCGGGCGCCTGCGAGACAATGTCGATCTTGCGCAGCGAGCTGTACACGCGATGCATGATAGGCGCTGCGCCAGATAGGCGCCGCGCCAGATAGGCGCTGCGGCGGGCGCCCTCGCGCGCGAGGCCGCAAGTTCAACCCACGGCCGCAAGGCGCGCCCGCACGCAGGGGCGGTGCGCGTGCAGGCCGCTCGGCGCAGGACACGGCGATGCGGCGGTCCGATGCTTGCTCTCGTGTCCTGACACACGTCGCGAGGGCGCGTCACGGGCGCGCGCGACCGGTTTGGGGCGGCTCGACCCCGTGGCTTTTTTCGACCAGTTTGCTATGCGATAGGACTCATGTCCGACGAGGGCGCCGCGTCGCGCGAACCACCGGAATCGGCCCTGGCACGGCCCGATCTCTCGCAGCTCCCCGACATCGGGCAGCAGATTGTCGAAGGCGAGCTCTCGCTGCTCCGCGGCGTGCACGATCGCCTCGCCCGCGACGCCAAGAACAATCCCGACAAGATCGAGGATCTGGACGCCCAGCTCATCGAGCTGCGCGACGCGATCGCCGAGGCGAAGGAGGAGGACGTCCCCTCGCTCATCGATCAGATGCATCAGGTCGCGGCGCTCAGCCGCAAGCGAGGCTCCGGGCGCAGCATCCCGGTCGACCCGAAGAACCCGTACTTCGGCCACCTGCGCCTGCGCGAGGGCCGGTCCGGCGGCGTACGCGACGTCCTCATCGGGCGCCACACATTGCTCGACGAAGGTGACGGCGTCACGATCGTCGACTGGCGCAACGCGCCCGTGAGCCGCCTGTACTACCGGTACGAGGAGGGCGACGACTACGAAGAGGAATTCGACGAGCGCACGCTCGAGGGCAGGATCCTCATGCGTCGATCGCTCGCGGTCCAAGATGGCGTGCTGCGCCGCGTGGCCGCGCCGCAGGGCACCTACGCGGTCGATGGCCGCATGCGCTTCCACGAGACCGTGGGCAGCGCCAAGCCCACGCTGCAAGGTGGATCGGGCCTCGCTGCCCGCGTGCCCACGCCGCCGCCGCGGCAGCTCGGGGTCCACGGCGACGAGTCACAGCTGCGGGCCGACAAGCACCTGCAGGAGATCACCGCGCTCATCGACAAGCAGCAGTTCGATCTGATCACGCGCTCGGACGCGGGCATCGTGCTCATCCAAGGTGGCGCCGGATCGGGCAAGACCACCGTCGCGCTGCACCGCGTCGCGTACCTCGCGTTCCAAGACGCCAAGCGCTTCAGGCCGACGTCGATGCTCATCGTCGTCTTCAACGAGGGCCTGGTCGAATACATCCGCCACGTGCTGCCCGCCCTCGGCGTCGAGGGCGTCAACGTCACGACCTATCGCCGGTGGTCGGCGCAGGCCCTGGGCAAGATGAAGCTGCGCGTCGAGCAACGCTACACGGGCGCCACGCCCGACGTGGTCCAGCGCTTCAAGAAGCATGCGCTCATCCTCAAGCTGATCGATGCGCTGGTCGACGAGCAGCTCGCCGACATCCGCGCGTCGCTCGTCGAGCGCACAGGCGACGAGCCCGGCGGCGCGGCGGTGCTCGAGTCGTGGGATGCGACCGCCCACCTGCCGCCGGTCGTGCGGGCCGAGCGGCTCATCAAGTGGATCTCCGAGGGGCGCGGCGCCGAGCTGTCGCCCAAGGTCAAGACCAACGCGACCACCGTGGCCCGCGGCGGCCGCGAGCAGCTCCGCGACTTCGTGGGCGACTGGCTCGAGCTCAACACTACCGCGGCGCGCATCCGCGACGCGATCCGCGAGCACGCGCCCAGCGAGTTCAACGACGGCGATGTCGGGACCATCATCCGCTGGTGCGCGCGCAAGGCCGACCTCGAGGTCGAGACCCCCGAGCAGCTCGCCCCCGAGGGCGCCGGCCTCGACGCCGAGGACGACGCGATCCTGCTGCGGCTGATGCAGGTCAAGTACGGCGGCATCTTCGTGAACAACAAGCGCATCGAGTACGAGCACATCGTCATCGACGAAGCCCAGGATCTCTGTCCGCTCGAGGTGCGCGTGCTGCTCGACACGGCGAGCCGTGGCAAGAGCGTCACGATCGCCGGCGATCGGGCACAGAAGATGGTGTTCGACAACGGCTTCGTCGACTGGCCACAGCTGCTCGGCGACGCCGGCCTGCCCCACGTCGAGATCCAGCCGCTCAAGGTCACCTACCGCTCGACCCGCCAGATCATGCAGTTCTCGCGGCACGTGCTCGGGCCGCTCGCCGACGAAGATCAGGTCGTCGCGCGCGACGGCGCCGAGGTCTCGTACTTCGAGTTCACCGACACCGGCGAGGCCGTGGCGTTCCTCGGCGAGGCGCTGCGGGGGCTGATGCACCGCGAGCCCAACGCCTCGGTGGCGCTCATCACCCGCTATCCCCAGCAGGCGGACATCTACTACGAGGCGCTGCGCGTCGCCGAGGTGCCGCGGCTCCGGCGGGTACGTCGCGAAGACTTCAGCTTCTCGGCCGGCATCGACATCACGGATGTGCGCCAGGTGAAGGGCCTGGAGTTCGACTACGTGGTGCTGCTCGAGCCCAGCCGGCAGAACTACCCCGAGCACGTGCAGGCGCGGCACCTGCTGCACATCGGGGCGACGCGTGCGGCGTATCAGCTGTGGTTGATCGGGGTGGGGCAACGCTCGGCGCTGCTGCCGGCGGCGATGGTGGGGGAGCTGTCGTAGGGGACTAGGCGACCTGCATGTGCACAGTATCCAAGAGGAGTGGATCGACGTGTCGTCGGGTACCGGGCACGTGCGCATCGACGACACCGAGGTCGCGATCCGAGCCGGCGACTTCGTCGGCTTCCCGCCCGGTGGACCGGCGCACCTGGTGCGCAACATGTCGGACGTCGACCTCGTGACGCTGCCCGCCGCGGCGCGGCGGCGGTGGACGGCCACCTTGCGCGGGCTCGCACCGGGATCGGTCGCGGTCGTCCGGCCGATCGAACACGATCCCGCCGCTGGTCGCCGGACTCGGCGGCGTCATGCTGCTTCTACGACCCCCCCCAGCACTCGTCACGCGCGCACTCCACGAAATGCCCCGAGTGCCGGGTCCCGCAGCCCAATTCGCACCATTCGTCGTGGACGCAACCTCCCGCGCGAGCGAGGCCATCGCAGCCGGCGGGCGGGTCCACACAGGTGTGGGTTTCAGGGGAGCCACCGCTGCAGCTCACGCAGTTGTCGTCGCAGTCCCACCCGAGGGTGAGCGCCACACAGAACTGCCCGAACCCGCACTGCAGCCCATTCCAGCCACAGTCGAACATCAGCACGCCTGGCACCGTGGAGCACGCGAGCGATCTCGTCCGCGTCGGCGATAGCGGCGACGATGCGCAGCGCCCCACCGCATCGTCGGCAGACGGTGACGTCGATCGCGAACACCCTGGCCAGGAGCGTGGCCACCCGAAGCGGGCCTTGGGCGCCTGTCATGACGGCTCGCCGGTAGCGGGCTGCTAGACCGCGCTCTGCCACGGGTGCAGGTGCGCCCTGTCGAACAGCGGCACCTGCGTGGGCAGGGCCGCAATCGGGGAGCCCGGCGCGACCCGGAGCTGCGGGCGCAGTGCGTGAAGGTTCGAGAAGACACCGAAGTACCGCACCTGATGCTGACGCGACGGCGGCACCAGCCCGACCAAGCGCGCGAGGAAGCGGTCGGGCTCGACATCGACGTGGGTCGCTCCCGATCGAGTGCGAACGCGCCGTCGGTGGCGAGCGCATGCAGGTGCACGAACAGCCCGTACTCGTAGCGAAAGCGCTACACGACCACGAGCACACCGGGGTGCAACCCAGGCGCGGCGCCGAGCCCGTGGTGCCGCGCGGTGCGTCTGCGCAGCGACGCCATCACGGCCCGCGCGAAGCATCGGCTCACCCGTGCGAGCAGCGCGGCGTGGTAGCCGAGCCGCACCGCCATCGGGCCGCCGAACGACAGCACCCATTGGCAGTACGCGCACCCGCGGAAGCACCGCGCGCATCCGGGCCCACGCCGCCGCTGCGTCTACGATCACGCTCATCGCGTAGGTCGACAGCACCGCATTGGCGGCTCGGCCCTCGAGGTCTTCGAGACCGAAGTCAGTGGCATCGGCGTGAACGATGGCCACGTTCGACCAGCCCCTGTGGTCCATCCGGCGACGGGCGACATCCAGCATCTGTGGACTCCGATCCAGCCCGATGACCCGACCGGAGTGCCCGACGGCGTCTGAGAGCAATGCGAAATTCAAGCCGGTCCCGCAACCGACGTCGAGCACGGTATCGCCGGGCTGCCGGCGCAGCATTCCCACGCCGGCAACACGGCCGACCCGGTAGATCGCCAGCCCCGGCGAGCAGGTCGTAGAACGCGGCGCCGGCACCGTACGCGACGCGGTCGCTCACCGGTATTCCGGGTTCGCGTCGAATCCGAAGCGCTCCCCTGCGTTCCACGCCTCACGCAGGTTGCCGTACGCGGGGATTCCACCGGCGTCCTTCAGCATGCGTGCCAGATGCAGCAGATTCCACGTCATGAACGTCGTGTTGCGGTTGGTGAAGTCGTTCTGGGGACCGCCCGAACCATCGTCGAGATAGCTCGGACCGGGACCGATCTCGCCGATCCATCCGGCGTCTGCCGCAGGCGGGATCGTAAAGCCAATGTGCTGCAGGCTGTAGAGGATCGACATCGCAGCGTGCTTGACGCCGTCCTCGTTCCCCGTGATGAGCGCGCCTCCGGTCTTGCCATAGTAGACGTACTGACCCTTCTCGTTGAAGAGCCCGCTCATCGCGTAGAGCCGTTCGATGAGCTTGCGGGTGATCGATGCGTTGTCACCGAGCCACAGCGGGCCGCCGATCACCAGGATCTCGGCCGCATCGATCTTCGGCCAGATCTCCTCGGGCCATGCGTCTGGCCCAGAGCCGTGTCCGCGCATGTCCGGGTAGACGCCGGTCGCCACCTCGTAATCGACGAAGCGGATGCTCTCGACTGTGACGCCCTGGGCCCGCATCAGCGCGATGCTGCGGTCCATGAGGCCCTGCGTATGGCTGAGATCGGGGCTGCGCTTGAGCGTGCAGTTGATGAAGACTGCGCGAAGGTCATCGTACGTTGCCGGGGGATGTGCTTGCTCACTCACGCGGGGAGCCTACACCGCACCGGCAACCGCCGCGGAGTCGCGCTCGGGTAGTTCGCGACTCGTCCGTGTCAGCGAGTCCGCGGCCTGCGGCGGCCACACCGCGCCGCACTCGGCAATCCCCTCCGGCTACACCCCGGCTACACCCCGGCTACACCCCGGCTACACCCTTGCCCGATGGCTCCGATGTTACAAGGCGTCGGACTCCGAGCGTCACCACAGGCCCCAGCGAAACCACAGCTTGGCCAAGCGCCGGACGCCCGGGGTCACCCGGGCGAAGTTGTAGGCGTCCGCGAGGCCGCTGACCAGCTCGTTGCGGGTCGGGTAGGCGTAGACGGTCGTCGCCGCGGCGCTCAGGCCCAGGCCCATCTGCGTGGCCAGGCCGAGCTGGGCGATGACCTCACCGGCTTGCCGACACACGACCGTCGCGCCCAAGATCCGGTCGCCACGGCCCGCGAGGTGGACACGGGCGAAGCCGCGGATCTCACCCTCGATGCGGGCGCGATCGCAGTGCTCGAGGCCGACGGTGAAGCTCCGGTGACGGACACCACGGGCGGCCAACTCGGGGCCCGTCAGGCCGACCTGCGCGACCTCGGGATCGGTGTAGACGACCGCGGGCAAGACGCGGCGGGCCATCGACATCCGCAGCGGCGACAGGGCGTTGATGACGGTGACGTGGGGCCTACACGCCTAACCACCCAGGAGTCGGCGTTCGAGCTGACTCGCCGTCGTGCCGTGCACGACGATCGACACCAGCATCGCCCGCGACCCAGCGCGACCGTGGTGGGGCTGCTGTTCGCGCAGCTCGCTGGCGGCCGTCGCCGGGTCCACGACGCGGATCTCCGCGTACGGTTCGAGGCGACCGGTTCGGCGAGCAATCCCGACGTCACCGTGGGCTCGGTGGCGCAGGATCCGGGATCACTACTAACGCAATCTTGACTAACGCTCACGACCAGTAGAGGCTTCGGTCCAAGCGCGCCGCCCTAGCTAGTCACCCTGGCTTTCCCAGCTTGCGCACCTGGTGAAGGGGGCGTTCCTAGCGGAGCCGACGATGCCCAGACGTACCACCGGACAATACGAGCGGACCACCGTGGGTGGGGAAGAGGCCGCGGCCTTCGTCCCGTACGCGCTGGCGCCCGTGGAGCCGCCCATCGTCGTCGACGCCGCGCTGGCCGAGCGCCTTCGTGCAGCCGAGCAAGCGCTCGTTCGCCTCGAGCTGGCCGGGGGGATGGTCCCGTCGCTCGACTGGTTCATCTACGCATTCGTCCGCAAAGAGGCCGTGCTCTCGTCGCAGATCGAGGGGACGCAGGCGACCCTCGTCGACCTGCTCACGTTCGAGGCCCAAGATGGCGCCTCGCCGAGCGCCGCGCCCAACGCCGACGTCGAGGAGGTCCGCAACTACCTCGATGCGCTCGCCGGCTCGCGCGCCCAACCCGCCGATCCCAAGGGCCTGCGTCTCTCGATGCGCCTCGTCAGCGAGACGCATCAGCGGCTCATGCGTGGCGTGCGCAGCGCCGAGAAGCTGCCAGGCGAGGTGCGGCGCAACCAGAACTGGATCGGCGGAAGCCGACCCGGCAACGCCGCGTACGTGCCGCCACCTCCGCACGCACTCGGCGAGATGCTCGGCGCCTTCGAGAAGTACCTGCACGCCGCCGACTCTCTGCCACCGCTCCTGCGCGCCGGGCTCCTGCACGTACAGTTGGAGACCATCCACCCATACCTCGACGGCAACGGCCGCATTGGGCGCCTGCTCGTGACGTTGCCGCTCGACCACGCCGGCCTGCGCGAGCTGGCGATGGCCACCGACGCGGCGATGGCCACCGATCCGCGGTGGGTCCGGATCACCTGGGCCGACGGCACGGTGGCCGCGCGCTTCGAGCAGCACAACGACGGCGCGGATCGAATCGATCGGGTGCCGGACGGCCACCGCGGCATCGTCGTCCACCTCCGCGAGCGCTCCGGGCTCGGCGTCGTCCGCAGGTTCTTCCGCCTCGGGGACGAGGCTGGACGTGGGCGGGCCCTGCTGCAGATGTACTGCGGGTTCCCGCGGATCCCCATCGTCGTGAACGGCGCGCCGATCGGGCGCCGACCGGTCGACGACGCGATCCTGCAGTGGGAGCCCGTGGTGCTGGACGGGGTCGAACTCGGCGAGGTCGGCCTGTCGCCCGCCGGTGGTACCGGACTCCTCGACCTCGTGCGTGACCAGGTGTGGCTGACCCGCCATGTCCTCGATGATCCGGCGTGCGTGGGGCTGCGCGGCACCGTCGACGTCTCGTCGCTGCGCACCGACGCGTCGCTCTCGGACGTCGTCCGGGATGACCGATACGGGCGCGTGATCGCGGCGGTCGAGGCCGCCCGCGACCGCGCCCTCGCGCGGTGGATCACCGCCGAATCCGCGGGTGCGAGTGCGCCTGTGGGGCCGCTGGTAGACGTCGCGTGCCGCCGCATCGCCGCATCCCGCGGCGACACGTCGGCGCCGGGTGTTCGACACCAGCGACGGTCGCCTCGCACGAGCGGCAATGGCAACTGGTGTGCTGAAGCCGAATCGAGCACAGCGAGCTGCGCGGCCGTCAGGGCTCGTCGAGCCCGGCACGTCGTCCTCGAAGTGGCTCCGAGCAATCCACAATGGACGAGCACGGGAACATCTGCCCTCGGCTTCAGGACATTCGACGCATGAAATTCTGGGCATTCGAGTGCAGCTTCGTGATCAACAACAACCTCCTGATGGCAGAAGTGTTCGTTGGGGCCACACGTAAAGAGCTGCTCGCCGCGATGAACACGTTCTTCCGCGTACCCCGAGCCAAGATCCTGGTCGCGGACGTCCTCGGCGCCTGGCTCGTCGACGACGGCGTGGTCACGACGTTCTACGGCGCGAAGCCGTTCGTCAGCGTGGCGATTGCGAAACAAGAGCTGCCCTTCGAGAATGCCGTCGACCTCTTGGTGGGTGAGCTCGATGGCGCCATCCCGCGTGCCTTTCTCGCCAAGGGTAAGGCCAACGCGAGCGACGCCGAAGAGAGCGACGAGGAAGACGACGAAGAGCCCGAGCTGAAACCGTTCAAGTTTCAGTTCGATGCGAAGGGCTTCCTCGCCGAGCTGCCCCCGATCGACGGCGAGCGGATGTCTGACCAATGCGTGATGCTGGTGCGGCCCGTCGGCGTAGAGGGCCACATTGCCCGTGACGACGAAGAATACTATCACCCAAATGTCGAACTCACCCCGGGCTGGTCGGACGCCGAGCTCGATTCGAAGCCCAACCGCTTCGACCCGAAGTCGCGCTTCCGTCGCAACTTGGAAGTGCCCAGAACGTAGAGCAAACGCCTCGCGCGCGGTTGGGCTTTCACGACGTGTGCGCGATGGTCATCGACCATGTCTCGAAGGCGACCATGCCGCACCGTCTGCAGCGACGAGGGCCAGCGGGGTCGCCGCCTGCGCCGTGCCGCCCATCCACCCGAACGCGGCCAGTCCGCCAAGGTGCCCCAGTTAGTTAGTTAGTTAGCCAGGGCGACCTCACGCAGCGGCTTCGTCGCCGCGCGTTGTCCGACGCGTTGCCCGAGTTCTGAGCGCGACACGCCCGGAGCGCCGATGCCGAGCCTGGCCCGTCCGCGGGCCGGAGGCGGCCCGTGCACGGGCCAGCGCCGGCCACGGCTCGCCACCCGTGGCCGCGACCGCGCCGCGAACACACGCCGCACGTCGGGCACGGATCCTGCTGTGGGCGGGACCCATGGCCGCCGCGCGCTTCACCGGGTTCCCCGCCGAGACCTTCGCCTTCCTCGCAGCGCTCGCGCGCCACAACGACCGCGACTGGTTCGAGGCGCATCGTGACGAATACGACGAGGCTTGCGTGGCCCCGACGCTCGCCTTCATCGCCGCCGTGGGCCCGCGGGTGAAGGCGTTGGGGCCGGGCATCCGCTTCGAGGCATCGCTCGGCGGATCGTTGCTCCGCATCCACCGCGACCTGCGGTTCGTCCGCGACGCCAAGCCGTACAAGGACTACCTCGACGTGTGGTTCTGGCGCGGCGAGAACAAGGGCCGCGATGCCCCGAGCTTCGGCGTCCGCCTGCACGCCGATCGTGTCGTCGTGGGCGCGGGCATCCGCCACCTCGAGGGCGAGCAGCTCGTCGCGTACCGCGAGGCGGTGCACGAAGAGCGCCGCGGTCGCCGACTCGCTGCCATGGTCTCGACCCTGTGCGATCGCGGTCGCTACCAGCTCGCGGGCAAGGAACTCACGCGCGTGCCCTCGGTCTTCGGCGCCGAGCATCCGCGTGCCGATCTGCTGCGCCGCACCGGCCTGTTCGTCTGCCGCGATGGACCGGTGCCGAAAAGCGCGGGCACCGCCCGCTTCGCCGACGAGTGCATGGAGCACTTTGCGACGATCGCCCCGGTTTGCAAGTGGCTCGCCGCGGTGGATTGAGCGGCGGAAGACTTCGTCCAGCGAGGCACGCCGCACGGTCTGTTGACGATCAGCACCTCGGCCACGTGATCCTCGTCGACGGGCCTAGAGGGCGAGCTCGCGATCCCGATGCTTGCGTCGACGTGGGATCCCTACAACGTGGTGCTGTTCTCAGTGCGGCTCCGCCTCGAACCCGCGTGACCCCGGGTGTGGTCGGCCAAGGCGGCGAGCAGCTCGCGCTCGAGCAGCCCGGTCTGCGGGGCGCAGCGGCGCTGGCCCACGAGCGCGGTCAGACGAGCAACAGCGCCGCGACGCCCACGATCGGGAGGCCGATCAGCATCACCCACGGCACGCCGTTCACCACCCACTGCGCCACGCCGAGAGGGTTCGTGGCGGTGAGGTGGCGGCTGCCGACCACGCCGCCGACCGGTCATTCCGTGCAGACGTACGCGTACACTCCGGGCATGCACGTCACCACGTCCATCGTGTGCAAGACCATGTTCGCGTCGACGTACTCGAAGTCGGGCAGGTTCGGGATGACGGCGCCGACCGGGTTGGCGAGCACGACCTCGGCACCCGTGGCCCCGATCGTCGCGCAGAAGCCGGCGTAGGCGTCGGGGACGGGGTCGTCCTTGCAGTGCGATGCCGCGTTGGCGACGACGTCGCGGTAGCAGTCGTAGACGTCGTGGTCCCCGGCCGGCAGGCCGGTGGGTGTCAGCGGCTTGATCTCGGCGATCTCGAGCACGAGCCTGGTGGGGTTGCTGTTGTCGATACAAGCCAGGTCGAGCCGGCCGTCGCCGCGGTTCTCGAGCGGGCCTGGGCCTCGCAGTGCTTCTTCGATCCGTACGGCACGACCACCTGGGTGAGCGCCGCCCGGCACCAGCGCGTCCTCGATCTGCTTGCCTGCGCGCGTGCCACCGTGCTCGCCTCGCCCACCGAGAGCTTGCAGGCGGTGGTCCGGCCCTTCATCGCCGGCGCCTCGAGACGTTGCTGGCATTCGGGCAGCAGGCCGAAGATCGGCTCGCCGGTGTCGGGCTCGTAGTACGGGCACGACAGGACCCTCGATGTGTCGTAGCAGCCCTCGAGGGTGCCCGCGACCGACTCGAACTCGGTCGCCGTGACGACCTCGGTGCACATCACCAAGGTGCCAGACCCACCGACGCTCGAACTCTGCATCGTCTCGGTCGGCGTCGTAGGCGACGGTGTAGCCGCTGCACGACGCCCCGGGCTCGCCGACGAAGTCGCCCAGCCCGTCGGGGTGGGGGCAGTTCTGCATCGGCTCGAACGCGATCGGCTCGGGGCAGAGGTAGCTATCGGCGCCCCACCGCGTCAGCGCAGCACCCTGAACTCGATCCGCCGGTTCTTCGCGCGGCCGGGGTCGTTCGCGTTGCTGTCGATCGGCTCGTCCGGCCCCGCGCCGCGCGTCTCGATGCGAGCCCCGCCGATGCCGTGCTCGACGAGGTAACGCTTCACCGACTCCGCGCGCTGCCGCGACAAATCCATGTTGTGCTCGCGGTTGCCGGTCGAATCGGTATGGCCGCTGATCTCGACTCTGACGCCGGGGAACTTCTGCAGGGTCGCGACCGCGCGGTCGAGGATGCCCGTCGAAGTCTTGCCGAGCGTCGCGGCGTTGGTCGCGAAGAACACGCCCTCGAGCACCGCGAGATCGGTGAAGTCGGTGGGCACCTCGTCCGGGCAGCCGTCGGCGTCTTCGAAGCCGTTGATCGCCTCGGCGACATCCGGGCACTTGTCGTCGGGATCGAGGATGCCGTCCCTGTCGAGATCGCGATCGGGGCAGCCATCGGGGGCGACGCCGGCCACGTCGATGCAGGCATCGACGTCGTCGGTGAAACCGTCGCCGTCGCGGTCACCGGGGGGGCAGCCCGAGGGCGCCTCGCCGGGCACGTCCGGACACTGGTCTGTGGTGTCGAGCACACCGTCACCGTCGCGATCCGAAGGCGGTGGTGTCACCACCTTTGCGGGCTCGGCATCGCGATCGCGCTTGCGCCCGAGCGTGACCGACAGACCGAGCAAGGCCTCGATGGAATTGGTCGCGCCCTCGCCCACGCCACGCCGCGCGGTGATCACATCGCGCACGTCGAGCCGCAGCATCACGTAGCGATTGATGTAGAACTTCGCGCCCAGGCCGAGGTGGAGGCTGGCGTCGACGTCGCTGCCCACCGCCCCGCGTGGGCTCGACACCCCCAGGGCGCCGGCGCCCACGACGAAGAACGGCGTCACGCTCCACAGGCCGAGCTGGCCGACGAAGTGTCCGCGGGCGGTCCAGAGGTTCGCGCGCTCGCCCCCCGCGGTCGTCGGCATGCCCGCGCCCTCGAGCTCGATGCCAAAGTGGCGGATCGGGAAGTAGCCGATGCGGCCGCCGATCTCGGGAGCGACCCTCGCGAAGGGGCGGAAGCCCTGGCGCGGTAGCGTGCGATCGGGCTCGAAGAGCTCGAGGTCGCGGGCGGGTACGAGGATACCGGCGAAGACGCCGAGCTCGACCATGTGGCGCTCGGGCGCCCAGCGGTGGATCCACTTGCGGTCCTGCCGACGGCTCAGACCCTTGCGCGGTGCGGCGGAGCCAACCGCGCCGTCGGTGTCAGCCGAGACGGACGCAGTGGCGGCCGGTACCGGAGCTGCGTCGTCGGGGGCGGCTGCGGCTTCGGTGGGCGCAGCAGCGACGGCGAGGAGCGAGAGGACGGCGAGCATGCGGCGAGAGCGTGCCACGGCTGCGCCGCGCGCCCAAGAAACGGGAAGGGAAGGCCGGCGGTCGGGCAGCGCCGCCGCAGCAGCCGAACTCAGAGCGCCGCGGCGGCCCGCTCGGCGATCACCCCGCCGACCTCGCTGCACTTCGCCGCCTTGGCCTCGCCGACGATGTCGTAGGTGAGGGGCCCGCCCGCATCGAGCACGCTGACGACCGCGGCTTCGATCGCGACGGCGGCCTTGTGCAGGCGCTCGTCCTGCTTGCGGTGGCCGAGCCAGTCGAGGCCCTCCTTGGCGGCGAGGATCATCGCGATCGGGTTCACCTTGTCTTTGCCCGCGTGCTTGGGCGCACTGCCGTGGATCGGCTCGAACATGCCGTGCTCGCGGCCCACGTTCGCGCCGACCGCCATGCCCATGCCGCCTTGGAGCACCGACGCCAGATCGGTCACGATGTCGCCGAACATGTTCGTCGTCACGCACACGTCGTAGTGCTCGGGCTGGCCGAGCAGCCACTGCGTGAAGGCGTCGACGATCGCGGTCTCCTTCTCGATCTCGGGGTACTCCGCGCCGATCTCGAAGAAGATGTCGCGGAACAGCTGACAGCCGTGCAGCACGTTGTCCTTGACGATCGCGGTCACGCGCTTTCTGCCGTCCTTGGGCGCGCCGGTGGGCCGCGCACGGCACAGCTCGAACGCGTGGCGGATGATCTGCTCGCTGGCGCGGCGCGTGATCACGCGGGTGTCGATCGCCACGTCGGTCTTGCCGCCGGGGCTGAGCTTGCCGCCGGCCTGGCTGTACATCCCCTCGGTGTTCTCGCGCAGGAACACGATGTCGACCTTGCCGGGCTCCCACACCTGCTTGTGCGCGCCGTGGATGCGGTGGCGGACGCCGCGGTAGAGCTTCACCGGGCGGATGTTGGCGTACAGGTTGAGCTTGATGCGGTTGCCGATCACCGGCGAGTAGCCCGCCATCTTGCCGTTGTGCATGAGCACCGGGCCGCCCGAGCCGTTGGGGTCGGGCCAGCCCACGGCGCCGAGCAGGATCAGATCGGCGCCGGCGCACTTCTCCTCGCTGCCCTCGGGCCAGTCGCGACTGCCGTGCTCGAGGTAGAACTCGCCGCCGCAGCGGATCTCCTCGACGTCCCACTCGATCCCGAGCTTGCGCGACACCGCGTTCAGCACGCGCATGCCCTCGCGCATCACCTCGGGGCCGGTACCATCGCCTGGGAGACTGACGAGCTTGTACAGCATGGGGATGGTGTACCGTGCCCGGTGTGCGCGGCGCTCGCAGGGCGGTGGTCGCGAGCAGTGAGGAAGCTCGGGTGTGCCCGCTTTGCTCGCAGCCGACGCCCGTGCAGGGCCGCGCACACGAAGCGACGGGGTCATTGCTAGTCTGTCGACGACGGTGACGCGTCTGCTCCGGATCCCCGCGTGCCTCGCCGTCCCTGCGACCGGCTGCTCCACCGACACAGGGGACACGCATCGAGTTCACCGACACCGCGTGGGTCCGCTCTGCGATCGCGACGCAGAGCACGCGGTGCAGCGGCGCTGTGCGGCCGCTCAGGGCGCGAGCACGCGGCCGGGTGCGCCCATGGTGCCGGTCTCGGTGTGACAGGCGTTGCAGTCGCCGTGCGGCGCCGGGATGGGCATGGTGCGCACCGCGTCGCCGCGACGAATGGTGACCACGAACGGCGGCTGCAGCTCGCCTGCGTCGCCTGTGTGCACGCGGAAGTTGCCCGATGCGTTGGGTGTGAGCTCGACGCGGCCGACGCCGTCTTGGCCCTCGAGGATCACGACGATCGCGTCGTCGTCGACGCCGAGGCAGTCGTCGGGCTCGAGCAGCGAGGGGTAGATCGTGCCGGCGGCGAGCAGGTAGGGGATGTCGTCGTCGTCGGGATCGTCCGCGCGCTCGCGGTCGTGGCAATCGAGGCACGCGCGGCCGGGGAACATGTGCGGGCTGCCGTCGTCGTCGTCGGAATCCCAGTAGCGACCGCTGCTGCACTGGAGCATCGGCGGCTCGGGGTCGTCGCCGCTCTCGGAGCCGCCTTCGCCGCCGCATGTGCCGCGCGGGGTGCCGGCGTCGAGCCAGTCCAACCACGCGGTGCGGGCGTCGGCGGTGACCTGTTGCGCTGCGCCCGGGGGCATCGGCGCTGCGACGCTGAGCATGCGGTGCAGCGACAGCTCGGCGACGCTCAGCGACACATCGCTCAGCGCGGAGCCCGTCAGATCCTCGTAGGTGACCAGCGGCATGGGGCCGCCCGCCAGCGGATCGCCGTGGCAGCGCCGGCAGTGCTCGTCGAGGATGGCGTCGATCTCGCAGGGCAGACCGGTGGGCTCGGCGGGAACGTCGGCGCCGGTATCGGCGTCGGCATCGGCGTCGGCGTCGGCGTCGGCATCGGTGTCGGCGGTGATCCCTGCATCAGGGTTGGACGCGGCGGGATCACACGCGATGACGAGCGCGAACACGGGCAGGAGGAGGGGCAAGGTGAGGCGAGCAGCGGGCATGCGGCGATCCTTGGTCACCGCACCCGCGGATTCGTTACGGCGAAACGTCCGAGGGTGGCGAGGCCGCTCCCGGCCCCGGATGCGGGCGGCGCGGCCGTTGCGCGTAACGTGTCGGCGACTCGGGGCACCTCGTATCCGAACCATGCGCGAGTCCAACAGCCCATTGACCCTGTACGTCGGCGGCCTCGGTCGCCAGGCCGACACGAGCACGCTGCGCACCCTCTTCGCAGACTTCGGCGGGGTCACCGACGTGCGCGTCGTCTTGGATCAGGCCACCACGCACTGTCGCGGATTCGGGTACGTCTCGTTCGCCGATCCCCGCGGCGCGATCGATGCCCAGCTCGCGCTCGATGGACGATCGCTCGGCGGCGGGCGGCTCGGCGGCGGGCGGCTCCGCGTCGCGCTCGCGCTGTGACGGCGTCGGGGATTCACGGCCTGCAGCGCGGGCTGGCTACGGTGCCGCGGTGACGGCCGCGGCTTGCACGGCGCGACCGACGTTGACGCCGCCCGTGGCGGCGAGGCCCAGCGCCTGCGCACCCACGAGGAACGGCAGGAACTGCTCCATGTAGCGGCTGGCGGTGGCGAGGCCGGTCGGTGCGATCACCACGCGGTCGCCGGGGCGCAGCAGGATCTGCTCGTCGACGAGCAAGGCGCGCTCGAGGTCGATGCGATAGACCACCGGGGTCGCGAAGCCGCCGCGGATGATCGCGAGCTCGCGCCGCGACTTGGCCGGCGTCGGACCTCCGGTGCTCGCGATCGCCTCGGCGAGCGTGATCCGCGAGCGCGTGATCTTCACGATTCCGGGGGCCTTCACCTCGCCGAGCACGAAGACCTTCTCGTCGGCGTTGTCGGGCACGAACACCACGTCGCCCGCGCGCATGAACACGTTGCGGCTGAGGTCGCCCGCGCGCAGGAGGCGGGCGAGATCGATCGGCAGCGGCTTGCCGCCGCGCACGACCGTCGCGCCGATCAGGCTGCCGGTCTCGGCGATCCCGCCGGCCAGCGAGAGCGCTTCGATCAGCGTCGTGCCACCATCCACGGGAAACGCCCCGGGCGTGCGGACCTCGCCGACCACGAAGAATTTCTGCGACTCGTGGCGGAGGATCTCGACGTTGACCTGGGGCTCGACGAAGTAGCGCGCCGCGGCCTCGCGCAGCGCGACCTCGAACTCGGTGACGGTGTGGCCCTCGGCCTGGACCCCGCCGATCGTCGGCAACCACACCTTGCCGTCCTTGCGTACGGTGACCCCGAGCGGCTGCCCTTGCACCGATGCGCGGCTGCCGATCTCCGGGTGCCCGATGAGGTTGATGTCGACCACGTCGTTGCGACCGAGGCGGTATTCGTCGCGTTGGTCGGTGAAGTCGTAGCTCACCTGCTCGACCTCGAGCTGGGCACCGATGCTCGTGGGGTTCTGGCTGTCCGCGATGAGCTGCTCGAGATCACGCGATTCGAACCCGTACGAGTCCTCGGCGTCGTCGCCGTAGCGGAAACGGCCACCGGCACAGCCAGACGCGAGCAGCATCGGCAGCAGGCACGCGGCGATGCGCTTGCGAAGGGTCGACGGCGATGATCGATGCATGTTCAGGGCTCCCTCGTCCGTCCGGATCGGGACAACACTCATGTGGTACGCCGCGGCCCCGATGGCCAGCCCGCGGTGGTCAGGCATTGGTGCCAAAACGGAGCCGTCCACCGACCATGGCGTCCTGGAGGACGGCGAGCAGGCCGAACAGCAGCACGCCGCGCGAGTCGTAGAAGTCGCCGGAGAATTGCGCAGAGGCCAACAACGCGGCGAACGCCGCCAGCTCGAGGGCGTGGTGCTTGCCGCGACGGCGCACCACCGCCTCCAGCGGGAGCGCGATCGCGGCGACCAACAGGGCGATGCCGAGCGCGCCGCCCTCGGCCCACGCCTCGAGCGCGATGTTGTGCGGGTAGTCCAAGGCGCTGTGCATGCCGAACCCCCCGAGGCCCTGGCCGTACACGGGTGCCGACCAGCCCAGGGCGATCGCCTGATCGAACAGCGTCGAGCGACCGCTGTCGTACTCCTGCTCGAACGTGAGCCGTACCACCCGCTCGTTGAACATGGCGAGCGCGGCCTGCCCGGCGTCGGTGAAGGTGGCGACCAGCGCGACGATGAGCGCGCTGCCCAGCGCGAGCCATACCAGCTTGGTGGGACGCACGCGGTGCACCCACAGCAACACCACGGTGCCGACCGAGCCGGCGAGCATGGCACCGCGCGAGCCGGACAGCAGCACCAGCACGCCGGCGACACCCAGGCCGAAGATCGCCAGTGCGCGCGTGCGACCGACGAGCAGCGTGTTCACGCAGAACAGCGCGAGCAGTGCCATGTTGCGACCGAAGACGTTCGGTCCGCCACCCAGCACCGCGACCCGCGTCTCTCCATCCGAGGTGCGCAGCATCGCGAAGGCGGCGAAGATCGAGAACACCACCACCAGCGTGCGCCACATCCCCGCAGAGAACTCGCGGGCCGACAGAACCGGCAGCAGCCGAATCACGGCGAGCAGAACCATGCCGATCAATGCCAGCTCGAAGGCCTTGCTCGAGGCGGCCGTGAAATCGGGCGCCCAGGCCGTGGTGAGCACGAGGTAGCCCACGAACACCAGCAATGCGATGCCGGCCTTGCGCGCCCGCGGTGGCAGGGCCCTCACCGGCATCGCGATCGGCGCGAAGGCGACCGCACAGGCCAACGCGACGACCCACACCCGCGGCTCGAGCACGAAGTGTCCGGCATCGCCGCCCGCGACACGAGACAGACTCCAGCGCCCGACGACCAAGAACAGCGCGACCGACCCGCAGGCCAGGTGTGCGGGGCTCATGTCGAAGCTCCCCCGCCGCGCGCGAGGCCGGCGATCGTGCGGCGAAGCAGGAGGAGCGCGCTGATGGTACCCGCCGTCATGCCGGCCACGCCCGAAAGCGCCGCGCCCACCAGACCGTATGCGGGGATCAGCAGGGCGCTGGCCGTACACGCGGCGGTGATCGCCGCGGCATAGATCAGGGGCTGCACGATCAGGGCGCGCGCCGCGGTGAGCGCGAGGATCGCGGGGACCATCGCGAAGTGCAGGGCGCCGGAGACCGCGACCACGGCGAACGCGTCGGCCTCGGCGGCGTAGCTCGGACCGTAGGCGAGCTCCAGCAGCGGTCGGCCGAACAGCAGCGCGGCGCCGACACCGACGACGCCGAGCGCTGTCCCGCGGAGGATGACGCGGTACGCGAGCGCGGCGAACTGAGCGGCGTTGCGATCGGCGGCATAGCGGGCGAGCACGGGCGCGGCCGGGGCCCCGAGCGCGAACACGAACGCGCTGCCGATCGTGATCATGTAGACCATCGGCGTGAACAACCCGAGCACGGTGGTGCCGAGCTCGGCCTCCACGAAGTAGCGCGGGATGTTCTGGTGCAGCGAGTCGAGTAGGAACACCACGCCCATCGGCGCCGCCTGCAGAGCAAGCTGCGAGATCGTGCCCCCGCCCACGTCGTGCCCGCTGCGTGGGCGCATGCGTGTCGCCGTTGGGGCGTCGTAGACGGCGAGCAGCACGCCCCACCATGCCGCCATCGCGGCCATCGCCCACGGCGTCGATCCACCGAGGGCCAGCACGGCAGCGACGATGCCCGCCCCGACCACGCCGCGCAGCGCGAGCGAACGACCGAACCGATCCATTCGACCGTGGCGTTGGAACACTCCGTAGTGGAGATCGGACAGGGTCTCGAACGCCTTCGCGAGCCCGATCCACAGCGTGGTCCACGCGACCTCGGGCGTGCTCGGCCACAGCACCAGCGCGCCGGCGATCACCGCGAACGCAGCGAGCGTCGCCCGGCGTCGCAGCCCGACATAGCTCGCCCACGGAAATCGGTGGCCGACGTCGGTGGCGTAGAGACTGCGCAGCTGGAGGTTCGCGAACACCATCGGCGGCGCGGTGACGGCGAGCGCGAACGCGAACGCGCCGAGGGCCGAGGTACTGCCGAGCCGCGCGAGCACCACCAGCAGGGCGAACTGGCTGGCACCGTAGACGACCCGACCGCCCAGCGCCCAGCCGAAGTTCCGGCGCATCCCAGCAGTCGCCGGCTCAGGAGGCGACGCGCTGCTTCTCTTCGACTTCGCCATAGCTGGTCCCATACGCGTAGGAGTAGGCGCTTCCGTAGTAGTCCTCGGAGTGGCGGCGGGTGACGCCGTTGAGCACCAGGCCCTTCGCGACGCGGACGCGCGAGAGCGCTGCGATGGCGTGACGCAGGCTCGCGCGCTCCACCACGCCAGGACGCGCGACGACGAGCACCAGGTCGGTGTGGCGCGCGATGATGGTGGTGTCGGGAACGAACGCGGGCGGGCTGTCGAGGAGCACGAAGTCGTAGCGCGACGCCCACTCGGCGATCTGGGCGGCGAGAAACGGGCTCATCAGCGACGACATGGTGTCGGGGAGTCGCGACCCGGCCGCGACGATGTCGACGTCCCAGGCATCGACGTGCTGGGCGACGCGCTTGGCAGCCTCGGACCCGCCGCTCTCGGCGACCAGGTCGGCGTATCCCGGGGCGCGCATGACCTTCCACTGCCGGTGTTGGACGGGCTTGCGCAGATCGAGATCCACGACGAGCACGCTCGCACCGGTGCGGCGCAGGCTCACGGCGAGGTTGGAGATGACGGTGCTCTTGCCCTCGCCGGGCTGGCTCGAGGTCACCTGGATCACGCGACCGCGGGCGGTACCTGGTGTCAGAGCCACGCTGACGCACAGCGCCCGGAAAGCCTCTGCGCTCGGACCATGCGCGTCTCCCCACACGACATCGAGGTCGAGCCGTACGCGGCCGTTTCTCGCCGCGGCGAGCAGCGGCACGCTGCCGTAGACGGCGACGGGCATCTCACGACGGATCGCCTCGACTGTGTGCAGTCGACGCTGGAGAACATGGGCGAGCCACACGGAGGCGAACGCCGCGAGGATGGTCGAGGCCAGTCCGGTGGCGACGAGCCGCCCGCGCTTGGGTGCCGTGGCGCGGTGTGGCAGCGAGGCGGCGTCGACGATGCGCTTGTCGATGGTTGTCGAGGCCTCGACGATCTCGGCCTCCCGGTGTCGCTCGAGCAAGAAGCCATACAGACGCTGGCTGACGTCGACGTCTCGCAGAAGCCGCGCCATCTGCACCTCCTTCTCGGGGTAGGTGGACAGCACGGCGGACGCCTTGGCGAGCTGCGCATCGATCTCCTGCCGCCGGGCGCCGACGCTCTGCCTCGCGCTGCGCAGCACCTTGCCGACCTCCTTGCGCTGCAGCACCAGCTTGCGCGCGAGCTCGCGGACCTGCGGGTGCTCGGCGGTGAGGCTCGCGCTGACCACCGCGTACTGGGTCTCGGCCTCGGTCAGCGCAGCGATGCTGGCGCCGAGCACCGGATCCTCGAAGAAGCTCGCCGTGAGGTGGGCACCCTCGCCCGCGCGCTCGCGGCTCTTCATGCCGCTGATCACACTGGCGAGCACGGTCTCTTGCAGCTCGATGTGGCGGCGCTCGGCCTCCAACGCCGCGCCACTCTCGATGGTCACGCGCGCTTGGGTGTCGAGCTGGACGGCGCGCTCCTTCTCCGAGAACGCGCGCAGGCGCTCCTCGTCGGCCCGCAGGTCGCGCTTCGCCTGCTCGAGCCGCTGCTCGATGAACTCTGCCGCTTTTGCGGCGCCCTGCGACTGCCAATCGAGGCTCTGCGCGAGATACCGCTGCATGATGCCGTCGACGACCTCGCGGGCGATGTCGCGGTCTTGGTGGGTGAACGAGATCGACACCAGGTTGGTGGGTGAACGATCGCTGCCCATGCCCGCGACGAGCAGCCCGGGCATGGCACCATCGAGCAGCTCGCCATCGGGCAGCAGCTTGATCGTGATGCGCTCGCCAGCGTCGAACGGCTGCTCCGCGAGCGAGAGCTCGAACGAGCCGTGCTGCAAGGCGGTGCCGATCGCGAGCTCGAGGTGCTCGCGCGCCTCGCCCTCGACGACGTCCACGCCGACCGTCCCAGCATCGAGCCCGACGAGCTCGAGCTCGACGGCCTTGAAGTGATGGGAGGCGAC
The DNA here is from genome assembly GCA_038325765.1 of Nannocystales bacterium. GTDB lineage: Bacteria > Myxococcota_A > Polyangia > Nannocystales > Nannocystaceae > Xiheibacterium. The sequence continues at coordinate 31,240 of JBBQJI010000042.1, forward strand.
CTCTGCGTGGGCGACGGCTCCGCGCACGCGCTGCAGGATGCCGGACGTCGGCGAGCGACCGCCGAGGCTCACCGCCGGGTCGGTGGTGAGCAGCTCGGGTACGCCCGACTCCACGACATGGAGCTGGAGCCCCTTCAGCACCGCGAGGACGAACTCGCGGCGGCGCAGGATCTCCACCTCGGTCTCGATCTCACCCGAGCCCCCGCCACCGAGCATGTCGAGCATCGGATCGAGCCCGCCTTGCTGGTTGGAGACCTGCAGCACTCCGTTGGAGGTGTACGAAGGCACCGCGAAGATCGCGTACGCGACGATCGGCGCGGCCACGAGCACGGCGACGATGGACGCGAGCAGCCAACGCTGGCGGATCTGCATCAGCCAGGCCCCGACCCAGCCCGACAGCGGGCTCGCGCTTGGCTCTGCAGCCATCGGATCGGGCTCGGCGGAGACGTCGGGGGCGGGCTGGAGGCGCCGCACGGCACGGAGAGAGTCGTCGTGGTCGCGATCGCTCATGGCAGGGTCGTGATCGGAAGTGGGGCGCCGGTCGGTCCGCGCGGCCCTTGGATGCGGCGAGGACAGCTCGGCGTGGTCCCCTCGTACGGTCGCGCCTGGGCCGCGGCCAGGTCGCGCGTGGCTTTTTCCTGGCCGGGCCGCCGATCCACGCGGTGACTCCGGTCCGTCGGCGACGCGATGCCGGTGCCAGATCGGGACGAGCACGCGCCCGCGGCGGGCTGGCCTGCCAACGACGAGGTCGCTACGAAGCATGCAGCGATTTCGATGACCGCGATCTCGATGACCGCGATCTCGGTCGCTCGTGCCGCCCGGCTGCTTTCCGTCGCGCTCGCCCTCGGGTGCGCGGCGCAGCCGACATGGGATCCGTCAGCGATCGAAGCGGTGCTGTCTGTATCGTCGTCGACCTGTGACGCCGTCCTCGAGCCGTCTCGGGGACCGCCTGTTCGCCTGCCGTTCGGGATCTACTCGGCGAGCGCAGATGATTTCGCGGCGCTGGCCCGCAGCGGCTTCACGATGGTGGGACCGTGGTACGTCCCGAACCCGGATCGCGCGCTGCTCGATGCCGCCGAGCGTGCCGGCCTCGGGGTGATCTTCCCGATCGGCGATCCCCGCGGGCGCACGAACGCAGCATTCGAAGCGACCGAGGCGCAGACCCGTGCGTCGATCGGCGCCCTGGTGCGCGACGTCGCCGATCACCCGGCCATCGTCGCGTGGTACCTGCTCCCCGAAGAAATCCGGACGTGGAACGCAGCGGAGCACGACTACCTGCGCACCGCGACCGAGACGATCCGAGCCCACGATTCCCGGCGTCGGCCCATCCTCTCGTATCAGCCCAATCACTACGATGCGGCCGCCCTCGCGCCGGTGCTCGCCCACCTCGATGTCGCCACCAAGGGGATGTACGCCAACTATGCCGGCCACAGCGACAAGAGGGCGTGGGTGCGCTGGAGTGTCGACGAACTCGAAGTGGCGAGCGACGCCCCGGCGTGGGTCGTGCCGGAGATGTTCGAGGATCCCGCGGGCGCCGACGCGGCTGCGATCACGGCGTGGGTGCGCCACGACGTGCACGCGGGCCTCGTCGCGGGCGCCCGTGGCGTCCTGGTCTACTCCGGCTTCCGCAGGCGGGGATTCTCCCGCTTCGACGACTACCTCGCCGCGTACCAGGACGTCGCGCGGGAGCTGAACGGCACGCTCGCGCTCGGTGATGTGCTGCTGCGCGGCACCGTGTGTCCTGCCGCGCCGATCGAGGTGATCGCGGGAGCCCAGGATGTCGGCTTCTCCGCGAGCGGCACTGACGTCGTCCTGCCTGCGCTCGCGCACCTCGAGATCATGCACGGAGGCGTGCGTTGGATGTGGCTGGTCAACTCCTCGCCGCAGCCGCTGACCGTGCGCGCCGCCACCCTCGCCGGTGCCGAGCTCGTGAGTGCATCGGTGGCCGTGCATCACGAAGCCGACGCCGTGCGCCTGCCGGCGTGGGGCGTAGCGGTCCTGCGCCGCGGCTGATGCCTCACCGCCGCCCGTCGCCGGCGTACATCGACGCGATCTTCTCTGCGTACACCTCGTGCACGATGTTGCGCTTGACCTTGAGCGACGCCGTGAGCAGGCCGTTGCCCACGGAGAACGGCTCGACCAGGGTCCAGTACTTCACCTTCTCGAAGGACGCGAGCTTGTCGTTGACCGATTGCACGTGGGCGTCGATCGCTTTGTGGACCTCGGGGTGACCGTGGTCGGCAGGCACGCCCTGCTGGGCCGCCCAGTCCTTCAGATCGTCGGGATCGACGCTGATGAGCGCCGTGACGTAGTGGCGGGTGTCGCCGACGATCACCGCCTCTTGGATGATGGGCAGCAGCTTGAGGGCGCCCTCGATCTTGGCGGGCGCGATGTACTTGCCACCCGAAGTCTTGAGCAGCTCCTTCTTGCGGCCGGTGATCGAGACGAAACCCTCGGCGTCGATCGAGCCCTTGTCGCCGGTGTGGAACCATCCATCGGCGTCGAACGCCTCCGCGGTCGCCTCGGGGCGGTGGAGGTAACCGCGGGTGATGTTGTCGCCCTTGGCCAGGATCTCGCCGTCGTCGGCGAACTTCAAGGTGACGCCGGGCAGCGCCAGACCCACCGTGCCGATCTTCATCTTGCCGGGGCGATTGGCGGTGAGGCCGGGGCAGGTCTCGGTGAGGCCGTAGGCCTCGTACAGCTGCAGGCCCAGCGCCAAGAAGAACTCGTGCACGGTGGAGTCGAGCGGCGCCGATCCGCTGAGCAGGGCCTTGGCGCGGTCGAGGCCGAGCCGCGCGCGCAGCTTCGAGAGCACGAGCTTGTCGGCGATCTGATGCCGCAGTCGCAGCAGCAGGGGCAGCGGCTGGTTCCTCAACACGTAGGGGATGGTCCGCTTGCCGGTCTCGAGGGCGAAGTGGAACAGCTTTTGCCGCAGCGGTGGTGCGCCTGCGACCGCGTTCTCGATCTTCGACTTCATCTTCTCGTAGACCCGCGGGGCCCCCGGGAAGAAACCCGGGCGGGTCTCGCGAGCGTCGTCGGCCAGGGTTGCCACCGTGCTGATGACGAGCGGCAGGTTCAGCGCCGGCGCGGCGAACTGGATCAGGCGGCCGAACGAGTGGGCGAGCGGCAGGAACAGGAACAGCCCGCCCTCGCGCATGCTGTCGCGGAGCACGTCGATCTGCTGGACCGCGTCGACCAGCGCGATGTGGTTGCGATGGGTCTGGATGACGGCCTTCGGTGGGCCCGTGGTGCCCGAGGTGTAGGTGTACGTCGCGGTCTGTTCGGGCTCGGCGGCGGCGCGGCGGCGCGCGAGCTCGGGCCCGAGGCGATCGAGCGCGGCGCGGCCCCGGGCCTCGAGGTCGGCGAGCGACTCCCAGTCGTCGGCCGCAGCGATGCCAGTGGGATCGAACACCACGATGTGGCGCAGGGCGAGCTGCTCGGGGGTGTAGTCGACGTCGAAGAAGTTGAACCCCTTCCGCATGCGGCGGACCTTCTCGAGCTGTGCGGCGTCGTCGACGAACACGAGCTTGATCCCGGTGTCGACGTGGGCGTAGCCGACCTCTTCGGGCAGCAGCGACGCGTAGATCGGCACCGTCTGCAGACCCACCGACAGGCCGGCGAAGTCGCACGCGATCCAGTGCTCCGAGGTCTGGCCGAGCAGACCGACGACGTCGTTTTCGCCGAGCTCGATCGCGGATAACATGCCGGCGGCGATGGCGTCGACGCGCTCGCGGAGCTGCGTCCAGGTGCGGTCGGTCCAGGTGCCGCCGACCTTGGTGCGAATCGCCGTGTCGCCGGGCGACGTGGCCGCACGATCGTGCAGCAGCTCGGCGAGGGTATTGACGCGTGTCGCCATCGATTCTCCGAGGTGGGGGTGCGTCGAACGACCACGGGCCGCTCGAGGCTTGCAGTATACGCACCCCGGGCGGTGTGGGCCCAGTCTCGGTGCCCACCGCGGCGCAGACGATGCATCGACGCGGACGCCCGTCATCGGGGCGCGCATCCGATGCGCAGCGTGGAGTCGGCACCGCGGCGGGGCTCGATTCGGCGTGCGCGTTGCAAGTCGGCCTCAGCGCGGTGCAGACGGCCTCAGCGCGGCGCGGGCTCGCGCCGCCATCTCGACCAAGTGGGGATATCCGCGCTCGGGATCCAGCACCGCGAGCGTTCCGTCGAGCTCGGTGCGCGCCCGGGCGGTGTGGCCCGCGTCGGCCAGGGCGACCCCGAGCAGGGCCTGCGCCACCAAGGCGTGGGTGCTCGTGCGCCCCATCGCGGTCGCATAGGCCTCGCGTGCGCCGTCGAAGTAGCGCGCCGCGTCGGCGGCCGCGCCCCGGTGCAGCAAGGCCAAGCCGAACTCGAGCTCGAAGCCGGCGGCCGTCGGTGAGCCCGCGGTCCATCGCGATCGCACGTGCTCGACGAGCCAGTCCATGCGCCGCCGGGTGTCGTCGATGGGCGCGCCCTCGTAGGTCTCGATGACGATGCGAAGCCCCTCGAGCGCCAAGCCGTCGCGCTCGCTGACCTCTGTGTTGGCATGCATCTCGGTCGCGAGATCGAGGTGTCGCCGGCCGGCGGCCGTATCGCCGAACTCCGCCAGGCATCGCGAGCGCGCGCGGTGGGTGTCGGCGATCTTGGGATGGGCGTCGCCGTACAGCCTCCGATAGGTGGCGTGAGCCTGCTCGAAGCGTGCCTCGGCGCCGTCGACATCGCCCATGCCGCAGCGACACAGGCCCAGGTTGAAGTCGAACATGGCGCCGACCGCCGGGAAGCCGGGCGTGAGCGCGGCCATCTCGCGCAGGCGCCCGAGGATCACCTCGGATGCCGCCCAGTCGCCGGCATCGGCGGCGAGCACCGCGTCATTGGCGCGATCGACGACTGCGTCTGCTCCCCCGTCGCCGAGCGCCGCGGCGTCGGCCCAGTCGCGGCGTGCGCGGGTGTAGTCGCCGCCGAGTCGCGCCGCATACCCGCGGCGCAGCAGTACGTCGCGGCGCAGCCGGTCGGCGCCGTCGATCGACTCGAGGTGGCCGAGGGCGACATCGGCGATGAGCGTGATCTCGTGGGTCGAGCCGTCGCCGCCACGCAGCGACAGTGTCGCGAGTAGGCCGTCGACGACCAGCGCGCTGCGGCGCTGGGCGACGGCCAAGCGCACCGCCTCGAGCAGCGCGTCGTGGGCCTCGCCCGCCCGCCCGAGCGCGGCGGCGCTGGTGCCCTGCTCGAGCAGCGCCTCGGCGAGCACCGGCGCGTGGCCGAGCGCGCGGGCGTCGGCGGTGACCTGCACCAAGAACTCGTGGGCCACCAGGGGTCGACCCAAGGCCCGCGCGGCGCGGGCCGCCGCCAGGGCCTCACGGGTGGCGTCGATCCCCGGCCGCAGGGCCGGATCGATCATCGCCTCACTGGTGTCGAGGTAGTGCGCGACGTCGGAGCAGCGCTCGACCGTCGGCAGATCCTCGACAGCGCGGCTCGCCGACGTGAGCACGGACGCGTCGCCCGCGAGCAGCCCTTGCACGAGTACGCGCAGCTCGACGTGGCGCTCACGGAGGCAGTCGGATCGCACCGCGATCACGGCGGTGGTGTGCTTGCCCGCGGCCTGGTCGGCGCACACCTGATCCATCGCGCCGCGCCACGCTTCGGCGCGGGCGGACAGCGACGCCTCCATCCCAGTGCCGAGCTCGGGGCGCTCGGGCAGTGCCCTTGCGTAGTGCAGGTGCAGCTGCCCCGCGACCGCGGGATCCCACACCCCGGCGAGCTCGGCCACCGGATCGGGGCAGTGCGCACCTTCGTCATCGCGCAGCATGGCGAAGGCCGGCACGGCGACCACGGCACCGATCGCTGCCATGAGCAGCAGCGCCCGGCCTAGACGTCGGCGACGCGCCAGCGCGAGCGTCCGCACCACCGTCGCCATCCCGTCGAAGCGCGCGGCCGGATCGGCACCGAGGCCGCGCAGCAGCAGCCGGTGAACCTGCGCCGGCACGGGCCTGCGCACCTTGGGCGGCGTGACGTTGCCCTGCACGATCGCGGCGGTGCGCGCCGGCACCGAGCCGTGGGGGAAGGGCCGGCAGCCGTACAGCGCCTCGTACAGCGCGACACACCACGCGAACTGGTCGGCGGCAGGGCCGACGTCGCCGCCGCCGAGCTGCTCGGGTGCCATGTACGACGGCGTGCCTACCACGGTGTCGTCCGCGGTGAGATCCCCCGACAGCAGCAGGCCATGGGGCGTGGTCGTCGAGCCGTCCGCCGCAGGCGTGCGTGCAGCTCCGAACGCGCGGGCGAGACCGAAGTCGGTGACGCGCGTGTGCCCCGTGCGATCGACGAGCACGTTGTCGGGCTTGAAATCGCGGTGGACGATCCCCGCGGCGTGGGCCGCTGCGAGCCCGCGTGCAGCGGCTGTGAACACGTCGAGGATCTCGTCCGTCCTCCGCTCCCGCTCACCAAGCCACGCCCGCAAGGTCCCGCCGTCGACATACTCCATCGCCACGAACAGCCGCGCCGGATCCAGGCGTCCGTCGACGCCGACCTCGAGCACTGTGACCACGTTGGGGTGCACCAGTCGCGCCATCGCCTGGGCCTCGCGGCGGAAGCGGGCCTCGAGTTCGCCGCGATCGACGTCGGCCCGCGGGATCAAGACCTTGATCGCGACCTTGCGATCGAGCTCGGGATCGTAGGCGGCATGGACCACACCCATGCCACCGCGTCCGAGTTCTTCGATGACCAAGAAGCGGCCGATTGTGGTGCCCGCAGCTGCGCTCGTCGGTGCAGCCGGCGATCCGCCCATCGTCGGCGCCATGAGGGTGTGGCCGCCCAGTGTCACACCTCCGGGTACGTACAACTCCACGCACACGTGCAGGGCCTCCGCGCACGCGTCGCAACCGGCGACGTGGGCCTCGATCTCGGCGCGGAGCTGCGGCGACAGTCGGCGATCGACCAGGGCCGCGAGCGTCTCTTCGTCGGGGCACGTCATGCGTCCTGCGTCTCGACCCGGCGGACCCGGGACTCCAAGAGGATAGGACGCAGGCCGCCCCGGGCCGAGCACGGCGGCGACACGCGACTTCACGATTGCGGCGAATATCACGCTGCGCCGGACCAGTGGCCCGTGGTAGCCTGCGTCGGCGCGGTGCATGGTGTCCGATCCGCTCCTCGCAGCCCTGTGTGACGCCGCGCCGCCGGCCGTTCGTGACCGCGTCGTGGACGAGCCCGAGCTGGTCTCGTTGCTGCATCGAACGCTCGCCGAGGCGCAGCAGGCGTATCCCGCTTTCGTGATCGACGGGGCGACGTTCGCGGCCAAGATCGGCGCGGGGCTCCCCGATGACGGCGCCTCGCCGATCGCCGATGCGGTGGCGGCGATCTGCACCCGCGATCTCTACCTCGCGCTCGGCTGCCTTCACGGGTTGCCGGCGGCGCTGCGTTCGTTCGTGCGCACCTACCAGGGCGACATCGATCGCGCCGCTGCCAAGTGCCGCAGCGCGGGTGTGTCGCCGGGCGAGCTCACGGCGCTGGTGCAGGACAAGCTGTTCGTCGCACCGCCGCGGATCGCCCGCTACACCGGCAAGGGCGACCTGCGCGGCTGGCTGCGGGTGGTGCTCTCGCGGCTCGTGGTCGACGTGCTGCGCCGCGCCGCCGCCGGGCCCGTCGAGCGAGCCGCGGATCCCGACGACCTCCTGCAGTTCGCCGATCCGCACGATCCGGAGCTCGGCCTGCTGCACGCGCAGTACCGTGAGCCGGTGCGGGCCGCGTTGGAGCGGGCGTTCGCGCGACTGTCCCCGCGCGAGCGCAACGTGTTGCGGCTGCGACTGCTCGAGGGCTGGAACAACGACCAACTCGGCGCCCGCTTCGGTGTCCACCGTACCTCGGCGGCGCGCTGGATCGTCCAGGCCCAGCAGGCGCTGTTCGAGGCCACGCGCGAGGAGCTACACATGGAGCTCGGCATCGCCCAGGGCGAGTTCGAGAGCCTGGCCCGCGCGGTGCAGAGCCGGCTGCACCTCAGCGTGCAACGGATCCTGACGCGAGCGCTCGAGCCCGAGTCGCCTGCCTGAGTGATCGTGAGTGTGACGGCGAGCACCCGCCCGTGCTCGCCGCGCCCGGGCGTCCGTCCGGCAAGGTATGAACAGGCTCGCGCTCCACATCATCACCGCCGGGCTCGCCGTCGCCCTCGGCGTCTCCGCCGGCTGTTTGACCGGATCCGGCGGCAGCGGCAATCGCGGACCACGGCAGTGCTTTCCCGACAACGAGGTCGAGCAGCCGGACGCGCCGCTCGACGAGAATCCCGAGTGCTCGTCGTGCATCCAGCAACGCTGCGACTTCGACGCGGACTGCGGCGATCTCTGCGAACCATTCTATGCGTGCACCTGCGAGTGCGACGGCGACGACGCCCAGTGCTTCGGCGACTGCGAGGCCGAGCGCACGGGATCGTGTGATCAGTGTCAGTCGGACTCCACCGAGGATCTGACCTCGTGCGTGGAGCAGGAGTGCGGCGAGCCGTGCCTGGGCGCGGGCGGCGGTGGTGGCGGTGACGACGGCGGTGGTGACGGCGGCGACGGCGGCGGCGACCAGAGCGGCGGCGACGACGGCGGCGGGTGGGACGATGGCGGCGGGTGGGACGACGGCGGCGGTGACGGCAGCGGCGGTTACGAGGGCGGCGGTGACGACGACGGCGACGGTGACGACGGCGGTGGTGACGGCGGCGGTGGCGGTGACGACGGCGGCGGCGGCGGTGCGGTCTGCGACGAGCTGCACGACACCTGCTGCCCCCAGCTCGAGGGCATCGATGTCGAGCTGTGCAACGGCGCGACCGACGAGTCGTCGTGCGAGTTCTGGCTCGACATCTTCCGCGATGAAGGGTCGTGCTGACGCGCTTCGAGGCGAGGGCGATCGCGACGCCGGTCGCGAGGAAGGGGGAGGGGATGCAGATGTGTCCCTCCCCCTTTTCGCGTGCGCGCGCGGGAGCGGCGATCGGACACCGCTCCCTTCCGCCGCTCCCTTCGCGTCCCGATCACGACGACATGCGTGCGGCGACCCGCGGCGCGAAGACCCGCCGCCTGTGGATCGCCGGCGGCTCGATGCGCGCGAGCGCGTCGCCCAGTTCGCCGACATCCCAGCTGCGGTAGCCGCCACCGCAGACCTCCTGGCACGCCTCCTGCTGCGGATCCGAGGCGGACTCGGGGTCGCACGTGCGCTTGATCTTCCTCATCCCGCGCAGGCACTTGCGGGCCGCGGCGGCGTCGAAGTCGTCGCAAGCGTCGACAAAGTCGTCGACCGAGTCGCCGATGGCATCGTCGACGCACTTGCCGACGCTGCCGTGGTCGGCCTCGGTCCACGCGAACTTGTCGCACTTCTTCAGGGTGCGGCAGCCGATCCGGGCCTGCGAGCGAACGAAGCTCGCGGGTGTCGATCCACAGGCAGAGATGCCCAACAACAGAAGGATGGTGGCGATGGTGGTCCTCACGGACTGGAGGACGTCACCACCGGTGACGGCGAGCGCAGGTGTTCTGCGACAAAACGATGGGCACTGCGCTCGCCCCTCGGGCGCGTGCGTCTGCCTCATCATGAAGCGACCCTTCCCAGCGCTCCTCACGGTGACGATGATGACCGCGTGTGGCCTCGATCTCGGCACGCGCTCGCAGCCCAACCCGTCCATGGACGGCGCCATCGATGACGACGATGACGACGATGACGATGACGACGGCACGACCGGCGGCGGTGGGCAGCCCGGCGGGAGTTCCGGCGTCGTCGACGGTGGCGCGGAGGCGACCGGCGACGCCGCGGCGGACGACACCGGGGACACCACGGTCGCCGAAGACAGCAGCGGCGACGGCGTCGGCGATGACACCGGCGACGAAGCACCCTCGGCCTGCGCCGCCGCTTCGGTCGGTGCGTGCGAGATCTGCTTCGACTGCGCCACCGCGGAGCCGTGCATGGCCGCGTTCGAGGCCTGCGTGGGCGACGACGACTGCGTCGCGGTCGTCTCGTGCTACAGCGACTGCGAAGGGAGCGGTGAGCCGCTCGACGCCTGCTACGCCGCGTGCGACGCACACGCGGGCGCAGCGGCAGCGGAGGCCATGTTCGCGTGCCTGGATGCCCAGTGCGGCACCGTGTGCGATGGCTGATCGCCTACCGGCTGCGCGCTCAGTCCCACAGCGCGGCGAGCTCGGCATGCTGCGCCGCTGCGTCGTTGTACCCGAGGTCGACGAGCGCGGCGACGTAGGTCGGCTCGAACAGCACGTAGCTGGCGAGGTCGCTCTCCGAGACCTCGTCGGTGGCCGTGACCACGCGCCGCAGCCAGCGGGCCATCACGCCGGAGTGCTTCTTCAACATCGTGCGGCGGATGACGTCGAACGCGATCTCCCCGAGATCCTGGCTGGGACGGATCAGCACGACCTCGATCTCGGTGTAGGGCCGTCCGCCGCGCCCCGACATCTCCGTGGCCATGCGCGTGGCGAACTCGGGGCCATACGCGCGCGTGCCGGCGCGGACCAGCTCGTTGGTGCGACGGATGCGACCGAGATCGGCCTCGAGCTTGTCGAGCATCAACGCGTTCAGCATCTTGCCGAGCATGAACATCGCGTTGGGGTAGACGTGCCGACGCCGCTCGATCTGGACCCGCAGATCGACGCCGTGCGGATCGTGCCTCAGGCCGATCACGAGCAGCCGCTGGGCGCCCAGGTGCAGCGCCGGGCGGATCGGCGTGTTCTGTCGCAGGCTGCCGTCGACGAACAGCTCGGTGCCGATGCGCACCGCCGGGAACAGCACCGGGATCGCGGCCGAGGCCAGGGTGTGGGCCGGAGTGATCGTGGTGGGGATCACGACCTGGCCCGGCGCCTCGGGCCACGGCGCGATTGTGCCGTCCTTGGTCTGGACGAACACCGTGGTGGTGCCGGTGGTCAGCTCGGTCGCGCTGCACGCGAACGCATGCAACACCCCGCTGCGCAGGTTGGCCTCGATGCCCGGCCACGGGATCTGCGTGCGCACCATGTCCTCGATCATCTTGGGATCGACGAGGCCACCCAGGGTGTGGCCGTGCGACTCGGTCGGCAGGTTGCGACCGAGCAGCACCTGCGGCAGGTTCCGCACCTGTCGCCAGCCGAAGTGGTAGATGCGATCGAGGTCGAGCTCACTCCACACGCGCGCGAGCATCCGGCCCTGAGCGCGGGGGCGATCGGCCGTGGCCGCGAGATAGGAGCCGTTGACGGCGCCCACGCTGCTGCCCGTGATCACCTGGAACGGCAGCGCCCGTTTGAGACGCTCTCGCACGTACCGCATCACGCCGACCTCGTAGGCGCCGCGCGCTCCGCCGCCCGAGAGCACCAGGCCGACGGACGGGCCCGTGTACGGTCGCTCTGCCACCTCGGGGATCCGGCTAGAATCCCACGTCGAAGCAGGTGCAGCCGGTCTCGCAGCTCGCCGGCGGCTCGGGATGGTTGGGCGACAACGAGATCTCGCGTCCGCCGGGAACCCGCTTGTCGTCGGCGGGATACTGGTCGATGCGATCCTGGATCAACGCGTCGTCGTCGAAGTTCGCTGCGATCGCGGCAGCATCGGCATTCGTGAGGAACGGGATCTCGAAGGCCATCGTGCCGTTGACCGGGCCCGAGTCGATGGTCGTGCCCACGGCCAGGTTGACAACCGGCGCGTTGCTGCACAGGCTGCGATCGAAGGCGCCGAAGGCATCGGCGGGGCAGCCCTCCGGGATCGACGAGGCCTCGATGTACATCACCGCCCACGCGTCGCAGCGCGCGCCGACGCACTCGTAGTAGTGCTTGTGTTTGAACATCCCCTGGTCGAGGCAGGGGTGGAAGCACGGGATCAGCGTGACCGGGATGTTCGACCCGGACTTCACGTCCTGCGGCAGGCACACCTGCCCGCGGTGGAAGGGCACGATCGCGGTGCTGAACGTCATCGGCGCCGGCGACTCGGTCGCGGTGGTGTCGACGACCGCGGGGATGCAGGCGTTGTCGAGGATGTCGCAGACCTGACCGCGGCCGGTGCAATCGACGTCCTGCGAGCAACCGTCGTTGTCGATGGTCGGCGAGCAACCGAGCGCGCCGGCGAGGGTGCCCGCGAGGACGCCCGCGGTGAGGGCGGTGATACGCCGGTCGAGGATCCAGCGCCCCGGAGATGTCGGTGTTCGTCGCATGTCGGGCTCCTGGTCGCGGGTCGGCACCGCGCGTAGGCGGTGTACGGACCCCGCATCCTACAGGAATCCAGACGCCATGAATCCAGCCGCGGAACGGTGGTTCGCAGCGCCTAGGATCCGCCGTCCGCTGGGCTGCTCGGGTGCGGGCCCGGAGACGGCACCGGTTGCCGCGACGCCTGACGTGCCATCGCCGATCCCGGCTTGTGCACCCAACTCGGCCACTGCGGTTTGCGTCGCGCCGGTGGATCATCGGGTCCGCGCTTGGCACCGAGCAACCGAACGGGGTCGTGCAGTGCGTCCTGGACGTAGAACGCCTGCACCATCACGATGAGCGCGATCATGAGCGGCGTGGCGAGGAACACACCGATCGCGCCGGCAGCGAGGCCCAGCAAGAGTTGCGCGCCGAGCTGGGTCGCGGGCGGGACATCGACGGAGAACTGATCGACGAACGGCGTGACCAGGTAGTTGTCGATCGCCTGCACACCGACGTACACGCCGACCGCCCACGCCGCGGTCGCCGGCGACTGCGACAGGCCGACGAGCACGCCGGGGATCGCGGCGAGCGGCGGCCCCACATTGGGCACGAACGACAGCACCCCGGCGATGACGCCCAGCGCTGCCGGCATCGGCACCCCGGCGGCAAACAGGCCGAGGCCCGAGCCCACACCCACGACCGTCATCGACACGAAGCGGCCCACGAACCAAATGCGCAGCGCGTGGCCGACGTGACCGAGGACCTCGCGCACCCGGGCGCGACGCGACACCGGTAGCAGATGGATGCCGGCGCCGAGGTAGATGTCGGGGGCGAGGGCGAAGAACACCCCGAACACGGGGATCAGCACCAAGGTGGCGATGCCGCCGGCGGTGGCGAACAGGACATCGCCGAATCGCCCGCTCTGCTCGGCCCACTTGAATTTCTCCAATTCCTCGACGATGGCCTGGCCCCACGTGCTCTCGTTCATCCACGCCAGGACCCGCGGCCACGCCTCGATCACCCGGGCACGGACGCCCTCCATCTGCTCGACGAACGCCGCGCCCATCCACCACGACAGACCGGCGGCCACGAGCAGGCTCACCAGCAGCAGCACGATCATCGCCGGGATCCTCGGCAGGGGGATCTGGCGCGTCATGCCGTCGAGCAGCACGGCGATGACGACGCCGGAGACGACGATCAGCATGCCGTGGCCCGCCAGCTGCAGCAGCCAGAACACCATGCCGAACGCCGCCACGAGCCCGAGCGTGATCATCACGCGACGGACGAAGGGGCCGTCGTCGTTGCTCGGAGTCGGTGCGTGGTCCATCCCGTGGTTCCTCAGTCGTCGTCGCGACACTCGCCCATCGTGCACTTGGCATCCTCGCCGAATCTGGCGGTGCAGTCGATGCACTGCTCGCCGCACGCCCGCTCGTCGTTGAGCACCTGGCGGCATACGCCGTCGCATTCGGCCTGATTGCCCGGGCACGAGACCGGCATGGCGTCGCCGGTCGAGCTGGCGCCGTCCGAGATGGTACCGTCCGAGCCGCTGCCCTCCGAGCTGGCGCCGTCCGGGCCCTCGGAGCTCGCGCGTGCGGACTCGTCCGACGCCGCGTCGGTGCTCATCTCGTCGCCCCAGCTCCCGCCTGCGCTCTCACCGGAGCCGCTGGATTCACCGCGGCCGCCGGACTCGCTGCCGTGCGCGACGGCGGCGTCGACGGGGCCGTCCCACCGAGGGTTGATCTCGACGCACCCACCTGCGAGCAGGCACAGCACTGCGAGTCCGCCGCACCGTGTGGTCGTCGGGCGCCGCCCCGGCGTCGCTGCGCACCACGTGCCGGCCATCATGGGCTCGTCTCCTTGGTGAGGCGGCGCAGACGATCGGTGGCATCGCGGCGCCCGAGGTCCAGCGCCCGCTGGTAGGCGCGGCGCGCCGCGGTGTAATCGAGCAGCTTGAACCATGCGTCACCCAGGCGGAGGAACGCGGCGCCATCGCGCGGCGCGATCTGGGTGGCGCGGCGGGCGAACTGCAGCGCGCGCTGATGGTCGCCACGATCGAAGTAGACGTCGCTGAGTCCGCGCATCGCGGCGGCGCTCGCGGGGTCGAGGGCGAGCGCGCGCTGGAACAGGCTCGCCGCGTCGTCACGATTGCCGCGATCGAACGCACGCTGGCCCTGGCGCGCGAGGGCGCGGGCGCCGGTTCGATCTCCGCGTGTCGGGGAGGTCGAGGTCACCTCGCGGACCGTCGCTGGTGCCGGAATCACGGCCGCGATCTCGCGGGCAGCGGCATCTTCTCGGCGACGCGGGGCATCGCGGGCATCGCTGCGTGCATGCGGGCTCCGCTTCGACGCGGCATCTTCACAGAGCCCGCCGCCGGCGACCTCGGCGATGGCGACCGCACGCTCACCCTCGCCGACCACGGCGAGGGCGACGAGGGGCCCGGCGGCGGCCAACTCGGGCTCGCTGAAGTCCTGGGTCTCTGCGCGCACCCGCAGGTCGATGATCTCGCCTGGCGTGAATCCGGCCCGCATGCGGGCGTGGCTGCTGTCGGGATCGAAGAGCACCGCCTGCACGTAGTAGTCGCGGGCGTATGGCCGCGCGCTGGCGTCCTCCCAGTAGACGTCGCCCAGCGTGATGAGCTCGTCCGCGATCGTACGCCGCAGCTCGGCGGCCTCGGTATCGGCGATGTGCTCCGATGGCCCCTCGATGCTCTCGAGCTGCACCAGCGTCGCGTAGGCGGTATCGTTGGCCTCGCCCTGCGTGGGGTAGACATACGCGCCGCGGGTCGCGGCTTCGCGGGCGCCGGCGACGAGCGCCTCGACGCGCTCGTGGTCGGCAGCGTCCACGCTGCGCGAGGGTAGCCACACCGCGAGGCCGACGGTGGCGAGGGCGGCCGCCGCACCGACGATCCACCGCCGCCTTCGCGAGCCCGGCGTCGCCCGAGCCCGGGGCATCCGCGCGGCGATCCGGTCGCGGCGATCGGGCGCGACCGCGGGCAGCGGCAGATCATCCCACTCGGTGCGCAGCGCCGCGGCGATCTGCGCCTCGCACAGGGCGGCCTCGAGCTCGGCCATCGACGCGAAGCGATCCTCGGGATTCTTGGCGAGGCAGCGCATCACCACCTGCTCGAGCGCAGCGGGGATCTGCGGCGCCTTCGCGGTCTTCGAAGGGGGCGAGGGCAGCTGCTCGAGGTGGGCGGTGAGGACGTCGAGCGTGGTCTCGCGCACGAACGGTGGCTCGCCCGTGAGCATCTCGTAGGCGGTGCAGCCCAGGGCGTAGACGTCGAGGCGGACGTCGAACGCCTTGCCCTCGATCTGCTCGGGCGCCATGTACTCGGGCGTGCCGCTGGCGCGCGGGCTCGCGGCGGTCGACACCGGCGCAGCGATGCCGAAGTCCAGGAGCTTCACGCACGAGCGGCCGCCATGCTCGCAGACCATCGCGTTGTCGGGTTTCACGTCACGGTGGATCACGCCAGACTCGTGGGCGGCGGCGAGCCCGGCGCACATCTGCCGCAGCAGACCGATGACACGGGCCGGCGCGATCGGCCCGCGCGCGATCTCGTACGACAGCGGCCGCCCGCGCAGCAGCTCCATCACATAGAAGACCCGGCCGTCGAGGAGGAACCCGAAGTCGAGGACCTCCACGACGTGGGGCGAGACGATGCGCGTGGTGGTGCGGGCCTCTTGGCGGAATCGCTCGCGCTCGGCCTCGTGCTCGGCGATCTGCGCCCGCAGGATCTTCATCGCCACGGGTCGCTCGAGGTCCATGTGTTCGGCCTCGTAGACCACCCCCATGCCGCCATCGCCGAGCCAACGGCGCAGCCGATACCGGGTTCCTTCGACCACCTGACCGGGCAGTAGGCGTAGCACGGCGCCACGGCGACGGCTCGCGGTGGTGTGCGTCTGTGCCTCGATGCCACCCGGCGCCACGTGCTGAACCGATACAGCCGTGGCGGGCCGCCCTGCGATGGTGTGCTGGAACATACGGATCTGACTGCCCTCGCCCATCTTGTTGGGTCGCGGACGCCTGCACATGTGCAAAGCCCGAGCCGTGTGGCGCCGGGCTCGTGGGATGCAATGCTGTCGGCGCAAGCGACGTGTCATGCGCAGAGTTCCCGTTCTCCTCGATGCGGTCGCGCTCGCGCTCACGCTCACGCTCGCGCCCGGCACGGCACGGGCCGCGACGGCGCCGAGAGTCGACTCGACCGAGCGCGGCGATCGGGCGGAGCGAGTCGATGACGCACCGCGGCCGAGCGCGCCGCCGACCGAGATGCGCGTCGCCCTCGAGCCCCTCGATGTCGAGGGCGAGCTCGCGGCGCCCGACCGCGTCGCGATCCTCGCGGCGCTGCGCCGCGGCCTGTCGTCACCCGGCTACACCGTGATCGGCGAGCCCGAGCGTTGCACCAACCGGCGCTGCCGACAGGCCGCCGCCAGCGAGTACGAGCGCGTGCACCGGATCGGCCTCCGCGTGGTCGCGGGCCCACGCACCTACGAGGTCGAGCTGCGCGCGTACCGACCGGGACAAGACACCGCCTACGCCACCGCCAGCGGCCGCTGCGAGATCTGTGGCGTCGCCGAACTCGAGCAGCTCGTGTTGTCGAAGGCCGATGCGATCAGCCGGCGACTCGCCAGCGGCGAGCTGGCATCGGCGAGTCTCGCAGTCACGAGCGTCCCACTGGGCGCCGACGTCCTGCTCGATGGCGAGATGGTGGGCACCACGCCCTACGAGGCTGCGGTCGCACCCGGCGTGCATCGGGTCGAGTTGATGCGCAACGGCTACCGTCCCGCCTCGATGCGCGTCGACGCGACCGGTGGTGTGCGCGAGCGGGTCCACGCGGTGCTCGACGCCACCGACACCCGATCGCCGCGGAAGGTGATCGGCGTCGTCGCGCTCGGCGTCGGCGTGGCCGCGCTCGCCGGTGGCGTCACGATGCTCGCCCTCGATGGTCGCGAGGTCGGCCGGCGCTGCGGCGGCGACGCGAATCGCGATCTCGACGGCGACTGTCGCTGGGTGCACCGCACCCTCGGCGGCGGCATCGCGATGACCATCGGCGGCTCCGTGCTCGCGGCGACCGGCGTGACCTTGCTCGTGCTCGACAGGCGCCAGGCCAAGGCGCGCCGCTACGCGCTGTCGGGCACGATCGGCCCGCAGCGCGTCGGGCTCACGCTCGCGTTCTGAACTCGAGGCGCGTGGTACCTCGGCCCATCTGGGGCCGCCGGCCGCGGCCGGCCGACGCTACGGATCACCTCACGGGGACGCATCCCGACCGAGGCATTCGTGGAGCAGGCATGGCGATGTGAGGACGAGGAGGAGGCCTACGGCGTGGAGCTGTTGCTCCGCCGCGCCGGCATCGACGTGCAGGTGCGCGATGACGGCAACGAGACATGGTTCGACGTGACGCCGGCCGACGCGACGCGGGCGGCCGTGCTCGAGTCGAAGATCGCGCGGCACTTCGCCGGCACCGAGGAGCGCTCGCGATCGGCCGCGCTGGATCTCCGCGAACGCCGGATCCGCAGGGTGCTGGTCGGCGTCGCGGCGGTCGTCGCGTTGGTCGCGATCGCGGTCTAGCGACCCCCCAACGGCACGCGGCGGGCCTTCACAGCGAGGCGAGCTTCTTCGCCAGATCGCCGTTGGCGTCCATCTCGCGGACGACGTCGCAGCCCCCGACGAACTCGCCGCCCACGTACAACTGCGGGATCGTCGGCCACTCGGAGTACTCCTTGATGCCGTCGCGCACGTTGGCGTCCTGCAGCACGTTGACGGCGTGGAAGTCGGCGCCGTGCTTCTTCAGCACCTCGACGACGGAGGCAGAGAAGCCGCACTGCGGGAAGGAGCGGTTGCCCTTCATGAACAGCACGATCTTGTTGTTCGCGATCAGGTGATCGAGGAACTTGCGGGTGTTCTCGTCGAGCATGGGTGGCCTTGCGCTTCACTCCAGCCGTGTGGGCTCGCGGCCCGCGCGCCACTGGAGGTGACGTTGGGTTACATATTCGATGCGCGCGGCCGAGGCAAGGCCGGACGGCGCCGCTTGGCGCGGGCGTTGGAGTCTGCGATGGTCCGGCGGCACGCCAATGGTCATGCCGCTGCTATCGCGACGATGCACGATACTCGGGGGACTCGCCGCCACCGCGTCGGCGATGCTGCCCACCTCGGCGATGGCCGGGGCCATGGTGGGCGCGTTGCACGGCGCGGCGCCCAAGACGCTGGTGCTCGGCGACAGCATGATCGCCGGCGGCTTCGGGGTGTTCCTCGAGCGCAGCCTCGAGCGGGACTACGCGGTGCCGGTCCAGCGCGCCGGCAAGAGCAGCAGCGGCCTCGCGCGCCCCGACTTCTACGACTGGCCGACCGTGGCCACCGCCATCGTCGGCAAGTCGAAGCCCGAGGCCAGCGTCGTGATGTTCGGCGGCAACGACGTGCAGGGCCTGTACATGGGCAAGGGCGAGTGGATCACGTGGGCTGAGGACGGCTGGGACGAGGAGTACGCGCGGCGCGTCGACGCCCTCGCCGACATCCTCGCGCCCGGTGGCGAGCGGCTGTTCTGGGTCGGCATGCCGGTGATGCGCCCGACGAAGTTCCACGAGCGGGTCAAGCGGGTCAACGTCATCTATCGCGCCCGCATGGCGGCACGACCCGGCGCCCGGTTCGTCGACGCGTGGGATCTGCTCGCCGACGACGAGGGCGGCTACGCCGACAAGATCGCGATCGGCACCCAGCCAGATGGCACGCCCGGCAAGAAGGTCCGCGTGCGCGCCGGAGATGGCATCCATCTGTCGCCGCGGGGCGCCGAGGTACTTCGCGATCACGTGCTCGGCGTGCTCGAGACCGAGCTGGGGATCGCCCGGGCCGTCGAGGACGCCGCCGCAGCCCCGCCGCGCTAGGCGGTTCGCGACACCGGCGCCTCGCCGCCGGTGTCGCCGCGGCCGCGCTGGGCTATCGTCGCGGGTGGATGTCCACGATGCCGCACCGATGGGCGTGGCCCGTCGCCTTCGTGGTGGCGACGTCGGTGCCGGCGCTGGCCCGCGGCGCGAACGGCAACATGCCGCGGACGCCGGTGCTGTATCCGCCGCATGCGTGCCTCACGATGGTCGATCGCACCCGCGATCCGGTGATGCGCTTCGCCGTACACCTCCCGTTCGAGGACACGATGATCACGGCCGACGAGCTGCCCGACAGTCGGCGGGTCGCGCTGGTGGGACTGTGCCGCGACCTTGGCCGGCTCGAGCCTCTGCCCAACTGGATCGCGACCGACGATGCCCAGCGCGCGCTCGATGCCGGGATCATCGACGCGATGCCGCCGCCTGCCGACGTCCTGCTCGAGGCCCCGGGCTGGGCGGTCGGGCACGACGGCGGCGACAGCTGCGTGCAGGCGATCCTCGCCGAGCGGCTGCCGATCGCGTGCGCAGCCACGATGGATGGCGTGGCGTGGGACACCACCGCGGTGCCCGCGGGCAACTACGTGATCCGCAGCCAGACGTTCGCGCCGCCGTCGAACCTGTGGACCGCGCGCAGCGGCGTGGTGCAGATCCACGACGGCACGCCGATGCCGGTGGCGACCCTCAGCTCGCCCACCTACGACGCCAAGGCGTTCCTCGACGACGGCTATCAGGTGCGCGGGTGCATGGCGGGGCCTGCGGGCACCGTGGTCACGCTGCAGTGGGCCTCGACCGCCAGCGAGGATCTCGAAGACGACGCCGCGTGGACCACCTTCGACGCGCTCGACGTGCAGGCCGGCATCATCGACGTCCACCTCGATCTGCCCGAGCAGACGTTGTATCTCGGGCTGCTGCTGCGCGCCGTGGCGACGGGGCCGGATGGTGCGCGGTGGATCGGCCAGGCGCCGTCGTATCTCATCGTGTATCCCGGCACCGGCGTCGTCGATCCCACCGAGGATCGCGCGCCCGATCACTGCGAGGCGGGCGGCGACGACACCGGCTGGCTCGCCGGTGAGATCGGTGCCGATGGCACCGCCGGCGGTGACGATGTCGCCCAGGGCTGTGCGTGCGCCGCGGATGGCGGAGGGCCACGGCCGGGGTGGGCTGGCACGGCGTGGGCGCTGGCGCTGCTGCGAATCCGTCGCCCGCGCGCGTCCTGCCCACGCCCGTCCCCGGGGTGGCCGCGCTCGACCGACTCGTGCAACAGTGTGCCGGCTGTTGGGCGCAAAGGAGCCACTGCGTGACCGCTGGATCCGCAAGGTGCTCGCGCACCATCGGGCGATCCTCGTCGTCGCGACCCTGTTCACGGTGCTGACCGGTTGGCTGGCGACGCAGCTGCGCGTCGATCCCGATCTGCGGCGCCTGCTACCCGACGGGCACCCGGTGCTCGTCGGCCTCGAGTCGATCGAGCGCACGTTCGGCAGCACCGGCAGCGTGAACGTGGTGGTCGAGGGCGGCACCCTCGAGCAGCGCCACGCGTTCGTCGATGCGATCGGGGCCCGGCTCGAGGGCCACCCGCTGCTGCGGCTCGTCGACGACCGTCTGCCCAGCGACTTCTTCAGCCGCCACGCGCTCTACTACCTCGACGATGCCGAGATGAAGGACCTCGAGCGCCTCGTCCAGGGCTACACCCACTACGAGTTCTGCTCCCGCAGCGCAGACACGTGCCTGCTGCCGCCGGACAAGGGCGCGCCCGAAGCCCTCGAGTCCTTCATCGAGCGGAAGCGCGGCGAGGCCCAGCAGCGCACCGGGTTCGAGGATCGCTACGAGCGCGAGGGCATCGACGCGTCGATCGTGCTGCTCCACCCCACCGAGTCGCCGTCGAGCCTCGAGTTCGCGCAGCGCGTCACCTCGCAGATGCGCGAGGCGATCGCCGAGGTCCACGCCCAGCCCGATGCGCCGTGGGCGGGGGGCGAGATGACCTACAACGTCGTCGGCCCCTACGCCAACAAGGCCGACGAGCAGAAGGTCGTGCGCCGCGACATGATGCGCGGCGGCATCATCGGGCTCATCGGCGTCACCGGCATCATTTTCTTGCTGTTCCGTTCGATGCGGGCGGTGCTGGTGCTCGTCGTGCCGCTCGCCTTCGGCGTGATCTGGTCGCTCGGCCTGACCCAGCTCGTGCTCGGGCGGCTCAACCTCATGACCAGCCTGATCTCGACCGTGCTCATGGGCATGGGCATCGACGCCGGGATCCATTTCTTCTCGCGCGCCACCATCGACCGGCGGCAGCACGACGATGCCGAGGCGATCCGCCGCGCGTTCCACAGCCTCATCGTCCCGCTGCTGGTGGCCTCGAGCACGACCATCGGCGCGTTCTTGGTGATGGCCACCTCGGAGTTCCCCGCCTTCCGCGAGTTCGGGATGATCTCGGCCTGGGGCGTTGCGCTGTGCATGCTGGCGATGTGCACCGTGCTGCCGGCGCTGCTCTATTTGGTGGGGAGCAAGCGCCGCACCCAGCCCATGCGTCACAAAGACGGCGCGATCGTGGCCCGGATGCTGCGCCGGCCCGGCCTGCTGTTCGCGGTCACCGTGGCAGTCACGGTGCTCTCGTTCCACGGCTTCCGCCGGATCGAGTTCGAGTACAACGGCCGCGCGCTGCAGTCGGATCAGACCCGCAGCGAGAGCGAAGCCGACGTGATGCTGATCTCGAAGGTCTTCGGCAAGGACATCCATGCCGGGATGCTCGTGCGTGACGATCTCGCCTCGACGCAGACGACGTTGGCGACCGCGCGCAAGCGGCACGAGCTGCGCATCGCCCAGGGCAAGACCGTCGTCGCGGGCCTGTTCGCCGCGCCCGATCTGCTGCCCGACGCCGGGCTCGATCTGCAGGCGCGCAAGCGGGCCATCGACGCGCTGTACGAGGACAACGAAGACACCTTCGGCCGCCTCGAGGCGATCGCCGAGGGGCGCGAGCCGCCACCGGTGGACGCGCCGACCAAGCTTGCGCCGGCGGCCCCCGGTGCGGTGGGCGACGACTGGGACGACTTCGGTGACGACGACGCCGGTGGCGGAGCGGATGCGATCGCCGAGCCGGCGCCGCAGCCGACGGCCCATCCACCGGCCGCGGCGCCCGGTCCCCCCATGACCGCGGCACCCGAAGAGGCCGCCGCCGAGGCCGAGCCCGCCGCTTCCGAGGCCAAGCCCACCGAGCTCGAGCCCGCCGAGGCCGAGCCCGCCGCCGGCACGCCCGCCGCGCCCGAACGCATCAGCCGCGAAGAGGCGCGCAACCTCGTCGACATGTTCGCGGCGCAGCCCTTCGGCATCGACGATCTGCCACCCGCTCTGCTCGACAAGGTCCGCACCAAAGACGGCGCCTACGCGATCTTCGCCTACCCGAATTTCGACGCCGCCGACATGCGCAAAGGCGTCGAGTTCGCCGAGGAGACCGCGAGCTTCCTCGACGGTGAGGGCCTGTTCGTCGGCGAGGCCACGGTCTACGCGACGATGTTCCTGATCCTGCGCGAGGAGGCGCCCATCGTCTTGGGCATGGCGGCGGTGCTGGTGACGGCGCTGGTGTACTGGCAGCTGCGCTCGCTGCCGCTGACCCTGCTCACGCTGCTGCCGCTGGGCCTCGCGCTGTGGTGGCTCGTCGGGATGATGGGCACGCTCGGCCTCAAGTTCACGCTGTTCAACATGCCGATCCTGCCCGCGATCTTGGGCATCGGCGTCGACAACGGGGTCTATCTGACCGATACCATCCGCCGCACCCGCGGCGAGCCCGAGGCGCTGGCGCGGGCGATCCAGGAGACCAGCGGCGCGATCGTGGCGGCGACGTTCACGACCATCGCCGGCTTCGCAGCGTTCATGGCGGCCGACTCCGCCGGCCTGCGCGGGATCGGTGCGGTGGCCTCCCTGGGCATCCTGTTCGCCGCCATCGCGGCCCTGGTCGTGCTGCCGACGCTGTGGGTCCTCTCCCAGCGTCGCCGCCGTCGGGGCTGACCCGTGTGCAGCGGGACCCCGCCGCCCAAAACTCTACACCGCCGTGAACACCTGATGCCGGCCGACGCCCACGCGTTCTAGGCGGCCGTCCTTGACCAGCACACCCAGGTGGTGGCGGAGGATCTTGCGGTCGAGGCGGCTGTATTCGGCGATGTCGTCGACGGTGACCTCGCCGTTGCCCTCGATGAAGGGGAGCACCTGGCGGGCGAACTCGTCGGTGGTCAAGCCGCCGTCCTCGGGCTCGGCCTTCTCCTTCACTGCGGCCGCGGCCTTCTCGGAGTAGGCGTCGCCGAGCTCGTCCTCGAGGATGCGTCGCTTCTTGCGACGGCCGCCACCACCTTCGGGGTCGGCCGCAGGGGCAGGCGCGAAGCTCTGCCGCAGATCGCCGAGCGTGATCTTGGCGAACTGCGTCCACAGTCCGCGCGAGTCGAGGAAGTGGACCAGATCGCCCAAGGTCACCGACTCGGGGTTGCGCAGGCCCTTGAGCGTCTCGAGCGCGGACAGCCGCTCCAACTCGCCGTATCCGACCTGGGCACGGAAGATCTCGTTCGCGTCGCGGGGCATTCGCGGGGCGGATCATCGAGCAAGCGGGGCGTCGCAGCAAGCCGCGCCCTGACCGCCCGCGAGGCGAGGAGATCTCCCCCCGAAATGCCGCCCCACCCCTCCGCCGACGCCGGGCGGGGTGTGGCCGAAGCTGTGCAGTGCCGCTGGCGCAGACCGGCCGGCCACATTCGCACACCCGCCGACCTCCGAGCTGGCACGCGACCCCACGGGGGCCTCGCCCGGCTCGGATACAAAGTTCCACGATCCCGTCGGCACCCGGCGCGCGTTTCGCACACCTCCGGTACTCCTGCGGGTTTTCTGTGGACGAACCTGTGGATAGCCTGTGCGCGCCTGGCGGTCCGGGGCGCGTCGCCACTGTGGACAGAGCTGCCGATGGCGCACGCTCCGGGTTCTTGCGGAGCCCCTACATCTTGTGGTTTACATGTCGACCACCTCAACATGGGGTGGTGTCGCCGACAGCGGCACCACCGACAGCCCGGCGCGCCGGGCCGCCCCCGCCCCCCGCCGCCGCCCCCCCCGCCGCCCTCGCTGACCGGAACGGATCGACACCCGGATCGACAAATGCCCGCCGCCTTCCGCGGGCCACGCCACGCAGAGCGCCACCCCCAGCCGGGGATGGCCTCACAGCCTGATTCGCGAGATTCCGGCCACCGCTTCCCCACGGTGGTCCAGACTACGCATCCGTTCAGGCCGGCTCCCTCCCTCCCTCTCTCGCTCGCCTCCCGTCCTCCCCTCGCCCCGCCGGAGCTCCCTGTCATGAAGATCGCGCGCCACTTCACCTCGGCTTCCGCCCCCGCCTTCGCTGGCATCGAGTTCGAGTCCCGCGGCTCTCGCATCGCCAACCCCGACGGCTCGGTGGTCTTCGAGGCCAAGGACATCCAGATCCCGCGGGGCTGGTCGCAGGTCGCCGTCGACATCTTGGCGCAGAAGTACTTTCGCAAGGCCGGCGTGCCCACGCGTCTGCGGCGTGTCCCCGAGCCCGGCGTGCCGCAGTGGCTGTGGCGCAGCGAGCCCGACCAAGAGGTGCTCGCCGAGCTGCCCGTCGCCGATCGCACCCGCGGCGAGAACGACAGCCGCGAGGTCTTCAGCCGTCTGGCCGGTTGCTGGACCTACTGGGGCTTCCGCCACGGCTACTTCGAGGACGAGGCCGCGGCGCGGTCCTTCTTCGACGAGATGGTCTACATGCTGGCGCGCCAGATCGCCGCGCCCAACAGCCCGCAGTGGTTCAACACCGGGCTGCACTGGGCCTACGGCATCACCGGCCCGGCCCAGGGTCACTACTACTGCGAGGCGCAGACCGGCGAGGTCCGCCGCTCGACCAACGCCTACGAGCGTCCGCAGCCCCATGCGTGCTTCATCCAGTCGGTCGACGACGATTTGGTCGGCGACAACGGCATCATGGATCTGTGGGTCCGCGAGGCCCGGCTGTTCAAGTACGGCTCGGGTACCGGCACCAACTTCTCGCGCCTGCGCGGCGAGGGCGAGCGCCTGTCGGGCGGCGGGCGCAGCAGCGGCCTCATGAGCTTCCTGCGCATCGGCGACCGGGCCGCCGGCGCGATCAAGAGCGGTGGCACCACGCGCCGCGCCGCCAAGATGGTCGTGGTCGACATCGATCACCCCGACGTCGAGGCGTTCATCGACTGGAAAGTGATCGAGGAGCAGAAGGTCGCGGCGCTCGTCGCCGGCAGCAAGGCCTGCAACTTCCACATCAACGCGGTGCTGCGCGCCGGTGTCACCGCCGAGACCGAGCTGGGGTTGGCCAAGGCCGACCGCTTCGATCCCACCAAGAACCGCAACCTCCGCCGGGCGCTGCGCGACGCCCGTCGCGTCAGCATCCCCGAGAACTACCTGCAGCGCGCGCTGCAGCTGGGAGAGCAGGGCACCACGCGCATCGAGTTCGACGAGTACGACACCGGCTGGGACTCGGCCGCCTACGGCACCGTGTCGGGCCAGAACTCCAACAACTCGGTCCGCATCAACAACGACTTCCTCCACGCGGTCGAGCAGGACGGCGACTGGTCGCTGATGCGCCGCTGCGATAAGAAGCCGGCCAAGACCCTGCGCGCGCGCGCGCTGTGGGACCGCATCGCCGTCGGCGCGTGGTCGTGCGCCGACCCGGGCCTGCAGTTCGACACCACGATCAACGAGTGGCACACGTGCCCCGCCGATGGTCGCATCAACGCGAGTAACCCGTGCAGCGAGTACATGTTCCTCGACGACACGGCGTGCAACCTGGCATCGCTCAACCTGATGCAGCTGCTTGGGCCCCCCGCGGGCGGCTTGGGCGACACGGTACGCGCTGACGCGCGGATTGCCCCCCGGGGGGGGGCTTCGGGCTCTGCGTCCGAGGGTTCTGCGTCTGCTTCGGGCTCTGCGTCCGTGGGTGCGGTCGCGTTGCTCGGGGACATCGATGTGCCGGCGGTGCTGCATGCGTGCCGGCTGTGGACGGTCACGCTCGAGATCTCGGTGCTGATGGCCCAGTTCCCGAGCAAGCGGATCGCGGAGCTGAGCTATCGCTTCCGCACGCTGGGCCTGGGCTATGCGAACCTCGGCACCTACTTCATGGTCTCGGGGCTGCCGTACGACTCGGTGCAGGCGGTCGGGATCTGCGGCGCCCTGTCGGCGATCATGACCGGCGCGAGCTATGCGACGTCGGCCGAGCTCGCCGCGGAGCTCGGCGCCTTCGAGGGCTACGAGTCCAACCGCACCCCCATGCTGCGGGTCATCCGCAACCATCGGCGCGCCGCCTACGACGCGCCGGCCTCCGAGTACGAGGGGCTGGCGGTCACGCCGGCGGGCATCAACCCCCACCACTGCCCGCCTGCGCTGCTCACCGCCGCGCGTCAGCAGTGGGATCTCGCGCTGCAGCTCGGCGAGGCCCACGGCTACCGCAACGCGCAGGTCACCGTGATCGCGCCGACCGGCACCATCGGCCTGCTGATGGACTGCGACACCACCGGCATCGAGCCCGACTTCGCGCTGGTGAAGTTCAAGAAGCTCGCCGGCGGCGGCTACTTCAAGATCATCAATCAGTCGGTGCCCGCCGCGCTGCGTCGGCTCGGCTACGGCGAGGCCGAGATCGAGGCGATCGTCCGCTACTGCCGCGGCGCCGGCAGCCTGGTGGGCAGCCCGCGGGTCACCCACGCCGACCTCAAGGCCAAGGGCTTCACGGCCGCGCTCATCGCCAAGATCGAGTCCGAGCTGCCGGCCGCGTTCGAGATCGGCTTCGCGTTCAACCGCTGGACGCTCGGCGACGACTTCTGCCGGGGCGTGCTCGGTTTCACCGACGAGCAGCTGTCGGATCCCACCTTCGATCTGCTGCGCGAGATCGGCTTCTCGGCCGAGGACATCCGCATCGCCAACGACTTCGTCTGCGGCACCATGACGATCGAGGGCGCGCCGGCGCTGCGGGCCGAGCACCTGGCGGTGTTCGACTGCGCCAACAAGTGCGGCCGCTACGGCAAGCGCTTCATCGCGCCGATGGCCCACGTCCACATGATGGCCGCTGCCCAGCCGTTCTTGTCGGGCGCGATCAGCAAGACCATCAACATGCCGTCGTCCGCGACGGTCGTCGATGTCGAAGGCGTCTACATGGCGTCGTGGAAGCTGGGTGTGAAGGCCATCGCGCTGTACCGCGACGGCAGCAAGCTCAGCCAGCCCCTGTCGTCGGCGCTGCTCGACGAGGTCATCAACGACGGGGACGACGACGAGACCCAGGACAACGTGGTGCCGATGGTCGCCGCGGGCAGCGAGCCCCAGGTGGTCGAGCGCGTGGCCGAGCGCATGGTCTACCGCTATCTGGCCAAGCGCCGGCGCATGCCCGACCGCCGCGGCGGGTACACCCAGAAGGCCACCATCGGCGGCCACAAGGTGTACATCCACACTGGCGAGTACCAAGACGGCTCGCTCGGCGAGGTCTTCATAGACATGCACAAGGAGGGCGCCGCCTTTCGCAGCCTGATGAACTGCTTCGCGATCTCGTGCAGCCTCGGCCTGCAGTACGGCGTGCCGCTCGAGGAGTACGTCGATGCGTTCACGTTCACCCGCTTCGAGCCCAACGGCCCGGTGCAGGGTCACCCGCACATCAAGATGTGCACGAGCATCATCGACTACATCTTTCGCGAGCTCGCGGTCAGCTACCTCGGCCGCCACGATCTCGCCCACGTGATGCCCGAGGACCTCACGCCCGACACCACCGGCGACGCCGCAGAGGAGATGCTGCAGGGCGTCGACTACGGCGACGAAGAGGTCGTCGAGGAGCACGTCGTCACGCCGGGGCCGCTCAAACTCAGCGCGACGTTGCCGAGCACCGGCGGGCTGTTCGCGGCCGCGGCTCCGATCGTCTACGAGGATCGATCGCACGGCGGCTCCGCCGAGGCCTATGCCGAGGCGCCTGTGCGGAGCAAC
Organism: Nannocystales bacterium; assembly: GCA_038325765.1. Classification (GTDB taxonomy): domain Bacteria; phylum Myxococcota_A; class Polyangia; order Nannocystales; family Nannocystaceae; genus Xiheibacterium. The sequence continues at coordinate 59,177 of JBBQJI010000042.1, forward strand.
GGGGGCAAGTCGGCAGAGGCCGCCGATCCGCGGCGCAGCGAAGAGGTCCGTGCCGCGGTCGCGCTGTCGGCCCAGGTCTACAAGGCGCGCATGCAGGGCTACGAGGGCGACGCGTGCCCCAACTGCCAGAGCTTCACGATGGTGCGCAACGGGTCGTGCTTGAAGTGCAACACGTGCGGGAGCACGTCGGGCTGTAGCTAGCAATTTCCCCCCGTGGGGGGCGAGAGCGAAACGGTACGCGCTGACGCGCGGCTTGGCCCCCGCAAGCGGGGGGCACTGGAGCTGCCCCCGTGGTGTTGGGGGTGGGCCGGGGTTGCTCGGATCGCGATCGGGGGTTGGTCGGGTCGCGATCGGGGTGGCTCTCGGCGTGGTACCGTGGGCCCATGCTCGAGGACCTCAAACACGAGGAGCGGCTCAAGCTGCTCGAGTTCGTGTGCTCGTTCGTGTGGGTGGATCTCGAGGTCCGGCCCGAGGAGCGCGCGTTCGTGATGCGGATGGTGGAGCGGCTCGGACTCCAAGAAGATCACGCGCAGATCGAGCGGTGGCTCAGCCGTCCGCCGCCGCCCGAAGAGGTCGATCCGACGCGCATCCCGTTGGCGCATCGCGAGCTGTTCCTCGAGGCGGCGAAGGACACGTTCAAGGCCGACGAGCACTTCGACGAGGCCGAGCAGGAGTACCTCGAGCTGCTCGAGCAGCTGCTCGTGTAGCGGCGCGGCGCGGCGCGGCGGCGAACACTGGAGGCGATCGTGGGTGGGCGCGCTCGCCCGTGACCGCGGCAACGTCGGAAACACCCAAATCGCGCGCAGTGTCCGGATCTGGAGCCGCGCCGGAGCCAGTGGGGCAAAAGACGCCGCGGTCGGCGAGGCGATGCGCTCCACCGCCCGCGGCGCGACGACGGGCGCCCGGCGCCGCGACGAAATCGTCGCGAATTTCCACCAGCAGGCGGCTTCGCGGACAGTTGCGGCCCTCGGCCCGGCTGTGTGACCATCGGCCTGCGACTCGGGGTGACTCGCGTCGCGGACCGTCGTCGGGTCGAAGCAAAACCGGACGACTACCCCCGCCACAAAGTTTCAAGAGTCGCGCATCGGCATGCATCCCCAGCACTCCGGACGCGACAACCCACCGAGTCCCCAACAGGAGATACGAGTATCATGACCGAGCGAACTTCT
>JBBQJI010000043.1:0-59649 GCA_038325765.1 Nannocystales bacterium
ACACGTAGTCACCCGGTGTCACCGCGGTGTACGGGGTGGCGCCGCCGTACGGCAGGGCCGTGAACAGCGGGGCGTCGGCACCCGCCGCGTAGATGTCGACCGCGCCGGCGCCGGGCGCCGAGTGGATGACGCGGACCTCCGACTGCGCGCCGCCGGTCTCGGTGTCGCCCGTCGTCGAGGTGGGCGTGGTGTCGGACGTGCTGCTGTCGGGGTCGATCGTGGTGTCGACGGTCGTCTCGGGCGAGGTCCCCGACATCGTGTTCGAGGTCGGGCTCGATCCGCTCGAGGTGTCGTCGGTGTCGGCGTTCGTGTCGGAGTCGTCGCCGCCGGGGCAGCCCGTCGTGCACGCCACCGTGAAGCCGAGGATCGAGATAGTTCGAAGCGTAGTTCGTTGCATGAGGCCGGAGCCTACTCCACCCACGCGGGGTCGTGCCACCCTCCATCGTCATGCAACGCGATCACGACGCGGCGCGCAGGCGTTGGATCAGCCACCACGATCGACACACCGCCGCGCGATCCTTCGGACGAGGACGTCGCCCGCGAAGTGTCGGAGCATACCGACGCTGCACCGACGCCGACGCACGAGCCATCCATGGCCGATGTGCTGCACACCACGTCACGTCCGTCGCACCCCATGAACCTTCGACACGGCGGGTGCGCGCCATCGCCCACAGCCGGCGCACGGTGTGGCGCCCACGCGTGACGGCCTCGCCGAACAGCGTCCGCTCGTGATCTGAGGCGAGCATCACCCCCGCGTCGCGCCATCGACGATGGCCGTATCGCCAGCCGCGACGCGCGGCCTCGCCCATGACCTGGCGCCGATCCGTACCGTCGCCGCCGCCGTATGCGGGCGGGGCTCGCTGCGCGCCCCAGGCACCCACCATGCTTCGCTCGCACCTGCGCTCCTTCGCCCTCGCCTCCCTGTGCGCCACCGCCTGCACCAAGGCGACTGCGCCGCCCCCATCGGCCGCGATCATGCCCGAGCCCGAGGCCGAACTCGTCGCGCGATCCCGACCGCCCGCGCCCGCAGCGGCGCGCCCCCAGGCCCAGGACTGGGCCGAGGCGCTCGCCGCCCTAGACCGCCGCATCGACGGCGCGAAGCTGGCCACGACCGCGCAGCCGCGATCCTTCATTGCCGCCGACGTGGTCGCATCGCACTACCTCGCTCGCGCGCGCCTGTCGGGCGACTACGCCGACTACCGGCACGCCGAGGACTGGATCGCGCGCGCCTTCGCGATCGATCCCGATGGTTCGTTCGGTCCGTTCGCCACCCGGGCACAGCTCGCGTACACGCTGCACCGACTCGATCGCGTCGACGCCGACTTCGCCCGTGCACAGCAGGGACGGCACGACGATGTCGCGATCTCCGGTCACCGCAAGTTCGCGGCCAACCTCGCGCTGCAGCGCGGGCAATACGACGACGCCACGCGGCTGATCGACGCCTCGCTCGCCCTGCACGAGGGCGTCTCGAATCTCTCGTCCAAGGCGTACCTCGTGCTGGGCCTCGGCGATCCCGTCCAGGCCGACGCATTGTATCGCCGCGCGCTCGACGAGTACCACGGTGTCTCGCGCGAACCGGCCGCATGGTTGCACCTGCAACTCGGCCTCGCCGATCTCGGCCGCGGCCGCTACGACGAAGCCCTCGCCCACTATCGAGACGCCGAGGCCGAGCTGCCCGGCTACTGGCTCGTCGACGAGCACATCGCCGAGATCCTCACGCTCGTGGGCCAGACCGACGCGGCCAAGGCGATGTACCTCGACATCATCGAGCGCACGCACAACCCCGAGTTCATGGACGCGGTGGCCGGCATCCTCGCGGCGCAGGGCAAGCCAGGCGAGGCCAAGGAGTACGTTGCCAAGGCGTGGACGCGCTACGGCGCGCTCATGGCCGCCTACCCCGAGGCCGCCTATGGCCACGCGCTCGAGCACGTGCTCGAGTTCGGCGAAGACACCGCCTTCGCCGTCGATCTCGCCGAGAAGAACCACGCGCTGCGGCCCAACGCCGATGCCAAGGTCCTGCTCGCGCAGGCCTACCTGAAAGCCGAACGCCTCGCCGACGCGCGGCGCACGATCGAGGCCGCCCTCGCGACACCGTGGCGCACCGCCGATCTCCACGCGGTCGCGTCGACGACGTATGCCGCGTCGGGGGATCCGGCGAAGTCGGCCGAGCAGCGGGCGCTCGCGGCGGCGATCAACCCGCGGCTGGAGTAGCCGGCGTCACGGCGCCAGCCGGCCCAACCACACGCCGTCCTCGGTGGTGTTCCCGACGACCGCGATGTCGCCGTCGTCGAAGACATCGAGCGAGTTCACGATCACGGCGTCCACCACCTGCTCCCAGAGCAGCTCGCCCTGCGCCGAGTAGCGGCGCACGATGCCTTGAAACGGCACGCCGTTGTCCGTCATCGAACCGACGACCACCGCATCGTCGCCAGCCGCGGCTACGGCCACGAAGCTGATGTCGTGGAGCTGCGCGTGGGGGATCGTCCAGTCGACCTGACCATTGGGTGCGTAACGCCGCAGCCATCCGCCGGCCTGGCCATCGAGTTGGTAGTTCCCCGCGACCAGAACCGAGCCGTCCTCCGCGCTGTCCCCACGGAACGCGCTGTTGAGGGCGCCGGTCTCGAAGGTCGCGCTCCACAACTCGATCCCAGTCGAGGTGAGCTTGACGACCCCGAGGGAACCGAGCTGATTCAACGTGGCCGCGACGTCGCAGTGACCGACGACCGCGATCTCGCCAGCCCCGTCGACCGAGATGCTCAGCGGTCGGGCGCGCGAGTGGCCGATGGGATGCAGCGCCTGCCACAGGAGGGTCCCATCGCTGGTGTACCGGCCGGTCCAGAACGCGTCACCGTCGAAATTGGACGGGGTGCCTGTCGCCAGGAGCTGACCGGTGGCCGGGTCGCGCACGATCGCCGTACCCGTCGCCGCCTGCGCCGCATGGGGGTTCTGGGTCCACAGCACCTCCCCCTCGGCCGAGAAGCGGGTAATTGCGTGTGAGACGAAGCCAGGCAGGCGCCCGCTCGTGGCCACGGTGCCATCGCCGAGGTCCGCCACGCCGTTGAAGACCCGATCGACGACGACCGCCTCGTCGTCCGCCGGCTCGCCGTCGGCGCTGATGCGGCCGAACCAGCTTTCGTTGCCCGATATCTGGCCCGAGACGAGCAGATCGCCCAAGTCCGTCACCACGACGTGCCTCGCCCCGCTCGCGAAGGCCGACGGCAGCTCCCATCGCACCGTCCCCGACTCCACGCAGTCGACGTTGCAGCCGTTGCCGTCGATGTCGTCGCCGTCGTCGCACGCCTCGTCCGCGTCGACGACCCCGTCGCCGCATCCCGGTTCTGGACCCGTCGACGACTCGCCGCCGTCGTCGGTCGACGTCGCGGGGCCGGTCGGCTCCGTCGTGGCGTCTGCCGTCGCCGCCGTCGACCCGCCCGAATCGTCGCTGGTCGGGGCTTCGGTCGGATCGATCGTGGCCGTGCCCTCGGATGCGGCCGTACCCTCCGACGCGGCGCCCTCGCCCCCTTCGCCGCCAATCGGTTGCGAAGGGCTGTAGCAGGCTGCGAGGAACACGACGACGATGGACGGAACGCGGGGCATGGACATGGGCGACGCTGCCTATCGACGCATGCACGGGCGCCGTTGCAAGGGAACTCGGCGGGACCACCTGCCCCGCCCCACGGTGCTGCGTGATCCTCTTCGATCCGCAGGCCGAACACCACCCCTCGGTCGCCTCCACGGCGCCAGCCGCAGGTGGCCAATTGGCCAAAGCGCGGAACAGCGCGCCGTCAGCCCAGCCGCGTGCGGAACTCCGCCTCCGCCCGCGCGCCGAGGCGTGCGGCGATGCGCTCGATCATCACGTGCTCGGGCTTCGATATCGTACCCAAACCGAGGAATCCGCCGGCGGACTCGGCCAGCACGATGCACAGCCCCACCAGCGTGCGGCCGTCGTCGCCGCGCTCGGCCAGCAGCTCGCGCAGCACATCCAACGACGCGTCGAGGTACGCCTGGCTCGGTCGCTCCTCGAGCAGTGTCTCCATCACCGTCCACGCCTCGCCCGGCCCGAGCGCGCGCAGCTGCAGCAGGCTGAGCACCGTCGCGCGCTCGCCCGCCTGGATGTCGCCGTCGGCCCAGGCGACGTGGACCAGCGGCAGCAGATCGAACACCTGCGCCGCCTGCCCGACGAACCCCAGCGCCTCGATCCGCGACTTCACCGACAACCGCGTGCCCCCCGGTGCGTGGGTCGTCGATGCCAGCAGGTCCTGGGCCGAGGCGTGCAAGCGGGCGCGGAGCTGGACGCGCGCGTGGGCTTGGGCCTGGTCGAACGGGATCGGGGCGTCACTCATGCGCCGAGGATCGCACGCTCGCACGCGGGCGGCGAGCATGAACCACCGCGCACCGTCACCCGCGCATCATGCCACGTTCGTCCGCCCGCCGATCCCCCGCCCAGTCCGGCGCGATCACCCAGGCGCCGCGGAGCCGCTGGGCCGCGAAGCTGTGCCCCGGCTCGTCGGTCCCGGGGGCCACGCACAGCTGCGGGAGCACGCGGCCGACCTCGAGCTCGACCGCTATGAGGATGTGCCGGCGCTCGGCGAGGCGGGCCGACAGCGCGGCGAAGGTGCACTCACCGGTGCCGGGGGTCTCCACGTGCATGTGCACGAGCGACTGGCCCCACGCGCCGAGCAGTTCCTCATAGACGGCGTCGAAGCCGGGCACGGCGACGGCCTGGAAGAGGAAGAAGGCGCGGAGCTCCTGGCTCGAGAACACCTGCACGTGGGTGTGGCGAAGGGCGCGGGCGCGGGCCGAGAGCCGGGCGGCGAGCGCCGCGTCGAAGACCTCGACGACGACCGCGGGCGTGGCGACGCCGTCGTCCATGCAGCACAGCTGCTCGAGCTTGAGCAACGCGGTGGTGGTCCGCGGATCAGAGGCCTCGGCGTCGCCAGCGACGAATACGATCGCGTCGAGGCCCGCGACGTGCCCGAAGCCGCCCGGCAGATCGACGAGGTGGCGGCTGGCCATCCAGTCGGCGACCTCGAGGCGGAGCCTGCCTGCGGTCTGGGGCGACTCGGGCAGGCGCACCACGTACTCGGCGAGGCCTGCGGGCTCGAACACGGCGTGACGGCGCGGCAGCAGCTCGCGCGTGACCAGCTGCGAGTGGGCGTCGATGCGCGAAACCGCGGTGCGCCGCGCGTCGTCGTCGTCGACGAGCACCAGCACCTCGCCCGCCGGATCGCTGCGGAACAGCTCCTCGAGCATGTAGATGGTGCCGGCACGGAAGCCGCACACGAGCACGCGCGTGGTCTTGGGTCGGCGTGTGCGCGCGAGCACCGGCGTGCCGACGACCACCCCCTCGGCCGTCGCTTCGGTCGCGCCGGCGAACGCGTCGACCCAGCGACGCACCGCCAGGAAATCACCCGCCACGCCGATGAAGCCGCGGACCCGCGACTCGTCGAGGACGAGCGAATCGTCGGGGTTGAGCACGATGTCCACCGCCGAAGCGCTGCCCGGCCGATCGAGCAGCACGCCGACGGGGATCACCGGGCCGTGCGAGCCGCCCACGCCGGGGCCGACCCTCGCGAGCCGTCGCATCACCGCGCCCGCCGGACCGCCGACTCCAGCCGGCCGCGTGACCTGGAAGCCGAGCCCCGGCACGTCGAAGAAGCACGTGTACAGCTCGTGGCCGACGCTGGTCAGCAGGATCGCCAGCAGATCGCCGAGGCCGGGCCTGCGCACCACGCCGGCGAAGAACAGGCCGAGCAGCTTCTCGGTGGGGACCACCCAGCCGCGAAAACTCGTGCCGGCGGTGGCGAGCGCGGCATGGGCCGCGGCGACGTTGCTCTCGTCGAGGATCTCGGCAATGACCACCCGCGTGCGCCGCAGCGCGGGGATCCGCCGCGTGCGCTCGGCGGCCCGCACCCGCTCGACCAACGTGAGCAGCATGCGGATGGTCTGCGCGTCGGGGTGGACGCCCGTGCCCGCGACGTCGGCTTCGGCGAGCAACAGGACCCGCTTGGCGCTGAGCAGATCGGCGCGGGCGATGAGCAGCTCCTCGTCGAGCGGTCGCGGCCGATAGGCGACGCGCGAGATCGGGTGCTCGCGCAGGAATTCGGGCGCCTCGAGACTCTCGCCGATGAGCACGAAGCGTTGCCGCACCAACCCGCGCCGGAACAGGTCCGCCCACCACCGTCGTCGCAGCAGCGCCCCCTCGGGGAACAGCTTGCGATAGTACGACATGAGTTCGTACAGCAGGCGCTGCGTCGACGGCGTGATGTTGACGACGACCGTGTGCCCGACGAAGCCCGGCGGTCGCATCCGCGAGTGCTCGACCAGCTCGCGCACGACGTCGCTGCCCAGGCCGATGAGGAACGACACCAGCATCAGTCCGAACACCGTGAGCCCGAGGCTCACGAGCACCGCCGGCAGCACCTGCGGCGAGCCGAGCATGTTGCCGGGATCCTGGACCTGGCGGAACGACCACCACAGCAGCACCCAGAAGCGGCGATCGTCACCGTCGAGCTCGCCGTCCTCGTCGGCGTCGAACGGCGCGTCGTGGAGGTGGTGCAGCACCAGCGCCCCGGCGAACGACAGCCCGCCGACCACCACACCCATGAGGCCGACCTGGCGCAGCCGCTCGCGGCGGACGAGGATCGACCAGGTGTCGCGCAGCAATCGACGCCAGTAGCCGACCAGCGCCAACAGCCGCAGCAGACGCACCACCCGCAGCCAGCGCGCGCCGTCGGGGCCGACGGCCAGCGGCATGAACGACACCAGCGCGATGGCGTCGATGGCGAGCAAGCCGAGGGCCGAGGCCAGCGATCGACGGGACCTCGGGGCGTCGGGCTCGAGGCCCTCGGGCTCGAGCTCGAACTCGAACTCGCCGCCCTGCGAGGCCGCGAGCACCGCGAGCACGCGCAGCGCGAACTCGCAGGAGAACAGCACCAAGAACGCGCCGTCGAGGCGTTCGAGCGCGCCTACCGGCAGCAGGCTCGCGAGGATCACGATGCTCAGCGCGACCCGGAGCGTGCGCCGCTCGAGCAGCGCATCGCAGTCGTGCCCGAGGCGGAGCAGTCGTTTGCCGAAGGTGGAGCCCATGCGCGCCGGGCGGGCAGGATAGCGCGCAAACCGAAGTTCCACGCGCGTGCCCTGACAGAGATCACCGCGGGCTGCTAGCCTGCGCCCGGGCCAGGATCACCACCTCCCTGGACGACAGCCGTGAGCACCCGCATCGAAACCGACAGCATGGGCGAGATCGAGGTCGCGAGCGACCGCTACTGGGGCGCACAGACCGAGCGATCGCTGCATCACTTCGACATCGGTCACGACACCTTCGGCCGGCCGATGATCCGCGCGCTGGGCCTGCTCAAGAAGGCCTGCGCGACCGTCAACGGCCGCCTCGGAGTGCTGCCCGCCGACACGGTCGCGCTGGTGGTGCAGGCCGCCGACGAGGTCGTAGCGGGCACGCTCGACGCCCACTTCCCGCTGCACGTGTGGCAGACGGGCTCGGGCACCCAGAGCAACATGAACGCCAACGAGGTGATCGGCAACCGCGCGATCGAACTGGCCGGCGGCGTGCTCGGCAGCAAGTCACCGGTGCACCCCAACGACGACGTCAACCGCGGGCAGTCGAGCAACGACACCTTCCCCACCGCGATGCACATCGCCGCCGCCGAGCAAGCGGTGCACCACGTGACGCCGGCGGTCCGGGCCCTGCGTGACGTGCTGGACGGCAAGGCGAAGGCGTTCGCCGACATCGTCAAGATCGGCCGCACCCACCTCCAAGACGCGACGCCCGTGACGCTCGGCCAGGAAATCTCCGGGTGGGTCGACCAGCTCGACCACGCGATCGGTGCGGTCGAGCGCGCGCTGCCCGACGTCTACGAGCTCGCGCTGGGCGGCACCGCGGTGGGCACCGGACTCAACACGCACCCGCGCTTCGCCGTCGACGCCGCCGCCGAGATCGCGACCCTGACGGGTCTGCCGTTTCGCACGGCCCCCAACAAGTTCGCGGCGCTCGCCGGCCACGAGGCGCTCGCCGGCCTTTCCGGCGCATTCAAGGTCCTGGCGGCCGCCCTCAACAAGATCGCCAACGACGTGCGCTGGCTGGCCTCGGGGCCGCGCTCGGGCATCGGCGAGATCACCATCCCGGAGAACGAGCCCGGCTCGTCGATCATGCCGGGCAAGGTCAACCCCACCCAGTCCGAGGCGATGACGATGGTCTGCGCCCAGGTCATGGGCAACGACGTCGCCGTCAACATCGGGGCGATGAGCGGCAACTTCGAGCTCAACGTCTTCAAGCCGCTCATCATCCACAACGTGCTGCACTCGGCGCGATTGCTCGGCGATGCCTGCGCCATGTTCCGCGAGCACTGCGCCGCAGGCATCGAGCCCAACCGCGCCCGCATCGCCGAGAACCTCGGGCGCAGCTTGATGCTCGTGACGGCGCTGAATCCCCACATCGGCTACGACAACGCGGCGAAGATCGCGAAGAAGGCCCACAAAGACGGCACCACCTTGCGCGAGGCCGCCCTCGCCTTGGGGCTCGTCGCCGACGCCGACTTCGACCGCTTCGTCGACCCCAAGAAGATGGTCTGACCCATGTCCAACGCCAATCCGCTGCTCGAGGTCCGCTTCGAGGTCCCGTTCACGTCGATCACCGCCGCGCACGTCGAGCCGGCGATCGACACCCTGCTCGCCGAGGCCGAGGCCGCCATCGCGTCGATCGCCGCCGCTGAGACCCCGGCGGGCTACGACAATACGCTGGGCGCCCTCGAGCGCGCCGGCCTCGGGCTCGAGTACGCGATGGGCATCATCGGCCACCTCGAATCGGTGGTCACCAACGACGCGCTGCGCGAGGCGTACAACGCCGTGCAGCCCAAGGTCGCGGCGTTCTCGTCGTCCATCCCGCTGCACGCCGGGCTGTGGCGGCGCCTGCAGGCGCTGGGCCGCTCCGACGAGGTCGCGACGCTCGACGCGACGCAGCGCCGCCACCTGGACAAGACCCTCGACGAGTTCCGCCGCCACGGCGCCCAGCTCGACGACGCGGGCAAGGCCGAGCTGCAGCGCATCGACGTCGCGCTCACGATGGCGACGACCAAGTTCTCCGAGAACCTGCTCGACGCGACCCAGGCGTGGGAGATGCTGACAACCGACGAGTCCCTGCTCGCCGGGCTGCCGCCGTCGGCGATGGACGCCGCGCGGGCCAGCGCCGCGGCGAAGGACAGGGCCGGCTGGCGTTTCACGCTGCAGTCGCCGTCGGTCATCGCCGTGCTGACCTACCTCGACGACGCGTCGATCCGCCGCGACGTCTGGCGCGCGAGCAACACCCGGGCCACCACCGCGCCGTTCGACAACCGCCCGGTCATGATCGAGATCCTGCGGCTGCGGGCCGAGCGGGCCCGCCTGCTGGGCTTCGGCGACTTCGCCGATCTGGTGCTCGTGGATCGCATGGCGAAGACCGGCGCCCGCGCCCGCGCGTTCGTCGACGAGCTGCGCGCGCGCTCCGAGGCTGCCTTCGTGCGCGAGAACGACGAGCTGCTCGCGTTCCGCCGCGAGATCGAGGGCTCGGATGCCGCCGTGCTCGCGCCGTGGGACGTGGCGTACTGGGCCGAGAAGCAGCGCCGCGCCCGCTACGACTTCGACGAGGAGGCCCTGCGGCCATACTTCGCCTTCGATGCGGTGCTGCGGGGCATCTTCGCGGTCGCCGCGCGCTTGTATGCCGTGCACGTCCTGCCCGAGCCCACGCTGCCGGCGTGGCACCCGTCGGTGCAGGCGTATCGACTCCTCGACGCCGACGGCACCAAGCTCGGCGCGTTCTACGTCGATCCGTATCCGCGCGAGACCAAGCGCGACGGCGCGTGGATGAACGGCCTCATCACCGGCCGGCCGACATCGGCGGGCTTCGAGCCCCACCTCGGCCTCATCTGCGGCAACCTCACCGAGCCGCTGCCGGCGAAAGACGGTGAGCCGGCCCGCCCTGCGCTGCTCACCCATCGCGAGGTCGAGACCGTCGCCCACGAGTTCGGCCACCTGCTGCACCACCTGCTCTCGCGCGTGTCGGTGCGGGCGCTCGGCGGCACCAACGTGGCGTGGGACTTCGTCGAGCTGCCGTCGCAGATCATGGAGAACTGGTGCTGGGAACGCGAGGCGCTCGACATGTTCGCGCGCCACGTCGACACCGGCGAGACGATCCCCGAGGCGCTGCTGGGGCCGATGCGACGGGCGCGGACGTTCCGCGCTGGCGCGGCGATGATGCGACAGCTCGGGTTCGCCGATGTCGATCTGTCGCTGCACACCCAGTACGATCCGCAGCGCGACGGCGATCCGATCGTGTACGCCCGCGGGATCATGCAGCGCTATGCACCGGCGCCGCTGCCGGACGACTACGCGATGATCGCCGGCTTCGGCCACCTGTTCGCCCACCCCGTGGGCTATGCCGCCGGTTACTATTCGTACAAGTGGGCCGAGGTGCTCGACGCCGACGCCTTCGATCGCTTCGAGCGCGAGGGGATCTTCAACGCGACCACCGGCGACGCGTTCCGGCGCGCCGTGCTGGAGCGCGGCGACAGCGGCGATCCGGCCGCGTTGTTCCGCGATTTCCGCGGCCGCGATCCGGATGTGGCGCCGCTGCTGCGCCGCAGCGGCCTGGCCTGAGCCAACCCAACGCGGACCACGGCAGAGTCGGCGGCGACGCGGGGCCGCCTCGGGGGCCGACCCGGGGGGCCTCGTTGGTTGCTACACTCACCCTGATGCCGCGCATCACCGACGGACCCCTTGCGGGGTCGTACCTGCCGGATTTCGGCGGGGACTCGACCGTCGAGCTGATGGCGTCGATCATCCGCAGCCGCGGCGGTCGCTCGCCCCACCCCGATCTCGCGTCGCTGCCCGAGGGCGCGCTCGTCGGCGCCCATGCCGTCATCTATCTGGTGATCGACGGGCTCGGCTTCGCGCAGCTGCAGCGCCACCTCGCGCGCGGCCAGGGCCAGGCATTCTTCGCCCGGCATCGGGCGCTCGCGATCTCCACGGTTTTCCCTGCCACCACCGCGGCGGCCGTCACGACCTTCGACACCGGCGCGAGTCCGACCGAGCACGGCATCTTGAGCTGGTATCTGCACCTGCCCGATCACGGGTGCATCGCCACGGTGCTGCGCACGACCACGCGCATCGGCATGCCGCTGTTCCCCGCGTCGTACGATCTGCAGGCCTACTTCCAGGTACCGTCCCACGTCGCCACGGTGACCTGCCACCGCGGGCTCTTGTCGTGGGGCGAGATCCCCAACGTGCCGTTCGGGCGGGTCGGCACGCTGTGGGATGATCGGCGCCGATACGACGATCTGGACGGCATGGTCGCGACCGTCGCCGAGTTCGCTGCCGAGCCCGGTGACCGCCTCGCCTACGCCTATTGGCCACGCTACGACGGCCTGTGCCACGAGAAGGGCTGTACGCACCCCGAGCTCGACGCCCACTTCGACGCCATCGACGCCGCACTCGGCGAGCTACACGATCGTCTCCGCGGCACCGACACCGCGCTGTGCGTGCTCGCCGATCACGGCCTGGTCGACGTGACCGCGGCGCAGTGCATCGAGCTCGGCACTGTCGATGGGCTGCCCGATTGCCTCGCCACCGCGCCCGCCGGCGATCAGCGGCAGATGTCGCTGTTCCTGCGGCCGCACATGGTCGCATCGTTCGACCAGGTGTACGCGCGCCACCTCGCGCATGCGTTCGTCCGCGTGGATGGCCGCGCGCTGCTGGCTTCGGGGGCGTTCGGGCCCGGCGTCCCCCACCCCCAGCTGCACCGCCGCACCGGCGACGTCATCCTGCTCGCCCGCGACGGTTGGGCGATGAACTACACCCCTCCGGGCACCGAGCCGGTGTTCATGCCCGGCAGCCACGGCGGCATGTCCGAGGCCGAGATCCGCGTGCCGCTCGTCGTCGTGCGGCCCTGACTTGCACCCCTGACTTGCACCCCCGACTTGCACCGGGCTCACGCGCCGATCATGCTCGGCTGCGCACCCATGGCTGCCTTGCGCATCGGCATCTCCGCGAACTTCTTCCACGCCGATCCCGAACGGGCGGTGTTCCGCCACAAGACGCTGCAGTACGTCGAGGAGCGGATGACGCTCGCGGTCCTGCGTGCCGGCGGCCTGCCCGTGATGCTCCCCGCGCTCGACGACGCTGCCGCGTCCGGCACCCTCGTCGACATGGTCGACGGTCTGGTGCTCGCCGGTGGCGCCGACGTCAGCCCCCGCAGCTACGGCGAGGAGCCGCTGCGCGAGAGTTGGCGCGGCGACGCCATCCGCGACGCCTACGAGCGCCGCCTGCTGCAGCTCGCCACCGACCGCGGCGTGCCGGTGCTCGGGATCTGCCGCGGGATCCAACTGCTCAACGTCGCGATGGGTGGCACGCTGTGGCAGGACATCACCACCCAGGTCGAAGGCAGCCTCGTGCACCGCGACTGGGACCGCTACGACGAGAACGGCCACGACATCCGCGTCGACGCCGATAGTTGGGTAGGGCGGGCCTACGGCGGGCGCGCGGCGCTCACGGTGAACAGCGTGCACCACCAGGGGATCGCGACCCTCGCGCCCGGTCTACGGGCGACCGCGTGGGCGCCCGATGGGATCATCGAGGCGGTCGAGTCGATCGATCCCGCGCATTTCGTCGCCGCGGTGCAATGGCACCCCGAGTGGCTCGAGGCCGAGCGCGTCGCGGCAGGTGGTCCCGATGACGGCCGCGCCGACGGGCACGCGATCTTCGCCGCGTTCGCCCAGCAGTGCACGCAGGTGCCCGGCCTGCGCCGCGCACGCGAGCGCACCAGCCAAGACCACGGCGAGGCCCGACGTTCGGCGGCGGCGAGCCCGTCGGATCTTGATAGCCTGTACCGATGCGACGACGGTGTTGTGCGGCGGCGTTGACGGTGGGACTTTTCGCCAGCTGTGGCGAGGCCGACTCTTCGGGCACCGGCGACACCGCGGGCAGCATCGGTGACGACAGCGGCGAAGGCGGTCCCGACTCGGACAGCGATCCGCCCGCAGGATCGTCCAGCGCCAGCGGGGACGCCAGCGACTCCGACTCCGCAGACGTCACGACCGACGCCACCGGCGACGGCGAGGACTCGGCCGACTCCTCGGGCACCGGTGAGCCGCTGGTGTGTCCACCGCCCGCGGCCTGCGACGCCCAGCTGCCCAACCCCGGGCCCGAGGTCGAGTGGAACGACGGCCAGTCATCGATCGTGTCGAACTCCGGCGCGCCGATGCACCGCGGCCGCGACATGTTCTACAACCCCGGCGATCCGCAGTGGGTCCTGGCGAAGTTCGCCTACGGTCTGAACGACTGGGACCTCGAGGGCGAGCGGATCGACATGTTCTTGCTGCGCGACTGCGGCGACACGTGGGAGCCGCTGGGCACCATCACGACCACGTACGAGGACGAGCACGCGGCCATCGAGGGCGTCGACGACACCGGCGGCCGCGTGTACTTCCAGATCCCCGAGTCGATCGAGCTGTTGCCGGGGCGCCATCGCGTGCGGCTGTTCGTGCGCGGCGACGCCTCGGGCACCGATGTCTACCTGCACATCGTCGATCCGGGCACGCCGATCTTCGTGGCCGACATCGACGGCACCCTCACCACCGCCGAGGCCGAGGAGTTCACGGCGCTGCTCGGCGGTGTGCTGCCCGAGATCAACCCATCGGCGCCCGAGGCCCTGTGGGCGCTGGTCGACCGCGGCTACCTGCCCATGTACCTGACCGCGCGCCCGGAGTTCCTCGGCGCCCGGACCCGCGAGTTCGTGCACGAGCGCGGCCTGCCGCCGGGCGTCATCCACACCACGCTGTCGTACACCGGCGCGCTGGGCAGCGCCGCGGTCGAGTACAAGACGGGCGAGCTCGCCGCGCTCGCGTCCCGCGGCCTGCTGCCGCACTGGGTCTTCGGCAACACCGACAGCGACGCCGAGGCCTACGAGCTGGCCGGCATCGCGCCGGTCGATCAGCGCGTCTTCTTCCAGTTCGATGACGTCCACGGCGGTCGCCGGATCGACGACTACGCGACGCTCGTGCCGGAGTTCGACGCCCTGCCCGCGGTGTGTGAGTGACGCGGCGCGTCGCGGCCGAGACCTCTGCGCAGGTTACGACGGCGACTCAGAACCGCAGCACCGGCGCAGCGCGCCACGTGGTGCCTGCGCGACCGCGCCGCGCACGGTAGCGATCGACGAGGATGAGCGCGACGCCAGCGACGGCCACGCCGAGGCCGATCGAGAGCACCACGATGCCGGGGGTGCGGTAGTCGGTCTGCTGGCGATCGATCCCGGAGTCGCGGATCCCGGTGGGGCGCGAGACGAGCACCGCGCCCGCGACGACGCCGATCATCCCAGCACCGGTGACGCCGATGCCCGTCTTGCCGAGCACGCCCCACGGCGCGCGCGAGGTGTCCGGCGTCCTTGGGGCCGGCGTGGGCGCGGGCACGGGCACGGGCACTTCGACCGGCAGCCGCGGCACCACGCGCTCGATGGCGGCCTCGACGTGGTCGACGAGCTCGGCCTGGGTGCACAGCTCGCACACCGACACGCCGTCGCTGCCGGCGATCACCGCGTCGCCACGGTAGGCGCCGTAGCGGCAGCGGTAGCCCGACCCATCCGCTTTGGCCTCGATGCGGATGCGGATCCGCGGGTCGTCGGCGTCGCGGGCGGGCAGCACCTCTTGGTTGCGCAGCAGGGCCTCGCCGCGGACACGGCTGCGCTCGGTGATGTTTGCCGAGTCGTCGCCGAGCAGCGCCTCGATCACGAGCTCGGCGCGCACGACTCCGGTGCGGACCGGCCCGCCGGGCGCGGACGTCGGAGTGGACGCGGGCTCCGTCTGTGCGCCGACGGGCCGCTCGGCCTGCGGCTCGGCGTCGGACGGCGACCCAGCGGCGCGCACCTCGGCGTGGGAGGGCAGCGGCGTGGCCGCGAGACCAAGGGCCGCGAAGATCGCGGCCAAAACGCGGGGCGACGCCATGACGCGGCGCATCATCGACCAAACCGCCCGGCTCGGCAACCTCGGCCGGTCACGGCCGGGCGCTGGCGCCCAGCTTCTTGAGGCACTTGGAGGTGAGCTGCTGCGTGACCTCGGTTCTCGCCTTCGCGCCGATCTTCACGCACTCGCCGAGCCGCTGGAGCTCGAACAGCGCGTTGAGCTGCAGCTCCAGCGCGTCCCCGCGGTGGGAACCGCTCCAGCACGATCGCGTGCGCACGTTCGCGAGCACCGCCGACCAGTCCCCGGCGATCCGCGACTTCTTGGCCGCCGCGCGGTGCTCGTCGCACTCGCGCGAGTCCGCCGTGGTCACGGGGCGCACGGCCGGTTTGGCCGTCACCGGCTCGGTCGGCGCGGCCGCAGGATCGGGATCGATGGATGGTGCGATCGCCGGGTCGTCGGGAAGGGCCCTCGGATCGGGCGAGGGCACGGCCGCGGGATCGGGGGCCGGGACGGCGGCCGCAGCCGTGCCCGAGTCGGCCGCCGGATCGGGTGACGACGCCACCGCAGAAGCCGACGTCGCGACAGCGTCGGCCGACCGCCCGCCATCGACATCGTCGGCGACCTCGACCGACGGCGTCGCGACAGCCCCTGCGTCGACCACGGCCGGTGCCGCCCCGTCGCGCACTGCCGCCCAGCGCCACGCGCCCACGCCCAGCCCCAGCATCGCCACGAACGCACCGATCGCGAGCGGCACCGCGAAACTCCGCCGCGGCGGCACGGGCGGCACGCGGACCGACAGCGGACCGGGCGCGCGGATCACCGCGAGCTTCGCCTCGCGCGGCGGTGGTGGTAGCTCGGCGGCGACGAGCGCTGTGCCCGGCGCGGGCTCGAGCCCGGCGAGCAGCGCGAGGGCGGAGGGCGGCCGCCGCAGCGGATCGATCTCGAGGCACGCGTGGCACAGCGTCACCAGGTGCGGTGGCAGATCGTTCCGCCGCCCCTCGAGCCGCGGCGGCAGCTCGGCGGCCTTGCGCGTGAGCACCTCGACGTAGTTCGCGCCGACGAACGGCGGCTCGCCGACGAGCATCTCGTAGAGCATCGCGCCCAGGGCATAGACGTCGACGAGCTCGGTGGGCGCGCGACCCTTGGCCTGCTCGGGCGCCATGTACTCCGGCGTGCCCAGGGTGTGCCCGGGCTGGGTGAGCCGCCGATCCTCGGCCACCCGATCCGCGCTCGCGGCGATGCCGAAATCGAGGATCTTGACCGTCGTCTCGCCGCCGCGCTCGACGAGCATCACGTTGTCCGGCTTGAGATCGCGGTGCATGATGCCGACCGCGTGCGCCGCCGCGATGCCGCGGGCGATCTCACGGAAGATCGACACCGCGCGCTCGACCGGCAGCGGGCCCGTGGCACACAGCTCGTCGTACAGCGAGCGCCCCTGCAGGTACTCCATCACCAGGTACAGGCGGCCATCGGGGAGCACGCCGGCGTCGAACACCTCGACGATGTTGGGGTGGCCCGCGGCGCTGGCCGCCCGCGCCTCCTCGCGGAATCGCCGGGCCACCGTCGCGTGGGCGCTCCACTCGCGCGTGAGCACCTTGACCGCGACCTTGCGGCCGACCGTGACGTGCTCGGCGAGGTACACCGTGCCCATGCCGCCGCGGCCGAGCTCCTTGGCGATGCGATAGCGCTCGCCGACGACCATGCCCTCGGGCAGATCCTCGCCGTCGACGACCGGCATGGCATCGCGGGTGAGATCGCGGGTGTCGCCGCGGCGGAACACGCCGGTCGTCGGGCCGGCGACCCCGCCGAGCAGCGCGCCATAGTTTTCGTGATCGCGGATCTCGGCTTCGGGGAACAGCGACCGCATGAACTCCGCGAAGGATTCCTGATCGGTCTGCGGGGCGTTGCGGACCAGCCAGTCGGAGAGCGCCCGCATGAAGTGACTGGCGTCGGCGAACCGCGCGTCGGGCTCGGGCGCCAACGCGCGCATCACGATGTCGTCGAGCGCCGCCTCGACACGCCGGCTCAGCATCGAGGGCCGCTTGGCCGTGAAGCGGGCGACCGCGTCGGTGTCGAGGCCCGACTCGCGCAGCGGCCGGCCGGTGAGCAGCTCCCACAGCACGACACCGCAGCTGTAGACGTCGGCGCGGCCATCGAGCTCGCCGCGCGTCGCCTGCTCGGGCGCCATGTAGCCGACCTTGCCGAAGACCATGCCCGGCATCGTCGCGGTGGCCTTGAGCACGCTGGTGGCCAGGCCGAAATCGGCGACCCGCACCGCGCCGGCCCAATCGATGAGGAGGTTCGACGGTGAGATGTCGCGGTGCACCAGCGAGAGACCGCCGAAGGTGTGGGCGTAGTGGAGCCCGCGCAGCGCCTCGCGCACCAGGTACACCGACAAGGGCACCGGGAACGCGCGGCCTGCCTGGGCGCAGCGATCCCAGAGATCGGCGAGATCGCGGCCCTCGCACAGCTCCATCACGATGTACAGCTGGCCGTTGTGCTCGCCGGCCTCGCGCACGTCGACCAGGTTGTTGTGGTGCAGGCGCACCACCAAGGTCGCCTCGTCGACGAAGCGGCGCCGGTAGTCGGGATCGGGGACGTCGGCGCGCAGCAGCTTGACTGCACACAGGCGCGCGAGCGGGCCGTGACCTGCCGCCGCCACATAGACCGTCGCCATGCCGCCCTCTCCGAGACGCGCGAGCAGCGTGAGCTTCCCGAGCGCCTGGGGCGGATCGAGCCGCTGGAGCGACTCCATCACCATCGCCCAGAACCTACCACGGCGGCGGCGGCTTTGAGTATGCTTCGGAGCATCGATGTCGACGGCGGACCAGCTCAGCGGGGGCAGCGGGGGTACGGCGGGCAGGTCAGCCGGCCCGATGTCCGGCGGCCCGGTGCCTTCGGCGGAGGATTCCTCGAGTTCGATGGCGGCCGGGCTCGGCGCAGCGGTGTTGTATTACGATCCGAATCCCACCGCCGCCAAACTCGCGACGGCGGGTCTGCGTCTGGCCGGTTACCGGGTGCTGCACGCCGCCAGCCTCGATCAGGCGGTCGAGCTGTGCCGGGCGCACGGGCCTGCGGGAGATCAGGGGATCGCGGCGCTGCTGCTCGACACCGCCACTGCGCCTGCGGTCAGTGCCGCTGTGCTGCGCGCACTGCTCGAGGTCCCCGGCGCCGCCTCGCTGCCGGGCATGCTGCTGGTGTCGCGTGCGAACCCGGTGCCGTTTCCCGGCGCTGAGACGCTGCCGTCGCTCAAGCGCCCCTTCACGACACCGGCGCTCCTGAAATTCCTGCGCGATGCCATCGACGTGGTCCCGGCAACGAAACCGGCACGCGCGCGCGCCACCCCCGACGACGCGGTGCTCCGCCTCGAGATCGCGCTGCAGCAGTTCTTCCCCGACCTCGAGCCCGACATCGAGACGCTGCGCCGCTTCGCCGGTACGCTCAACACGATGGCCGAGCTGCCGACGCTGGCCTCGGGCGTCACGCTGCAGGCCGCGCTCGGACCCAACCGGCTCGAGTCGGTGCTCGAGCTGCTCGGCGCCGACGGCGTCCGCGGCGTGCTGACGGTCGAGCGCAACGACCCGGGCACGCGGACCATCGTGCGATTGCACCTCGATCGCGGCCGATTGCGCATGGCCGAGGCCACCCACGGCGGCGAGGATCTCCGGCTCGAACGCTTCATCCTCGAGCTCGAGTCGATGACCCAAGCCCAGCTCGAGGCCGTGAACGCGACGGACGATCCGCAGCAGCGCTCGCTCGCCGGCCGCCTGCTCGCCGATGGCCGCCTCGCCGCCGACGCGCTCGCCGCGGCGCTCGCCGCCCAGGCCCGCGAGATCGCCTGTCACGCGCTCACGTGGACCGTCGGACGCGTCACTTTCGCGCCCACCGAGCAGCTGCACCCGACCCTCACGCAGCTCGGGCGGGGCCACGCGGACGTCCGCGTCGCCGAGGTGCTGATGGTCGGGCTGCGGCGCACCGACGAGCGCGCCGAGATGGGCCCGCACATGGCGAGCCTGGACGAGGTGTACGTGCGCGTCGACGACGAGGTGGCCAAGCTCGGCCGTCACGCCTTCGCCAAGGACGAGCTCGACGTGCTCGAGCAGCTCAACGGCCGCAACAGCGTCAAGGACGTCGCCCGCAAGACCCGGACCGGCACGTTCGCGGTGACCAAGGTGCTGTACCGGCTGCACCGCGGCGGCCTCGCGCGCCGGGCCGCATCGCCGGTCCGCACGTGAGCGCAGAGGTGCAGCCGCTGTCGCCGTGGCGCGTGCTCGTGGTCGATCCCGACGTCGCCATCCGCGCCCGCGTCGGCGCCCTGATCCAGGCCCACGCCGCGCTGCTCGAGCGCAAGGTGGCGATCGACGAGGCCAGCGACGGCACCACCGCGTTGGCGCTGTGGAGTGAAAGGCGCCACCGCCTCGTCGTCGCCGAGATCGTGCTCGAGGGCACCAGCGGCCTCGCGCTGCTCCGCCGAATCCGCGCCGAGATGCCGCCGGTCGCAGGCGGCATCGCCGGGCCCACGGTGTCGCTGGGCCGCCGCGCGGCGCCGCCGGATCCCGACGCCACCTCGGTCGTGCTGGTCAGCCACATGGCGCGCGACGCCGATCGCTACTGGGGTCTTCGCCAGGGCGCGACCGCCTACTTCGGCAAGCCGTTCGCCGACGATGCCCTGGCCAGCACCCTGCGGCGCGTGCTCGCCGAGGGCGGCGCCGCGGCGGGCTGAACGATGTCGCGGAGCACAGCCCTCGTCATCTGCGGCCTGCTCGTGATCGCGGGGATCGCCGGTGCATGGCTCGGCCACCGCTGGGTTCGCGAGCACTCGCGCCTGCCCGAGACCGATTTCCTCGAGCTGCCCTTCGAGGATCCTCCACCGCCCTCGGTGTATGTGATCCGACCCGATCAGGATCGCCTGCCGACCGCCGCCGAGCTGCTCGAGCAGCGACTCGCGGCGCTGGCGGCCGAGTTCGAGCGTCGCCGTCCGGATCGCAACCTGGTCGGGCTGATCGAGTTCGACGTCGAGGGCCTCGCGACCGCGATCGGGGCGGCGCTGGCCGGGGTCGGCGACGCCGCACAGGTGTCGATCCACATCCGCGATCTACGGACCGGCCACGTGTTGTTCGACGACTTCGGCGACACGCCGCTCAACCCCGCGAGCAATCAGAAGCTGCTGACGTCGGCCGCGGCGCTCGAGCTGCTCGGCGCCGACTACACCTTCGCCACCCGGGTGCTGCGCGGCGCCACGTCGCTGTACCTGATCGGCGAGGGCGACCCGACCTTGCAGGTGGCCGACCTGCACGCCATCGCCGTCGCGGTGGCGCCCGCGGTCGACTTCACCGGGCTCGTGCGCATCGTCCACGACGACAGCGCCTTCACCGAGCGCCGGCTCGCGCCGGGCTTCGACCCGGGCGGTCCCGGCCTGTCCTACGAGGCCGAGAGCAGCGCGCTGTCGGTCGGGTTCAACACCGTCGAGATCATTGCCACGCCCAACCGCCGCACACGGCGTGTCGACATCACCACGCGACCGACGGCGTCAGCGATCGTGATCGACAACCGCGCCAAGCTCGGCAAGAAGCGCTCGATCGATCTGCGCACGCGCGAGCGCGACGGCGACACGGTCGTGGAGGCCCGCGGCACCCTGCCCGAGCGCAGCCCGCCGGTGGTGGTGCGCCGCCGCATCCACGCGCCGGCGCGCGTGGCCGCGTCGATCTTCGCCGCCGAGCTGGCCCAGATCACCAGCTCCAACCCGCTGCCCATCGAGTCGGGCGTCGCCCCCGTCGACGCCCAGACGCTGTTCGTCCACGAGTCGGCCCCGCTGGTCGAGGTGGTCGACCGCGGCCTCGCCTACTCCAACAACTTCATCGCCGAGCAGGTGCTCCGCACCCTGGCGTGGCGCATGACCGGCGAGCCGGGCGGCTGGGCGGCGGGCGAGGACATCCTGCGCGGCTACTGGTCGGCGCTTGGCGCCGACCCGGAGGGCATCGTGATCGAGAACGGATCGGGGCTGTCGCGCACCGGCCGGCTCACGACCACGGGCTTGGTCGATCTGCTGGCGATGGCTGCGCGCGGGGCTGGCCCGGGTCGGGGCATCATCGATGCGCTGCCGGTGGCCGGCGAGCCGGGCACCCTGCGCACGCGCCTGCGGCTGTCGGGTCGGCGCGTGCGGGCCAAGACCGGCACGCTCGACGACGTCAACGGCCTCACCGGGGTCATCACCGCCGAGGACGGCACGCCCGTCATCGCGTTCTCGATCATCATCAACGCCCGCAACGTCGCCCGGCTCGACGCGCCCGTGCGGCGGTCGATCGAGGATCGCATCGTCACCGCCGCGCTGTTCGCCCTCGACGACTACGAGGCGCGGGTGAGCGGCCTGGTCGCGCCCGAGGCCACGCGAGCGCTCAAATCCGCACGTCCACGTGTGCCTTGGCGCGAAGCTGATTCCGCAGCTCCTGCTCGGCCTTGAAGTAGGCTTCGTTCTCGAGCTGGTCGCGGATGCGGTCTTTGGCCTGCTCGTAGCCCAGCGCCGCCGAGGCGAGCTGCTCGGTCACGCGATAGACGACGTAGCCCTGTCCCGAGGCCAGCGGACCGACGATGTCGCCGAGCTTGGCGGCGAAGACGGCGTCCTCGAGCGCGGGGGCGATGTCGCCGCGGCCGACGGTGCGCTGGTAGTCCTCGCTGCGCCCCAGCTCGGCGGCCAGGACCTCGCCGGTCTCGCCCTCGCGCAGGCGTCGGCCGGCGGCCTGCGCCGCCGCAAAGGCCCGATCGCGATCGGCCGTCTCGCTCGATTTCGGCGAGAACGTGAACTGCTCGAGCGCGACCTTGGCGCTCTCGTCCTTGGTCATCTTGCGGTAGTACTCGCGGATCTGAGCCTCGCTGACCGACCAGGTCGCGAGGGTCTGCGAGACCCGCAACGCCAGGATCTGATCCTTCAGCTCCGAGGTGTACTCGGTCCACGACTCGAATTCCTCGGAGGCCTCGACCTGCTTGCGCAGCTCCTCGACCGAGAGGTTGTTGGTCGAGGCGATGTTGGCGAGCGCCGCCTGGACCTCGGCGTCGGTGACCTTGATGTCGAACCGCGTGGCCTCGGCGCGCACGAGCACCAGGTGGATGAGCTCGTCGAGCACCAGGGCCTCGACCTCGGCGCGCTGCTCGTCGATCGCCGACTGCGGCGCGTTCGCGGGCAGCTGCGAGAGGGCCTCGCGCAGCATCGGGTGGCGATCGGTGGCGCGACTCAGCTCGCTGAGCAGCACGACCTCGTCGTTGACGACCGCAGCGACGCGATCGAGGGAGACCCGGATCGCGGCCGCGCGCGGCGCAGGCTTGGGCGTCGGGGCCGCGGGAGCCGCCGGCGCGACGAGGCCGAGCGCGAGGGCGACGCGGAGCATCACTCGGGGTTTTACCAGCCCAGATGGGCCCGGGCAACGCCGCTGCCACGGCCGCCGCTGCCACGGCCCATGCCCGCGCCGCGGGATCAGGGTGCGGCGCGCGGCTCGGGGTAGCGATCGGCCAGCTCGGCGAGCAGCGCGGCGCGGGCCGCTTCGAGCCGCGGCGCTCGCACGGCCTCGACCACGCGCTCGCGCGTCGCTGGATCATCGAAGGGCGCGGGCGCGGCGGCGATGCGCTCGCGCAGCCGACCGACCAAGAGCGTCTCGCCCACCGGCACCGGCCGCGGCAGCCGATCGCCTGTCGCGAGGCCGGGATCGAACAGCACCGCGTGGAAGCCCGGGAACTCGCGATCGTCGCGGACCTGCAGCGGCGTGTACACGACCTCGCCGAGTTCCTCGAGGGTGGTGGTGCCGAGCTCGAGGGCCGCCTGCGCCCGCTCGGCGGCGACCCAGTGCTCGAACGTCACGCCCTCCGCGCTGCGCTGCTCGGGCTGCAACAGCGAGTCTTCGTGGGCGGCGTACCACGCCAAGAGCGCGGCGGTGTCGGCGGCGACCTCGGCATACGGCACCCGCCGTTCGAGCTCGGCGCTGAGGTACACCGCCGCGATCTCCTCGAGCAGCGCATGCTGGGCGCGCGGATCGTCGCCCAGCCCGCGGCTCATCGCCTCCTGCGCGAGGACCTCGGCGTCGACCAGCGACATCAGCAATGTGCCGCTGCCCTCCGCGCCCGCGAACCGCAGCTGGGCATAGGCGCCCAGCTGGGCGCTCACCGCCGCGACGTCCTCGGGGCCGAAGACCACGTCGCCGACGCGCGCGAGCTTGCCGGGGGGCACCCCTGCGTCGGTGCCACAGGCGGACACGAGCGTGACGACGAGCACCGCACTGCGCATGCGACCGGCAGCGTAGCATCGGCACGCGACTGGCGGCTGCCGACCGATGGGCGATGGCTTTGCTATGGTGCGCGCGCCCATGCCCGCGCGCGCGCCCCTGATCTCGCTGATCTCGCTGATCCCGCTGATCCCGCTGCTCCCGCTGCTCCCGCTGCTCCCGCTGCGTTCGGGCGTCCCCGCCATGCGATCGGTCGCGATCGCCCGGCGCGTGATCGCGATCGCCGGGCTGGTGGCGGCGTCCGCCGCATGTCGGCCAACGGGGGCGCGGGCGCCGGAGCGCCGCGACGCGCCGGGCGCGACGGTGACGGCCACCCCTGCCATCGACGGCGCGTGGATGCGCGGCTTCGTCGAGCGTTTCGCCGACGACGGCATGACCGGCCGCTTCACGCTCGATCCGGCATCTATCGATCGCGCCGCCACGGCCCTCGCCCACGAGTACGCGGGCCTGGGCCTCGCGCCCGTCGGCGAGGGGTACCGCGTGCCCTTCGAGTTCTCCCACGGCACCGTGCTCGAGCGCGCCCACCACGTGTGGGTCGAGGCGACGGGGCCGGCCCGGGCGCTGCCCGCCGATCAGATCACGACGCTGTCGAACCCCACCGAGCAGGCCGTCGTCGCCGAGCTCGTGTTCGCGGGGCCGCGTGCGCTCGCGAAGCCGCCGCGCGGTGTCTCGGGCCACACGGTGCTCGCCCGCGATCCCGGCGAGGGCACCGACACCGCCGGGCTGCGGGCGCTCGCTGCCCGCCTCGCGAGCCAAGGCGCCCGCGCGCTGCTGCTCGTCGGCGCGCGCACGCCCGACGCCGGGACCGAGCCGTGGCCGCTGCCGGTGGTGGCGCTGGGCGAGGCCGCCGCCGCGTCGATGGCAACCGCCGCGGGCACTGATCTCGCCGCGCTGGCGAGCGTGCGCGACACCCGAGCGCTGGCGGGGGTGCGGGTGTCGCTCGCGCCCCGCCGCACCGACCGGCGCGAGCACGCCGACAACGTGCTGGCGTGGATCCCCGGCACCGAGACCCCCGACGAGATCGTGATGCTCGGCGCCCACTACGATCACATCGGCACCACCGATCTCGGCCCGATGTGCCGCCCGGCCGAGGGCGACACGGTCTGCAACGGCGCCGACGACAACGCCAGCGGCACCGCGATGGTCTTGGGCATCGCGCGGGCGATGCACGCCGTGGGCTATCGTCCGCGCCGCACCATCGTGTTCGCTCACTTCGCGGGCGAGGAGCTCGGTCTGCACGGCAGCAAGGCCCTCGCCGACGCCCCGCCGAAGTTGGCGCCACTGGCCGGCGGCAAGCTGGTCGCGATGATCAACTTCGACATGGTCGGCCGGCTCGGCGAAGGGGGCATGTGGGTCGGCGGCGTCGGCACCTCGGCAGCCTGGATGCCACTGCTCGCGGGCATCGGTACCCGTGGCATCCCCACCGTGTTCGAGCGCAGCGTGACGGCGCGCTCCGATCACGCGAGCTTCTATGCCCACGATATCCCGGTACTGTTCTTCTTCACCGGCTTGCACGGCGACTACCACCGGCCGGGCGACGAGATCGCTGCGATGAATTTCGAGGGCATGGCGACCATCGGCCAGATCGCGCTCGAGCTCGCGGTCGCGCTGGGCGACGGCGCACCGATCGCCTATGCGCCGCCGGGCGAGGACGAGGGGCTGGTCTCGCGGCTGCCCGGCAGCGACGCCCGCTCGGTCGAGCCACCGCCGTAGGTGCCCTGAGAGAGCGACAGCGACAGCGAATGGGAGGGGGAAGGTTCCGCCGGGCTGTGCCCGGTGGAAGCGGGACCGGGCCGGTCCCCCAGAAGGACCCCAAAAGGACTGAGCGAGGGGCACGGCGACCGCGCCCGTCAGTTCGCCGGCAGCGCAGTGCACAACTCGACGAGCGCATCGATCGCGCGCGACAGCCGGGCGATCTCGCCGCCACCTTCGATCCGCGCCACGATCCGATCGGGCCCCGCCAACTTCATGCGGCCCTTGGTCGTCGTCGCCAGCTTCGCGGCGTACTCCGCCGGCAGCGCGGTGTCGCGACCGAGCCGCACGCTGAGCCGCTCGCCCCGCAGCTCGATCGCGGTGGCCCGCAGGCGTCGACCCAGGGTGCGCGCCGCCATCACATACTCGAAGCTGCGGGCCTCGGGCGGCGGGTCGCCGAAGCGGTCACGGATCTCGTCCATGATCGCCGCGATGGTGTCGCGATCGCGGGCCACGGACAGGCGGCGATACAGATCGAGCCGCGCGCCCGTGTCCTCGACGTAGGCGTCGGGCAGGTACGCAGGCACGTCGAACGCGACCTCGGGATCGGTCTCGCGCAGGATTGGCTGACCGCGGAGCTCGGCCACCGCCTCGGTGAGGATCCGCGAGTACGCCTCGAAGCCGATGGCCTGGATCTGTCCGCTCTGGCGCCCGCCCAGGATGTCCCCGGCGCCACGGATCTCGAGGTCGTGGCTGGCCACCGAGAACCCGCTGCCGAGCTCGGCGTAGCGGGCGATGGCCTCGAGCCGGCGCCGCGCGTCGGGCTGCAGGCGCTCCATCGACTCGACCAGCAGATAGCAGAACGCGCGGTGACGGCTGCGGCCGATGCGGCCGCGCAGCTGGTGCAGCTGACCCAGCCCGAAGTGATCGGCATCGGCGACGAACATCGTGTTCGCCCGCGGGATGTCGAGGCCGCTCTCGATGATGGTGGTCGAGACCAGCACGTCGATCTCGTGATCGACCAGGGCCAGCATCGTCTTCTCGAGCATCTCGCCGGGCATCTGCCCGTGGGCGACGCGGATGCGGGCGCCGGGCACGAGCTTGCGCAGGCGGCCGGCGTGCTCCTCGATGCCGAGGATCCGCGGCACCACATAGAAGACTTGGCCGCCGCGCGCGAGCTCCTTGCTGATGCCGTCGCGCAACACGGTGTCCGACGGCCGCGACACGAACGTCCGCACCGCCAGTCTGTCCCCCGGCGGCGTCATCACCAGGCTGATCTCGCGGATGCCGAGCAGCGCCATGTGCAGCGTTCGGGGGATCGGCGTCGCGCTCATCGACAGCACGTCGACCTCGGTCTTGAGCTTCTTGAAGCGTTCCTTCTGGGCGACACCGAAGCGCTGCTCCTCGTCGATCACCACCAGGCCCAGATCGCGGAAGCGGACGTCGGTCGACAAGAGCCGGTGGGTGCCGACCACGACGTCGACGGTGCCGTCGTTGGCGCCGGCGATGGCGGCCTGGCGATCCTTGACGTCGGTGAACCGGCTGAGCACGCCGACCTTCAGGCCGAACGGCTCGAAGCGCTCGCGGAACGTGTGATAGTGCTGCTGCACGAGCACGGTGGTCGGCGCGAGCACGGCGACCTGCTTGCCGGCCGCGGCCACGCGGAACGCCGCGCGCAGGGCGACCTCGGTCTTGCCGAAGCCGACGTCACCGCAGATGAGCCGGTCCATCGGCTGGCGCCGGCCCAGATCGCGCTGCACGGCGGCGATGGCCTCCTCTTGGTCCGGCGTCTCCTCGAAGGCGAAGGTCGCCTCGAACTCGCGGTAGGGCTCGCCGACCTCGGCGTGGGCGTGGCCGCCGAGCGCCTCGCGCTGCGCGTAGATCTGCAGCAACTCCTCGGCGATCTGCTGGACCTCGGCGCGGATCTTCGCGGTCTTGCTCGCGAAGGTGAGCCCGCCCATCTTGTCGAGCTTGGGCGGCTTGGCCTCGGCGGAGACGTAACGCTCGATCTCCGCCAGGCGCACGACCGGCAGATACAGGCGGTCGTTGCCCGAGTATTCGATCTGCACGAAGTCGCCGAGCGCACCGCCGAGTTCGAGTTTGGCCAGGCCCACGTAGCGCCCAACGCCGTGGGTCACGTGGACCACGAAGTCGCCCTGGGCGAGCTGCGAGAGGCCCGACAGCCCGGTGCGCCGGCGCTTGGGCCGGGCGCGGTGGGTGAGCGGTCCGAAGATGTCGGCCTCGGACACGAGCAGCAGACGCTCGGCGACACTCACGTGCCCCGCCGACAGCTCGCCCACCGCCACGGTGATCCGCGTGCCGCCTGCAGCCGGCGCCGGCAGCAGCTGCGGCACCGCATCGACACCGACGGGCGGATCGACGGCGACGCCGTGATCACGCAGCAACGCCACCATCCGCTCGGCGTGGGCGAGGTTGGGCGAGGCCACGACGACCGACCACGGCTCGCCGGCCCGCAACGCCGCTATGCGCCTGACCAGCGGCGCCAGCAGCTCGCCATGCTTGCGGCCGCGCGCCGCCGCGAGGTCGGCGGCCAACCTGTCGTCCCGCGACGCCTCGAGTCGCAATGGCAGCCGCGCGGCGTCGGCATCGGCGTCGTCGACCCGCTCGATCCAGGCCCACGCCCGGTCGGCCCACGCGGCGAACACCTCGCCGCCGGCCGCGAGCGTCTCGGGGGCGCACACCAGCCGCTTGTCCGCGAGCGCCTGCGCGTACTCACCGGCAAGCTCCTCGTCGAGCCGCGTCATCTCTGCGCCCAGCGCCGCGCGGTCGTCGAGTACGACGCGCGCGCGGTTGGAGAGGTACGCCCACGCCGGACTCATGCCATCGTGGAGCAGCGGCGCGATCGCGTCGATGCCGAAGAAATCCTGGCCGCTCTCGAGGGCCTCGATCACCTGCCGCGCGCGGCTGCTCGGGGTCGAGCGCGCGTCGGCGAGGGCGAGCACGCGGGCGCGCAGCGGCTCGTTGGTAGTGACCACGGTGTCGCGCACCGCGACGATCGCCAACGACTCGAGCTCGCGCTCGGTCCGCTGCGTCGCGGGATCGAAGGTCCGCATGCGCTCGATCTCGTCGCCGAACCACTCGATGCGCACGGGGTGACCGGTGCTCGGCGAGAACACGTCGAGCACGCCGCCGCGCACCGCGAAGCCGCCGGGATCCTCGACGACGTCGGCGCGCACGTACCCGGCCGTCACCAAGTGTTGCAGCGCGGCGGCGTGACCGACCTCTTCGCCCTTCTTCCACGTCACCCTACGCGCCTCGAAGCCGGCGCGCGGCAGGGTCCGCCGGGTCCACGCCCGCACGGCGCCGATCGTCACCCGCGGCGGGCGCGGTCCCGCCATCGTCGCGAGCACGGCGAAGCGCGTCGCGGCGATCTGCGCGTCGACGGCGAGGTCACCGAGCGGCGAGGTGTCGAGCTCGGGCAGCACGACGACCGCACCGTCGACGTCGTCGGCCCCCGGCGCGCGTTCGCCGAGGAAGAACGCGACGTCGATCGCGAGACGCCGCGCCTCGGCCTCGTCGACGACGACGACCGCCACCGGAAGACCGGCGCCGGCCGCTGCCGCGATCCAGCGGGCACGCAACGAATGGTCGGCGCCGGTGACCCGCACGGGCGCGCCGCGGGCGGCGGCATCGCGGCTCGGAGCCTCGGCGGCAAGGGGCGACAGCGGCTCCATCCAGTGGGTGCGCGCAGGGTACGTTGGGTGGCGCGGCGGTGCGATGCGAAACCGCCGCGAGCCCACCGTGCGCACCCAAGTGGTCTGCTACGCTTGCCGGCGTGCCCGTTTCCGCCGCAGTGCGCGTCCTCGCCCCCCTCTCGCAGCGGCGCGCGGCCCACACCACCGCGTGGAGCCGCGCCGCGACCGTCGCGCTCGCGACCGTCGCGCTCGCGACCGTCGCACTCGGGGCGGCCGCGTGCCGCACCGACACCGCGCCGCCCTCCGCCGCGCCGGTGGTGAGCACGCCCGCAGACCCACCGCAGCGCGCGCCCGCGTCCTCGTCCGCGTCCGACGGTGGCGAGATCATCGACGAGGCCACCGCCCGCCGCGAGGCCAGCCGAATCCTGCACGCCGTCGCCGCCGCACGGAACCTCGAGGTCAAAGGCGAGGTCCATACCTCGGTGATCGACAAGGCAGGAATCCGCGCCTTCGCCAAGGCGTCGATGTACGAGCACACCACGCCTGCGGAGCTGGCAATGCTCGGGCGCATCGAGGGGGCGCTCGGCGTGGTGCCCCAGGGCCTCGATCCCGAGCAGGTGATCCTCGATCTGCTCGAGCAGGGCGTGCTCGGGCTGTACGACCCCAAGAAGAAGACCCTTTTCATCGGCGACTTCGTTCCCCAGGGGATGCTGAGCATGGTCGTCGGTCACGAGATCGCCCACGGCCTGCAGGACATGTACTTCGATCTGAACGCGCTGCAGGAGCCGATGCGCCACCGCAGCGACGCCGAGTCGGCGCGCCGCTACCTCATCGAGGGCGAGGCCCAGGCCGCCTACCTGGCGTGGGTCAGCGGCGATGGTGGCGTCGCCAG
Source organism: Nannocystales bacterium (assembly GCA_038325765.1). Classification (GTDB taxonomy): domain Bacteria; phylum Myxococcota_A; class Polyangia; order Nannocystales; family Nannocystaceae; genus Xiheibacterium. The sequence goes on from JBBQJI010000043.1 coordinate 29,453, forward strand.
CATCACCGATCCGGTGCTCGACGCGATGGGCAACCAGGTGCTGCAGCTCGCCGGTCTCGCCAGTCCCTACCCCGTGCTCGCGCGATCGCTGCAGATGCCCTACGCCGACGGCACCGCGACGGTGATCCGCCTGGTCAAGCGCGACGGCTGGGCCGCCATCGACGGGCTGTACAAGGCGCTGCCCGAGAGCACCGAGCAGATGCTGCACCTCGACAAGCTGCTCGCGCGCGAGCAGCCGATCCCGGCCAAGATGGACTCGGGCGCGCTCGATCCGGTGCTGAAGCCCCACGGTCTGCGCCTGGTGTGGCACGACGATCTGGGCGAGGCCGCCCTGCTCGCGATGCTCGCCGAAGTCGACGACCCCCGACCGGCACGCCGCGCCGCGGCCGGCTGGGGTGGCGATCACTTCGTGGCCTACGAGGCGCTCGCCGCCGACGGCAAGCCCACCGCCACCGTCCTCGCCGCGGTCACCACGTGGGACACCGCCACCGACGCCGGCGAATTCCACGACGCCTTCGGCCGCTACCTCGCGGCCCACGGCGCCGAAGGCCACGTGATCGATCGAAAGGCGCGCACCGTGGTCTTCGCCGTCGGCATCCCCCGCGGGGTCGACACCAACGCCGTGCGCACCGCCCTGTGGAAGGGCGCGATCGTGGGCAAGCCCGCCGGGGGAGCCCGATGACCGCGGCCTCGCGCACGAAGTCGCTCGATCGATTGCTCGCTGCCGCGGTGCGGCGGGCGCGGCTGGCCGATGCGGCCTGGGTGCTGGGCCGCGTCGCGCTGCCCGCCGCGATGGTGATCGCCGCGGCGGTGCTGCTGGCGATCCGGCGCCTCGGTGCGCCGCCCGTGGCGCTGTGGCTGTGCGCCCTGCCGTTGCCCGCGGCCCTGGCGTGGGCGGGGCTGCGTCCCCACGCGATCCGCCGCGTCGCACGGCGGCTCGACACTCACTTCCGCCTCGACGATCAGCTCGGCGCCGCCCTCGAGCTGTCGGCCCCGCGGCCCGGCGCCGATCCGCGCACGGTCGCGATCATCACATTGGTCCGCGAGCGCGCCGACGCCCTCGCCCAGACGCTCGACCCCGCGGCGGCGATCGGCGTGCGGGTGCCGACGCCGCGGTGGACCGACGCCGTGGCGGCGCTCGCCGCACTCGCGGCATGGTTCGTGCCGCCGGTGCACGCCGATCCGCTGGCGCCCTCGCTCTCTGGCGTGGCGATCGAGCCCGTGGGCCGCACCCACGCCAAGGCCGGCATCGACCTCGCGCTGGCGGCTCCGTTGCGACAGAGCCTGAAGGAGCTGACGGGCGCGAAGGATGATCCCGCCGCTGCCGCGCAGGAGATCCTCGACATCCTGGACGCGCTCGAACGTGGCGACATCGATCGGGCCGCGGCCCTCGAACGGCTCGAGGAGCTCGAGCGGGAGCTCGCCGACGCCGACGCCGAGCTCGACGCGGCGCTGCGCGAGGATCCGGCGCTGCTCGCCGAAGCCCTGGACGAGCTGGGCAACGCGCTGCAACAGGAGGAGGTCACCTCCGAGGCCGGCGATGCGCTCGATCGCGGCGACGGCGACGCGGCCGAGGCGGCGTTGACCGCAGCGGGCGAGGAGGCCGCGGCCGATGCGGCTAGCGACGCCCAGATGCAGCGCGCCCTCGCCGAGGCCGAGCGCCGCCTGGCCAAGCAGAACGACGCGCGCGACGCCAGCGAGACCGCGAAGCAGCTCGACGAGGCCGAGCGCCGCCTGCGTGGCGAAGAAAAGCAGAAACCCGAGGATCCCGAGGCCAAGGCCGAGCACGAGAGGCGCCTGGAGCAGCAGCGTGAGCGCGTCGAGACGCTCGCGCGCCAGCACGAGCGCGAACTCGCCGCCCAGCGCAAGGTCGAGGAGTTGCGCCGCAACGCCAAGCAGGCCGCGCAGAACAAGGCCGGCAGCGCCGAGCGCAAGCGCCAGCTCGAGAAGCTCGGCCGCGGCATGAAGGAAGCCTCGAAGAGCGCCCGATCGTCGCAGCGGATGCAGGGCGCGCAGGATGCCGTCGAGGAGGCCAAGTCGTTCGTGCGGCGATCGGGCCAGTCGGGCGCAGGCGAGGACACGCGGCGCCAGCAGTTTCGCAAGTTCGACACGGCGGCCAAGGGCCAGGGCCAACAGCAGGGCAAAGACGGCAAGGGCAACGACGGCAAGGGCAAGTCCACGCTCCTGGTCGAGGGCAAGCTCGGCGACGGCGAGCCCGATGGGATGATGGAGATGCCCGGTGACGGCCAAGGCCAAGACGGCCAGGGCCAAGACGGCCAGGGCCAAGACGGCGAGAGCGACGGCGACGGCCAGGGTCAGGGTCAGGGTCAGGGCAACGCAGCCTCGGGCGACGGCATGGGGGATGGCTCGCAGGATCCCTTGGGCGACCCCAGCCGCATGGCCGCCGGCACCACGGACGTCCGCGTCGACGCCCGCCGCGGCCGCGGCGTCAGCAAGGCCGAGATCCTCCAAGACGCCAGCCAGCACGGCTTCGCCACCGAGCCCTACCGCCGCACCTACGAAGAGTACCGCGACCACGCCCAGAGCACCCTCGACTCCGACGCTTTCCCCTCGGCGCAGCGGCGGCTTGTCAAGCGGTACTACCAGATGATCCAGGGCCGATGATCCTAGGCCGATGATCCTGGGCCGATGATCCTGGGCCGGTGATCGCGCCCCGCCGCCGCAATCCACTCGACTCCGCAACGACCATGTCCACCGCGATCACCACCGCCGACACCCAACAAGAACTGCAGGCCATGCACGACGACCTCACGGCGCTGACCCGCGAGGTCCAGCGCGTGATCGTCGGTCAGGACAAGGTCATCCGCTCGGTCCTCACGTGTTTGCTCGCCGGCGGCCACGGCCTGCTCGAGGGCGTGCCGGGGCTCGGCAAGACGCTGCTCATCCGCACGCTCGCGAGCGCGGTGCACCTCGACTTCGCGCGCATCCAATTCACGCCCGATCTCATGCCAGCGGACATCGTGGGCACGTCGATGCTGCTGCAGACCGAGGGCGACGCCGGCGGCCGGCCGGTGCTGCAGTACCAGGCGGGTCCGATCTTCGCGAACATCGTGCTCGCTGACGAGATCAACCGCGCCACGCCCAAGACCCAATCCGCCCTGCTCGAGGCGATGGCCGAGGGCACGGTGACTGCCGGCGGCCAGACCCGCAAGCTGCCCAATCCGTTTCTGGTGCTCGCAACGCAGAACCCGCTCGAGATGGAGGGCACGTATCCGCTGCCCGAGGCCCAGCTCGATCGCTTCTTCTTCAAGATGCACGTCGAGTTCCCCGCCGAAGACGAGCTCATCCGCATCTTGGATCGCACCACCGGCCACGACGTCGCCGAGGTCCACCCGGTGCTCGACGCCACCCGCATCACGCAGATGCGCGAGCTGGTGCGGGCGATCCCCGTGACCGACAGCGTCACCCGCTATGTGGTCCGGGTGCTGCGCGCCACCCACCCCGACGACGCGCGCGCGCCGGACATGATCAAGCGCTACGTCCGCTTCGGCGGCAGCCCCCGCGGTGCGCAGGCCATGCTGCTCGGCGCCCGCATCCGCTGCCTGCTCGATCGCCGCATGACGCCGTCGGTCGACGACGTGCGGGCGGTCGCCGCCGAGGCCCTGCGCCACCGCGTCATCCTCAACTTCGAGGGCGAGGCCGAGGGCATCTCCATCGACGAGTGCCTGGCCAAGGCCCTCGCGGCGGTCCCCGAAGGCGGCAAGTAGGACCATCGACGTGGCCCTGCGAGCACGCGCCGCTGCCCCCGGTGCCGATGACGGCACGCTGTTCGACGAGGCCTTCTTGGCCAAGCTCGAGCTGCTGCACGTCATCGCCCGCCGGCTGTTCCGCGGCCGTCAGCGGGCCGAACGCAAGACCCGGAAGATCGGCAGCGGCCTCGAGTTCGCCGACCACCGCGAGTATTCGCCGGGCGACGACATCCGTTACCTCGACTGGACCGCGTGGGTGCGGCTGCGCCACCGCCTGATCCGGTTGTACGAGGAGGACGAGGATCTGCCGATCCGCATCGTCGTCGACGTCAGCGAATCGATGACCACCCGCGGCCGCGCCAAGCTCCGCTACGCCCGCCAGATCGCGGCGGCGCTCGCCTACGTCGGCCTGGCGAACCTCGACCGGGTCGGCCTCACCTGCACGAGCGGCACCACGTTCGACACCCTGCCCGCGGTGCGCGGCAAGGGCCGCATCTTCAAGGTGTTCGAGTTCCTGCGCGCGGTGAAGCCCGGCGGCGCCACGGATCTGCGCGCCGGATTGTCGCGGGTGGCGGCGCAGAGCAGCCAGCCCGGGCTCACCGTCGTCATCAGTGACTTCTACGACATGCAGGCGTTCGAGGGCCTCAACCTGCTGCGGTTCCGTCGCCATGATCCGGTGGCGATCCAGGTCATCGATCCCGTCGAGGCCGATCCCCGCGGCTCCGGTCTGCGGGGTGACGTGACGGTCGTCGACTGCGAGGGCGGCAGCCACCGCGAGGTCACCGTGTCGGCGCGCACCCTCGAGGCCTACGCGGCGGCCCACGAACGCTTCTGCGCCGCGCTCGAGAGCAACTGTCGCTCGCGCGGCATCCACTACGTGCGCGCGCCGATCGACGTGCCGTTCGACGACCTCGTGCTGCGCATGTTTCGGATGGGGGGCATCTTGCTGTGACATTCGCCGGCATGACGGCTGCGGGGCTGTTGCCCATCGTCATCGGCGGCAGCGTCGCCATCACGGGCCTGTACCTGCTGCGGATGCGGCGGCGCCAGGTGGTGGTGCCATTCGCCGCGCTGTGGCAGCAGGTCACCCGCGAGAGCGAGAGCCGCAAGCTCTGGCGACGGCTGCGACGGCTGCTGTCGTGGCTGGTGCAGATCCTCGTGCTGTTGCTGGTGTGCGCGGCGCTGGGCGATCCGCGGCCCGACGTGTGGTTGCGCGAGCCGATGACGCTGGCGATCGTCGTGGACCGATCGGCGAGCATGTCGGGCCAGACCGCGGATGGCGGCACGCGACTCGATGCGGCGCGGGTGCGGGTGCAACAGGAGCTGGCGGGCCTGGGGCCCGTCGACCAGGCGGTGATCATCGCCGCCGGCGAGGAGGTCGGCGTGCTCGCGCCCCGCTCGGGTGACACCGCTGCGCTGTCCGCCGCCCTCGCCGGACTCGCGCCCAGCCACGGCGAGGCCGATCTCGTCCGCGCGCTCGCCCTCGCCGAGCACGCCGTCGCCGAGTCCCCCGGGCCGCGGGTGCTGGTGGTGACCGATGGCGCCCTCGACGACGGCGGCCTCGCGGCGCTGCGGCGCTGCACCGGCGGCGCCATCCCATGCCAGATCGTCGTGACGGACGGCGCCACCTCCAACCTGGCGATCACCGCCTTCGCCGCCCGCCGCTACCCCAACGCGCGCGACAAGGTCGAGGTCCTCGCCGAGGTCAGGAACCTCGGGGACGAGCCGGCCGCCGTCTGGCTCGACGTCGAGGCCGACGGTGTCAGCGTCGGCCGCCGGCGCCTCGAGCTGCAGCCGGGCGAGTCGCGCCGCGAAGCGCTCGCCGATCTCGAGGCCGCCCGCGCCCGCTTCGTCGCCCGCCTCGAGTCCGTCGACGATCCGGCGCAGGGCATCTCGAACGACCTCGGCCCGGCGTTCGACGACATCGCCTACGCAGTGGTGCCACCGCTCTCGCCGCTGGCGGTCGCGGTCGTCACCGACGGGACCGACCTGTTCCTCGAGGCGGCGCTGCTCACCCAGGGCGATCACGTCGAGCTCACCGGGGTCAGCCCCGCCGAAGCCGTCGCCGGCCATGCCGCTCTGCGCGAGGCCGACGTCGTGGTCTTCGACGTCGGCGACGGTCCGCTGCCGGCGGTGCTGCCCGAGGCCCATGTGTTGATCTTCGATCCGTGGCGCACCGCGAGCTCCCCTTGCCCCATCGCCAAGCGGGCCGACGTGCGCCGGCCGTTTCTCACCGAGTGGCTGCGCGATCACCCGGCGCTGGCCCACGTCGTGCTCAAGGACGTCAACATCAGCCGCGGCACCACCTTCGCCCTCGAGCCGGGGGATCAAGCCCTGGTGCGCACGCTCGGCGAGCCGATCGTCGTGCTGCGCGAGCGTGGCGATCACGGCCTGGTCGCGGTCGGCTTCGATCCGCGGCAGAGCGACCTGCCGCTGCGCGTCGCGTTCCCGGTGTTCATCGACAACGTGCTGCGCTACTTCGAGCAGCGCGAGCCCGGGTTCGTCGCCTCGGTCGCGCTCGGTGGCAGCCGCGAGCTCGCGTTGGCCGACCTCGGCGTCGGGACCGAGGGCGTCTCGCGCGTCGCCGTGCGTGCGCCCGACGGCACGGTGCGCGGGCAGCCGGTCGAGGACGGCCGCATCCGGCTGCGCGCGCTGGTGCCGGGGTTCTACGAGATCCGGCCCGAGGGCGGCGACGATTCGGACGACGCCCGCGCCGCCGAGGATCCAAGGAGCCCCGATCGCCCGATCATGGCCGAGCTCGCGGTCAACCAGACCGGCACCATGGCCAGCGATCTGCACAGCCGCCTCGACGACGTCGATCCTGCGGCGCTCGCCGGCGATGCGCCCGAGGGCGCGCCCGTCGGCGAGGGCCCGCTGTGGACGGCGCTGCTGCTGGTGGCCGCCGCCGTGGTGGTGATCGAATGGGCGACGTACCACCGGAGGATCACGGTATGAGCGGCGCGGTGCGTGATCGGACGCCGTGGATCATCGCGCTGGTCGGAGTGACCGGGCTCGCCGCCGCCGCCCTGGTCGCGATGCTGTGGCCGTTTGCGGGCACCTGGGCGCTGCGCATCCCGCCGCGGCTCGCGGCCATGCTGTCGAGCGGCGGCAGCGACATTGTCACCCTCGCCCGACCGGCGGCGCTGTGGTTGGTGCCGACCGCGGTGCTGCCGATGTTCGTGGCGGTGGTGCTGCGCTCGCTCGTCGACGCGCCGCCGTGGCAGCTCGCCCTGCAGCTGGGGCTGCGCACCGCCGCGCTCATGGCCGTCGCCCTGGCGCTGACGATGCCCACGCTCGAGAGCCCGATCCGCGGCAAGACCGTGGTCTTCGTCGTCGACACCTCGGCCAGCGTCGATGCCTCGCAGCTCGCAAGTGCGCGCGCCCTGCTGCAGACCGCGCTCGATCAGCGCGCGCTCGAGGAGGCGACCGACGTCGACCGTGCCGACCGCACGCGCATCGGCCTGGTCACCTACGCGGCTCGCTCCGCGGTCCGGCCCGTGCGCGACGACGCCGACCCCGAGGCGCTGGTGCAGCCGAGCACCGGCGACGACGCGCTCGCCAGCGATCACGCGGCCGCCCTGCGCCTGGCGGCGGCGCTCGTCGATCCGCAGACCGAGGGGCGCATCGTGCTCGTCACCGACGCGGCGGGCAGCGCCGCCGAGCGCGAGGATCTCGGCCACGCCGCCCGCGAGCTCGCCGCGGTCGGCCTCGCCGTGCACACCCGATCGTTCCCACCCTCGGCGCGGGCCGACGTCGCCGTGCTCGCGGTGCACCTGCCCAAGGAGCTGCGCGTGGGCCAGAGCTTCGACGTCGTCATCGATCTGTGGTCGACCCGGCCGCACACGTTGCCGCTGCGCCTCGAGCAAAACGGCGAACCCAACGCGTTGCAGGTCCAGACCGAGGTCGCGATCGGCATCGGCCACACGCAGGTCAAGATGCCTGCGCGCACCACCAAGGCCGGCCCGGTGGTGTTCGCGGCGAGCCTCGATACCACGAAGCTGGCGCCGGACGACAACCGCAGCGCCGGCAACGATCGCGTGGCGGTGGCCGGTGATGTCCAGGGCCGGCCGCGCGTGCTGCTGGCCTCGAGCGACGGCGGCGGGCCGTTGGCCTCGGCCCTGCGCGCCGATCACCTCGAGGTCGAGGCGGTCGGACCCGGCGCCGTGCCCCAGAGTGCCGAGGCGCTGCGACCCTACGATCTCGTGATCTTCTCCGACGTGAGCGCGCGCAGCGTACCGGCCCTCGCCCAGCGCGCGGTGGCCGAGTATGTCGAACGCGACGGCGGCGGCTTCGTCATGGTCGGCGGCGAGAACTCCTACGGCGTCGGCGGCTGGGGTGGCACTGCGATCGAGCAGACGCTGCCGGTGCGGTTCGAGGGCGAGCGCCAGCGCGAGCAGCCCAAGTTGGCGCTGGTGCTGGTCATCGACAAGAGCGGATCGATGAGCAGCGAGGACCGCCTCGATCTGGTCAAGGAGGCTGCGCGCGCCACCGCGACCACGCTCGAGCCAACCGATCAGCTCGGCGTGATCGCGTTCGACTCGCGGCCCCACGTGCTGGTGCGATTGCAGAAGGCGAGCAGCCGGATGCGCATCGCCGGTGACATCCGTCGGCTGGCCCCGGGCGGTGGCACCAACGCCCTGCCCGCGCTGCGCGAGGCCTACCTGCAGCTGGCTGGCAGCAACGCCCTCATCAAGCACGTGATCCTGCTGTCGGACGGCCAGTCACCCGAACAGGGCATCGACGCGCTGCTCGCCGACATGCGCGACGGCGACATCACCGTCTCGTCGGTGGGCGTGGGCGCCGGCGCCGGCAAGGACTTCCTGCGCCGGGTCGCCAGCCGCGGCCGCGGCCGCTTCTACTTCAGCCAAGATGGCACCGACGTGCCGCGCATCTTCAGCCGCGACACCAAAGAAGCGACGCGCAACGCGGTCGACGAGCGGCTGCACTACGCCCGCGTCGCCAAGGCAGTGCAGGCGCTACGCGGCATCGACTTCGCCCGCGCGCCGGGGCTGCGGGGCATCGTGCCGATCAAGGCCAAAGCCCTGTCCGAGGTGCTGCTGCGGACCCAGGACGGCGAGCCGCTGCTCGTGCGCGGCCGTCGTGGACTGGGTCAGACCGCCGCCTTCGCCAGCGACGCCAAGGGCCGCTGGGCGGCGGCGTGGCTGGGCTGGAGCGGCTTCGGCAAGCTGTGGGGCCAGCTCTGCCGCGACACCATGCGCCAGGGCGCGAGCATGCTCGGCGGCGCCACGATCAAAATCGTCGCCGGCGACGATCCCTCGAGCTGGAACGTGGTCGTCGACGTCGACTCGCCCGAGGGCTTCGCCAACGAGCTCGACGCCACGCTCGAGATCCTCGATCCGTCGGTGCCCGAGGACGATCCGGCGCGCACGCGGACGTCGACGCTCGAGTTGTCGGCGCCGGGCCGCTACGAGGGCGAGCTGCGCGACGTCGGCTCCGGTCAGCGGGTGCTGCGGGCCAAGCTCCACGATCGCGACGCGCCGCCGCGGCTGGTGGCCGAGGCCAGCGCGCAGGTCTCGGTGCCCTACCCCGGTGAGCTGCGGCCCTCGCAGTTCGCGTGGGATCCGAGCTGGCTCACCGACGTCGAGCTCGCCTCGCGCGAGGGCGACATCGACGCGGTCGTCACCACGCCCGGCGAGGCCGGCACCCGCCTGCGCGCCCTCGCTCTGTGGCCGCACGTGCTCATCGCCCTGCTCTTGCCGCTGCTGCTGCTCGATCTGCTGTCGCGGCGCATCTCCTTCGGCATGCGCAAGTTGGCCTGAGCCGCTGGCACCACGCTCTTGTCCGGCGCCGCGTCGCCATGGCACCGTTGCCGCCGTGCATCGCTTCTACGCGCTCGTGCTCGTGCTCGTGCTCGGTTCGGGTTCGGGATGCAGCGATCCGTACGGGTCGCGCCCGGCGGCCTCGGCCGGCATCCCGGCGGTCGCCAGCACCACGCCACCGACCGGTACCACTGCGGCTGCGGCTGCGGCTGCGGCGTCGGCTTCGGCCGAGCCCGTCCTACCGACCGCCGGCGCGCTGCAGTACGTCGAGATCATCCTCGGCGATGCGGCGTCCGAGGATCGGCTGCCGATGATCGTCGCGGTGCACGGGCTCGGCGACGATCCCCGCAACTTCGCGCACCTGTTCGACACGTTCACCGAGCCGGCGCGGCTGATCCTGCCGCGGGGCATCGACATGACCGAAGGTGGCGGCTACTCGTGGTTCCCGCTGCGCGCCCGCGATCCCGACATCGCGGCCCTCGCCGCCGGCATCGGCACCGCGGCCGACGGGCTCGCGCAGTCGATCCGCGTGCTCCGCGAGCAGCGTCCCACCGCCGGTCGGCCGATCCTCACCGGCTTCTCCCAAGGGGGCATGCTCAGCTTCGCCGTCGCCGTGCGCCACCCCGACATCGTGTCGCTGGTATTGCCGGTCGGCGGCTGGCTCCCGCCACCGCTGCAGCCCACCGCCAAGCCGCCCAAGGGCGCGCCACCGGTGGTCGCGTTCCACGGTATCGCGGACTCGGCGGTGCAATACGAACCGACCCGCGCGGGTGTACAGGCGCTCGACGCCGCGGGCTGGGACGTCCGGCTCGTGACCTACCCAGGCGCCGGGCACGTGATCACGCCCGAGCTGCACCGCGACCTGTTCGATCGCATCGTCGATGGCGTCCGCGCCGCCGCCAAGTCCAAGGAATCCCCATGACCGAAACCGACGCACCCGATGGCCAGCCCACCAAACGCAAGCTGCGGACGTTCGCCGATCTCGACCCGCAGGCGATCATGCATCCGTGGGACGTGCAGGCCACGCGCACGCTGGCCAAGGTCCCCGGTCTCGAGACGCTCACCCGCAAGGTGATGGAGTACGGCTTCGAGCGCGTGTTCTACCTCGAGAACGTCGCCGACAACGTCCGCGTCGGTGACAAGATGTTCCCGCGGCTGTACCGGCTGCTACAGTGGGGTTGCAAGATCCTCGGCGTCGCCGAGCCCGAACTCTACGTCAACACCGATCCGGTCCCCAACGCCTACACCTACGGTCACACCCGGCCATTCATGGTGCTGAGCTCGGGGCTCATCGACATGCTCGACGACCAGGAGCTGCTGTTCGTGGTCGGCCACGAGCTCGGCCACATCCGCTTCGGGCACGTGCTGTACACCGTGCTCGCGCGCAACCTGTCGATCATCCTCGAGCTCATCGGCAAGGCCACCCTCGGCCTCGGCTCGTTGGTCGGCTACGGCCTCGCGCTGCCGCTGTTCGATTGGTATCGCAAGGCCGAGCTGTCGGCCGATCGCGCCGGTCTGCTGTGCGTGCAGGATCGCGAGGTCCCGATCCGCACCCTGATGAAGCTCGCCGGGGGTAGCACCACCATGTTCGCGCAGATGGATCAGGCGGAGTTCATGCGCCAGATCCGGGCCTACGAGGACGCCGACGAGTCGACGTTGAACAAGATGTACAAGGTTCTGCTCACCGCGTTTCGGACGCACCCGTTCCCGATCATGCGGGCGAAGCACATCGACGCATGGATCGGCAGCGGCGGGTTCACGACCCTCACCGGGGTCGCGGTCTAGGCCTGACAATCGGCGTCGGGGGCGCGTTTTACAGCGTCACAAGTCTGTCAATTCGATCAACATCGTTTGACAAACTTTGGACGCGGATCAGACTCCCGGCGCCTCGGTGAGTCGGTCGCGATGGGGCGACCGCGCACCGCCGAGCCTCAGGAGATGCACATGCGAACCTACTGCCTACCCATTGCGATCGTCGCGCTCACCGTCGCGACCGCCTGCGGGGACGACGGCTCCGCCGACGGAACCGCCGACGACACCAGCTCGGAGTCGACCGAAACCGACCCCTCGGGCAACCCGACAGGCGATCCCACCGGCGACCCGACGGGCGATCCCACGACGGATCCCGACACATCCGCGGGTCCGACCACCGAGAGCGAGTCGGAGTCCGAGAGCAGCTCCGAGTCGACCACGGGCGTGCCGGCCGACGAGGCGCAGATCCGCGTCGTGCATGCCTCGGCCGGCGCCCCCAACGTCGACGTGTATGTCGCCGGTGACGACACGCCGGTCATCGCTAACCTCGCCTACGGCGAGGCGAGCCCATACCTGACCGTGCCCGCGGGCACCTACGACTTCGAGGTCCGCGCCGCCGGAGCGCCGGCCGACGAGCCGCCCGCCTATGCCACCGGCGATCTCGAGCTGCCCGCCGATGCCACGGTCACGGCGATCGCCGCGGGCGTGCTCGGCTCCGACGACGAGGCGGACGCCTTCCGCGTGCTGCCGCTCGTCGAGGGCTTCGAGGCGCCCGGAGCCGGCAACGCCGCGGTTCGCATCGTGCACGCCGGCGGGGACGCGCCGACCGTCGACATCAACGTCGGCAACGACGGCGGCGTGCCGGAGCTCGAGGACGTGCCGCGGTTCGCCGACAGCGGCGCGGCCGGGGTGCCCCTGCCCGCGGGCGATGCGTTGCAGATCGGGATCGAGGCCGGCGGCAACGTCGTCACCGCGTTCACGACCCCGGCGCTCCCGCCCGACGCGAACCTCTTCGTGATCGCGACGGGTCGGCTGGCGGATCTTCCCCGCGAGGCGACGGGCTTCGGCCTGCTCGCGGTCGGCCCCGACGGCGTCATCGGGTTGATTCCCGCCAACCCGGTGGTGTACGCGTTCCATGCTGGGGCCGACGCCCCCGCGGTGGACATCTGCGTCGGCGACGATTTCCTGGTCACGGGCGCCGAGTTCGGCGATCTGGCACGGGTGCAGGTGCCGCCGGGTGCGTACGAGCTCGAGTTCCACCCGGCGCCCAGCGACTGCACCGGCGATCCGGTGAGCACGCAGTCCACCGGCGATCTGGCGGCGGGCCAGCAGTACCTCGCGATCGCGACCGGCGAGATCGTGCCCGAGAACGACGGCAACCCGTTCTTGCTCGCCGCGTTCGTCGAGGACTTCACCCTCGATGCGGCCCCGAGCGCAGTCTTCCGCATCGTCCACGCCGCCTCGGCGCCCCCGGTCGATGTCGGCCTGCTCAACGGCGACGACCAGGTCGCGCTCGACACCCTGCTGGCCGCCGATCTCACGTGGCCGGGCGCGTCCGACGAGCTGTCGGTCCCCGCGGGCACCTACGACGTCGGCGTCGTGGCGGCGAGTGTGCCGCTGCCGGCCGACCCGCTCGCGATCATCCCCGTGCCGCTCACCGAGGGCGACCGCGCCTTCGCCCTCGCGGTGGGTGACATCGCACCGGCGCCCGGCGAGCAGCCGTTCGGCGCCTACGCGATCGTCACCAGCATCAACCCGTGGGTCGCGTTCGAGCTCTGATCCCGAGCTCGATCCCGATCGAGAGTCGGTCGTGGCGGTGGCCGGACGCCGCCGTCACGACCCCGACACCGAGCCGTCCACGCCAGCTCCGGCCCACCGCGCCACCAGCTCGCGCAGTTCCTTGAGCGCGAACGGCTTGGACATCGCCTCGCCCGCGTGTTTCTCGAGGAATGCGCGGGCCTTGGGCGTGAACGCGCCCCCGGTCATGAACACGAAGCGGCGGGCCTGCTCGGGGCGCCGCGCGGCGACGGTCTCGTAGACGTCGATGCCCGACAGCCCCGGCATCATGAGATCGCACAGCACCAGATCGTAGTGATTGCGATCGCACAGCATGATGGCGTCGGCGCCCGAGTGCGCGACGTCGATGTCGTGGTCGACGAGCGCCCGGCGCACGCTCTCGCCGATGAGCGGCTCGTCGTCGACCACGAGCATGCGCAGCGCCGCGACCGTGAGCGCCGGTGACGACGCGTCGGGCGGGGGCGGCACCGCCATGGTGGGCTGCTCACTGCACGGCAGCACCACCCGGAACGTGGTGCCGACATCGACAGTGCTGTTGACCTCGATGCGCCCGCCGAGCTGCTCGATGATCCCGTGCGAGACCGAGAGCCCCAGCCCCGATCCCTCGCCCTGGGGCTTGGTGGTGAAGAACGGCTCGAAGATCCGCTCGAGGATCTCCGGCGCAATGCCGCTGCCGCTGTCGCTGATCGCGATGGTGACCCAGCCCTGCTCGTTGGAGGTCGTCGAGACGTAGATCGTCGGATCGTCGCCCGTGGCGTCCTCGGGCATCGCCTGGGCGGCGTTGACCAACAGGTTGACGAACACCTGGGTGAGCCGGCCCTCGTCGGCGTTGGCGATCGCGCGGGGTCCGTAGGCTCGCACCAGCCGCGCGCGGTGGCGGACCTGGTTGTCCGCGATGCCGATGGCGGTGTCGAGGACACGGTGGATGTCGCAGGCGCCAGTGGCGACATCGCGCTGGCGCGCGAACGAACGCAGATCGCCCACGATGCGCCGCACCCGACCGGCGCCATCGATGCAGCCGTCGAGCAGCTCGGTGAGGCGCTCGCGGGCGGTGGCGTCGAGCGTGACACGACCGAGCCCCTCGGCGAGCAGCTCCAGGTTGGCCATCACGTAGGCGAGCGGGTTGTTGATCTCGTGGGCGACGCCTGCGGCGAGGCTGCCGACCGACGCCAACCGCTCGGCGCGCTGGAGGTTCTCGCGCAGCAGGTCGCGCTCGCGGAGGTCACGGGCCGCGAGCACGACGAATGTCTCACCGTCGAACTGCAGCGCGCTCGCCGACACCTCGACCTGCACCAGCCGCGCGGACCGGTCGCGCATGCGCGTGTCGTAGCGCAGGGTCCCGATCGCGACCAGCCGTGAGATCCAGCCCGGCCACATGAGCGGGTCGGCGTCGACATCGAGTTCGTGCCAGCGCCGGCCGACGAGCGAGGTGGGCGTATAGCCCAACAGATCGCCCGCCGCCGCGTTCGCGTAGGTCAGCACGCCGCTGGCGTCGACCCACAGGATCAGCTCGGCGGCGCGGTCGACCGCGAACTGGGTCATCCGCAGCCGACGCTCGGCACCAATCCGCGTGGTGATGTCCTCGATCATCAGGTAGCTGACCTCGGTGTCGTCGTAGGTCGCCCGGGTCACCGGGATCACGCGGGCGACGATGCTACGGCCGTCCTTGCGCACCAGCACGGTCTCGATGGGCGGCGGCGGTGCGCCAGAGCGATCGAAGCGCTGGGCCCGACGCTCCATGACGTCGCGGAACTCGGGCGCCACCAGGTCGAGGTAGCTGGCACCGATCAGCTCGCCGCGCGGCGTGTCGAGGATCCGTGCGGCGGCACCGTTCGCGTACACGATGTCGTCGCCGTGCCGGGCGATCACGCCGAGCGGGCAGCGCTCGATGACGCGGCGGAACTCGGCCTGGGTGCGGACCAACGCCTCGCGATCGATCGCGTGCATGCGCTGCCGCGCGAGCCGGCGCTCGGCGATCCGTACCCGGGTCAGCAGCGACGCCGAGTCCGCCGGTTTGGCCATGTAGTCGTCGGCGCCGCTGTCGAGCACCCGCTGGAGGTCCTCGGGGCGATTGCGTGCAGTGACGACGATGGTGAAGACGTTCTCACCGCCGGGCAGCGAGCGGATGCGCTGGACCAGGCGCAGGCCGTCCATGCCCGGCAGCAGCCAGTCGACGACGATCAGCTCGAACGGGGTCTGCGCGTGGGCGACCACGGCGACCTCCGCGTCCCCGACCGCGAGCACATCGTGGCCCTGGCCGGCGAGTTCCCGGCGCATGACCTCCCGCTGGAGCGGGTCGTCTTCCACAACGAGGATACGCATGCTGACGCGACCGCGAGAAGCGTACAGCGAAGCCGGCGGCCCCGGCGACAAATCGATCGCCCGGGACATCGCGCATGCCGTGCGCCGCCCGGACCCGCGGACTACCCGCCCTCGGCCGCGCTGCCGCCGGGCACAGCGCCGTCTGCCGCGGCGCCACCCAGGCTCTGCTTGAGCGCCGCCATCAGATCGATCACCTGCGCCTTCGGGCTCGCCGCCTCGACGCGCGTGATGTCCTCGCCGTCGACCTTGCGCTGGATCAGGGCGTCGATGCGCGCGCGGACCTCGTCGGAGTACTGCTCGGGTCGGAACGCGCGGCTGCGACTCTGTTCGATGAGTTTCACGGCGAGATCGAGTTCGCTGTCGCGGACTTCGGTGCTCTCGATCCCGACCTCGGCCATCGGTCGGACCTCGGCGGGATAGTGGAGTTGCTGCATCACCAGGCCCAGCTCCACCGCCCGGATGAGCACGAGGTACTGCTTGCCACGGGCGGCATACTTCGCGAGGGCGCACAGCCCGGTGCTGCGCAGGGCCGCGGCGAGCAGTGAGTACGCCCGCGCCGCGCCCTCGTCCGGCGCGAGGTAGTAGGCCTTCTCGTAGTAGATCGGGTCGACCTCGCCGACCGGCACGAACTCGACGATGTCGATCGCACCCGTCGCCTGCTCGAGCACCGCATCGAGTTCGTCCTCGGTAAAGGTGACGTACTGCCCCTTGGCGAACTCGTAGCCCTTGACCATCTCGTCGCGGCCGACGAGCGCATCGTGCTTGGGGCAGTGGTACTGGTACTTGAGGCGGGTGCCGCACTCGCGGTGCAGGTTGTTGAAGTGGATGCCGTCCGACGGCGACACCGACGTGAACAACTTGACCGGGATCGACACCAACCCGAACGCGATGGTGCCCGAGGAGATCGCGCGCGACGCCATGTCCGGGATGGTATCGTGGGGGTGCCACAACGGGGAACGCATGGCAGCACCGCGCAAGAGCCGTCGCCGCGACGATCGCCCCCGTCGCGGCTCCACCGCCGAGCGGAACGGCACGGCCGAGCTGCAGACCTACCGTGCCAAGCGCTCGGCCGACCGCACCGCGGAGCCCTTCGGCATCGTGCCGGGCACCGCGCCGCCCACCCGCGGCAAACTCTTCGTCATCCAGAAGCACGCCGCGCGGCGACTGCACTGGGACTTGAGGCTCGAGATGGGCGGCGTGCTGCGCTCGTGGGCGGTGCCCCGCGGCATCTCGCTCGACCCCGATGACAAGCGCATGGCGGTCGAGACCGAGGATCACCCGATCGAGTACGTCGACTTCGAGGGGGTCATCCCCGACGGCAACTACGGCGCCGGTCCGATGATCGTGTGGGATCGCGGGGTGTACATCGCCCACATCCCGATGGACGAAGGCTACCGCGACGGCAAGCTGCTCTTCGAGCTGCACGGCCACAAGCTGCGCGGGGTGTGGACGCTGGTGCGCACGGCCGGCGGCGACGGCGACCACAAACAGTGGCTGCTCATCAAGAAGCCCGACGGCGGCTCGGTGCGCGCCGGCATGGCCCCGCCCGACGAGACCTCGGTGCTCTCCGGGCTGACGATCGAGCAGGTACAGCAGGGCTTCGATCGCGCCGCGGCCATCCGCGCGCGACTGCTCGAGCTGGGCGCACGGCAGACGTCGGTGGATCCGACCTCCGTCCAGCCCATGCTCGCGCAGACCGAGACCGCCCCGTTCTCGCGCCCGGGATGGGTGTTCGAGCTCAAGTACGACGGCTATCGCGTCATCGCCAGCGCCGTCGACCACCGCGGCGCCCTGCGCTACCGCAGCGGCCACGACGCGACCGCGGCGTTCCCCGAGCTCACCCGCACCCTGGGCGCCCTGCCCTACCGCAGCTTCGTGATCGACGGCGAGGTCGTGGTGCTCGACGACGACGCCAGGCCCAACTTCGCCCGCCTGCAGAAGCGGGCGCTGCTGCTGCGGTCGCGCGACGTCGACACCGCCATGCGCGAGCACCCGGTGGTGCTCTATGCCTTCGATCTGCTCGGCTTCGAGGACTTCGATGTGCGCCCGCTGCCGCTGCTCGAGCGCAAGGCGCTGCTGCAGGCGTTGCTGCCCAGCGCCGGCGCGGTGCGGTTCGCCGAGCACATCGAGACCGACGGCCTGGGTCTGTGGCGCCATGTCGTGGCGCTGGGGCTCGAGGGTGTGGTCGCCAAGCGCGAGGACAGCCCGTACGTCGGCACGCGCGCGCCCTCATGGCTCAAGATCCGCATCGAGCACACCGCCGATCTCGCCGTCGTCGGCTTCACCGCGCCCGAGGGCACCCGCGCGCACCTGGGCGCGTTGCACCTCGCGGCGTGGACCGGCGGCGCTCTGGTGTACGTGGGCCGCGTCGGTACCGGCATGGACGACGCCACGCTCGCCGCGCTGCACGCCCGCCTCGCGGCCCAGCGCCAAGGTGCCCCCGCGTGCACCGGCGCGACGGCGCAGCGGGGCCCCGGCCACACCTGGGTCGCCCCCGGCGTCGTGGTCGAGGTGCGCTTCAAGCACGTCACGGCCGATGGCATGCTCCGCCACCCGGTGTTCCTGCGCGTGCGCGACGACAAGCCCGTCGCCGACTGCACGCTCGATGCCCGGATGCACGCGGCGTGGACCGAGCCCGGCGACGACGACGACGGCCAACTCGCCCAGGGACCGACCGTGGTCGACCCCACGACGCGACAGGTCGTGATCTCCAACCCCGACAAGCCGTTTTGGCCCGACGACGGCTACTGCAAGCGCGACCTCGTCGAGTTCTACCGCGAGGTCGCGCCGTGGCTGCTGCACTACCTCCGCGATCGTCCCCTGGTGCTCACCCGCTATCCCGACGGGATCGCCGGCAAGTCGTTCTTCCAGAAGAACGCGCCGCCCTACGTGCCGGCGTGGCTGCGCACCAAGACCATGTGGAGCGAGCACGCCGAGCGCGAGATCGAGTACTTCGTGTGCGACGACGTCGAGTCGATCGCGTATGTCGCCAACCTCGCGACCATCCCGCTCCACGTGTGGGGCAGCCGGCTCGCGGATCTCCAGCACCCTGACTGGTGCATCCTCGATCTCGATCCCAAGGGCGCGCCCTTCGCCCACGTGGTCCGCATCGCATGGCGCATCCGCGCGCTGTGCGACGAGATCGGCCTGCCCTCGTTCCTCAAGACCAGCGGCTCGACGGGCCTACACGTGCTGATGCCGCTGGGCGGTCAGTGCACCTTCGATCAGTGTCGGCAGCTCGGCGAGATCCTGGCGCAGGTGGTGAGCGCCGAGCTCCACGAGATCGCGACGGTGCTGCGCCCGATCCCCGCACGGCGCGGCCGCGTGTACCTCGACTTCGGCCAGAACGGCCACGGCCGGCTGCTGGTGGGGCCGCTGTCGCTGCGGGCGCTGCCGCGCGCGCCGGTGTCGACGCCGCTGCACTGGGACGAGCTCCACGAAGGGCTCGATCAGCACGACTTCAACATGGCGACGGTGCCCAGGCGGCTGCGGGAAGTCGGCGACCCGATGGCACAGGTGCTGTCGCTCCGCCCCGATCTGCAAGCGGTGCTCGCCAAACTGCTCGGCAAGCTGGAGACCCCGTGACCGCGTTGCGCATCGAGATCGTCGACCCCTACGGCGCGCGGGCGGTGTCGGCGATCGTCGACGAGGCCAAAGCGCCGCGCGGCATCGTGACGCTCGCCCACGGTGCGGGCGCCGACATGCACCACCGCTTCCTCGTCGACATCGCCGCGCGCCTCGTCGAAGGCGGCATCACGTGCGTGCGCCACCAGTTCCCGTACACCGAGCGGGGCTCGCGACGCATCGACGCCAAGCCAGTGCTGCTGGCCACGATCCGCGCCGTCGCCGAGCACGTCCGCACGCAGTGGCCGGCGCTGCCGCTCGTGGTCGCGGGCAAGTCGATGGGCGGACGCATGGCGACCCTCGCCGCCGCCGAGGCCCCGCTTCGCGGCGTGCGCGGGCTCGTGCTGCTCGGCTTCCCACTGCACCCCCGGGGCAAGGTCTCGACCGAACGCGCCCTCCACCTGCCCCGCGTCGGGGTGCCCACGCTGTTTCTCCACGGCACCCGCGACGCGCTCGGCAGCGTCGAGCGGCTCCAGGGGGTGCTCCCGCCAGGCGCGCGGCTGCAGGTGATCGAGCACGCCGATCACGGCTTCGACGTGCTGCGGCGTTCGGGACGCACCCGAGCCGACATCGCAGCCGAGCTGGCCCTCGCCATCGCTGGCTTCGTCGCCGAGCGTGCCGGCGCCGCGGGTTGAACCCCGAGCCCAGGGCCTTCCCCGCGGCGCGGGTCCGCCCGGACCCAGCCGCGCTCTGGCGGCCGCCAGCGCCTCGGTTGACACCGCATGCGACCAAAGCGAGTCTGCCGCGACTATCGGGTCGTGCATCGCGGGCTGCGCCGCCCGCCCCACCCCCGATGGGCGCGTTTCACCAGATTCTCCCCGAGGCCGACATGACCGACGTTCGCAAACCTAGCCCGCACGAAGGCAAGCTGCTGGTGCTCACACCCGGCATGGGCGCCGTCGCGACCACCTTCATCGCCGGGGTCGAGGCCATCCGCCGCGGGCTCGCCAAGCCGTTCGGATCGATCACCCAGCTGCAGACCATCCGCCTGGGGCGCCGCTCGGACAACCGCCAGCCGCTCATCCGCGACCTGCTCGACCTCGCGCCGCTGTCGGATCTCTGCTTCGCGGGCTGGGACGTGATCGCCGACGACGCGTACGAGGCCGCCCGCCGCGCCGACGTGCTGAGCGGCGCGAACCTCGATCCACTCGCCGACTTCTTGCACGGCATCAAGCCCATGACCGCCGCGTTCGACCAGTCGTACGTCAAGCGACTCGACGGGCCCAACGTCAAGAAGGCGAAGCACAAGCGCGAGCTGGCCGAGGCCCTCCGCCAGGACATCCGCGACTCCATCGCCAACCACGGTGCGTCTCGTGCGGTGATGGTGTGGTGCGGCTCCACCGAGATCCACCTGACGCCGTCGGCGTGTCACCAGAGCATCGAGGCCTTCGAGGCGGGCATGCTCGCCAACGACCCCGCGATCTCGCCGTCGCAGCTGTACGCCTACGCGGCGATCCGCGAGGGCGTGCCGTATGCAAACGGTGCCCCCAACCTGTCGGCCGACTTCCCCGCCCTCGAGCAGCTCGCGCTCGACTGCGCGGTGCCGCTGTGCGGCAAGGACTTCAAGACCGGCCAGACGCTGATGAAGACCATCCTCGCGCCCGGCTTCAAGGCGCGCATGCTCGGCATCGCCGGGTGGTTCTCGACCAACATCCTGGGCAACCGCGACGGCGAAATCCTGGACGATCCGGAGAGCTTCCGGGCCAAGGAGGTCACCAAGTCCGGCGTGCTCGACAGCATCCTCGAGCCCCACCTGTACCCGGATCTATACAAAGATCTCTACCACAAGATCCGCATCAACTATTACCCGCCGCGCGGCGACGCGAAGGAGGGTTGGGACAACATCGACATCTTCGGATGGCTCGGCTACCCGATGCAGATCAAGGTCGATTTCCTGTGCCGGGACTCGATCCTCGCGGCGCCGTTGGTCCTCGATCTCGCGCTGTTCCTCGACATGTCCAAGCGCGCCGGCCGTGGCGGTGTGCAAGAATGGCTGTCGTTCTTCTTCAAGAGCCCGCACGTCGCCGCCGGCCACGTCGCGGAGCACGACCTGTTCATCCAGCACATCCGCCTGAAGAACACCCTGCGGGTGCTCGCCGGCGAAGATCCCATCACCCACCTCTCCGAGAATTTCGCGGAGTTCTGAGTGGCCACGGTCTCACGCAGCGGGGTGGTGCTGGCGGCAGGCTTCGGCTCGCGCCTGCGCGAACACGACGACGGCACGATCAAGCCGCTGGTCGAGGTCGCCGGCGAGGCGATGATCTTCCGCGCTCTGCGGGGCCTCGTGGCTGCCGGCTGTGACGAACTCGTGGTGGTGACAGGCTACCGCGGCGACGAGCTGCGGGCCGCGTTAGGGGCTGGCCCCCGCACCGGCCCGGCGCTCGGCGTGCCCGTCGTGTTCGTCGACAACCCGCGCTTCGATCTCGCCAACGGAGTGTCGCTGCTCACCGCACGCCCGGCGCTCGCCGGTGAGTTCGTGGTCGCGATGGCCGATCACGTGATCGGCCCCGAGGTCATGGCCCAGGCCCGGGCCCACACCCCCGAGCCCGGCGGTGCGACCTTGCTGGTCGATCGGCGTGTCACCTCGATCTTCGATCTCGACGACGCCACGAAGGTGCGCACCGAGGGCTCGCGCCTGCGCGACATCGGCAAGCAGCTCGCGACCTACGACTGCATCGACATCGGCGTGTTCGTCTGCACCCACGGCCTGCTCGATGCGCTCGACGACGAGCTCGCCGCGCGCGGTGATGCTTCGCTGTCCCAGGGCGTCGCGCGCCTGGCCGCCCGCGACAAGATGGCCGTGCTCGACATCGGCGAGGGCTTCTGGCAGGACGTCGACACCCCGGAGATGCTCGCGCACACCGCGGCTCTGCTCCGCGATGCGGCCACGTCTGCGCGGTAGAGCCGGCCCGCAACCCCCACCGCGCCCCATCGCCCGCGTGTCCTCGCGGCACGGCTGCGTGGGCCCCTGGCGCGCAAATGGGCCGCCCTGCAGCGGTGCGAGCGCCGGCCTTGGTATACTCGTTCCCCCCGCAATCCGTGGGGTACGCGAAGGAGAACCATCGGATGACGAGCGGGGCGGGGCGCGCAGGGGATCAGGGTCGTCACGAAGAGTCTTTCGCCGCCGCGCTGGCGGCCTGCCGGGCGGCGCCCGAGCGGCCCGAGGCCTGGGCCGCCGCGGAGGAGCTGGCCGACTCCCTCCAAAGGCCCGACGATCTCGCCGCGGTCTATCGCGACGTGCTCGAGCTCCACCTCGCACAGCCGGTGCGTCAGGAACTCGCCCGCCGCGCCGCCCAGTTCCACGAGGCGTGGTTCGGCGACGACGCCGACGCCATGGGCGTGCTGCTCGCGCGCATCATCGAGCTCGACCCCGAGGCCCAGTGGGCGTTCGAGCGCTACATCGTGGTGCTCACGGTCGCCGAGCGCTGGGACGTCCTGCTCGACGTCTACGATCGGATGCTGTCGCACACCAGCGACGTCGATCGGCGACGCACATTGCTCGACGAGGCCGCCCACCTCGCCAAGGACTTCGCCGGCGATCCCGGCCGCGCCGTCGACTACATGCAGCTCGAGCTCGAGCTCGACCCCAACAACGCGGCGTTGGTCGCCGGCATCGAGCGCCTGCTCGAGCGCCAGCGTCGCTGGGAGGACCTGATCGAGATGTGGCAGGGCCGCGTGCTCGACATGCCGACCGCGGAGGCCCGGGCCACGCGCATCCGCATCGCGACGACGTTCATGGATCACCTCGATGCGCCCGGCCCCGCGCTCGAAGAGTTGCGCACGCTGGTGACCGAGGCCCCCGGGCACGCCGAGGGCTCGCGCATGCTCGAGCGCATCTTGGCGCAAGACGGCGCGCCCGTCTTGGTGCGGCTGGGTGCGCTGTCGCTGCTGCGCATCAGCTACGACGCGCTGGGGCGCCCCGATGACGTCGTGACCGCCCTGCTACGCGCGCTCGAGTTCGCCGAGGACGGCGAGCAGCTCGCGCTGCACCGCGAGGTCGGAGCCCGGCTCGCGATCGCCTCTCGCAGCGACGAAGCGATGGCCCACTACGCGACGTTGCTGCGGCTCGAGCCCGGTGACATCGACGCCCGCAAACAGCTGCGCCAGCTCGCGCAGCGTGCGGGCCTGCACCGGGCCTTCGCCGAGGCCCTGGCCGAGGGCGCCGGCAGTGCCGAGGGCGCCCAGCGCATGGCGCTGCGCTACGAAGCGGCGCAGGTCTTCGCCGAGCGCGAGGACGATGCCATGCGGGCGGCCGAGCTGCTCGCCGAGGTCGTGGCCGAGGGCGAGTCGGATCGGGCGCTGGCCCTGTCGGCGGCCCACCAACTCGCCGAACTGTTGGCGCGGGCCGGTCGCGACGAGGAGCGACTCGCGGTGCTCGAGCAGCTCGCATCGCTCGAACACTCGGCCTCGCTGCGCCGCGCGGTGTTGGGTGAGGCCGGGCGACTCGCCGACGCGCTCGGCGATCCGGACCGGGCGCTCGCCGCCTACGCCCGCCGCCTGGGCGATGATCCTGCCGACGGCGACGCGCTCGATGCCACCATCGCGGTGCTCGAACAGCAGGGCCGTCACGAGGCCCTGGCCACCGCCCTCGAGCAGCGTGCGGTCGCGACCGCACTTCCGCAGCAGCGGCGCGCCGATCGGGTGCGACGCGCCGATCTGCTGGCGACGCGCCTCGGCGATCTCGAGGGCGCAGTCACGACGTGGACGGCCGTGCGGCGCGAGTTCGGCGACGAGCCCGAGACCGTCGACGCCCTCGACGCCCTGCTCGCCCAGCTCGCGCGCATGCCCGAGCGCGGCGAGCTGGCGACGGTCGCAGCGACGTCGATCCGCGATCGTGCGTGCGCCCTTTCGGTGCGCCTGGGCGACGTACGGCGCACCGATCTGGGCGAGGGCGCGGCGGCGGCGGCGGCCTACGCAGACGCGCTCGCGATCGATCCCGCTGCGCGCGGGGCCCTGGCCGGGCTGCGGGCGCTGCTCGACGATCCTGCGGCGGGACGCATCGCCGGCGAGTCGCTCGCGGGGGCAATGCGCCGCACCGGCGACTGGCAGGGATTGCTCGGCCTGGTCGACGCCCGTATCCGCCGGACGGGCGATCCCCTCGACGCGATCGCGGTGCTGCGCGAGGCCGCCAACTTGCACGAGCGCGCCGCAGGTGAGCCCGGCGCGGCGCTCGAGGCGATCGCCCACGCGTTCACCCTCGATCCCACCGACACCGGCCTCGAGCACGAGCTGATGCGTCTGGGCACCGCGACCGAGCAGTGGACGCTGGTCGCCGACGCCTATCACACGGCCACCGCCGTCGCCGCCCACCCGGCCCGCGCCGCGCACCTGCACCTGGCCGAGGGCCGCATCCGCGAGCTCGAGCTCCACGATGCGACCGGGGCGGCGACCGCCTACGCCGCCGCCGCCACCCACGATCCCGAAGCGCTCGACGTGCAGCGCGCTGTGGTGCGCGCGGCCGCGACCGCCGGCCGCTGGGACACCGCCTCGGCCGGTGCGCTGGCGATCTGCAGCCGCCGCGAGTCGATCGACCCCGACGCGATCGCGTCGCTCATGAACGCGGTGTCGGCCCTCGATCAGTGGCCCGGGTTCGTCGCGGCCTTCGAGGCCGCATTCACCACTGGCAGCGAGGCGCTCGACACCCAGCTCGCCCGCGATCTCGATCTGCTGTGCGCCCGCTGGTACCGCGACGAGTGCCAGGATCAGGGCGCGGCGACCACCGCGACCGCCCGCGCCGTCGCCCGGGCACCCCAGCACGTGCCCGCGCTCGAGCTGCTCGCCGATCTGCAGCGCACCGCCGGCGCCGACGGCCTGATCGCGACCCTCGTCGCCCTCGATCGCGCGTGCGACGGCGACATCGTCCATCTCCGCGAGGCTGCGGAGCTGGCCTGCACCGCGGGCATCGAGACGCCTGCGGCACGCTCACTGGTGACCGCGCTGCACCACAAGTCGTCCCATCTGCTGCACACCGGCGATGACGCCACGCGGGACGCAGCGGCCGCCTCGGTGCGCTGGGCACTCGAGCGCATCGTCGAGGGATCGGGCGTCACCGGGCCGGGCGCTCGCGCGTCGATGGACGCGCTGCTCAGCACCGCGGCGCTGCCCCTGCCCCGCCCCGAGATCCTGGATCTCCGCATCCGCGCCGCGCGGATCTCCGCGGGTCTCGGCGCCGTCGCCCCCGCGATCGATCTGCTCCGCGAGGTCCTCGCCGAGCGCACCAACGATGCGGCGTTGGTCGCCGAACTCGCCGCGCTGTGCGAGCGCGAGGGCAGGATCCTCGAGCTGGTGCACCTGCGCACCCGCGAGCTCGAGCTCACTTCCGATCCACCGCAGCGGCTCGCGTTGCGGCTCGAGCTGTCGCGCCTGGTCGGCGAGCTCGAGCGCCGCGGCGGCCGCGTCGAGTCGCTGCAGCGCAACCTCGCCGAGCAGCCCGGCCACGGCCCGTCGGTCGAGGCGCTCAGCCACATCCTCGAGGACAAGGGGCGTCACGGCCAGCTGTGCGACATCGTCGAGCAGCAGGCCGCGACCCTGGGCGACGGCGACGCTGCCGCGCGGACGCGCGCCGCCGAGCTGTGGGCGATGGCCGCCGGCATCGCGGCCGACCGCCTCACCGACACCGGCCGGGCGATCGCCGCCCTCACCCGGCAGGTCGCCCTCGTCCCCGACAACGAGGCGCTCGACACCCTCGCGCGTCTGCACCTCGCGCGCAACGAGCCCGGCGCCGCCGCGACGTGCCTGCAGCAGCGTCTGGCCACCACCGAGGCCGGCGCCAGGGTGCCGGTGCTGCTGCGGCTGGCCCGTGCCCAGCTCCAGGCCGAGCTCGAACTCGAGGCGACCGCGACCCTCGAAGTGGCGTTCGGCGAATCGCCCAGGAACGGCGAGGTCCGCAAGCTGCTGCTGCGTTTGTATCGCACCCACGAGCAGTGGGAGCCCCTGGCGCGCGCGTTGGTCACCGCGGCCGAGGTCGCCACCGATCCGGCGGCCGTCGTCGCGTACGCCCGCGAGGCGGCGGAGATCTACGGCGATCGTCTGGGTGCGCCGGACAAGGCCGTGCCGGTCCTCGAGCGCGCGGTGGCGCTGGGCGAGGCCGACCGCAGCCTGCGGGCGCGGCTGGGCGATGGCCTCCGCGTGGCCGGACGACTCGACGAGGCCGCGACGGCGCTCGGCGAGGTGATCGCCGATTACGGCCGGCGGCGCTCGCCCGAGCGCGCCGCGGCCCACCTGCTGCTCGCGCGGGTGCTGCACGCCAGAAATGACCGGGCCGCGGCCCTCGATCACCTCGAGCTCGCCGCCGGCATGGATGCGGGCAACCCCGCGATCATGCAGATGCTGGCGGAGACCGCCCACGAGAACGGCCAGCTCGAGCGCGCCGAGCGTTCGTACCGCGCCTTGCTGATCATCGCGCGGCGCAGCGACGCCGAGCCCGCCAGCACCGCGTTCGGTGCGGCGCAGGTGCTGGTCGAGCTGGCCTCGATCGCGAACGAACGCGGCCAGCGGGCCCAGGCCCAGGAGCTCATCGAGTCCGCCCTCGAGGCGCTCGCCAACGACGACAGCCAGGCCCCCGCGCTGCAGCGCATGCTCGCCCTTCGCGGCGACGACGAGCTGCTCCGCCGCGTGCTCGAGGCCCGGCTGCACCATGTCGACAACCGTCGACGGCGCGCCGAGGTGCTCGCCGAGCTCGCGGGTCTGCACGCCAAGGCCGGCGATTCGGCGGCGGCGCTCGAGCAGGTGTTCGCGGCCATCGCCGCGGATCCGGGCAGCCCACCGGTGCACGATCTGGCGCACGAGATCGCGACCGCTGCGGGTCAGATCCACCGCTACGGCGAGGAGCTCGAGCAGCAGCTCGAGAAGGCGCGCCGCACCTCCGACGTGCACGTGCGCTGCGAGCTGCTGCTGCGGCTCGCCGAGGTCCACGAGCGTGACCAGGCCGACCTCGGGCACGCCGCGCTGTTGCTCGCCCAGGCCGAGGCCACCGGCGTGCGCGAGATCGACGTGTGGCGGGCGCTCGCCCGGGTCGCGGCTGCGCGCGGCGACACCGAGGATCAGATGCGCATCCTCGAGCGCCTCGCGGCGCTGGGTGAGGACGCCGCCGAGACCCGCGCCGATGCCCTGTATCGCATGGCCGAGGTCCAGCTCGCGGATCCCGAGACGACGGACGCGGGCCTCGCTGCCCTCGCCCAGGCCCTCGAGGTCGACGCCCGCCACGAGCGGGCCAACCGCATCCTGGTGCGCGCCACCTTGCCCGAGCGCGGCCTGCCGCGCGCCGATCTGCTGGCGATGTTCGAGCAGTCGGCGCGCAAGGCCGGCGACGAGGGCGTGCTGCTGCTCGCGCTCGAGCGCCGCGCGACGCTGCCCGAGGCGACCGTGGTCGACGTCCGCGAGGCGGCCGATCTGGCCACGCGCCGCGGCGAGTCCGAGCGCGCCTCGGCGTTGATGCTGCGCGCGGTCGAGCTCAGCGGCACGATGATCGACGGCAACACCCAGATCACCTGGGCCCTACTCGGCCTCGCCCAGGGCCACGCCGACGCGGGCGACTGGCAGGCAGCCGTGCAGTGGCTGCAGGAGGCCGCCGCCGCGATGCCCCCCGAGGAGCTGTTGCCGCTCGGCCAGCGCATCGCCGCGGGCGCCGACGACGACGCCCTCACCATCCGCGTGTACGAGGCGCTGCTCGAGCGCGATCCGGCGCTGCGCGGGGCGTGGGAGCCCCTGGCGCGCCTGTATCGACTTCAGGGTGACACCGATCGCCTGCACCGCCTCGTCGACGAGACCCTCGATTCCCTCGGTGACGCGGCGGCCCGCAACGCGATGCGCATGGAGCTCGTCGCTGCCCTCGTCGACGGTGGCGACGCGCGCGGCGACGCGACCGCGGTGCTGCACGACGTCCTGCGCGAAGAGCCCGAGCACCCCCGTGCCCGCAACATGCTGCTCGACATGCTCGAGCGCGACGGCCGGGGCGAAGAGGTCGTGGTGCTGCTGCGCGAGCAGCTCCGCACCGACGAGCTGCACGGCGACCCGGGGCGTATCGCCGACGCTGCGCTCATGCTCGCCCGGCGCATCCATCCCCGCGATCCCGGCGAGGCCGCCCAGGTGGCGCGCGCCGCCCTCGAGCGCGCGCCCGATCATCGGGCGCTGCTCCACGCCGCGCGCGAGTGGATGAGCGAAGACGACTTCGAGGCGCGCGGCGCCTTGACCGAGCGCCTCATCGATCTCGAGCCCATCGAGGTCGCCGCCGCCCTCGCCCGCGAGCTCGCCGATGCCCACGCCGCCCGCGGTGACTACGAGGGGCAGCTGCGCGTGCTCGTCCAGGCCTTCCGCCGCGCGCCGGGCGACACGATGACCCGCGGCAGCCTCGAGCGCGCCTACGAGGCCCGCGGCGACTACCGTGGCATCGCCGAGCTGCTGCGCACCGCGGCGGAGCTCGAGCCCGATCCCCGGGCGCGGGTGACGATCCTGCGCCAAGCCGCGACCTTGCACCGCGAGCTGCTCGGCGATCCCGAAGCTGCGACCGCGCTGCTCGAGCAGGCCCACCAGGCGGTGCCGGGCGACGCCGAGATCGGCCTCGAGCTCGCGAGCAGCCTGGGCGCCAGCGGCCAGTTCGCGCGCGCGACCGCGGTGCTCGGCGCGCTCATCGACGCCGAGCTCGACGATCGCGATCGCCTGATGCTGCTGACTGCCCGCGCCCAGCTGCGCACGGGCGCCGGCGACCACGACGCGGCCGTCGCCGATCTCGAGGGCGCGCTCGCGATCGATTCGGCCGAGGTGGCCCCGAGCCTCCTCGCCGGGCTGCACGCGCAGCGCGACGCCGCGCAGGCGGCGGGCGACGCCGACATCGAGCGGGCCTCGACGTTGCGCATCGTCGAGCTGCTCACCTTGCAGCAGCGCCGCGACGAGGCCCGCGCTGCGCTGGCGCAATGGCTCGAGCGCGACCGCAAGGACTGCGCCGCGCTGCAGCTCTTGGTCGAGCTCGACACCTTGGACGAGCGCTGGGACGCGGTTGTGAAGTCGTGCGCACGCCTGGTGGCGATCGAACAGGGCGAGGCCCAGATCACCGCCGCGCTGCAGCTCGCGGCCGCGTGCCGCGAGCTCGGCCGGCCCGAGGACGCCAAGGCGGGTCTCGAGCACGCACGGCGAAAGCAGCCGGGCAACGTGCCGGTGCGCGAGGCCCTGCGCGAGGTCTACGCGCAGATCGGGGCCGACCGCGAGCTCGCCCGCCTGCTCGCCGCCGAGGCTGAGGACGCGGTCGACGACGAGACCCGCATCGGCCTGCTGCGCCAGGCGTCGGCGCTGTTCATGGAACAGGGAGACACCGAGGCCGCGCTGCCGCTGGTGCGGGCGCTGCTCGCGTTGCAGCCCGACGACTTCGAGGCCGGCCTCGTGCTCATCGACGCCTATGTCGTGCTCGGCGAGATCGAGCCCGCGACCGCCGTGCTCGAGGCGATGGCCGGCGATGGCCGGGATCGTCGGGCCACCGAGACCGCGGCGATCCATCACCGTCGCGCCCGCATCGCGGGATCCCGCGGCGCGCACGACGAGCAGCTCACCGAGCTGCAGACGGCGTTCGGTCACGACAAGAACGACGGCGTGGTCGCCTCCGAGCTCGCGGACCTCGCCGAGGCCCTCGAGCAGTGGGACCTGGCCGTCCGGGTGCTGCGGCAGATCACGCTCATCGATGGCCCCTGTCCTGTCACGCGGACCTCGGCGTTCCTGCGCCAGGCCAAGATCGCCCACCGCCGCGGGGATCGTCAGCGCGCAGTGCTGTGGGCGCGCAAGGCCAAGCACGAAGCGCCCGACTCGACCGCCGCCGGCGAGTTCCTCGCGGAGCTCGGCGAGGCCTGAGCGACAGCGAACGGGAGCCTTTAGCATAGGCAATCCAAACAGCGTCATTTCTGCCAGCACCTTCTCATCGTAGTTGCTGAACGATCCGGCTGCCAGCGTGTTGTAGTACTTCTGCTTGGCCAGCATCAAAGCGCGACCCGTCGTGGGCAGACCCGAATCGACCGTGCCCAACTGCTTGGCGAATTCTGCCATCAAGCGCTCGGAATACAGCACGAGGTCGGAGTCACCATAGCCGAAGCCGGTGTTGCCAACGAAACTGGCGCCGCGGCGCGCGAAAGCCTGCGGCCAGTCGGTGCCAAGCTGAGTGGTAGGCAGGTATTCATCCGGCACGTTCAGACCTGAGTGGCAACCGACCGAGAAGATCAGGCTACCCGCA
>JBBQJI010000044.1:0-59291 GCA_038325765.1 Nannocystales bacterium
TCGAAGACCCCGTGCACGTACAGAACCTCTCTGCGCGAGAACCGGGAGGTCTCTGGGTCGCCCATCGCGATGGCGCGGTGGGACGCGTCGGGAACGCCATGTGCGACAAGCCGACGATGAACGACCCGGAGAAGTCAGACGGGCTCGTAGTACCGACGAAGTTCCCGAACGGAGCCGGCAGCCCGGCCGAGGAGGGGATGGAGGGAAGGAGTCCGGCCAAGGGGAACACGGAAGGGCAAAACGTGCCCCGGACACAGCGCCGGATCAGCACGAGCAGTGCGCTCGACCGTGTGCGCGAAGCAGCAAGGAAGGATAAGAAGCAGCGGTTCACGGCGCTCCTGCATCACGTCACGCTCGATCGTCTCCGCGCCGCATACCTCGCGCTCGCGCGCAAGGCAGCGGCCGGAGTCGACGGCGTGACGTGGGCCGAGTACGGGCAGGGGGTCGAGGCTCGCCTCGCCGACCTGCACGCACGCGTCCAACGTGGGGCGTACCGAGCAAAGCCGTCTCGTCGTGTTCACATCCCGAAACCAGATGGCCGACAGCGGCCACTTGGGATCGCCGCGCTGGAGGACAAGATCTTGCAACGCGCGGTCGTCGAGGTGCTCAACGCGATCTACGAGCGCGATTTTCTCGGCTTCTCGTATGGATTTCGGCCGGGACGCAACCAGCACCAGGCGGCGGGGTGTAGCGCGCCGCTGCGCGGACGATCCGGACGAACGTGTCGCCGAGCAGCTCGTCCGCCGCCCCCGCGCTCCCCGTGCCACGCAAGAGGCAGCGGTGCACGAGCCCGCGGTAGCGCACGAACAGCTCTGCGGGATCACCCCGGCCGGCAGTCAGCGCACCGGCTGCTTGGCCCAATCGGGAGCTGGCTGCGGATCCGGCCGCCCTGCCGTGAGGTCGGCGAGCTCGACGTCGCGCAGGCCGGTGCGCGCGAAGATGCGCCCCTCGCGGGTGAAGACCAGACGGTTGCCGTGATCGCGTCCAGACCACTGCGCGCCTTCGACCTCCTCGCTCGACTGATGGAGCTCGGCCGTGCCGGCGACGACCTCGATCTCTTGCGCGGCGTGCTCGGGCAGGCAGGCCCCGGCGCCGCGCAGGGTCACCCTGCGGTTCCCGACGAATCGTCCACCGCCGCCGTAGGTCGTTCCCATCGGCCACAGCGCGAGCGCGTACAGCCAAGGCGGTCGACTGAGGGCGGTGTACGAGTCGGTCACTCGGCTCAGCGCACGGCTGCCCTGGAACGCGGAATACAGGAAGAGCTGGCCGTCGGGCGATAGATCGCACTTCTCTGCGTAGATGCGGCCGCGAAACCACGCACCGCCCGTGAAGTGATCGCGGTCGGTCTCCCAGAGAGTCAGTTGCGTCCAGGACGCAGGCCCACGCCGCACGACCACCGCCCGCGGCGACCGTTTCGCGGCGATCACGAACAGACGGGGCGGCGGGACGAGCGTCATGGGATAGGCTCACCCGCGAAGGCCCGGGGAAGCAAGCCTCGCAGGCCCCGGCGGAGATAGATCGCCGGCTCCTGCCGGAACGACGCGAACAAGGGCGGCTTCGAGTAGCCGAGGGTGAAGGCCAGCCACGGCCGACGCAGGCGTCATCCGCTACGATCTCGCCAATGCATAGCGGCGAGAGGTGCTCGCCCCTCGGGGGCGTCGCCGTCGGTTCCAAGCAATTTCGAGCCGCCGAACGTCGCCGCGGCGGAGGGCTGCGGCGTCGGCCGCGACAGCGCGCCGCCACCCCGCGAACCCCAACCCTCACCCCACCATGTCGCGCCCATGCGCGAGCTCGCGCCGCACCCATCGCTTCGCGAACTGCCCCACCCCAACGACTGCCGCGAATTTCGCGACGATCTGCGCCGCCGCATACAACGTGGCGTCATCCTTCCGATCCCCACGCGCAATCCGATACCGGCGGATCCGATAGAACAGCGCCGGATACCCCCCGAAGAGCCCCACGCTGAGCCCCAGCGTCGGCGCTGCCAACCCGACGGCCGCGCCGGGCACCGCCGCACCCCACGTCACGATCGACGCCAGCTCGCGCCGCCTGGCCGCATCGCGCAGCCCATACAGATACACGCTCTCCGCAGTCGCATGCCCGTAACGCTTGGCCCGCGTCCACCACTGCCCGAATCGCTCCATGCGGATGTCATGGCGCGCCATGTCCTCGGCGAGGCGGACGATGCGGTCGCCGCCCGCGTGCAGGCGCAGCGCGAGGTTGAGCTCCTCGCCGGCCGCGATGGCGGGATCGAAGCCACCGGCCTCGCGGAACGCATCCACGCGGATCATGCAGATCCCACCGGTCGACTCGACGTCGCCGGCGGGCACGTCCCATTCCATGTCGGCGAGCCGGTGATACACGTTGCGCTCGCGGTACTCCTCGCGCAGGCGGCCGGCGACGAGGGCGACGTCTTGGTTCACGTCGAGATGGGCGATCGCGCGGTCGATCCAGCCGTTGCACAGCACACAATCCCCGTCGAGGAATTGTACGTAAGCGGCGTCCGGCACCTGTGCGATCGCCAGCGCGAAGCCCTCGTTGCGGCCTCGAGCGGCGGTGAATGGACGCGCCGGATCGAGCGCGCACACGGTGACGCGATCGCCGAGGCCGCGGGCACGTTCGACACTCCCGTCGGTCGAGCCGCTGTCGACATAGACGAGGGCCGCCGGTCGCTCCGCCGCCGCCGAGGCGAGGGCGCGCTGCAGTCGCTCGCCCTCGTTGCGCCCGATCACGACGATGACCAGGCGCGCGTTCATGGAGGTTTCTCCGCGTCCGTCCGCCACGTCACTCCTCTGGCTCGGCGTCCTTCGCCGTGCGCTCGGTGGGCTCCCAGTTCTTCTCGCGTCCGCGCACCAGATACGTGATGTACACCGGCAGCTTCCAGAACACGTACAGCGGGATCGCCACGATGTATTTCGCCGGCAGCGTCGCCCGACCGAACCGCAGCCACGCCAGCAGCACCGCCGTGCCGACACCACCCAGGCTCGCGGTCACGATCGCCAGCGGCAGCGCCGAGAAATCGAGCAACGCGAAGATGCCGCACACCGCCCACGCGGCGCACAGCAGCGAGACCAGCAGCGCCAGCGGCGGCACGCACAGATCCAACCCGAGCGCGAGCAGCCCCACGTCCATCCGCGTGACGCCGGCCATGATCATCCGCGGTGCCTGACCGCGCACCGTCGTCAGCTGGCCGTGCTCCCAGCGCGTCCGCTCCTTGCGGGCGACGTCGCCCTTGTCCGGCAGCAGGCTGTGGACGCCAGCGTGGTTCGTATACATCGGTGGGTGGCCCAGCAGCGCCAGCTCGAGGCCCATCAGCAGATCCTCGGCCAGGTACGCGCCGGTCGGCGGAGCCTTGCGAACCACGTCCCACGTGAATGCCATGCCCGTGCCGGTGAGGTGGCACGGCAGGCCGGCCCGCGCGAGGCCACGCGCGCGGACCCGGTTGCGCACCAGGAACGCCAGCGCACTGATGACGCTGATCGGCGTCGGATCCTCGGGGCTCACCACGTTGTCGGCCTGTACCGGTCGCCCGTGTGCGTAGGTGAGACGCGCCAGCGCGTCGACCGAACCCGCGCGCACCTCGATGTCGGCGTCGACGACGATCACCACATCGGGCGGATCGGCGGCCAGCGCATCGAGCCCGAAGGCCAGCGCGTAACCCTTGCCGCGCTCGTCCGGGTTGGTGCGCAGGGCGACTCTTGCGCCCATGCTGCGGGCGAGCGCCGCGGTGCCGTCGGTGCAGTTGTCGGCGACCACCAGGCACCAGTCGTCCGCGCCGAGCTGCGGCATCACGGTTTGCAGCGTCGCGCCCAGCCCGCTCTGCTCGTTGTGCGCGGGGATCAGCACCGCCTTGCGCAAGGGCCGATCGACCACCGGCACCGGCGGCTCGCCCCCGCCCGGCAACACCGCGAGCAGGCACTCGAGCACGAACACCGTGCAGGGCACCGCGAGCACGAGCGCGGCGGTGAGAAGGACGAGATCGAGGATCGAGCTGAGCATCGACGCGCTCGCACTGTCGCATACGTCGCCGGCTTTGGCATCAGGCCGCGCGCTCGGCCTCGGCGACGGTCCACCCATCGAGGGCGGCCAGGGCACCGCCGAGTTCGCGCGCCGACTTGGCGCGGTCGAACGCATCGCGGATCACCGCGTGCATCGGCGCGCCGAGCCGCAACCATTGCTTGAGCCGACCCAGGCTCGCGTGCTCGCTGCTGCCCGCCGCGCGCAGGGCCTCGACATACCGGTGCAGCAGCGCGCGCAACCACGGCCCGTCGAACGCCGGATGATCGGCCCCGCGCAGGCGCGCGAACAGCCGTGGATCGCCCATCGCCGCGCGGCCGATCATGAACGCCGTGCAGCCGCTGTGCTCGGCGCAGCGCGCCACGTCGTCGACGGTGCACAGATCGCCGTTCGCGACCACGGGGATCGCCACGGCCCGCCGCGCCCGGCCGATCGCGAGCCAGTCGACGGGCGGCGCATACTGCTGCATGCGGGTGCGGGCGTGGATCGTCAGCCACGACGCGCCGCCCTGCTCACTCGCCCGCGCGAGGTCCTCGACATGGTCGGCGCTGTCCCAGCCCAGGCGGATCTTCGCCGACACCGCCACGGCCGTCGGGACCGCTGCACGCACCGCAGCGACGACGGCCTCGATGCGGCACGGCGTGCGCAACAGGCTCGCGCCGCCGTCATGGTTGTTCACGGTCTTGGCCGGGCAGCCGAAGTTGAGATCGATGGCGTGGGCGCCGAGCTCGACCAGGCGCGCGGCTGTGATCGCCATCGGCTCGGGCTTGCCACCGAGCAGCTGCACCGCGACCGGCACCCCCGACCGCGTGCGTCCACCCGACGCGAGCTCGGGCACCTCGCGGCGCAGCACCGACGCGGGCACCGGGTGCGCCGTCACCCGCACGAACTCGGTCACGCACAGGCTGATGCCGCTGGCCGCGCCGGCCGACGTGATGACGTCGCGATACACCGCGCAGGTGATGCCATCCATCGGCGCGAGCGCGAGGAACACTCCGCCTCGGCCAGGTGCCGCCGCGAGCTCGGCGACGTTCATGGCGTGCGTTCCAAGGTGAGCTCGAGCTGGCTGTCGAGCGCGGCCGACCACGGCACGAGCATGAGCTCGTACACCCGCACGAACGTCACGCTGCCGTCGCTGCCGCGGCGGCGCAGACTCCGGCACACGAAGCCGGCAGGGGTCAGGCGACGGCGCGCGAGCAGAGCCCAGATCTCGCGCTCGACGACGTCGGGCACGAAGCCGCGGGGCTCGAGGGAGTCGACGATTCCACCCATCGCGATCCCGGCCGGACCCGCGAGCTCCGCCAGCTCGAGGATCGCATCGGCGACGGGGGCAGGCATCGGCGCGAGCATGGATCGGGAGCGCGCCGCGGAGCAAGCGGTTCCGCCGGCGCGCGGTGCCCACCGCCGCTACGGCTGCACTCGGAGCTGGTTGGTGATGATGACGCGCTCGACGGCGGCGACGTCACCGGGGATGATCCACCCCGTGTGCCCGCCGCCCTCGAGCGGGACGATCGAGAGCGTGTGCGTGCCGGCGTCGAGGTCGTACACGACCTTGTCGTCGATGAGACACCCGAAGTCGTGCGTGCTGACGGCTTGGCGCGACCACAGCCCGGGCCCGGCGGTCTGACAGCCGTAGGTCCACTCGGTCACGACACCGCCGAGCTCGATGCGCAGCGCGTCGGCCGGATCGCCAGCCCAGAAGGCGATGTCGTCCGGCCCCGGCTCGCCGTCGAAGACGTCGGCCCACACCATGTACTCGTCGGTGCACGGCAGTTCGACCTCGAAGCTCGCACCACCGGCATTCGCCGTCTCGCCGTAGACGTACTCCGTGGTGCCGTCGAGCAGCGTGCCCTGGGCCATCGGCGGGGTGAGGACCGCGGTGTTCGCTTCGAGCACGAGCGTGAACGGTGGGTTGTCGGCGCAGGGATCGACGGGCTCCGTCGTGGTCGTGCTCGAGCTCGCGTCGTCCCCGGAGCTCCCCGTGTCGGCGTCGGCTGGATCGGAATTCACCGTGGTCGCCGCCGCCGTGGTGTCGTCGCCTTCGGTGCCCCCGTGCGCGGTGGTGCCCGCCGCCGTGGTCGACGAATCGACCGAGTCGGCACCCGACGTCGCACCCGTGGTCCCGCTGACGAGTGATCCGCTCGCGTTCCCGATGCCGGAGGTGTCGAGGCCACAGGCGGCCACCAAGAGTAGGGCGGCGACGGTCGGGGTTGCGTGCCGCATCAGAGCGCGAGCATAACATCGCGCCTGGGCGTCCGATCGCCCGATCGCACGCGGGCGCCAGTGGGCCACCGTAGTTCTCGGGCGAGCCCCGCGTCAGCCCGCTTGCAGCGACGGATCCGCGCTCGGAAACCAGCGGCTGGCGATGCGCACCGCGTTGGTCGCGGCGCCCAGTCGCAGGTTGTCGCCGGCGATCGTGATGCAATGGCTGCGCCCGCTGGTGTCGCGTGCATCGGTGCGGGTGCGTCCGCAAAGCGCGACGTCGCGGTGGGCCACGCACGACAGCGCCGAGAGGCCTTCACCGGCGGCACCCGGCAACAGGCGCACGAACGCCGCGGCCGCGCCGTCGCCGAGCACGGCCTCGATCTCGTCCACCGAAGAAGGATCGCGCAGCGTGAACCACACATTCATGTAGTGCCCGACCGCAACGGCGACGCGACAGCACTGTGCCGAGATCGCGAACGCCGACGGTGTGCCCGGCGCGCCCTCGAGCTCGAGGATCTTGCGGCTCTCGAACATGAGCTTGCGCTCCTCGGCCGAGAAGCCGCCCTCGTCGGTCTTGCCGGCGTGCGGCACCGTGTTGCCGGCGTACTTGCCGGCGTCGAACGCAAGGCCGATGCGATCGCCCGCCTCGTAGCCCCGGCGAGCGTCGGCGAGGAAGTCGTCGAGCGGGCCGATACCGGCGCCGCTCACCGCCTGGTAGGTGCTGACGGTCGCGGCCACCAGGCCGAACCGGCGCTGCAGCGGCGCCATCGTCAACGCGAACGGGATCGTCGTGCAGTTGGGGTTGGCGACCAGGCGCACCGCATCGGTGACGCGCATCGTGTTGACACCGGCGGTGACGAGCGGCACGGCGGGATCGGCGCGGTAGGTGTTGCTCTTGTCGACGACGCGATAGCCGAGCTCGAGCAGCCGTGGCACGTAGCGTGCGCTGTGATCGTCGTCGAGGGCCACGAGCGCGAGATCGCCTCCGTGCGCATCGGCCTGTTCGAGCCGCGACGCACCCCAAACGGCCAAGCTCGCCCCGCCGTGCTCGAGCGTCTGATCGCGGCTGGCGAACAGCGCCAGCTCGGCGTGTGGCCACGCGCGTGCGACCAGATCGATGGACTCGCGGCCGACCAGGCCCGTGGCGCCGAGGATGCAGATGCGCATGGCCGCGTCATAGCACGGGCCGCCACGGCGGTGCCCGCCGATTGCACGGCGGTGCCCGCCGATTGCACGGCGCGCGCACCCTCGGCATGCTCGATCCGTGACTCCGTTCCTGACCGCGCGGTGGCTCGATCTCGGCCTGGTGACGTGGCAGGTGCCCGCCGAGCTGGTGCGCCGTGTGTTGCCGCCGGGCGTCGAGCCCGATCGCCGCGCCGGCGACGGCGATGACCTCGCCTACGTCAGTTACGTCGCCTTCCGCTTCGTCGACACCCGGATCAAGGGCATCGCCGTGCCGTGGCACACCGACTTCCCCGAGGTCAACCTGCGGACGTACGTACGCGAGAGCTCTGGCGAGCGTCGCCGCGGCGTGGTGTTCATCGCCGAGCTGGTGCCCAAGCCCGCGATCGCGATGGTCGCGAATCTGCTGTACCACGAGCACTATCGCGCGGTGCCGATGCACTGCGAGGTCGAGGACGTGGGCGAGCTCCACCGCATGCGCATGGTGATCACCCTCGGCGAGCGCGCGCACACGATGACGATCGCGGGGCGCCGCGAGACGGTGATGCCCGCGGCCGACTCCGACGACCACTTCTTCAAGGAGCACGAGTGGGGATTCGGCCGCGATGGCAAAGGCGGCACCGTGGTGTATCGCGTGTGGCATCCGCAATGGCGCGTGTACCCGACCGCGCCCGAGCACCTCGCGCTCGACGTCGACTTCGGCGAGCTGTATGGCGAGCCGTGGGGTGTGCTGGATCGCTCTGCGCCGTGTCACATCGCGTTCGCGGTCGGCTCCGAGATCAAGGTGTGGGGGCGCGAACGGTGACGCGCGGCCACGGGCGCCGTGCGCCATTCGCGCGACAGCATCCGTGATAGCCCGGTCTCGCGATGTCGAGCCGAGCGCAACTGTCCCCGCGTCCCATCGATCCCCAGACCCACACGCTGATGGTGAAGACCATCAAGGGATTGGCGATGGATGGTGTCGAGCAGGCGAAATCCGGTCACCCCGGCATGCCGATGGGCACCGCCGACATGGCCGCCGCGCTGTGGCTGCGCGTGCTGGTCCACGATCCCGCGGCGCCGCATTGGCCGGATCGCGACCGCTTCGTGCTCAGCGCCGGTCACGGCTCGATGCTGCTGTACTCGCTGCTGCACCTCACCGGTTACGATCTGCCGCTGTCCGAGCTGCAGCGATTCCGTCGCTTGCACTCGCGCACCCCCGGCCACCCCGAGTTCGGCCACACCGTCGGCGTCGAGGTCACCACGGGGCCGCTGGGCTCGGGGTTCTCCGCCGGCGTCGGCCTGGCGATCGCCGAGCGCTTCTTGGCCGCCCGCTACAACCAAGGCGGCCACGCGATCGTCGATCATTTTACGTACGGCATCGTCAGCGACGGCGATCTGATGGAGGGCGTGGCGTCCGAGGCGGCGAGCCTCGCGGGGCACCTGGGCCTGGGCAAGCTCGTGTACCTCTACGACAGCAACCGCATCACCATCGACGGGGCCACCGAGATCAGCTTCACCGAGGATGTGTGCGCCCGCTTCGCCGCGTACGGCTGGCACGTGCAACGCGTCGACGGCCACGACGCCGACGCCGTCACCGCGGCGATCGTCGCGGCGCGGGCGGAGTCGGAGCGGCCAAGCCTCATCGAGTGCGTCACCACCATCGCCAACGGTGCGCCGAGCAAGGCCGGCACCTCCGGGAGCCACGGCGCACCCCTGGGCAAGGCCGAGATCGAGGCCGCCAAGTCTGCGATGGGCTGGCCGCTGCAGCCGACGTTCTTCGTGCCCGACGAGCTCCGCGCCCAGCTGGCGATCCAGGCCCAGGCCCACGGCCGACGCCGCGCCCAGTGGGAGCAGGACTTCGCCGCGTGGCGGGCCGAGAAGCCCGAGCTCGCCGCCGAGTTCGAGGCGCTGCAGCGCGGCGACATGCCGGCGGCCGCGATCGCGGCGCTGCCGAGCTTCGCCCCCGGCACGCCACTGTCCACGCGCAAGGCCGGCCAGAAGATCCTCGACGCGCTCATGCGCGCCCACCCGACGCTGCTCGGCGGCTCGGCGGATCTCGCCGAGAGCAACGGCGTGCACATCACCGGCATCCCCAGCCAGCACCGCGCGGTGCCCAGCGGTCGGATCATCCACTACGGCATCCGCGAGCACGCCATGGGCGGCATCACCAACGGGCTGCTGCTCCACGGCGGGGTGCGGGCGTTCGACGCCACCTTCCTCATCTTCTCCGACTACATGCGCGGCGCGATCCGGCTGTCGGCGCTGATGGGCCTGCCGGTGGTGCACGTGTTCAGCCACGACAGCTTCTGGCTCGGCGAAGACGGCCCGACGCACCAGCCGATCGAGCAGTGCATGAGCCTGCGGCTGATTCCGCAGCTCGACGTGATCCGCCCCGCCGACGCCCGCGAGACGGTGGGCGCCTGGCGCCACGCGCTGCAGCGCAAGACGGGCGAGGGGCCCACGGCGATCTTGGTGACGCGGCAGAACCTGCCGACCTTGGCCGAGACGCGCGAGGACATCTCGTGCGGCGCCTACGTGCTGTGGGACCCGCCAGGCACCGACGCTGCGGGGCTCGATGGCGTCCTCATCGCCACCGGCTCCGAGGTCTCGTTGGCGCTCACGGCCGCCTTGCGGCTGCGGGCCGAGGGCAGGGCGGTGCGCGTGGTGTCGATGCCGTGCTGGGAGCTGTTCGAGCGCTCCGATCGCGCGTGGCAAGATCGGGTGTTGCCGCCCGGTGTCGGCCGTCGCCTGTCGATCGAGGCCGGCAGCACGTTGGGCTGGCAGCGCTGGGCGCAGCACAGCATCGGCATCGATCACTTCGGGGCGTCGGCGCCGGCCGAGGATCTCGCGCGGGAGTTCGGGTTCACGACCGACGCCGTGGTCGCGCGCTACCTCGGGCTGCCGTGAGCGCTCACGCCGGGCGCTGACGCGTCCCGGTGCCACCCGCGAGGGCGAGGTCGACCGCCGCGAGCACCTGCGCGCTGCCGAAGGGCTTGGCGAGCAGGGGGCCGGGCAGGGCCGCGGCGTCGACGTCCCGCGTGAAGCCGCTGACGAACAGCATCGGCATGCCGGGACGTGCAGCGAGCACCGCGGTCGCCAGCTCGCCGCCGGTCATGGCCGGCATGATGATGTCGCTGATCAGCAACTCGCACGCGAGCGCGCCCTCGAGCTGGGCGAGGGCCTCGCGCGGATCGCCGAACGCGGTGACGTGGTGGCCGGCACGGCGCAGCATCATCGTCAGCGCCTCGCGCACCTGCTCGTCATCGTCGACGACGACGATGCGGCGGCCGGGCGTGGCCGGCGGCGCGGCGGCGACCACCAGCCGCGGCACACGCGGCGCAGCGGCGGGGGCCTCGGCGCGCGGCAACACCAGCGACACGCAGGTGCCCTTGCCCTCGGTCGACGCCAGGCGCAGCGCGCCGCCGGACTGGGTGGCGAAGCCGAGCACCGACGGCAAGCCGAGGCCGGTCGCGTTGGAGCGCGTGGAGTAGAACGGCTCGAGCACCTTGCCGAGGCGATCGGCGGGGATGCCGATGCCATCGTCCTCGATCTCGAGCGCCAACCATCCGCTGCCGTCGCCGGCTTGCGCTGGCAAATCGGACCATCGCGACCGCGCCGCGTCGTCGTCGAGCTCGCGCAGCGAGATGGTGACCGAACCGCCAGCCGGCACCGCGTCGCGGGCGTTGAGCACCAAGCTGGCCACCGCGAGCTCGAGGGCGGCGGCATCGGCGAGCACGAAGAGCGGCGTGCGTGGGACCTCGAGGCGCAGCGTGATGCTCTCGGGCAGCGATCCGCGCACCATCGGTCGCATCTGGATGATCCGCGCGCCGAGGTCGAAGGCGTCGGCGTCGAGGTGCTGGCGGCCGGCGAACGACAGCAGCTGCCCGGTGAGCCGGGCACCGCGGTCGACACAGGCCTCGAGGGTGCGAACCGGCGCGGCGATGTCGACAGGCGCGTTCCCGTCGCGGGCGGGGCCGAGCATGCTCGTCGCGCCGCGGATCGCCGCGAACAGGTTGTTGAAGTCGTGGGCGATGCCGCCGGCGAGCCGTCCCACCGTCTCGAGCCGCTCGGCCTCGTCGAGGCGGTGGACCAGCACGCGTGCCTCGGCCTCGGCGGCGAGGCGCTGATCGATCTCGCGCTGCAGACCGAGCAGGTGGGCCCGGGCGAGGTTCGCCCGCCATCCCAATGCGCCGCCGACGAGCAGCACGATCGCGAGCGCGATGGCGAAGCGGACGATCCATCTGCCGTGCCACGGCTGCGCGAGCACGAAATCGAGGGTGGTCGTCGGCGAGACCACGCCGGACTCGTTGGTGACGCGCAGCTCGATGCGGTAGCGGCCGGGCAAGAAGCCGGCCCAGCGCAGGTGGCGTTCGTCGCCGACGCGCTGCCAGGGCGGCGAGGAAGCTGCATCGAGCTCGCTGATGACGCGGTACTCGAAGCGTGCAAGCTCGGGGTGGCGGAGGATCGCCGCGGTGAACTCGAGCTCGACGTGGCCGGGGCCCGCCGGGATCTCGGCCTCGGCGGTGGTGGACAGCACGATGCCGTCGACGTCGGCGCGGAGCACCGATAGCGACGGCACCGTGTCCAGCCTCGGCAGCGCGCGGGGATCGATGCGGACGACGCCCTCCAGCGTCGACAACGCGAGCGAGCCGTCGCGCATGACGATCCCGGCGGGCTGGGCACCGCCGTTGCCCTCGGGCGTCGCCCAGCGGCGCACCGTCACCCCCCGCTGCGGATCGACGAGCCACGCCTCGAGCTCGACCCGCATGAGTCGGCTGAGGCCGCGGTTGCCGTGCAGCCACAGCGCACCGCGGCCATCGTCCAAGATCGCCGAGATCACATCCTCGGTGAGCCCGTCTCGGCGGGTGAGCCGGTGGAAGACGCCGTCGCGCAGCACGCCGAGTCCGCCGCCATAGCTGCCGACGAACACGGTGCCGTCGGCATCGACCCGCAGCGCCCGGATCTCGCCGGCGGGGGCGCCGTCGCGCCGTGTCCAGCGCGTGGTCTCGCGCCCCTCGAGCAGCGTCAGCCCGTCTTGCCCGCCGATCCACACCTGGCCGGCGGCGCCCGGCTCGATGGCGAGCACGCGAATGTCGTCGACAGGCAGCGGCTCGAGTCTGCCGCCCCGCAGCCGCAGGGCGCCCCCGCTCTCGGTGCCGATGTACACGTCATCGCCGATAGGTTGGACCACCAGAACGTTGTGGCCGACGTCCACGATCGTCTCGACGGATTCGTCGGGCAGCAGCCGCGCGACGGTGCTGTCGATGCCCATCCACACTTCGGCGCCGCGCCCCCGGGCCAGCGAGCGCACGCAGCCGTCGATCACGCCCCGCGTGGCGCCATCGGGTTCGACCCGCACGACGCGGCCGAGCTCGCAACCATGGCCGACGAGCAGGGCACCGCCTTCGATCTCGAGCAAGGGCAACGTGCTGCCGTCGAACTCGAGCAGCCACCACTCCTCGCGCATGAGCCGACGCAGGCCATCGCCGTCGGTGCCGACCCACAGCACCTGCTCGCGGTCGATGAACAGGTCACGGATGCGACTGCCCAGGCGCACCTCACCGCTCTCGCCCAGGATACGGACGCGACCGCCGGAGCCGACGTATGTGGTGCCATCGGAACCCGCGACGATCTCGTGCCCGGGCTCGACATCGATCACGTGCATCTGCCCGTCGACGAGGGCCGTGACGCCGCGCTCGCCGACCATCAACAGACGGTCGCCGGTCGAGGCCAACGCATACAGCGCACCGGTGCTCTGCGTCGACGGCACCGCGATGTCGCCGTCGACGGAGTACAGACCGCCCAATCCACCCAGCCACACCACGCCGCCGTGCTGCACCACCGCCCGCATCTCACCTGCGTCGGCGATGGGGGTCCACGCGCCGTCCCAGCGCGCAGTGCCGCCCGAGCCGGCGACCCACAGCACTCCGTCGATCTCGGCCATCGACCAGATCGGCTGGCCGCGGATCCCGGGCGCGGGGTCGAGCTGGCGGTCGTGGCCGGCGCCGACCGAATCGATCCGCACCACGTCGCCGCTTTGCAGGCCGAGCCAACGCGTGCCGTCATCGCCGACGACGAGCGCCGTGATGCGCACCGTGGACCAACCCTCGCCGTCCGACGCGCCGAAGACCTCGAATCCTTGGCCGTCGAACCGCGCGAGCCCACCGAATGTACCCAGGTGCAACCATCCTTCGCCATCTTGGGCGATCGCGGTCACCGATGATTGCGGCAGGCCGTCGTCGATGCTCCAGCCGCGAACGCCGTACCGCTCGAGCGGCGTCGCCGCGAGGGTGAGGGCGAGCGCCACGGAGAACATGGGGCATGATAGCGCCGCCCCATGCAGACGCCGCGAATTCCGGGCGCGCACGGCTCCGGCACCCCCGTGGTGCAACGGGTTCGGGCGGTGACGTCCGCCGATCCATCGGCCGATCTCCAGGCGGACGCTCGGCTCGCCTCGCCGCGGATGTCTCACCCCATCGGCCCCGCACCCGACGCCGCCGCCGCCGCGCGATCGGTCGATCACTCCACGAACGCGCCACGAACGCGCCACGAACGCGCCACGATCGTGATCGCAGCCTCGTAAATCCTGCGGCAGCGAGATCCAAGCTGCGATAGTCTCGGCGTCGCGTTTCGCCGTGGGCGGCCGGAGGCCACCCGAAAACGGCGCCCGTTCGAGTCGCAGCGCAACCACTCGCAGCGCAACCACTCGCAGCGCAACC
Source organism: Nannocystales bacterium (assembly GCA_038325765.1). Classification (GTDB taxonomy): domain Bacteria; phylum Myxococcota_A; class Polyangia; order Nannocystales; family Nannocystaceae; genus Xiheibacterium. Next base: position 14,106 of record JBBQJI010000044.1, read on the forward strand.
AGGAGTAACCACCATGTCCATGCCATTTCGATCCCCCCACTTCACGACTCCCCTCGTCGCCACCTTTCTCGGCGCCTCGATCGCCATCGCGCCGGCCTGCGGCGAAGACGGAATCGGCGGCAAGATCGCCGAGCAGTGCGGTTTGGCCTGCTCGGTCAAGGGCTTCGCGGGCGGCGACGCCAAGATCTCCGGTATCGCCTCGATCGACGCGTTCTTCGGCGCCGCGATCGATCTCAACGCGGCGATGCTCAACCTGAGCGGCAGCCTGCGCGCCGAGCTCGACGCGATCGGTGCATCGGTCGGCCTCGCGCCCGGGGCCGGTGGCGCCGAGATCAGCGCTGCGGTCCAGGGCTACCTCGAGGCCCGTGTCGAGGGCGGCCTGACCATCGAGTTCGCGCCGCCCCGGTGCGAGGCGAGCATCGAAGCGAGCGTCGCCGCAGCCGCCGAGTGCGACGTCGAGGTCGACCCCGGTGAGGTGTCGGTCGCGTGCGAGGGATCGTGCACGGCCGAAGCCGGCGTGATGGTCGACTGCGGCGCGTCGGCGGAGCTCAAGTGCACCGGCACAGCGCCGGGCCTCGCGTGCGAGGGCACCTGCTCGGGCTCGTGCGCCGTCGAGCTCTCCGCCGCTGTGGCGTGCGAGGGCACCTGCCGCGGCAGCTGCACCGCCGGTGGCAGCACGATGGACGGCTTCGACGGTCGCTGCGGCGGCGAGTGCATGGGCGAGTGCGTGGTCGAGGCGTCGGCTGGCGTCCAGTGCGAGGGCAAGTGCGAGGGCAGCTGCGAGTACACGCCGCCCTCGGGCATGTGCGAGGCCACCGCCCAGGCGAGCTGTGAGGCGGAAGCCGGCGCATCGGTCGAGTGCTCGGGCGGCTGCGAGGGCACTGTCGAGCCGCCCTCCGTGAGCGCCGAGTGCGAGGCGAGCGTCGAGGCCAAGGCCAGCGCATCGGTCGAATGCTCGCCGCCGAGCCTCGACATCTCGTTCACGTTCAACGCCTCGCTGCAGGGCGATCTCGATGGCCAGGCGGAGTTCCGCGCGTGGCTGACCGGTTTCCGCGCCCACTTCTCGGCGATCTTGGCGCTGCGTGCCAAGGCCGAGGGCGTGGCGTCCGCGGCCGCCAACCTCTCGGCTGCGGCCTCGGGCGCCGTCGAGGGCGCGATCGACGATCTCACCGCGGAGGTCAACGTCGCGGCCGCGTTCGGTGCCGTGTGCGCCATCGAGGAGCTGCCGATCGCAGGCGCGGCGATCGTGGCCGCGACCGGCCAACTCACCGCCGAGGTCAGCGCGTCGGCCGAGGTCGTCGGCGCCTTCGGCGGCTGATCGGATCCTGGCGGCGCCCGCTCACGCGGTACGCCGCCACCACAGCGTCAGCACAGACGCGGTGATCCGCACCAGCAGCGCATACTGCAGCGACAGCCACAGCATCTGCTCGTGCAGCGACGCTGGGAGCTTCGCTGTGCGCGTACATCACGAAGAGATTCGACGTGGTGCCGTCAGGCACGCAGCGCACCACGAGCAGCGAGATCGCCATCGGTGGTGGCAGCGCCAGCGCGGTCGCAAGCAGGTACACGATGAGCGGCATATAACCGAACCGCGAGAGCAGCCCCACCAGCGGTGCGAACGGCTGCCGCGCGATCTCGCGGAAGCTCAGGGCGGTGAGGCCCGCCCCCATCCCGAGCATCAGCACGAAGATCAGCGCGGCGAGCAGTGCTTTCTCGACGGGGCCGAGCACGCGTCACCGTTGTGCACCGGCGCGGAGAAGGGCACCGCGACCGCTGTGCCCGGCGTGACGGCGAGTGGGCGGCCTCTGCGCGCACCGTCCCTGTGCACGGTCCGAGCTCGGCGCAGGTGCGTTGAGTGACCTCACGGATGGGCGGCTGGTGCCCACCGCTCATCCGTGGCCAAACTCCGCCGTCTCATCAACCCCAAAGGGGTGGTCGCAGCGCGGCGCACCCCCGACAAGTGACCGCCATGCTCGACCTCGCGACTACCCGAAACATCGGGATTTCGGCCCACATCGACTCCGGCAAGACCACGCTGACGGAGCGGATCCTCTTCTACACCGGCAAGATCCACAAGATCGAGGAGGTCCGGGGCAAGTCGGGCGTGGGCGCGACGATGGACTCGATGGAGCTCGAGCGAGAGCGCGGCATCACCATCCAGTCGGCCGCGACGCACGTGACGTGGGCCAACCACCACGTGAACATCATCGACACCCCCGGACACGTCGACTTCACCATCGAGGTCGAGCGCGCGCTGGCTGTGCTCGATGGCGCGATCCTGGTGCTGTGTGGCGTCGCCGGCGTGCAGTCGCAGTCGCTCACGGTCGACCGCCAGATGCGACGCTACAGCGTCCCGCGGCTCGCGTTCATCAACAAGATGGACCGCTCGGGCGCCGACGCGTTCCGCGTGCACGATGCCCTACGCACCAAGCTCAAGCTCAACGCGGTGATGGTCAACATCCCGATCGGCGCCGAGGATCAGTTCGAGGGCGTGATCGATCTGCTCAGCCGCAAGGCGCTGTACTTCGACGGCGTCAGCGGCGAGACCGTCCGCGAGGCCGAGATCCCCGAGGGCTACGCCGAGAAGGTCGAGGAGTGGCGCTCCCAGCTGGTCGAGGCGGTCGCCGACTTCGACGACACCATCATGGAGAAATTCCTCGAGGGCCAGGAGGTCAGCGGCGAGGAGATGCTGCCGGTCATCCGCAAGGCCACGATCGAGCTCAAGTTCGTGCCGGTCTACTGCGGCTCGGCGTACAAGAACAAGGGCGTGCAGCCCATGCTCGACGGCGTCACGCGGTTCCTCCCGGATCCGACCGAGGTCACCAACAAGGCCTTCGAGCGCGTCGGCACCACCGAGTCCGAGGTCGTGCTCGAGACCAAGGACGAGCTGCCGATGTGCTCGTTGGCGTTCAAGCTCGAGGACGGTCGCTTCGGCCAGCTCACCTACCTTCGTATCTACCAAGGCAAGGTCAGCAAGGGCGACACGATCTACAACGCCCGCACCCAGCAGAAGAACAAGGTCGGTCGGCTCGTGCGCATGCACGCCGACAAGATGGAGGAGATCGACGAGGCGAGCGCCGGCGACATCTGTGCGCTGTTCGGCATCGACTGCGCCGCCGGTGACACGTTTACCGACGGTGAGCGTGCGTACTCGCTGCGCTCGATGTTCGTGCCCGAGGCCGTGATCTTCTACGCGGTCAAGCCCAAGGACAACGCGATGCTGTCCAACTTCTCGAAGGCGCTCAACCGCTTCTCCAAGGAGGACCCGACCTTCAAGGTCCGTCGCGACGAGGAGTCGGCCGAGACCATCATCGCCGGCATGGGCGAGCTCCACCTCGAGGTCTACATCGAGCGCATGCGTCGCGAGTACAAGGTCGATACCATCGTCGGCGAGCCGCAGGTCGCTTATCGCGAGACCATCGGCAAAGAGGTGGCGTACGAATACATCCACCGCAAGCAGACCGGCGGCTCGGGTCAGTACGCCAAGATCGGTGGGGCGATGCGCCCGCTGCCCGATCCGCAGCCCGGCGAGCACTACCGCTTCCTCGACAAGATCGTCGGCGGCATCATCCCCCGCGAGTTCATCCCGTCGGTCGACCACGGCTTCCAGGTCGCCAAGGAGCGCGGCGTCCTCATCGGATTCCCGGTCGTCGACATCGAGATGGAGCTCAACGACGGTTCGTTCCATCAGGTCGACTCGAGCGACATCGCGTTCCAGATCGCGGCCCGCGCGGCGTTCAAGGAAGCGATGCGCAAGGCTGATCCGGTCGTGCTCGAGCCGATGATGCGGGTCGAGGTCGAGACCCCGGAGGAATTCCAGGGCGCCGTCCAGACCACGCTCATCCGCCGCCGTGGCGTCATCATCGGCTCCGAGGGTCACGCCGGCAGCAACGCGGTCGAGGCGCTCGTGCCGCTGGCCGAGATGTTCGCGTACTCCAACGAGCTGCGCTCGGCGACGCAGGGCAAGGCCGAGTACACGATGGAGTTCGAGAAGTACGCCCCGGTGCCGCGCAGCATCCAAGAGGTGCTGATGACGAAGTACAAGGACCGGCCCAAGGGCTGATTCCCGCGCCCCGGCGCCGGCGAGTTGACCGGGGCGTGCGTGCCCCGGTACCGTAGAAACATGAGCGAGTCCGGCCCGAGCACCACGCGTCGTCAGGTCCTGAAAGGTGGCGCGGTGGCGGTGGCGGTGGCGGTGGCGAGCGGGGGGCTGCTCTCGCTCGAGGCGCCGCCGACCGCGGGCGGCGGTGGCCTCGGGCCGCTGGCCGTCGGCGATGTGATCGGCGATATGACCATCGTCGCGGTCCATCCGCCGCATTACGGAGCGGTGCCCATCGTGATGCGCACACGGGCGGGCACCGCCTTCCAGGTCGACGTGCTGGCCCGCGATCCCCAGGGGCCCGCGGGCGTGGCCGACACCGCCGAGCTCAGCTTGTTCGTCGCGAACCGCGGCGACGGTGCCACCGCGACCGACGAGGGGCAGGGCCTCGCGGTGATGGCGATGGCGGCGCGGCTGCACGACGCTGGCCGCACGCCCGAGCTGCTCACGCTGCGTGAGCGCACTGCCCAATTCCCTGGCGGATCGTACGGCGTGCCGTTGACGTGACGGCGTCTGCGCCGGCTGCGGGGGTGCGCGCGTCGGTCCGGTTGACCGGGCGCTGCGACAACGCGTGTTGTTTCTGCGCGCAGCACGGTACGGCGGTCGGTGATCGCGACGACGGGCGGTCCCAACTCGACGCCGCTCGGCGCGACGGCGCGGACGAGGTGAGCTTCGTCGGCGGGGAGCCGTTGTTGGTCGACACGCTGATCCCGGCGATCGTCCACGCGCGCGCGCTGGGGTTCGTCGCGATCGGGGTGCAGACCAACGGCGTCGCCCTCGCCGAGCGGGCTGTGCTCGATCGGCTGCGGGACGCTGGCCTGACCGACGTTCACCTGTCGATCCACGGGGCCCAGGCGGCGATCCACGACTACCACGTGGGCCGGCCCGGAGCCTTCGTCGCGGTGACGGCTGCGCTCGCCAATCTGCGGACTCGAGGTGTGCGTACGGTGGTGACCTCGGTGCTCACGCGATCGAACGCGCGAGCGATGGGCGAGCTGCCGACGTGGCTCGTCGCCCACGCAGTGGCGGGCTGGAGCGTCGCATTGCCCCACGCCGCGGGCCGGGCCGCGGCCGCGTTCGACCGGGTGATGCCTAGGCTCGCGCTCACCCTGCCGTTCGTGCTGCATGCCCTCGATCGGGCGCGCAAGCTCGGGCTGCCGGTCGGCATGACCGACGCGCCTGCATGCCTGCTCGGCCCGTGGATCGCCGAGTCGCGCATCGAGCAGTCGCGCAGCTTCGCGCCGGTATGCGACGGCTGCGACGCCCGGCCGCGGTGTGCCGGCGTGGATGCAGCTTACCTCGCGCGCTTCGGCGGCGACGAGCTCCGCCCACGTGCTCGCGCCGACGCTGGGGCGCTGTCGATGTCCGCGGCGCTGCGCCGCTGCTTCGTGGGTGTCGGTGAGCGGATCGAACTCGAGATCCCGCGGCACGAGCCGGCGGCCGCGGCCAGGCGACGGCTGCCGCTGCTCGAGCGGCCCGCGCCCGGGCGCGACGAGAACCGCACGCGGCCGCAGAACGCAGCGCCGCTGTTCCCCGCGCTCACGGACGAGGAGCCGTGATCTCGGTGCCGCCGAGCCGGCGCAGGAACTCGGCCGAGATCGCCCGCAGTGCGCCGGCGGGGATCTCGACGCCGGTGGGCCGCGCGTGGCCGTAGTACACCGCGAACGCATCGGTGGAAAACGGCGGGCGCTCTGCGCGTGTGCCCTGCGGCACCACGGTGAGTGCGAACTGCAGACCATCGCGTGCCATGGTGATCGCGACGCCGCCGTCGGCGGTCGCCGCGATCGCCTCGACATCCCAGCCCGCGATGCGCTCGCCGGTGCGGACGCCGACCTCGATCGGCAGGGTGCTGGCGACCGTGCGGGGCGGCGCCGGAGCTGGGGCTGGCCGCGTGGCGTACACGACGAAACCCACCGCGCACGCGACCGCGATCATCCCCGGAGGCATCACCCAGCCCAGCCTCATCGCGGCGCTGCCCTTGTCGCGAACTCCACGATGCGGAACCTCGCACTGGCGGTGTGCATCCGCAACGCCGGATCCCACAGCGCAGGGGGCATCACGAGCGACAGCCGCGGGTCGTCGACGAGGATCAGCACCGCGTCTTCGGGGAGCTGCGCCGGCGTGAAGGCGTCGGCGAACGCCGGGGTGCCGTAGAAGCCGCGCCCGAGCGCCGCGAGGACGCGCGCGCGCTGGCCCGAGACGGGATTGGTGAGGGCGACGATCTCGTGCAGCTGATCGGCCTGGACGATGTAGTGCACGGGGCCATGGCGATCCGCGTCGAGCACCGACGCGAGCAGGCCCACGGCCAGCGCGGCGACGACGACGTGGGCGGCAGCGAACGCGCGCGGACCTGCCGCCGCGAAGGGGGCGTACAGCACCGCGATCGGTGGCCGCGACTTCTGCAAGAACACGAGGTCGACCGGCTGCTCCCACGTCATCCGCGCGAACAGGTGGGTGAGCAGTCCCTCGTCGTGGAGGTGGCGATCCATCGCCACGTCGACGACGCCGCAGGCCGCGAAGATCGAGGCGAGCAGCCATGGCACCCGCGGATCCTCGAGCACGCGCGACGCGATGGCGCGCGGCGGCGCAGTCACGGTGCTCGATGCTCCCGGGCCCAGGCGATGTCGCGCCGCAGTCCCTCGTCGAGCGTCACGTGGGGGCGCCAGCCCAGGGCCATCGCAGCGCCGGCGTCGCAGCACAACCGCGTGACCTCGGCGGTGCGCGGCGGTGCGTACTCGGTCGGGATCTCCAAGCCGCAGGCCGCCGCGATGATCGCGGCGAGATCGGCGATCGTCGTGCCCACGCCGGTGCCGAAGTTGATCGCGCGCCCCACCGCGTCGTCCTGGACTGCGGCGAGCACGAACGCATCGTCGATGTCGTCGACGTAGGTCAAGTCGCGCGACTGTCGACCGTCGCCGTAGATCCGTAGCGGCGCACCGCGCAGCGCCCGGTCGATGAGCTTGGGGATCACATCGTAGGTGTGCCGCGGGCCGTAGCAGTTGAACGGCCGCACGATGGCGATGGGCAGGCCATCGGTCTGCACGAACGCGAACGCCATGCGATCGGCGGCGAGCTTGGAGGCGGCGTACGGCGAGGTCGGCTCGAGCGGATGATCCTCGGCCATCTGCGGGCGCTGGGCGCTGCCATAGATCTCGCTCGACGACGCCACCACCAGCCACTGCAGCCCAGGCGAGCTGCGCGAGAGCGGCAGCGCCGCCATGGTACCGCCCAGGTTGGTGCGCAGGACCTCGCCGGGCTGGGTGGAGCTGCGCTCGACCCAGGCCTCGGCGGCCAGGTGGAACAGCCACTGTGGCTCGAACTCGGCCATGCGCGTGGTGGCGTCGGGTCCCCCGACATCGACGGCGATGACGGCCGCCAGTCGATCGAGCACGGGCCCGAGGTTTCGCAGTCGCAGCTCGGAGGTGCACACCACCGAGCTCGGTCGCACCACTGCGGCGACCTCGTGTCCGTCGGGGAGCAGGCGCTCCAGCAGATGCGAGCCGATGAACCCGTCTGCCCCGGTCACGAGCACGCGGCGTGCGTCAGGGCGCATCGTTGTGAACGTATCATTTCGGCAGCGTCGGCAGCGTCGGCAGCGTCGGCAGCGTCGGCAGCGTCGGCAGCGTCGGCAGCGTCGGCAGCGTCGGCAGCGTCGGGGCGTCGGGGTATCATGCGCCGCGAGCCACCCCGCATGTCCGACGGCGCACCTCTTGGCCCCCGCTTGCTCACCCGCGCGCGCCTGGTCGCGACCCTCGCGCAGACGTGGTGGCGGCGGCCGCCCAGCCCGACGCGCGTGGTCCTCGACGTGACGCGTCGCTGCAACCTGCGCTGTACGATGTGCCGGACGTGGACGCTGCCGCGGCGCGACGAACTGAGTGCCGCCGAGATCGGTGCGCAGCCGCGGCCGACCTCGCGGTCGGTTCGCGCTTCCTCAGCCGCTTGGAGTTCGCTGCGATCGCGCCGATCGATCGCGGGGGCAGTCGCGCGCTGTCGTGGACGTTCGATCGGCTGTTCGGGGTCGCGCTCACCGACACGCAGGCGGGCTTCCGCGCGCTCGCGCGGGCGCTGCAGGCCGGGGCGCGCGTCGTCGAGGTCCCGGTGACGCGTCGGCGGCGGGATCACGGCGCGAGCCGACTGCGGCGCGTCCGCGACGGCCTGCGGATCCTTGGCTGTATGCTCGAGATGCGCATCGCTGGTCCGGCGCGGCCACAGGGGTCCGTGGCGTGAGCGGGGCCGCGCTCGCGCTTGCCGTGCTCGCTGCGATCGCTCGGCCGGACGCGCAGGCCTGCACTACCGTCGCGGTCGCCAACGCCACGACGCGGCGCCCGCCCTGGGAGCCCTGGCGCGCCCACGAGGCGGCGGGCGTGTCATGGCTGAAGTTCGGCCTCGATCACCGCAGCCGCTTCGAGCATCTGCGCAACGACTTCCGCGAGAGCCACCGCGGCGATTCCACCGCCTTTTCGATGCGTACGCTGCTGACGCTCGAGCTCGACCTCGACCCGTTGGTTCTCGGCGTCGAGGGCAAGGACTCGCGGGCCTGGACGAGCGCGGGCACACCTGTGGACACGACGCACGTCGATCCGCTGGAGCTGCTGCAGGCCTACGTGCAGCTGCGCGGTGAAGACGTCGTGGTCGTCGGGGACTCACTGTCGATCACCGGCGGCCGGATCACCATGGACTTCGTCAATCGGCGGCTCGTCGCGCGCAACGAGTTCCGCAACACCATCAACGCGTTCGCGGGGCTCGACGTGCGATGGGAGGGGCCGCGCCGCGCCGAGCTGCGATCATTCGTGGTCATGCCCGTGGTGCGCCTGCCCTCGGGCGCGCACTCCCTCCGCGACAACCGCATCGAGTTCGATCGCACCAACACCGATGCGCTGCTGTGGGGTGCGCAGTTCGTCGGCGCTCCGGTCGCGGATGGGATACGGCTGGGGGCCTTCGTGATTGGGCTGCACGAGCAGGACAGCCCGATCGCGGCCTCGGCCGAGCGACAGCTCGTGACCCCGGGACTCCGCGCCTACCGGTCGCCAGAGCCCGGCCGCGTCGACTTCGACGTCGAGGTGGCCGGGCAGTTCGGTCGCTCGCGCGCCAGCACCGAGCCCGACGATCGCGAAGACCTCACGCATCTGGCGTTCGGGCTGCATGCGTCGACTGGCTATCGCTTCGACACGTCGTGGAAGCCGCGCATGGCGTTGATGCTCGACGTCGGATCCGGCGACCGCGATCCCGACGACGGCCGCAACGGCCGCTTCGACACCCTGTTCGGCGCGCGACGCTTCGATTTCGGCCCCACCGGGTTCTACGGTGCGCTCGCACGGCGCAACGCCGTGACGCCGGGCTGGCGCCTCGAGCTCGAGCCTCATCGCCGACTCGACGCCTTCGCGGCCTACCGCCTGCTGTGGCTCGCATCGGCGAAGGACAGCTGGACCACCGCGAGCCTCCGCGATCGCGACGGCACCTCGGGCACGTTCGTCGGTCAGCAGATCGAGGGGCGGGTCCGCGTGCACTTCTTGCCGAAGAACCTCGCGCTGGATCTCGGCGGGGCGTTGTTCGTGCGTGGGAGGTTCGCGCGGGACGCTGCGGAGGGTGGGGATCCCGGCGCGCCGGCGGTGTACGTGTACACGCAGCTCACAGCGACGATCTGAGGGTGGTGGCGGGCGCGACTCACCCGTCGCGCGCGGGCCTCACGGGCGACGTCGGGGACGTCGGTGCAGCACGAGCAGCAGCGGCAGCAGGCCGGGACTGCGGTCGACGTCCATGGGCGTGATGCTGCAACCGGCTCCGTCGGCGAACGGCGGAGTGGCGCCCGGGGGCATCGGCGCGGGCAGATGAGGGGAATCCGGGCCCGCTCCCCACGCCCGACAACGCCGGGCGTCCCACGCTTCGTCGGTGACTTCGCAGACGTACGGCTCACCGGCGCACTGCTCGGCGAGATCATCCGCGACGTCGAGATCCGCCGGGCCCAGCGGCTCCGCCAGATCTGCGCCATGGCAGACTTCGGCAGAGTGGACGACCCCGACGCCGAGCTCGAGGACCTCCAGCCGGCCGCACATCGGTGATACCAGGCGTGCGGTGACACTCGAGCCGCTGCCACCGATGGAGTCCGGCCCGTCATCGGGCACCAGTCGGACCAGATAGTCGTCGACGTCGATGCCCGGCGACTCGCCGACTCTGTACTGGACGTCGAGCATGCGCTGCCCCCGACCGATCACGCATGCACCGTCGACATGATTGATCTGGACCTCGTTGGTGCATCCGTAGCCGGGTCCCGGGAACTCTGACCGCACGGGGAGCGCACCGTCGCAACACACCCTCGCCTCCAACACATCCTCGGTCCTCACCCGCACGGTCTCGATGACGTCCACGCGCGGCGCCGGGCGATCGCCGAGCGGCTCGACGATGTCCACGTCGATCGAGACTGCGAGGGGGCCACACTGCGGATAGATTCCGGCGGCAGGCTCGAGCTCGATGGACAGATCGACGCGAACCCGAGCCCCGGACGTCCACGGGGTGTCGGGGCGCCAGAAGATCTCGGAGAATCCCGGCCGGTGCTGGAGGCGTCCGGGCACCGCGACGCCACCGCCATCGCGCACCACCACCCCGAGCGACCACGCCTCGACATCACTGCCGACCCCATGCTCGATGACGAGCGCTGCATCGGCCGGAACGGCGACGTCACGTAGTCCGATGAAATCGGGGAGGGGTTCGCCCTCGCCACAATAGTTGCCGCCACCACAGGCGTCGGCCGTGCGGGGGATCGCAGCGAACGTCGCCGCAATGCCCAATGCAACCCACTTCATCGAGGCCTCCCGCGGAACAGGGTGAGAGATGTGCCGTCGCATGTGAGGACGTCGGGGATGCCGTCGCCGTCGTGATCGCCGACCGCCAGGGAAATCGGGTCGATCGCGATGCCGACGATGCTGTAGCACTCCGCTTCCGCGCCCCGCAGCACTGCCAACACGCCGGCACCTGCCACGACGATGTCGCCGTGGCCGTCCGCGTCGACGTCGCCGACGGTCGCTACCGCGCCGACGAGCGGCACCGTGTAGCTGCGCGAGAGGCCGCTGCCGGTGCCGACGTAGGTCGATGCGCCGTCGGTGTGGACGGAGAGCCCATCGAGTTCATCTGCGCGCGAGAAATTGGTCGCGAACCTGCCGAGGTTGGGCTCGAGATCGAGGGGGTCGGGGAAGTTCTGACCGGTGTCGAAGAACGTGTCATGGCCGGCGAGCAGGACCGTCCAGCCAGCGATGCGGGCGAGCAAGTCCGCCCCCGGGTGGTGCAAGTCGATGGGCGCCACCACGAATGCATCGGAGTCGAGCCCGAGGCCGAGATCGGTCGGCACGCGGGCGATGGCAGCGTGCAACGCGAATCCTCGTGCGGCGGGCCGAGCGACGAAGAGATCGTGGACCCCGTCATCCCCCAGGTCCCCGGCCGCCAGGTGACCAGGCCCTAACTCCACAACCCCGTCATCGACGAATGTGCCGAGCGTTTGCGTGTACATCGCCACGTCGCCCACGCGGTCGGCCTCGTCGCGCACCGCCAGATCATCGTCGCCATCGCCGTCGAAGTCGGCGACCAACAACTGGACGGCCACGGTTGCGGAGAACTCGCTGACGCCGGCTTCGGTGTCGACCAGCACGAGCCCCGCATGCGTGGCCGCGACGATTTCTTGCGCGCTGTCGCCGTCGGACTGCACGAACGCGACCGCATTGCAGCCCGTCGCCTCGGTGGGCACGGGCTGCATCGCGTCGAACCTCGGAGTCTCGGCGCAGACGCGCGTCGGCGGAAAGCAGCTCCCCGCAACGCACGACTCGCCGAGCGGGCAGTGTTCGTCGGCTTCACATTGGACGTCGCAGTCGCGGCAGCAGGTCGGCGGGCAGCAGCCGCCGGGGCAGGCCTGGGCCGTGCACACGCCACCGATGCAGCTCTCGCCGGCTGCACAGTCGTAGCTTCGTTCGCACTGCGGGGTGCGTTCGATCCCCGCCGAACTCGTCGAATCGCTCGTCGAACTCGAGGTGACGGGATCGACTTCGGTGTCGTGGGAGCTGGGACCGAGCGCCACGTCCGGTGGCATGCACGCCGGGAGCAACGCCATGGTGGATACGGCGATGCTGCGCAGCGTCATAGCGTCTCCAGGTAGGCGACCAGCGCGGCGATCTCTGCGGGCGTCGGCGCGCTCCCGGGCACGGTTCGCACGACCATCTCTCGCACAGCATCGGCCAGCGTATGCGCGCGTCCGTCGTGGAACCACGGCGGGTGTACCGAGACCCCGCGAAGAGACGGCACCTGAAGCGGGATCGCGGTGGTGTCGATGGCCACGGTCGTATTCGAGGTCGTGGCGGCACCCGCGTGGCAACTCGCGCACCCGTAACTCCGCCACAGGGCTTCCCCGGCCCGCGTGACGTCGTCGACCGGCCGCGCGGTGACGGGGCCGAGCGAATTCATCCAACGTTCGGTCGCAGCGATCTGCTCGGGCGTCTGCTCGGCCGCACCCATGCGGTGCTCTTGAACTTCGCGCACGAGCGACGAGAAACTGTCGAGGTCACCGACCCAGTGAAAGGGCGCGGTGCCGGCGAGCCCGATGTCGAGTGCGGGGGTATGGCGAAAATCCTCGAGCCACCACACCAGCCCGTCGTCGCCGCCTTCGGGATGGCACGACGCGCAGCTCACTCCCGTCGGTGCCACCTCGTGGAACGTTCGATGGCCCGTGTCCTCGACCGAGGCGTCGGAGAGCTCGATGATCCGCGTCGCGTCGCCCGCGATGACGAAGAGCACTGCGGGGTCGCGCTGCTGCACCAACAGCGCGCCGTCGGGCGCAAACGCCACGGCGACCATCTGTGCCGAGGCGTCGCCGGGCTGTACCGGCGTGGGGACCTGGCAGTGGCTCTGGCTCTCACTGGAGAACTCGCTGAGCTCGACGATTGCGACTTGGGGGCAGTGCGCCCCGCACGATCCTGCGTTCGCCACGGCGACACGGCCCGAGTTGCGGTCGAGCGCAACGTCGACTGCCAAGCCCACGTCGAGCATGCCCGACCATCGCTGGCCGCCGTCTGCGGCGAATGCAGTCACTGTCGACAACACCACCGCGGGGCAGTCTACTGTGGGACGCTCGTATGCATGGCGCCTGGTGACGTCGATCTGCTGAGTCGTCGACATCTGGTGGAGCATCAGCCAGCCGCCATCGCCACTGGGGGTGGTGCGCCAGGCAGTGTTCGCGACCCACGACTCCCCGTCGAGTATGCGACGCTCGGGCCACACGCGATCGACCAGCGAGCCGTTCGTACCGAGGGTCAGGACCTCGGCCGATCGCATACGGGTCAGCCGGAGTTGCCCCTGTGCGTCGAAGAACACGTCGCGGAGGTCGGGCTCGCTGCGGACGACCTCGGCTTCGCGCGACCGCGAATCGAAACGCCACACCTCGCCCGATGCACACGCCAAAGTGACCGCATCGGCGGAGGCCGCGACGCCGCGTGGCGTGCTGCAGACCGGATCCACCGACACCACGCGGTCGTCCGTGAGGTCGATGCCGAGCAACGCGCCCGCTCCCCGCAAGATGGCATGGATGCGTCCGTCGGATCCCTCGACCAGGCGCCATGGCGTCGAGCCGGGGTCGAGCCGGAGCGTCGTGCGTAGCGTGTGCGATCGCAGGTCGACGACATAGATTGCGTCGCGATCGGGGTCGCTGATCAACGCGGTCGCGCCATCGCGCGTGACGAGAAGGGTGCCGCCGAGGATCGGGGGCGGTGGGGGATCGAGTTCGACGACGGTGGGCGGATCGGGGGGTAGCCCCGTGCTCGAACCGCGCTCGTCGTCGTCGACACCGGTGGAGCTCGACGACGAGCCGGCGATCGCCGGGATGTCGTCAGGGCCGGCACACCCGACGAGGATCGTGAGTGAGACGACGCCGCGCGATGCGGCTCGCGTGGAGCAAGAGACCATGTAACCGAAACCGACCATCCAAGCCATCCAGGCGCGAACGACAGTACGATAGCCCCCGCCGCGATGCTTGTCGAGCGGCGGAAAAACGGGGGCCCACCACCCCGCCACCACTCCGGCACCACCCCGGCCACCACCCGGCCACCACCCCGAGCCTCACGGCTCGCTCGGCCGCCGCCGGTGATCGCGCTGTCTCTGAGTCACCGTGCCGCGCAGTGGTGTGGCGCGAGAGCCCGCGGCGCACGCTGGCCGTGGCGATATGCTGCGATCGCCGCCCCACGCCGACACGCGCCGCTCCGTGTTCACCGCGTTGCGCATCGAGCTGGCCGCCCACGCCGCGGCCAAGGAGCGGTTCCTCTACGTGCCCATGATGCTGAAGGACGACATGGGCCTGAACTCGTCACGCCACGCGCTGCACGAGCACCACCAGACAGACGAGCTCATCGAGGACATGCAGAGCCTCGACCGCAACGGCGACGCCTGGATGGCCAAGGCCAACGAGCTCTCGCACAAGGTCCACCACCACCTCCGCGAGGAGGAGAAGAAAATCTTCCAGGTCTCGGGCAAGGTGCTCGGGGACGGGCAGAAGACGAAGCTCGCGAAGCAGAATCGGCGGGACTTCGCGCGGATGAAGGATCCCCTCGCGGCGGGTGAGCGGGGCTCTCGTGGTTCACGCGTCCGGCGGAGCGGTGCCGGGGGGAAAAATGATGACCACCTTCGTGGGGATTCGCCGGGCCGGATCCCCGACGTCTTCGCCGGTCTGGATCTCGAAGCTTGCGAAGTCGTCGTAGACCGCGATTCGCCCTTCCTTCCCGTTCTCGCGCACCACGGCCGCTCCGGGGCTCGAGTTCCCCGCGCGCGACGCCGCCCCGCCCGGCATGGTCTTGAGCGTGAGGGTCTCGCCCCGGCGTTCCACATCCATGGTGATGCTCTTGATCTGGCGACGCGGCGGGTCGACGATGTCGTGAAGGTTGTCCTCCGCCCAGGTCTCGAGGAAGTTGCCAGTCCACGTCGCAGTATCACCACTCGTGAACTCGATGGTCCGCGTCCGTTCTCGCCCCGTCGTGAGTTCGGACGGGGATGTGCCGGGTGGAAACGTGATCCGCACCGGCGTGCGGATCCGAGACTTTCCGGGCGTCCTGATGTCGAGCACGGTCACCGGCTTGCGGCATCGCACGAGCTTGCCCGTCCTGCCGCCCTCGGTGAACTCTTCGACGTCCGCGCCGTGGGCGACGACATCGAAGACCTCTCCGGTCGCCTCGAAGATCACCACCTCGAACTCTTCGTCGGGGGCCGCGGCGAAATGCGAGATCTCGACGATACGCCGCCCGGGCGACGGGTTGGTGTCATGCTGCGCATCGCGTACCCACGTCGTCAGACGCGTCTTCGCCGTGAGGTCGTTCTCGGTGACCACGATGTATCCGCTCATCTCCGTCTCTCGATTCTGCCGCGGCTCCCCGCGGGTGGTTTGGGTGTTGAAGCGCTCAGCATCGCCATGAGATCTGCGACCTCTTCGTCGCTGCCTGACTCGCGGAACGCTGGCAGCGCGGCGCCGGCGAGCATGCTCACGCGCTCCGCGGCATCGCCTCGCCTGCTCAGTGCCTGGGCGAGCCGCCACTGCACCTCGGCAAGTCCGATTCCGTCGCGACTGCCCACACGCGACAGCTCGTCCATGGCCAGCTCGAGGTGACCGATCGCCGTTTCGTGGTCGCCGGCGAGGAGAGCCACGGTGCCGAGCCCTGCGGCAGCGAACGCAGCGATCGACGGGTCCTTCGCGCGACGGAGTGCGGCATAGAGCGGCGCAGCTTCTTCGTGGCGGCGGAGCTGACACAGCAGCCACGCGATATTGTTGCCGATCTCCGCGAGCTGGGCGTCGTCGCCGCGGGCAACGGCCTCGGTGCGCCGCTCCCTCTCCAAGGCGAGAGCGCCGTCGTAGTCTCGACGCAGGGTCGCAACGTCGATCAGGATGTTGATCGCGCCGGCCGCCCGCTCGATGTGATGAAGTGGCAGGCTCGCCTTCTGTATCGCCCACGCTCGACGAGCGCTGTGTTCGGCCGCCTCCAGGTCGCCCAACGTCAGCCGCACCCGCGCGAGCGCAGCGAGCACCGGGGCCAGCCGGACCGCGTCCGGGCCGAGCGCATCCTCATAAATGTCCCGCGCCGTCTCGAGCTGGGCGAGCGCATGGTCGATATTGCCCTCGGACTCGGCGATCATCGCCGCCCCGAGCAACGCCGTGGCTACATCGGGATGCGCGGCGCCGAGGCGCGCCGTTCGCAGGGCAATCACCCGCGCCATCCAGGATCCCGCCTCGGCGGGATCCCCCTGCCCGTGGCGTGCCGCCGCGAGGTTCATCCACGTCCGAGCCCAGCGCGGGTCGTCGTCGTCGAGCTGTTGCTGCAGCGCGACCATCGCGGAACGGTGTGCACGTTCGGCGGCGGGCGCATCACCGCGGAGTCGCTCGAAGACACCGCGTGCGTCGAGCACGTCGGCCACCAGTAGCGACGGGCGGTCGAGCCCATCGACCGCCGCCTCGGCCAGCTGCAACCACGCCGCCGCGCGGTTGCTGTCTTGGAGGTTGTGCGCCGCGATCTGCGTGAGCAGCCGCCACGCCATCGCGGACACCTCGCCACGGTGCGCCGCGACCCCGTGCGCGGCCGCGGCTTGGAGATCGCCGACGGCCCCCTGATCCAGTCCGAGTGCGTGCAGCACCGCGCCCCGTGCAAACTTCGCGTCGGCCATCGCGCCGGCGTCCCCGCTTCGCTCCGCAATCGCCACCGCTCGCTCCGCAGCGTCCCGAGCGTCGTCGAGGCGGCCGGCCGCCAGCCACAGGCGCGCGCCATCGGCCTCGGCAGTGACCTCGGCAATTTCGGGCGACGGCGAGATGGCGTGCGCGAGGGTTTCGAGGCGGCAGTCGTCGACCGGCGTCAACTCGCGGAGGAGGTCGTCGGCGCGCTCGAGCACGGGGCCGCGTCCGTCGGCGAGGATCGCCGTAGTGCGGCCGAGCCGGGCGAGCGCGCGATCGAGGCAGGCCACCTCCCCGACGCGGCTGCCATGGGCAGCGACAGAGGCCTCGGCGACGGCACCGACACCTGCGACACAGGTCGCTTCCGACTCGCGGACCCATGCAGCCGCGTAAGCGTCGAGATCCCGAACCACAGTCGAGAGCATCTCCTCTGTCCAAGGGCTCGCGTTGGTACGAAACGCATCGACGACGGCGTTGCGCACCGCGGGATCCCAGCGCCCGACCAAGCGCTCGCGAGGGTCCGAGCACTCCGTACCCGACGACACATACGCCAGCGCTGCGGGCAACGCGAAGCTCATCGCGCCACCCAAGCCCCACCACCGCCGATGGTGATACCAAGGCGGGACGCGGAGCTCGGCGATGAGCGCGGGCATGTCGGGCCAGCGATCGTCGGGGTGCGGCGCGGCGCCGCGGCGCAACGCCGCCTCGATTCTTCGAGGAACGTCACGTGGCCGCGGCGCTCGGCGCTTCGCCGGCATCCCCGCCGCCTCCAACAACGCGACGCAGAACGCGTGCTGATCGGCGCGCGCATCGACGACGTCTCCGCGCAGCTGCTCCGGGGCCGCGTAGGCGCTCGTACCCTGGGGCACGGGTCGCCGGGAGGTGTCCGAGTCGGACGCCGTCACCAACTCTTCGGGCGCGTGCGCGAGCCCGAGATCGGTGACCCGTACGCGACCATCCTCGCCGCGGATCGCGTTGGCAGGTTTGAAGTCGAGGTGCAGCAGTCCAGCCGCGTGGATCGCAGCGAGCCCCTCGGCCGCCTGCAGGTACGCGTCGAGCAGCTCGGAGAACGACCGGTCCACCTGCCAAGCCGACAGTGGCTGGCCGTCGACGAGCTCCATGACGATGAGGGTGTCGTCGCCGTGCATGAGCACCTGGTGCACCGTGACGACGTTCGGGTGGGCGAGCCGGGCCAGCGCGACGGCCTCGCGCTCGGCGTTGGCGGCGAGGATGCGTGCGTCCGCGTCGTGGTGCCGCAGGCACTTGATCGCCACGGCGCGCTTGAGCGTGCGCGAGTAACCGCGACGAACTTCGCCGAAGCTGCCGCCGCCGATCGGCTCGCCGATCTCGTACTCGCCGACCACGAGCGATTCGCGCTCGAGCACGCGACGGGTGCAGGCCTCGTCGCCGACGTCCCGGCGGCGGTCCCGGGGCGGGGCCGCAGCGCGGAGAAGCGCGTCGAGATCTTCGTCGTTGGGGTCGTCGGCCACCGGCCCGTTCAGAGTGATCCGCAGCGGGGTTTCGATCCATTGGATTCATCCGGTGCGCCGCGCCTCGTCGCGCTTGCCTCGGGGCCCGACCCGGGCGGGCTCCGCAACGGTGGCCGCGGGCCGTGATAGCGTCGGTCATGCCCAACGACGACTGGACCGGCTTCGTGACGGAGCACGTCCCCCGGCTGCGCGGCTTCTTGCGCACGCTGGTTCGTGCCGAGCACGTCGATGACCTCGTCAACGAGGCGTTCGCGCGGGTCCTGGGCGCGCGGGTGGCCGGGAAGCCGATCGAGAACCTCCGCGCCTTCCTCTATGGTGTGACGCGCAACTGCGTCCGCGAGCACCTCCGGACTGCGCTCAAGCAGCCCGACGCGGATCTGGACAACGTCACCGCGCTCCAACTCGATCCCCGGCCGTCATCGATGCTCGCACGCGAGGTCGAGCGCGTGAAGATGCTGGACGCCATGCGTTCGCTGACACTCGACCACCAGATGGTCCTCCAGCTCTTCTACTGGGAGGACCTCACGAGCCGCGAGATCGGGCTCGTCCTCGAGATCAACGAGAACACCGCGCGCGGCCGGCTCACACGGGCGCGAGACGCGCTCGCTGCCCGCATGGACTAGTACTGCGGTCGGATGAAGCCCATCGCGGAGATCACCGAGAAGCGCGTCGCGAGGAAGATGCTCGAGCACGTCGGCTTTCCGGGCGATGCCTCCGAGCCGTGGCCAGCCCGCGGGCCACCGGCGTCGGGCAGCTCGTCCCGGTGGTTCGACTACGAGCCGCGGGCACCGGACGACGCCGCCGCCCCAGCCACGGACGTCGAGTCGCGCGCGCGGAGCACGAGCACCGCGACGGGAGCGTGCGGCTCGAGATCGAGTCGCGCCCCCGGGCGAACCGCCAGGTGATGCAGCGCGTGTATCCGAGAGCACAGATCGCTGGTGAGCAGCCCCGCGGGGGCCGTCGGGCCGCGCCGCTGGGCCCCGCGCGATCGCCGAGAAATCGGACTATGACAAGTACGGACCCCGTTTATGCAGTCCATCGTGCGCCGGTCACACCGGTGAAGAGGAGAGAATGAGAGAGTCTCACAGCGAAGGAGTAGCGAACCACGCGGACCCCGAGTCATGCGGCGGCGATCGTGAGGTCGCAGTCGAAGCGTTGACAGGGGCACGTGCGGGCCAGCCATTGAGCCGCGAAAGGTATGCTATCGGAGTGCCGACGCCGTGATAGGAGGCGGAAGGCCACACCGTACGGGATGTCATCGCAAGACCCGGACGGACCCCGCGCGGTCGGAGACCCTGCGCACGCACGGAACCTTTTCACACGGGAAATCCGCACGCACGGTTCGAACGGGGGCCCTACCGGAATTCAATCCAAGAGAGAAGGAAGGTAGGGTCGACCAATGCGGACGGTCCGGGTACTGACGAACGAGACCTGCGATCACCGCTGCAGCTTCTGCGACGCTCGGCGCGACCACGAGCGGGCATCGGTCGCCGCGCATGCGGCCGTGATCGGTCGCATCGATGCGGCCGGCGACGCCGCGCAGATCGTGCTGACCGGTGGCGAGCCGAGCCTGCGTCGCGACCTGCCGCGGCTGGTGGCGCGTGCGCGGAGCCGCGGGGCGAAGGTTGTGCTCGAGAGCAACGGTGCCCACCCGGAGTCGGCCGCGGCGCTCGCCGACGCAGGCCTGGCGATCGTGCGACTGCATGTGCCCGGCGTACTCGGCCACGCCCACGTCACCGGCGATCCCTCCGCATACGGTCGCGTGTGCGCGGCAGCGGCTGCCTATGCAGCGGCGGGCGTCGGCGTCGAGGCGGTGATCCCGATCGTGGCCGCAACCGCAGGCGAGCTCGCGACGATGCCCGCCGCGATCGTCCGCGCGATGCCGGCGGTGACGATGCTGTGGGCGCGCATCGTCCAGCGGGCGCCCGACGTCAGCGCAGCGCTCGCACCCGGCGCGGCGATCGCCGCGTTCGAGACGCTCTGCGAAGCGGCGCGCGCCGTGCCGGTGCCCGTGCAGCTCGATCCCGCGACCTGGCTACCGCCGTGTCTGCTGCGCCGGCCCGATCGCCATGCCCACGCCTATGCCATGGGCCCCGGCGGCGCAGCGCGGGCCGATCACGTGACGATCGATGCCTGTCTCGGGTGCAACGTCGCCGATCGCTGCCCCGGGGTGCCCCAGCCGTGGCTCGAGCACGCCACAGGCCACGCAAGCCCGATCACCGAGGCACGGATGCGACGACGGCTCTCGCAGATCGGATCGGTCCGCGCCCAGATCGCCCGCGAGCTCGTCACCGACGAGTTCGTGCGCCGCGAAGACGGCACCACCGTGGCGTCGCGGACCGTCCGTATCGGCTTCGCGTGCAACCAGGCCTGCCGCTTCTGCTTCGTCTCCACGCACCTGCCCACGGCGCCGCACGACGACATCGCAGTTGCGATCGACGACATCGCCGCCCGCGGCGGCGTGCTGGTGCTGTCGGGTGGTGAGCCGACGCTCGATCCGCAGCTGTTGGTTTGGGTGCGACGGGGTCGGGCCGGCGGCGCCGGTGACATCGAGCTGCAGACCAACGCCACGCGCATCGACGACGCCCTCGCCACCGAGCTCGTCGAGGCGGGCGTCACGGTCGCGTTCGTATCGTTGCACGCCGCCACCGCGGCGGTCTCCGATGCGATCACCCAGGCCCCGGGCACCTTCGCGAAGAGCCTCGCCGGGCTCGACGCCCTCGCACCGCGGGTGCCCGAGCTCCGCATCAACTTCGTGTTCTGCCGCGCCAACGTCGACGAGTTCGCGCGGGTGGTCGAGCTGGTCGCCGATCGCTGGCCGCAGGCGGCGTTGACGGTGTCGTTCGTGGCGCCGTCGACCGATCTGGTGCCGCGCGAGGCGGGGCTCATCCCGCGCTACACCGAGGTGATGCCATCGCTGTTGCGCGGACTGGAGCGCGCCCGCGAACGCGGCGTGCGTGTGCTCGGCTTCGAGTCCATGTGCGGCATCCCGCTGTGCCTGCTGCCGCACGCCGAGCGCGAGGTGGTGCTCGCGCTGCCGGCCGTGCCAGCGGGCATTGATCGGGGCGGCAGCGGCGACGACGTCGATGGCGGCGAGTTCGAGCGCGCGCCGGCATGCGAGCAGTGTGACGCACGCCCGGCCTGCTACGGCATCCGCCGCGGCTATGCGGCCCTGCACGGTACCGGCGAGCTGCGGCCGATCCGTCACGGCGGCGGCGGTGCGCGCTACGGCCCCGTGTGTTAGAAGGCTCGGGCGTCGCCGCATCGAAGCACCGCGGCCCGGCGCTGACCGAGGAAGTCTCCCATGCGCAGCTCGCCGTTCGCCCTCGTCCTGCTCCTGGCATCTATCCCTGGCTGCGGGGACGACGGGGAGCCCGCCGGCGACGCCGCGGCCAAGTCCATCGTGGGCGAGACCAAGATCGAGCCGACCGTGCAGCCGCCCGCACCGGCGCCGCTGCCCGAGGATCCCTTCGCCGAGGACGAGTGGGAGGCCCCTGCCGCTGACACCGAGACCGACGCCGCCGCGCCCACCGAGCCGCCGGCCACCGTCATGCCTGCGGTCGCGGACGGACCGTGGCCGGGTCCGTGCAAGCTCAGTTACAAGGGCGGGCCGATCCTGCGCTTCAAATATACCGATGCCGGCGGCACCGTGCGCACCGACGCCGACGGCGACGGCAAGGTCGACGTGTGCAGCAAGTTCGATCGCAAGGAGGGACACACCACGCGGATCTCGATCGATCTCGACTGCAATCAGAAGACCGACCTTCGCATCGAGCCCGTGCTCGAGGACGGCACCAACCTCGCCACCGCGAAGGTGACGGCCACCGAGGCGAACGGCGGGAACCGCCAGATGACGATGATCGAGCTCGGCCTCTTCGCGGGGCTCGAGCCCGGATTCCCGATCGCCGCGCCGCGCGCCAACGTCGACGCGACGGTGAAGGACGGCCGCGTCACCAAGGCCGCGGTCAAGGGCGAAGGCGGCGACGAGGTGGCGCTGTCCTACGACAAGGACGGCCGCATCAAGGGCCTGTCCGAGGACACGGGCGGCGACGGCACCATCGACCGCAAGTTCGCGTATCGCTACGACGCCAAGGGCAACGTGACCCGCATCGACGTATCGGTCACGACCCCGGGTGTGGGCGGCGCCAAGGGCACGACGAAGAAGCAGACCGCCACGGTCGACTACTCCTGCTGGAAGTAGCAAGATCGCCCGTGTGGCGAACCTCGGCTACATGCAGCTCGTCCGTGGCTGCAACCAGTACTGCCGGTTCTGCTCGAACCCCGCGTCGGGCTACATGCTGGATCTGCCGACGGCGCAGCGCCAGGTCGACGACTTCGTCGCCCGCGGCTACTTCGGCGTGATCCTCACCGGCGGCGAGCCGTCGCTGTCGCCGATCGTCCCCGAGATCGCGCAGTACGCCACCTCGCGCGGCCTCCATGTCCGGATGATCACCAACGGCTCGCAGCTGGCAAGAGACGGCCTCGCGGCGCGCTACCGTGACGCTGGCGTGGAGTGCTTCCACGTCAGCATCCACACCGCGCGGGCCGAGCTCGAGGACTTCCTCACCGGCGTCAAGGGCAGCTTCGCCCTGGCCATGCGCGCGCTCGAGCAGCTCGGCGCGGTTGGGGCGACGGTGAACATCAACACCGTCATCAACACCTATAACGCCGATCACCTCGACGAGACCGTGATCGCGTTGACGAAGCGGTTCGAGTTCATCCGCCACTTCGTGTGGAACAATCTCGATCCGTCGATGGGGCGCGCCGAGACCAATCGCGACACCGCGCCGCGCCTGGCCGACTTCGAGCTCTCGCTGGCCCGGGCGATGCGCTACCTGCAGCGCACGGCCCGCAGCTTCCGCGTCGAGCGGGTGCCGCTGTGCTACATGGCCGAGTTCGCCCACTGCAGCACCGAGAGCCGCAAGATCATCAAGGGCGAGGAGCGCATCGTGCACTTCCTCGACGCCAAGGGCACCGTGCGCCAGACCGACTTCCGCCACCCCAAGGCCGACGTGTGCCGGCAGTGCAGCCTCGATCGGATCTGCGGCGGGTTGTTCGAGCGCGGGGATCACTATGACCTAGGGGAGCTGTATCCGGTGTTCGTGGATCCGCAGCCGATCATCGATCGGGTCCTGGCGGAGCCGGACTAGCGGGGAGGGGCGCGACCCGATCCAACCGCGCCCCACCGCGGGTACCCTCCGAGTCGACCGAACCGGCAGACCGCCCACCCCCGTGCGTGCGTTGCAGCGCAGACACCCGATGCGTCACTCCTGCATGCCTCCCCTCCACCGCCGTCACCTGCTCGGTGGCCTGCTCGCCAGCGTCGCCGTCGGTTGCAGCGGATCCGGCCGTGACGGCGCCCCGCGCTCGAGCGACACCGGCGTCGGTGCACCCGAGCCGACACCGCCGACCACGAACGATCCAGCCACGCCGCCGCCCGGGCCCACGTCGCCGCCCGGGCCCACGTCGCCGCCCGAGCCTGTCGACGAAGAGCACGCCATGGACATCGCCACCCGCATCGACCAGTTCGCCTTCGACTTCTACGCGCAGCTCGGCAACACCCGCGGCAACCTGGTGTATTCGCCCGCCTCGATCGCGCTCGCGTTCGCGATGGTGCACGCGGGTGCGCGTGGGGAGACGGCCGCCGAGCTCGCCCGCGTCTTCCATCTCGAGGGCGAGCCCGAGCACATCCACGCCGGGCTCGCCGACGTGATGCAGAGGTGGCAGTCGACGCGCGAAGGCCTCGAGCTCGGCGTGGCCAACCGCCTCTTCGGTGAGCGCAGCACGCCGTTCGATCCGTCATACCTCGCCCTCACCGAGCGTGTCTTCAAAGCCCCCCTCGACCCGGTCGACTTCAAGACCGCGCACGAGGCCGCCCGCGTGCGCATCAACGGGTGGGTCGCCGAGCGCACGCGCGATCGCATCCGCGATCTCGTGCCCCAAGGCGGCGTCGATGGCAGCACGCGGCTCGTGTTGGTCAACGCGATCTACATGAAGGCGAGTTGGGCGGAGCCCTTCGCCGAGCGCGCGACCAAGCCGGGCGATTTCCTCGCGCCAGGCGGCAAGACCACGGCCCAGTTCATGCGCGCGGAGAGGCGCGTGCGTAGCGGTGCGGCCGCAGCCGACGGCATCCAGTGGGCCGAACTGCCCTACGAAGGCGGACCCTTCGCGATGACGTTCGTGCGCCCCGACGCGGCCGACGGACTCCGCGCGGTCGAGGCCGGTCTCAGCGAGGCCAAGGTGCGGGGTTGGCTCGCGGGCAACGACTGGCGGCGCCTCGATCTGCAGATCCCGAAGTTCACGATCGAGCCGGGCGAGCCGGTACGACTGTCGCAGATGCTCGGTGCGCTCGGCCTGCGCACGCCCTTCAGCAGCGCCGCGGACTTCACGGGCATCGCACCCGCATCCGAGCAGATCCAGCTCGCCGAGGCGTTCCACAAGGCCTTCATCGCGGTCGACGAGAAGGGCACCGAGGCGGCGGCCGCCACTGCGGCGGGCATGCGGGCCGGGTCCGCACGTCCGACCGAAGAGCCGATCCCGTTCGTGCTCGACCGGCCGTTTCTCTACCTCATCCGCGATTCGCAGACTGGGATGATCCTGTTCATGGGCCGCGTCGAGTCACCCAAGACCTGAGAGAGCGACAGCGATTGGGAGGGGGAAGGGGGACCGGGCCGGTCCCCCAGAAGGACTGAGCTCTGCACCACCTCGTGTTGGTCAGGGCGAGCGCGGTTCACCAGTCCACGCGCACGCCGATGCTGGGGAAGATCGGCAACCCCACACTACTCAGGATGCTGCGGTAGTCGGTCGCGTAGACCAGCGCCTCGACGTTCGCGCGGTTGTAGACGTTCTGCACGTCGGCGTACGCGGCCACGGTGGCGCGGCGCAGATACCAGCGCCTGTCGAGGCGGATGTCGAGTTGGTGGAACGTGGGGAAGCGGCGCGAGTTCTGCTCGCCGTACAGCGGGAAGTAGCCGAAGTCGCCGAGTACCGTGCCAACGACCGGCGTGTACGGCGAGCCGGTGACGAGCCGGAAGCGGCCACCGAGCCGGAAGTGCTGCGGCAACTCGGCGCTGGCGAGCACCACCAGGTTGTGGCGCTGATCGAACGCGCTGGGGATGTACTCGCGGGCGGTCAGGCCGCGGAACTGGTTGCCGAATTCGTTGCGCATCCAGGTGTAGCCGATCCAGCCGTAGAACCGCTTGCCGATCCGCTGCCGCACGAGCAGCTCGGCGCCCCACGTGCGCGAGACGGTCTCGAGGGTGTAGATGGCGCTCGTCTGCCCGCTGCCCA
Source organism: Nannocystales bacterium (assembly GCA_038325765.1). Taxonomy (GTDB): domain Bacteria; phylum Myxococcota_A; class Polyangia; order Nannocystales; family Nannocystaceae; genus Xiheibacterium. Next base: position 39,664 of record JBBQJI010000044.1, read on the forward strand.
GGCTCTGCGCGACGGTGCGCGGCTCGTCGAGGATGCGCACGAACGCGGTGCCGTCGATGGTGAGGCCACGATCGCCGGTGAACGTCGCGCCACCGCTGACCTGCACCGATTGGATCGGATCGGGGGTGGGATCGGTCGAGCCGACGCCGACGCCGGGATCGAGCGCGAAGCGGACCGTCGCCGGCAGCAGCACCCGGCCGGCGCCGAAACCCTCGTTGCCGGTGATGATGCCGTCGCTGCCGGATCCGAACGGGGCATCGGGCTGGGCGTAGAGCCCGGCGCCACCGCGCAGCGCCCAGCGACGCGCCAAATCCCAGCGGGCGATGAGGCGAGGATCGATGGCGAACCGGTGGCGAGTACGGCGGCGTTCGCCCGCGCTGGTGACGCGTGCGAAGGACGACACCCGCAGCCCCGGCCATAGCGTGACGTTGCCGGCGCGCACGGTCGCCCAGGCGTATGCGCCCACGATGGCATCGACACCGTCGGCCTCGAAGGACCCGCCCGGACTCTGCCTGTTGGCCGTGGTGTCCGATCGCAAGGTATACGGCGACACGCTTCCGTCGGTGCCCACGGTGATCGACGCGTAGCGGGTGATGGCGCGCTCCATCTCGGCGCGCCACGACGGGACCACCGCGCGGCGGCGATCCGAGGAGAAATCGCTGGTCGTGCGGGCCAGATCGACGCGCACGGCGGGCGTGAGCAGCAGCCGCCAGGGCCCATGGCGTCTGCGCACCACGACCTCGCCGCGGTGGAACTGATCGCGGAGATCCGCGGCGGTCGTACGCTCGCCCTCGGCGGAGAGGTAGCGAATCGTCCAGCGGTCGCCGGATCCGATCCAGCGCACGGTGAGCTCGTTGCCGCCGCGGACGAGATCGTATTGGGCTTGGTAGTCGAAGTATCGCGGGAGCGCGAAGGCCACGGTCGGGTCGACGCGCTCGGCGACGCGAAGCACAGCATCGACGTAGCCGCGCTGCGCCGCGATCATGAAGCTGCCGCGGCGGATCGGACCCTCGACGAGGGCCGCGGCCGATAGCAGATCGACCTTGGCCAGGCCGTGCACGCCGTCAGTGCGACCCCGACGCGGTTCGAGCAACACGACCCCGCCGGCGGCGTTGCCCCACCGCGACGAGAAGTTGCCGGCCTGCACCTCGAGACCAGCGAGCACGTCGGCCTGCAGCACACTGGTGAAGCCGAGGGTGTGGAACGCTCGGGGCAGCGGATGCTCGCCGTAGTAGACCTTCGATTGCGACGGCGATGCGCCGCGGAGGATGAGCAGGCCCAACCCGGCTGGCGTGCGCGCCACGCCCGGCAGGCTCTGGACGGCGCGCAGGGGATCGCCCTGGCTGCCCGGCACCGTCGCGATCTCCTGCGCCGTCATCGTCGTCGCCGCAGCGGCCGGGGCAGGGTTGCTGCTGCGTTGCCCCACGATGGTGCGGAACTCGCCCTCGCTTCTGGGCTCGATGAACACCGGCCGCAGCCGCGCGGTCGTGTCGATCACCAACTCGGTGCGCAAGAAGCCGTCGGCGATCACGACGAGTCGCGCGCGGCCAGCCGGGACGCCGTCGAGGGAGAAGCCGCCGTCGTCGTCGGCTGTGGTGCTGCGGACCCACGCCGGATCGTCCTGTTCGCGGAGGTGGGCGTGGCGGGGGACCTCGCCGGGCTCGCGCGACGATGGTTCGGCCGCCACGAGCACGCGCGCGCCCGGCACGGCGACGCGATCACCCCGCCGCCGCAGCGATCCGGTCACCGTCACGTCGCGCGGCGCCGTCGCGGCGGGGGCTGCAGCGATCGCCGCGGTCGGGATCGCGAGGAGGGCCAGGGCTGCCGCGATCGCACCCAGCCAGCGCTCAGCGCGTGGCATCGACCTCGAAGTGCAAGGACGCCCAACCCACGCCACCGCGGCCATCGTCGAGCCGCACGTCGAGGCGGAGTTCGGGGACATCGCCCGGGACCTCGAAGTCGATCACGGGCGCCACGGCCGCTTCCTCCTCGAGCCCCACGGCTGGGTGGTTGGCAAACCACAGCTGCGTCACGAGCTCCTCGAATCGCACCACCTGGCCGTCGTCGTCGATGCTGGTGGCGTAGCGCTGGGAGTCACGGGGGTCGGGGTGCATCTGCAGCGCGACGCGATCGCGTGCACGCACCGCGATTCGATCGCCCGCGCGCAGATCCCAGGCCCGGGACGAGCCGCGACGGGTCACCACCATCACGAAGCGCTCGGCCTCCGGGCTGAAGTTCGGCCACTCGAAGTAGACCTCGGGCGGCGGAACGAATCGATCGTCGTCGGTGTCGGTACCGGAGTCGGCGTCGTCGTCGGTGTCGACGCCGCCGAGCTCCTCGCCGTCGTCGGCCGCCTGCAGCAGCGTCACCACCCACCGCGGGCCGACGGCGACGTATCGCGTGAGCAGCATGCAGTCGCCGAGCTCCCCGAAGGGCTGGGCGCGCACCGCAGCGATGCATGCGTCGGTGTCGCCGACGCCGGGCAGCCCACCGACCGCCATGATCTCGGTCAGCCCCGCGAAGAGGGCCTGGAGTCCTTCGGTCGGCAGCGTGAACTCGACGCCGCTGCCGCGACCGATGAAGCACACCGGTGATCGCAGATCCACCGTGTCGCCGCAGGGCTCCATGGCGCTCGCGCTCCGCACCGCGGACGGACAATAGGTCGCGTAGCAGGCGAAGTACGCCAGATCGAGCGTCTCCTCCGCGAACACCTGTGTCGCCCCCGTGACCCATGGACGCAGCAGCGCCGTGTCGCCGGGCAGCATCTCGGAGCGCCGCCGATCGGCGGGCGGCGACGCGACTGGTGCGCTCGCCTCACCCTCGGCGACGACCTCGAGCCGCAGCGCGAGCAGCTCGGGCTCGCCCAGCAGCCACTGCGGCTCGGGCACCGGCGAGCACGCCACGGTCGCGAGCAGCAGGACAGGGCCGAGTCTCGGCACGGTCATCCCGAGACTCCACGCGCGGGACCACCCACCTTTCGAGTCTAACAAGCGGGACCGGCGGCCGGCGCGATCCCGCGGAGTCGGGCCTTCGGCCCGAAATTCGGCGCCCTGACGAAAGTTTCTTCGGGCTGCCCGCTGCCCAACTCGGGCACGGGCGTTGCTCGACACGCGCATGGACGCAGCGCCAGTCGATGCCCGCCCGTGCCGCCGCCGGGCGCGTCGCATCGACGGGGCAAGCTGGCAGGCGAGGTGGCAGGTGCGGTCGCAGGCAAAGTGGCGAGCAACGTTGCGCGGTCGCGGTGTCGCGGCGCGGTGTGGTCGCATTGCTCGACTCGAGCACGTCGATCCCCACCCTGGGCGCTCCGGCGCCGCGAGAACGGTTGAATCGGCGGCGTCGGTCCGGCGTTCGATGATGCGTGACGGACCCACACCAGACCCCTTGCACGCGCCGTGTGCTCTTCGTGTCGTTCGCGATGCTGGCGGCCACCAGTTGCTACGAGAAGGAAGAGCCCCTCGAGGATCTGAGCGGGGGCACGGTCGCCGACTCCTCGGCGACCGACGTCGACCCCGACAGCGGCGGCGACGCAACCGACGCCACCAACCCGACACAGGACGACGACGGCGCCACGGACCCCGACACCACCGGCGACGATGGCGACGACACCGACGGCCCCGGCAGCGGCGACGATCTCGAGCCGCTCATCGCCGCGCTGTGCGGCTGGGAATTCGAGTGCTGCTCCGACGGCGAGCGCGACTACCGGCTCGGACCCTTCACCGTCGACGCCGCCGATTGCACCGAGCGTTTCGTCGAGCAGCTGTACTCGAACGACGACACGCCGGAGCTCCAGCGCGGCGATCTGCTGTATACGCTGGGCTTTGGCGTCCGGCTCGATCGCTCGACGTCCAACGCCGATGCCGCTGCTGCGTGCCGCGACGTGATCGACCAGCAGCAGTGTCCCCAGCCGTTCGATGGCGGGTTCTGCTCGCCGGCGGGCGATCCGTCGCGCAACCCCTGTGATCTGCGCAATCTGTTCATCGGCATCCAAGCGGTCGGCGAGCCCTGCAGCGAGGCGCTCGCGCTGGTCGGCTTCGACATCGAGTGCGAGGCCGGTGCCTCGTGCGAGCAGGTCGACGGCACGTTCGTGTGCGTCGACAAGGGGCTCGTCGACGAGTTCTGCGAGGCCGACGACAAGTGCGACCAGGGCCTGTTCTGCGACATCTCGACCGGTCGCTGCGCGCTGCGGGGCGACGAGGGCGATCACTGCGAGTTCGACGATTCCGACCAGCCCGACGCGGGCAGCGAGTCGCTGCCGTGCCTCGAGCACCTGAGCTGCGATCCGTTCAGCGAGACCTGCGTCGCCTTCTGCACCACCAGCTACGACTGCAGCGACGACTCGGCGTGCCCCGAGGGCGAGAGCTGCATCCCGGTCGACATCGAGGATGGCACCTACACGTACTGTGGCGACCGCGGCGACACCAACGGTGACCGCTGCGACTCCGACCGCGACTGCGTCGACGCGATGCACTGCACCGAAGGCAGCTGTCGCAGCGACCGCGCGATGGGCACCGACTGCACGGCCGAGAACGAGTGCCAGGCCGGGCTGTACTGCGAGATCGGTGGTACAGGCCAGTGCGAGATCGTGGTCAACGCGAACCAGGCATGCGAGGGCGACCGCGAGTGCAACCCGTCGACGACGATCGGCTGCATCACCAGCAACAGCGGTCGGGTATGTCGCACGGCGTTGCTCGGCAACGGCGTCGAATGTGTGCCGGGCGAGCACGGTGGCGGCAACTGGTGCCTGTCGGGGGTGTGCGAGGACGTGTCGGACGATGCGATCGCGAACCCGATGTGTCGCACCGGTGGCGGCGAGGACGACGAGTGCGACGAGAACGACGGCACCATCGACGTCGGCCGCTGCGCCCGCGATCTGTACTGCCTCGAGGGGGTGTGCAAGTCCAAGAGCGACGCCGGCGGTAGCTGCTCCGACGATGGCGCGCTCCAGTGCGAGAACGCCTCGTGCGACGACATCTGGGAGGGCGAGCACTGCACCGACGCGGTGCCCGTCGGCGCCGCGGACGTCGTCACCTGCGACGGGGAGAACTGAGCGCCATGCGACGCATGCATCGTCTCCGCCCCGCGCGGCAGTGGCTCGTCGCGGCCGTCGTCGCGGCGAGCCTGGTGTTGCCGGGCGCGGCGCAGGCCGCAGGGACCCTGCGCACCCAGACCGCCCAGCTCGAGCGCGCCGACGCCACCCGCTACACCGCGGGCAAACAGGCCTGGGATCGGCAGGACTTCGCGGCCGCAGCCAAGACCTTCGAGGCGCTGCTCGGCCGGGTGGCCGAGTCGCCGGCGAATCGCACGATCCGGGCGTCGCTCGTGCTCGACACGATGGCCGCGTACCGGGCGGCGTACGAGCGCGGCGGCGACGTCGCGATGCTGCGGGCCGGCATGAACGCGTACTACGGCTACTTCAAGACGTATCGCGACACCCACGCATCGACGAACATCCCCGAGGCGGTGGTCGAGGCCCGCTTCGTGATGAAGGAGGCGCTCGCGCACGCCGAGTCTGGCGGACGGCGGAAGGCGGCGGGCAGCGGGCCCGCCCAACCTGCGGCGACCGAGCCTGCGGCGGCCGAGCCGACGGCGGCCGAGCCCGCGGCGGCCGAGCCTGCCCGTGGCGCCGGTTCGTCGGGTCGCGGCGCGTTCTCGACCGACGATCCGCGTCCGCCCGGCACCACGCTCATCGCCACCGGCGCGGTGCTGGTCGCCCTCGGCGTCGGCGCAACCGCGATGATCGGCGTCGGTGCGGTGAACGGCAAGCGTGCCCGCGCCGATCAGAAGCTGCCCGGCTACACGCCCGAGCAGCGCGATCGCATCGATCGCCGCGGCCGCATGATGAACACCTTGCTCATCGCCGGTGCCGTGACGGCGCCGGTGCTCGCCGTCGCTGGCATCACGCTGGTCGCGGTCGGCGTGGCCAAGAAAAAGCGGGCCTCGGGCCTCGCCTTCGCGCCCGAGATCACCGGTCGCTACGCCGGGATCACCGTCCGCGGCCGATTCTGATTGCCCTTGGCTGGAACCGCGCGGGGGCCTCCATCCGTACCTTGGTCCGTCCGGATGGAGCCCCGCGTGGCGTTCCCGGTACTCTCGCGGGCATGGACACCGCCGCCTGTGCCAGCTTGCTCGCCGCGCTCGGCGACGATGATGTCGCGGCGATCCGCGGGGCGTTCGTCGCGGCCGGCTTCGACGAGCGCTGCGTGGCCCAGTGCGAGGCCATCGCGCCGCGTCAGCTCGATGCCGTGCGCCTGCCGGCGGTGCTCTACGCGCTGCACGCCCGCGACGACGCAGCTGCGCGGATCACCGCAGTGCTCGTCTACGGCGCCGAGGTCCCCTATGCGGCGCTCGAGGCGGCCCTGGGTGGCCACGCGCTCGGTGCCCTGGAGCGGACCGGGGCCCTCGTGCGCGTGGCCGATCGCGTGCGGGCTGCGATCCGCGTGATGCCGTACCGCGGGCTGTGGATCGCGTCGGATGACATCCACGGCGCCGATCCGGTCATGGGTCCCGGCCAGACCACCGACGAGCTCGCCCACTGTCTGGCGTTCGATGGCATCGCGAGCCTACTCGACATCGGCTGCGGCGCGGGATCGCTGGCGCTGCTCGCCCGTGCCCACGGCGTCGAACAGGTGGTCGGCACCGACATCGATCCGCGCGCGCTCGACTACGCCCGCTTCAATGGTCGGCTCAACGGACTGCAGTGCACGTGGGTCCAGGGCGATCTCGGTGCGCCCGTCGCCGGGCGGCGGTTCGACGCGGTGGTGAGCCAACCCGCCTATGTCGCCCGACCCAGCGACGTCGGCAGCGTGACCTTCTTGCACGGAGGCGCCCGCGGCGACGAGCTCGCGAAGCGCCTGATCGGCCAGCTCGACGGGTTGCTCGCCGACGATGGTCGTGCGTGGGTGCTCTTCGATACGCCCGAGCTGCGACCGTCCGAACTCGCGGGGATGGTCGGGGCCGCGCTCGACAGCGGCCGGCTCGACGTGTGCCTGATCGCGACCCCGGGCCATGGCGCCGCCGAGCAATCGATCGGCTATGCGTCGCTGCACGATCGCGGCCTGGGGGCCGAGTATGCGGCGCGCTACGCCGTCTATCGCCGCCACCTCGCCGCGCAGCAGGTCCTTCGCGTGCGCCACGTGCTGCTGTTCGTGCGCGTCGCGACCGCGCCAGGCGTGGGTTTCGTCGTCGAGCCCGCCAGTTTGGGCGGCTACACCCGCGCCCATCTCGAGCACGGGGTCGACGCGGTGCGTTGGTCGGCGGCGACCGACGCGGCGCTGCTCGCCGCTGCCGTGCGCCCCTGTGCCGCGGCGCGGCTGGTGCACGATCAGTCGCTTTCCGCGGCTGCAGATTCCCGCGTGTGGGTCCGCTTCGAGCGCGGCGCGGGTGTCGATCAAGAGCTCAGCGACACGGCCGCGGTGTTGGTCACCTGCCTGCGCGATCACCAGCCGCTGGCGGCGGCGATCGACGCGTGGGCCGAGGAACTCGAGCTAGAGCCGGCCGCCGCCCGAGCCCAGGTGCTCGACTTCGTGCGCGGCGGCTTGCGGTCGGGTCTGTTGGTGGTGGGGTAGGGCCTCCGCAGGCGCGCCGGCGCAAGATCAGTCCGGGAGCGTGCGGCTGCGCGTGCTGATCGCCGCGTGTACGCGGCGTTCGAACGCCTCGAAGCTCATGCCCTCTTGCCGCTGCTCGCCGTAGCGGCGCAGCGTCACGGTACCCTCGGTGCTCTCGCGCTCGCCGACCACCAGCACGTTGGGGATCTTCTCGGTGACGGCGTTGCGGACCTTCTTGTTGAGGGTCTCGCTCGAGGTGTCGATCTCGGCGCGGACGTACTTCTCGCGCAGCGCCGCGACCAGCTTGGCGCCGTACTCGTTGAACGCCTCGGCGACGGGCACCACGCGCACCTGCACCGGCGCGAGCCAGGTGGGGAAGGCGCCGGCATAGTGCTCGATGAGGAACGCGATGAAGCGCTCGTGGGTGCCCAGTGGCGCGCGATGGATGATGTACGGCGTATGCTCTTTGTTGTCGGCACCGATGTAGTTGAGGCCCAGGCGCTTGCCGACGCCGAAGTCGAGCTGGTTGGTGCTCGCGGTCTCCTCGCGGCCGGTGACGGTCTTGAACTGCACGTCGATCTTCGGGCCGTAGAACGCAGCCTCGCCCTTGCCCTCGACGAAGCGCACCCCGCTCTGCTCCATGGCCTCGCGCACGATGTTCTGTGCCCGCTCCCAGCCCTCGGGATCGTCGATGTACTTCTCCTTGCCCTTGGGATCCTCGGGATCCCAGGTGGAGAACCGCATGTAGTAGTCCGTCAGGCCCAGGATCTCGTAGCACACGCGGTGCAGGTCCATCACCGCGAGGAACTCGCCGCGGGCCTGCTCCGGGGTGCAATAGATGTGGGCGTCGTTCATGCACATGCCGCGGACCCGCAGCAGACCCGACAGGGCGCCGGCGTCTTCGAAGCGATAGACCTGACCGTACTCGGCGAGCCGCAGTGGCAGCTCGCGGTAGCTGCGCTTGCGCGTCGCGAACACCCGGTGGTGATGCGGGCAGTTCATCGGCCGCAGGTAGTACGACTCCTTGACCACCGTCTCGCCGTCGACCTGCTCGCGCAGCTCCATCACCGGATACATGTGCGACGCGTAGTAGGGCAGGTGGCCGGTCTTGTAGTAGAGTTCGGCGCGGGTGAGGTGCGGCGTGGCGACGCGCACGTAGCCGCCCTTCCACTCGAGCTCCTTGGCGAGCTTCTCGAGTTCGTCGCGGAGCACCGTGCCGTTGGGCAGCCACAGGGGCAGCCCCTTGCCGATCTCCTCGTCGATGGCGAAGATCTCGAGCTCGCGGCCGAGCTTCTTGTGATCGCGCGCCAGGGCGTCGTGGTAGGCCCTGACGTGGGTGTCGAGCTCGGCCTTGTCGGTATACGCCCACGCATAGAGGCGGGTCATCATCGCGTTCTTCGAGTCGCCCCGCCAATAGGCGCCGGCGATGCTGCGCAGCTTGAAACAGTCGGTCGGGATCTTGCGCGTGTTCTCGACGTGGGGGCCCTCGCACATGTCGAGGAAGGCGCCGTTGCGATAGAAGCTGAGCGAACTCAGGCCCTTCTTCTCGATCAGCTCGGCGGCGTACTCGCGCTTGTACGGCTCGTTCATGCCGTCGATGCGGGCGAGCGCCTCGGTTGCCGGGAGCTCCTCGTGCTCGAACTTCTGGCCCTGCTTGATGATGTGCCGCATGCGCTTCTCGAGCTCGACGAAGTCGTCCTCGGACAGCGGCGCGGACAGGATGAAGTCGTAGTAGAAGCCGTCGTCGATCGCCGGACCAAAGCCAAGCGTCGAGCCCGGGCGCATGGTCAACACCGCCTGCGCGAGCACGTGCGCTAGGCTGTGGCGGATGCGGTGGAGCTCGTCGTTCGGGGCGTCTTGCGGTTCCATGGAAGGGCGCAGAACGTAGCATCTCGAGGCTCGACTGTCCGGCCGCGTATCCTCAGGGGTGCTACGCTCGGCGCTCGACGATGCCAGCGCGTGAAGGTCAGTCCAGCCAGGTCGGACAACAGGTCGGGCGCGGGATGGGACGCGCCGGCCGGCGCGTGCTCGGCCCGCTCGCTCTCGGTGCGGTCATCCTCGCGCTCTGCGCTTCCATCGTGTGGTCGCGGGCGGAGACCCGGCGCGCCCGCGACACCGCTGTGCGGCTCACCGGTTGTCCCCCAGGCGAGCTCGACGTCGAGATGGCCAGTCTCGGCGACGCGTCGCGGTGGCGCATCGACGGCTGTGGCGTCCGCGGCACCTTGGTCTGTGCGCCCGAGAACCCCGGCTGCTTCCTCGAGCCTGACGGCCGCTGAGTCTCGCATGGTGACGCCGCCGCTCTCGATCCTCCACCGCTGCGACCGCCTCGTCGCCGTCGACAAGCCCGCGGGAATGGTCGTGCACCGCAGCGAGTGGTGCCGCGACGGCGAGCCGGTGCTGCAGCGGCTGCGCGACCAGATCGGCCAGCGCGTGCACCCGCTGCATCGCCTGGATCGCGCGACCTCGGGCGTGCTGGTGTTCGCCCTCGACGCCGACGCAGCGCGCCACGTGGCGGCGCAGTTCGCCGCCCACACCATCGACAAGCGCTACCTCGCCATCGTCCGCGGCTGGCCCGACGCGCACGGCGTCGTCGACTATCCGCTGGCCGAGGATGCCAACGCGCCGGCGTACGACGCCGTCACCGAGTATCGGCGCGCGGGTGTCGTCGAGCTGCCGATCGCCGTCGGTCGCTATCCGACGTCGCGCTATGCCTTGATGGACGTGCGGCCGCGGACCGGACGGACGCACCAGATCCGGCGCCACTTCGCGCACCTGCGCCACCCGGTGGTCGGCGACGTGGGCCATGGCGATGGCAAGCACAACCGGATGTGGCGCTGTGTCCTGGGGCGACCCGGCATGATGCTGCGGTCCGTGTTCCTCGCGCTCGTCGACATGGACGGCACCGAACTCCGGATCGAGGCCGAGTCGCGCTTGGTCCTGCCGATCGCCTGAGCCGCAGCCGCGTCCTCACGCCGCGGCTGCTCGTGCGCGTCGCCGCCGGGTCGCGGCGACGAGCACGAGCAGGGCGGCGGTGCAAAGGGGCGGCGCGCCGTCCGAGATCCGGCACCCGCCCTTGGTCGCCGCGTCGTCGTCGTCCTTTCCGCCGGCCTGCTCGCCGTCGTCGACGCCGCCCGTGGCCCCACCGCCCCCGCACATCTCGACTTCGTCGAGGGGGCACGCGTCGCCGAGCTCGACCGCGAGCACGCAGTCGCGATACTCCGCCATCGCGTCGAAGTCGTCGCAACAGGCGCCGACCTGGGCGATGTTCACGTCCGGCACGTCGATGTCGCACAGTTCGGCGATCGCGTTGGAGTGGGCCACGACGGCCTCGCACGTGGTGAGCACGTCGCCCGTGCAGGAGTCGGGGAGCATCGGCGCCGTCTCACCGCAGTTGTCGACGAGCTCCGCGGTGCACTCGATCTGCAGCTGGGCGTCGGTCTTGGGCTCGGGCGGGTTGTCGGGGTCGAAGCCGCCGCTCCAACCTGCGCCCTCACCGTTGGCGCAGTCGCAGCTGCCGGATTGGGCCTCGACCCAGCACGCGCCCGCCGGGTTGCGGCACGCCACGCCCTCGTGCTTGCAGACGCCGTCGGCACAGGCCTCGTCGGGGTTGCCGCAGTCGTCGTCGATCGTGCATGTGGGCAGGCTCTGCTCGGCCGCGGCGCAGGCGCCATCGAGGCAGATCTCGGCGGCCACGCACTCGGGGTCGCGGGTGCAAGGCTCGCCCTCGGCCAGCGCGACGGTGGGCACGAGCGCGAGCGCGAGCGTGAGCGTGCCAGGGGCAGCCAGACCCAATCGAAGTAAGCGATACATGGAAATCCAGCGTAGCAGCTCGGCGGTCATGATCCGGTAGTGTTGCCGGCCCCCTGCACGATCACGGACCGCAGAGATTTCGCCCGCGCGGGCAGTGCGACTCAGCCCAGCGCCGCCAGCACCGCGTCGTCGTCGGTCAGCGGCGCCGTGCAGGTGAGGTGGCCGCACACGATCGCGGCAGTGCGGGCCGCGGGCTCGAACGACCACGACAACGCCAGCGGCCGCTCGAGCCGCGCGCGGGCCAGCCGGGCGCGCAGGGGGTGCCAGCGCGCAGGGTCGGCGCCGCGCAGCTTCACGTGGTGTGCCGCAGGCCCGGCGTGCATGGCCGCGGCCACGAGGCTCGCGTAGCCAAAGGGTTGGGCGCTCGCGCCCCGGAAGCGGTCGAGCACGCGCTCCAGCAGCGCGCGCGTGCCCTCGGCCGCGCGACCGGCCGCGTCGAGGCGCGCGAGCAATTCGACCATCACCGCCACGCCCGAGGGCAGCGGCCCGTCGTGGTGGCTCTCGGTGCGCTCGATGAGGACCTCGGCGTCGTCGGCGGTGAGGTAGAAACCGTCGCCCTCGGCGCGGGTGTGGTGCGCGACGGCGTGCGCGGCCAAGCTCGCGGCGCGGTGGAGCCACACCGGATCCAAAGTCCACTCGTGGACGTCGAGGCAGGCGCGGCCCAGCGGCGCTGTGTCGTCGAGCACGCCACGCAGCTCGATGTGGGTGCCCATCGCCGATCGCAGCACGCGACCGTCGGCATCGATGTGATCGCGCACGAGCGCGGTGCAGACTTCGGTGGCCAGCGCGCCCCACCGATCATGCCCCAAGGCCAGCGCGCCGCGGACGAGCGCGGAGGCGAGCAGCGCGTTCCAGCCGCACAGCCGCTTGTCGTCGCGGGCAGGTGGCACCCGCGTGGCTCGGCGCGCGAGCAGCTTCTCGTGGGCGGGCGCGAGCCGGTGGAGCAGCGCGGCGACGTCGAGCCCGTGCGCTGCGGCGAGCACGTGCAGTGGGCGGGGCAGCGCCAAGATCGTCTGGCCGCCTTCGGAGTTCCCGACCTCGAAGTTGCCGGCTTCGGTGACGCCATACACCTCGCGCACCAGCGGGCCGTCGTCGCCGCAGACCTCGTCGATCTCCGCGGGCGTCCAGCAGAAATACTTGCCCTCTTCGCCCTCGCTGTCGGCATCGGTCGCTGCGAAGAACGTGCCCGACGGATGGCGCATCTCGACGCAGAGGTACTCGACGAGCGACACCGCCACGCGCCCGAGGTGCTCGGCCTCGGGCCACGCCGCCGCCGCCTCGGCATACACTGCGAGCAGCTGCGCATTGTCGTAGAGCATCTTCTCGAAGTGCGGCACCAACCACATTCGATCGGTGCTGTATCGGGCGAAGCCGCCGCGGAGATGATCGTGCATCCCGCCCTCGTACATCTTGTCGAGCGTCAGGCGGAGCGCGTTGCCGGCCTCGGTCGCGAGGCGCTGCTGCGCGGGTCCGCGGGCGAGCTGGGCCAGGATCTCGAGGGCGGTGGGATTGGGGAATTTGGGCTCGCGGCCAAAGCCACCCCAGGTCGCGTCGATGCGGGCGAGCAGGCGCCGACCGGCCTCGTCGAGGGCCGCGGTGGTGCCGAGCTCCGGTGACCCGCTGGCCTGCGCGCGCTCGTCGTCGACGATGCCCGCGATCGCCGTGAGCCCCTCACGGAACGACGCGACCTGCTCGGCGATCTTCGCCGGGTCATCCGCGTACAGATCGGCGAGTGTCCGCAGCACGTCGCCGAAGCCCGGCCGGCCCTGGCGGCTGTGCGGCGGGAAATAGGTGCCGCCATAGAACGGTTCGCCGGCCGGGGTGAGGAACACGGTCAGCGGCCAGCCGCCGCCCTGTCCGAGCAGCTGCACCACCTTCTGGTAGATCGCGTCGATGTCCGGACGTTGCTCGCGGTCGACCTTGATGTTCACGAATCTCGCGTTCATCAGCGCGGCGATCGTCGGATCCTCGAATGACTCGTGGGCCATCACGTGGCACCAGTGACAGGCGCTGTAGCCCACCGACAGCAGGATCGGCCGATCGTCACGGGCCGCCTGGGCGAGCGCCTCGTCACCCCACTCGTACCAGTCGACCGGGTTGTCCTGGTGCTGGCGCAGGTACGGGCTCGTCGAGGTGGCGAGGCGGTTGGGCATCGCCCCGAGGGTACCGCTGCGCGCTCAGGCCGTCGCGCCGCCGTCGATGGTGATGACCTGGCCGGTCACGAACGCCGCCTCGTCCGACAGCAGCCACGCCGCCGCGAAGCCGATGTCGCGCGGCTGGCCGATCCGTCCGATCGGCTGATCGCCGACCAGCTCGCGCATGCGCGCCGGGTCCTTCCAATAATAGGCACTAAGGTCGGTCTGGATGAGCCCGGGGGCGATGGCGTTGACGCGCACGCCCTGGGGCCCGAACTCGCGGGCCCAGCTGCGGGTGAGCATGATGAGACCGGCCTTGGTGAAGCTGTAGAGCAGTCCGCCGGCCTGCGGCTGCAAGCCCGAGATCGACGCGATGTTGAGGATGGCGCCGCTGCCCCGGGCGATCATCCCCGGCACCACGCGGTGCACCAGGCGCAGCGCGGCCTTCACGTTGACGTCGACCATCTTGTCGAGCATCGCCGCATCGACCTCGAGCGACGGGCCCTGGCCGATGTTGGTGGCGCTGTTGTTGACCAGGCCGTCGATCGGTCCGAGCTCGCGCTCGACGGTGTCGACGAGATCGGCGAGGTCTTCGGCGCGGCCGACGTGGCACGCGATGGGCAGCACGCGGCCGGGCAAGTGCGCGAGTTCGGCAGCGGTGGCCTCGAGGGCGTCGAACTTGCGGCTGGCGATCGCCACGTGGGCGCCGGCCTCGACCAGGCGTTCGGTGATGGCCTTGCCGATGCCTCGGCCGCCGCCGGTGACGATCACGACCTTGCCCGACAACGACAGCGTCAGCGCCATGCATCGGCTTGTATCATGGCGCTCCCGGAGCGCTGGGCGACCAACGCCCGCATCTGCTGACGCCCCAGCGCGCTTCGGATACGCTTCATCAATGCGAGATTTCTCGTGCGGTGGTGCGGCCGCGATGGTGCTCCTGTGTTCAGCCTGCTTCGACGAGCCCGCAGAGGCTTCGTGCCTGACGATCGGGTGCGACGCCGAGGCGAGTTCCAGCAGCGATCCGAGCGCCGGGCCGACGAGTGCCGGGCCGACGGGCGATGGGCCGACGAGCGCCGGGCCGACGAGCGATGCGCCCGGGTCGCTACGGCGACGGCCCGTTCGATCCCATCCCGTTCGGCGCAGATCGGGCGTCGAGCCATGCTGCCGCCGTGGTTGCCACCGAGACGGCGATCTTCGCCGCGGGCTGGACGCTGGATGCCGGGGGCGATGCGGCCGCGGTGGTCGAGGCGTTCCCCATGGACGGACCCGACCTCGCGTGGTCGCTCGGCGCGAGCACCGATGACCGGGCGTTCGGCATCGACGTCAGCGCCGAGGGGATCGCCGTCACCGGGCACACCGGCGACACCCCGGCCACCCGCGATCTCTTCGTCGTTTGGCTCGACCCCGACCTCGTCGAGGGCGATCGCGTCGTGTTCGACGGCGCCGGCAATGGTCCCGACGGCGGCAACGACATCGTGATGGATGGAGACACGGTGGTCGTCGCGGGCTACACCCAAGGTGCAGCGATGAACGATCTGTTGGTGCAGCGCTGGACGCGACCCGAGTAGTTGCGCTGGACTCGCTGGGGGCGCAGGGGAGAAGGTTCAACCCTGGAACCCCGTGCGATGGCGCCGCTGTGGCAGGACCCTGGTCGAGATGGGGCCGTGAGCGTGGCTGGCGCTCTCGCTCGACGATCCGGGCCGAACGACGGCGCCCTCGCCGACGGACAATCGGCGGCGCGTGTGGCCTGCAGCCGCAGTGACCCGGCCCTGCGCGATCAGGCGACGTCGTCGCCGACGGTGCTGGGCGCCAGCTCGCGCAGGAGCCCAGCCAGCGCCCGGCACACGTCGGTGACGGTGACGATGCCGGCGAGCTTGCCGTGCTTGGTGACGATGGCCGAGCCGATATGGCGATTGGCGAGCTCGTCGGCGACGGCATCGAGGGCGGCGTCGACCTCGACCACGTACGGATCGCGGGTGCAGATCACCGCCACCGACGGGGGCAGGCTCGCCTTCGCGTCGCCGAGCAGATCGAAGCACACCGCGACGTCGCGCGCCGACAAGATCCCCCACAGCGCGCCGCCACGCATCACGGGCAGGTGGTGGATGTCGTGCTGTTCCATCATCGCCCTCGCGGTCTCGACCGACTCCTCGGCCGACACCGAGTAGGGGAAGGGCGTCATCACCGAGAGCACGTTGGGGCGGTGGGCGGTCACGGCCGCAGTGTCGCAGATCGCCCGCGGCGATGCAGAACGGCGCAGTGCACGGCATCGGGCGCGGGCGCGGGGGTGGGCCCGGTCACGCAGACAAGCGCCAACGGTGCACGCGCGCGGGCGCACGGGCGCAGCGGATGCCGATGTCCATCGGGCGCGAATCCTTGCGGCGATGCGATCGCCTATGCAAAGTGGGGTGACAGGTGTTGGAGCGCGCTGCACTGACCCGCTATGCGTGGCTCTCGATCGCCGCCGCGCTGGTGACGATGGCGCTGAAGACCGGCGCGTACCTGCTGTCGGGCTCCGTCGGCCTGCTGTCGGACGCGCTCGAGTCGACGGTGAACCTCGCCGCTGCGGTGGTCACGTTGGTGGCGCTGCGCGTGGCGATGGCGCCCGCCGACGACGAACACCAGTTCGGTCACGGCAAGGCGGAGCTGGTGTCGAGTGCCGTCGAGGCGATGATGATCCTCGTCGCCGCCATCGCCATCCTCGTGTCCGCGGTGCATCGACTGATCTGGCCCCAACCCCTCGAGGCGGTGGGCCTCGGACTCGCGGTGTGTGCGGTCGCGGCGGCGGTGAACCTGGCCGTCGGACGCGTGCTGCTCAGCGCGGGAGCCCGCGCGCCCTCGATCGCCCTCGAGGCCGACGGCCGGCACCTGATGACCGATGTGTGGACGTCCGCCGCGGTGATTGTCGGTGTTGGGCTCGTCGGCCTGACGGGGTGGCAGTGGCTCGATCCGCTGGTGGCCATCGGCGTCGCGGTTCAGATCATGGTGGTCGGCACGCGGCTGCTGCGGCGCGCGGGCACCGGCCTGCTCGACCGCGCCGTGCCACCCCAGAGGCGCGCCATGCTCGAGAGCGTGCTGAATCGGTTCGTCGCGACCGACGGCATCCAGTGGCACGCGATGCGCACCTGGGAGTCCGGACCGCGGAGCTTCGTGACCCTGCACGTGCTGGTGCCCGGCGACTGGACGGTGCAGAGCGGCCATGATCTGTGCGAGCACATCGAGTCCGCGCTGCGGGCCACGGCGCCTCTGACCACCGTGCTCGTCCACCTCGAGCCCCTCGATGACGCGCGCTCGTTCGCGGATCAGGGGCTCGACCGACCGCAGGTTTCGGACTGACCGACCCGCGGCTCAGGCCTCACGCAAGCCGCTGAGCGCGCGTGTGAGACTGCGCTTGAATGATGCGACAGGGCGTGGACATGGGGCGTCAACCTCAGGATCCATGCCCGATCCGAACTCGAGGTGCGCGACGTCGCAGTCATCCGTTGAGACTTCTGCGTTCGCCGATGTCGCCCCGGTTTCCCGCCGCCGCGGCTGCCTCGTCGTCGTCGACGGCTTCTACCGCGATCCCGTCGCCGCGCGTCGGCAGGCGCTGGAGCTCGAGTACCGCGAGCACGGCCGCGGCCGTGACGGCTACACCGGACTCATCGCCGAGCTCCCCGGCGCCCTGGGAGTGACCCCGATGCCGGCCATCGCCCAGGCACTCGGACTCCCACTCGAGTTCGAGCCGGCCAGACAAGGCACGATCCGCTGCATCACTGCTGGGCACTACGCAGAGAAGGTCGATGCCTACCCGGACGGCGCGCGCCACCTCGGATGGCTGCACTACGACGGCTTCGACTGGACCGGGGTCCTGGCGCTGTGCCCCCCGGAGCTCGTGCGTGGCACCACGACATTCTGGCGCCACATCGGGTTCGAACTCGACGGCTTCCACGACACCCGCCGCGTCGGCGAGATCCTCCGCGAGACCGGATTCGGCATCGAGGAGCTCGTCGCGCGGATCGACAGCGACTTCACCGACCCCGACTGCTGGCGAGAGGTCGGTCGAGTCGCGCATGCGTTCAATCGCCTCATTCTGTTCCGCGGCGAGATGTTCCACGTCTCGAGCGAGGGCTTCGGGTCGACGCCGCAGGACTGCAAGATGACGCAGAACTTCTTCGTCGACGAGGCCCACGACGCGGCCGCAGTCCAACGTGCGGGCTACGTCCGCGTCGTGCCCTGAGGCCGTCGCGCGCCGGCCTGGGAGACTGGGCACGCCGCGCTCAGGTGTGCGCGCTGAGCACGACCGTGCGCGCGCGTGCCTGGATGCATGCGAGCACCTGCAGCTGGGTCTCCGGATCGAGGGCCGAGAGGCTCTCGTCGAGCACGAACACATCGCCCCCCTGCAGCAGCGCGCGCGCCAGGAACACCCGCATGCGCTCGCCGTGGGACAGCTGCCAGCCGGCCTCGCCGACCGGCTGCGCGAGTCCGGCGGGCATGTTCTCGAGCAGCGGGCCCAGCCCGAGCTCGACGCACAGCTGGGTGGCCTCGGCCATGTCGGCCGGTGCCGGCGGCCACCGCCGCCCCATGAGGAGATTGAAGGCGAGGGAGCCGGAGAACACGTGATTGAGCTGGAATTGTGGCACGCACACCACCGAGTCGCGCCACGCCTCGGTGCCGACGGTCTCGAGATCGAGCCCATGGAGCCGCACGCTGCCCTCCCTCGGGCTGCGGACCGCGCCGAGAAGCGACACCAACGTCGACTTGCCGCCACCCGAGCGGCCCTCGAGCAGCACGCGATCACCATGATCGACGCGCAGGTTGCAATCCTCGAGCACCTGGAAGCCGGTGTCGCCGTGGCGGAAGCCGACGTGCTGGAGCTCGAGCAGGGGCCGGCCGCGTGGCACCAGGCGGTCGTCACCAAACGGCAGGCGTGCGCCGAGGTCCGGGTCGCCCGTCAGCTCGTTCGCGCTCGGGCTGCGGATCAGCGTCCGTAGCTTCGCTGCGGCGATCAGCGTGTCGACGATGTCGACGCCAGAGTTGGTCAGTCGATCCAAGACGCGCTGGGCGAACACGATCCCGCCGAGCAGCAGCGCCAGGCGCATCGGGGACGGATCGACAGCCGCTGCCGGAATCATCGCCAGCACCGCCGCCACCAGCCACACGCGGGAGCCGGCGCCCAGGAGCAGGCTGCGCACGTCGTCCATCCGGCGCGCCAGTCGGTGGTGTGCGGCCATCTGCTCGTCCTCGCGATCGCGGGCATGGTCGGCGCCGAGCTGCACCGCGCGGGTACGGTGGTGCAGCACGTCCTCGACCATGGTCCCGGTCATCGCCAGACGATGCTCGCTCCACGCCGAGACCCGGCGGCGCAGGCTCGCGAACCCGACGCACAGCGCGATCACGAACCCGGTGAAGAGCTGAAGATGCAGCAGGCTTCCGACCTTCGCGAACACGATCAGTACGATCGCGACGTCGATGACCGCGGTGGCGCAGGCGAGTCCGCTGGCGAGCGCGAGGGTCTCGATCTCCTGGCTCTCCTGCACCCGGGCGAGCACCTCGCCGGCGCTGCGGCGACGCGCGCCCTCGGGATCGAGGGCGGTGATGCGGACGAACACGTGGTGCTTGATCGACGCGCCGAGCGACAGCGCGAGGGCGCCGAACAGACGGCCCATGAGCGCGTCGAGGGGCAGCGTGCACGCCAGCGCGATGACCCATGCCGCGATCCACCCGCCCGCGCCCGAACCGGCGGCGACGCAAGAGGCCAACAGCGCATAGGCGGCGATCCACAGGCCGCGCTGCACGGCGTAGGTCGCGACCAACGCGAGCGCGGTGCCGTACCAGCGGCGGCGCAGATCGGGGCGCAGGGCCGCGCGGCCATCGACCGCGACGGTCCAGCAGCGACCGTCCAACGCGTACTCGCGCTGGTCGGCGAGCACTCGTGCGGCGCGGCGGCGGTCCTCGTCGCGAGGCCGTGCGCCATGGCCGAGTGCGCGGTGCAGCGCATCGAGCCACATCGTGTCGCCCTCGCCGTGATCGCGCAGTGCGTCTGCGAGAAGGGGCGTGGCGACGATCTGCGATTCACCGCGAGGTCCGATCAGCGCGGCGTGGCCACGTCGCGGACCGCGGCCCACGGCGACGAAGGCCGGAGGGCTGCTCGACCCCA
>JBBQJI010000045.1:0-55286 GCA_038325765.1 Nannocystales bacterium
GGCTCAGCCGCCGGTGAGCGTGAAAGGCAGGGTGACCGGGAACCAGATCGAGATCGGTTCGCCGTCGAGCTTCGCGGGCTCGTACTTCCAGGTGCGGACCGCGGCGATGACCGCAGCGACGAACGCCTTCTCCGCCGCGGCTTTCTCGTCCTCGGTGGTCGCGCTGGTCTTCTTGCGCAGGATCTTCGCGCCCTTGATCGTGCCGTCGCGATGCACGTGCAGCTTCACGACGATCTCGCCCGTGATGCCGGCATCGCGCAGCGACTCGGGATACGCCGGCGGCTTGTTGCCCGCATCGGGCTTGGGCATCGACGCCTTCTCGGGGCGGTCGACAGGCTTGGTCGGATCGATCGGCTCCGCCGCCGGTTTGGGCTTGGGCTTGGGCGCCTCGACCGCGGGCTTGGGCGCCGCAGGCTTGGGCTTGGGCTTGTCGGCCTCGACAGGCTTGGTGCCCGTGCCGCCGGGGCTCGTGGGCCCGCCGGGGTGCTCGTAGACCTTGTCCTTGTCGGTCTCGGTCGCGGCCTCCTGCGGCTTCTGCTTGGGCGGCTCGATCTTCGGCTTGGGCTTGGGCTTGGTCGTGACCTTCACCTCGACGTCCGGCGGCGGCGGCGGTGGAGGCTCTTCCTCGGGCTCGGGCTCGTCCTCTTGGACCGCGAAGTCCTCGATCTCCGGCTGCAGCTCGACGTCGATGGTCTCCTCGGCGCCGTCTTGGGTCAGCGCCCAGAAGATGCAGCCGAGGAACGCCAGGACCGCGGCCACGGTCGCGTCGCGGTAGCGGCGCTGGAAGAACAGCGCCTCGGACCGTGGATCGAAACCGCCGAGCATGGCCGCGCGCACTATCGACGGGCCGGGTTGCCGCGGCGTGCCACGAAGGTTTCGTTTGTGTCACGAGCCCGGCGGGACCTCACGGGGCGCGGGGGGCCCTCACCCGTGCGGGGGGATCACCGGCACGTCGCTCGCGGCCTCGGTCGCGGCCGCGGCCTTCGCCCCGCCCTCCGCCTCGGCCTTGCGTCGGTGGTCCTTCGCGATGAGCACGTACACCGACGGCACCACGAACAGCGTGAACAGCGTGCCGATCGTCATGCCGCCGACCAGCACCAGGCCGATCGAATTGCGCGCCACCGCGCCCGCGCCGGTGACCAGCGTGAGCGGGAAGTGGCCGACGACGGTCGCGACGGTGGTCATGAGGATCGGCCGCAGTCGCGTCACCGCGGCTTGCTGTACCGCCTCGAGCTTCGAGAGCCCCTGCTCTTGCTGGGCGTTGGCGAACTCGACGATGAGGATGCCGTTCTTCGCCACCAGGCCCACCAGCGTCACCAGGCCGACCTGGGAGTAGATGTTGAGCGTGGTCGTCCAGCCGTCGGTGAGCGGGAAATCCATGCCCGGCGGCCCGGCGAACTTGAGAAAAGTGAAGATGAGCGCGCCGAACATCGCCAGCGGCACCGAGCCCGCCAGGATCACGAAGGGATCGCGGAACGAGTTGAACTGCGCCGCGAGCACCAAGAAGATGAGCAGCAGCGCCAGCGACATCGCCGGCAGGAACTTGCCGGCCTCCTGACGGAGCTGTCGCGACTCGCCCGTGTAGTCGATGCGGTAGCCCGGCGGCAAGATGCGCGTCGCCGCGTCCTCGAGCACCTTCAGACCGCCATCGAGCGAGCGGGTGGCGATGCCCGACAGCTTGACCGCGTTGAGTTGCTGGAAGCGATTGAGCGTGCGGGGCTCGACGCCGTTGTGCAGGGTCGCCACCGCCGACAGCGGCATCAGCGAGCCGTCGGGGCCCGTGACGTGGATCTGCATGAGCTGCTCGGGCGTGAGCCGCGAGACCCGCTCGATCTGCGGGATCACCTTGTAGGCACGACCGTCGAGGTCGAAGCGGTTGACGAAGTTGCCGCCGACCATCGCCGCGACGTCGCCGCCGACCTGCTGCATCGTCAGCCCCATCGCCGCGACCTTCTCGCGGTCGATGTCGATGCGGGTATTGGCCTGGTCGATGCGGACGTCGGTGAGCGGCGGGAAGGCGAACTGGCCGCTCTCGCCCGCCTCCTGCACAATCTGGTCGGCGAAGCGCAAGAGCTCTTCGTGGCTCGCCGTCGAGGCGATCACGAACTCGACCGGGAAGAAGCCCGAGCTCGGCAACGCCGAGGGCAGGAACACGGGCGCGCGCAGGCCGGTGATGCCCGAGAGCTTCTCGTTGACCTCGTGCTGGATGGGGAAGATCGACCGCTCGCGCTCGTCCCACGGCTTGACCAAGAGCCCACCGAAGCCGCCGCTGGCGAAGGTGATCTGGAAGCTGTGGTCGAACTCCGGGGTGGCCTCGAAGATGTCGCCGACCTGCTCGCTGTAGTGGGTCACCTGCTCGAGCGTCGCGTTGGCCGGCACGTCGAGCGCGCCGAAGATCACGCCCTGGTCCTCGTTGGGCGCCAGCTCGCCGGGCGAGAACATGTACAGCGGCACCGTGAGCAGCGACAACAGCACCCACGCGATGTACACGGCCGGCCGGGCGCGCAGGGTGGCGGCGAGCATGCGGGCGTAGGCCCGGCGCAGGGCATCGAAGCCGCGATCGATCGCCCGCGCGAGCCAGCCCTGCGAGTGCTCGGCCTTGAGCAGCTTGGCGGACATCATCGGCGACAACGTCAGCGCGACGATGCCGGAGATGAACACGGCGCCGGCCAACGTGAACGCGAACTCGCGGAACAGCGCGCCGGTGAGGCCGCCCTGGAAGCCGATCGGGGCGTACACCGCCGCCAGCGTGATCGTCATCGCGATGATCGGGCCGACCAGCTCGCGGGCGCCGAGGATGGCGGCCTCGTGCGGCGTCTTGCCCTCACGGATGTTGCGCTCGACGTTCTCGACCACGACGATCGCGTCGTCGACGACCAGACCGACCGCGAGCACGATCGCCAGCAGCGTCAGCAGGTTGAGCGTGAAGCCCAGCACCGACATCAAGAAGACCGCGCCGATGAGCGACACAGGAATCGCGACGAGCGGCACCAACACCGTGCGGAGCGATCCCAGGAACAGGAAGATCACCAAGATGACGATGAGCACCGTCTCGGTCAGCGTGCGCACGACCTCGTCGATGGCGTTGTCGATGTACTTGGTGGAGTCGAACGCGATCTCGGCCTGCATGCCGGTGGGCAGCTCGGCCTTGATCAATTCCATCTCGTCGCGCACCCGGGCGATGACGTCGAGCGAGTTGGCGTTGGGCAGGACCCAAACGCCCATGAACACCGCGCGAGTGCCCGAGAAGCGGACATCCTGCTCGTAGTCCTCGGCGCCCATGACGACGTCGGCGACGTCCTCGAGGCGGACCACGGTGTCGCCAGCGCGGCGGATCACGATGCGGCGGAAGTCCTCGACCGTGGCCACGTCGGTATCCGCAGTGAGGTTGACCTGGACCAGCGCGCCCTTGGTCTGCCCGACCGCAGCGAGGTAGTTGTTGGCCGCGAGCGCGGCGCGGATCTGCGACGGGCTGACGCCGAACGCGGCCATGCGATCGGGGTGGAGCCACGCCCGCAGCGCGAAGGTGCGGTTGCCCTCGATCGACGCCCGCTGCACGCCCTCGATCGCCGAAAGTCGCGGCTGGACCACGCGCAGCAGGTAGTCGGTGACCTGGTTCTCCGCGAGGATCGTCGAGCCGAAGGTCAGGTACATCGCCGCTACGCGGCCGTCCGAGGGCTCGACCGAGATCGCGGGGACCTCGGCCTCGGGCGGCAGATCGGCGCGGACCTGGTTGACGCGGGCGCTGATGTCGGCGAGCGCTTCGCTCGCGTTGAAGTTGAGCTGCAAGCGGACGTTGATCGTCGAGACGCCCTGGACGCTCTGCGACTCGATGAAGTCGATGCCGTCGGCCGCCGCGATCGAGCGCTCGAGCGGCGTCGTGATGAAGCCGCGGACCAGCTCGGCGTCGGCGCCGACGTAGGCCGTGCGCACCGTGACGGTGGCGCTCTCGAGCTGCGGATACTGGCGGACGTTGAGGGAGCGGATCGCCTGCAGTCCGGCGATCAGGATCACCAGGTTGACGACGATCGCCAGCACCGGCCGGCGGATGAACAGGTCGGTGAACGCCATGACGCCCTCAGCGATTCTTCGGCTGCGGCGACAGCTGCGCCGTGAGCACCTTGGAGTTGTCCACGTAGATCGGGGCGTTGTTGCGCAGCTTGAACGCGCCCGCAGCGACGACCTCCTGACCGACCTCCACGCCCTCGAGCACCGCGACGTAGTCGCCGCGGCGCTCGCCCAGGCGAACGAACTGCTGGCGCGCGATCATGACCGACTCGCCGTTCGGCCCGGTCTGCTCCGGCGCCGGCTCGGCGCCGGATTCGGGCGGCGGCGGCGGCTCGACGATGAACACCGAGTCACCGTAGGTCGCGAACATGATCGCGGTGAGCGGGACTGCGACCACCTCGAGCTGCTCCGAGCCCAGCACGGCGATGTTGACGAACATGCCCGGGTGGAAGCCGTCGTCGGCGTTCGCGACCGTGGCCCGGATACCCTGGCTGCGCGAGACCGCATCGATCGTGGGCGAGATCGCGACGATCTCGCCGTCGCCGACGAACTCGGGCCGACCCGCCACCGTGACGCGCACCTTCTGGCCGCGGACGACCTCTTGCTGCTGGGGCAGATCGAAGTCCACGTAGATCCCCTCGACCGACTCGAGGGTGGTGAGGCTCGTGCCGGGGTTGACGTATTGGCCGATGTCGATCTGGCGGATTCCGAGCTTGCCGCCGAACGGCGCCCGGATGGTCTTGCGCGCGATCTGGGCCCGGAGCACGTCGACCTCGGCCTTGGCGGATTCCCACGCCGACTCGTCGGCGTCGATCTGCGCCTGCGACTCGGCGCCCGAGTCGGCCAGGGCCCGCGCGCGCTTGGCGGTGGTGAGCGCCAGGTCGCGACGCACCATCGCCGACTGCAGCTGCGCCTTCTCGACGCGCGCGTCGAGCTGGGCGAGCACGTCACCCTTGGCGACCGTCGCCCCCGACTCGAACATGATCGCGGTCACCACACCGGCGACCTCGACGCTGATCGCGACGCCCTTGCTCGACGCCACGGTCCCCACCGCGGGCAAGCTCGACTCCCAGCGCTGGGCGGACGCGAGCTCAGTGCTCACCGCCTCGGGCGGCGGCCCCGACACCTCCATCGCCTCACCCATCGCGATGAGCGACGAAATCTGCTCGAATTTGACGTAGACCAGGCCGCCTATTACCGCTGCGAGGCCGAGGAAGAGGTAGAGATAGCGCATGGGGCCCGGGCCGGTTCTCTAGCAAATCGTCGTCGCGGGGCGAGTGGTTACCTGGGGGCGTAGACGCACGGACCGTCGCGGAGCCCGGGCGTTGACGGGCACTGGCCCCGGGCCGCTCGTGTGTCACGGATGTGCATCGCCGCCGGTCAGGCGCCCGTGTTGGACCTCGGCGCGGCTTCCACCGGCGCTGTGGCATGATCGCGGCCATGACATCGCCAAAGCTCGGTCGCGCCCTCGCCGTCGCCGCTGTGCTGGTCCCCTGCAGCGTGGCCACGGTCGCGAAGGCCGAGATCCCCTACGTCGACGTGCTGACGCCCGGCGAGCTGCGGGGCATCGCCCGCACCGACGGCGACCCGTGGCCTCTGGGCTACTGGGAGTACTTGCCCAGCAACTTCGACGAGCTCGGCGACGACGAGCTGTTGCCGCTGCTGGTGTTCCTGCCCGGCATCGGCGAGTACGACGACGTCTCGTCGTGCCCGGGCAACGTCGATGTGTGCGCCGCGTCCGACTGCGGCAATGACGGTCTGTGCCGCAACCTCTCGTGGGGCCCGCAGCAGCTCATGCGCACCAACAACTGGGACGACACGCTGCGGCCGTTCATCATGATCTCGCCGCAGAACGACGTCCCTCCGTTCTCGCAGATCCAGTGGGACTACGACCAGCTCGATGACTTCTTCGACTTCGTCGTCGCCGAGTACCCGATCGATCCCCGCCGGATGTACCTCACCGGGATGAGCCAGGGCGGCCGCGCGGTGTTCCAGTACACCGACCTGAACCCGCGTCGCTTCACCGCCGTCGCGCCGCTGCCCGGCGGCCAGGTCCAAGGCGGGGTCACCTGCGGGTTCGAGGACACCGCGCTGTGGGTGTTCCACGGCGCGAACGACAACAACGGCAACCTCGGGCCGGGCGTGTTCAACCCCTGCGTCGTCGTCGACTACACCGCGATCTACAACGACCCCGCGACCTACCCGCAGTACCCCGCGTGTGTCGCCGCCGTCGGCCAGCCGCGGCCGGTCGGCCGCATCACCATGTTCTTCAACGTCGGCCACTCGTCGTGGGTGCAGGCGATCAACCCGATCGGCTCGGGCTTTCCCGCCACCGAGTGGCCCTCGGATCAGGGATGCGGCTTCGACAACCTCGCGTTCCGTGACTACAGCGCGGCGTCGGATCCCGACGGTCTGTACAGCTGGTTTCTCGCCCTCGACAGGCCCGACGTCACCGCCTCGGCCGACGTCGAGGTCCCCGGCGACGGCAGCGAGGTCGAGGTCTTCGCCACCACGATCGACGACGACGCGATCACGTACACGTGGACGCAGATCGCCGGCCCCGCCGCTACACTGGACGGCGCCGACGGGGCCACGGTCACCGTGTCGGATCTGATGCCGCTCACCGCCTACACCTTCGAGGTGCTCGCGGTGGACGCCGACGACCAGTGGGATCGCGATCAGGTGATCGTGACGGTGCTCGAGGCACCGGCGGGTGGATCGAGCACCACCGACGCGACCACCACCGACGCGACCACCACCGACGCGACCACCACCGACGCGACCACCACCGACGCGACCACCACCGACGCGACCACCACCGACGCGACCACCACCAACGCGACCACCACCGACAGCACGACCGAGGGCACCTCCTCCGATGGAACGTCCACAGACTCGACCACGGGTCCGGACACCGGCAGCGGCGGCTCCGAGACCAGCGGCAGCGGCACCACGGTCGGCATGACCTCGGTCGGCGAGAGCGCCGGTACTTCGGCGGCCGACACCTCGGCATCCGACACTTCGGCGTCCGACACTTCGACGCCCGACACTTCGGCGTCCGAGCCGTCGGGCGGTCCCGACTCGAACAGCGCCAGCGCCACTGACCCCGATGCGACCGCGACCGCCAGCGCATCGGGTGGCACCGACGAAGGCAGCAGCGGCGGCGGCGTCCCCCTCGGCGAGGACAACCCCGGCTGCGGCTGCACCTCCCCTGGCTCGGACGGCCCCGGTCGCACGGCGCCGTGGATGCTCGGCCTCGCGGTGGTGATGCTGCGCCGCCGCCGGCTCTAGCGGTCGATTCCGTGAAGCTTCGCCGGCCGCGCAGCGTCGGCGGTCTGGGTGCCGCGCACCCTCGCCACCCATGTCGGACTTCACGCCGCTCTCGATCCACAACGGCCACGGCCCCGTGCACCTCAACCGGTTCCGGATCAGCGTTCGTCCGCTACAGGACCGCGCCCAGATCGCGGCCATCGGGCGCTCGCTGATGGCCAACATGCCGCGGTACATGGCCCCGAACACCGCCTCGGCGCAGCTGAGCGCCCGGACATGGAACGGACAGCCCACGCTGTGCTTCCGCGGGGTCGCCCGCATCCGCCCGTTCCGCATGGTGACCACCCTGCCGATCCCCGGCATCCCGATCCCGATCCTGATCCCGGTGCCCGCCCCCATCCGTGACTGGATGGCGCCCGACATCCACACCGACAGCGTCGGCCTGATCGCGGGACACGCGACCGGGTTCACGGTGCAAACGCTGAAACGCAACTTCGAGGACGACGACGACGCACGGATCCGGGCGGCCGTGACCGCGCTGGTGATGTCTGCGGCCGCGGCGTTCCCCCCCGCGGCGATGGTGCTGCCGCTCATCGCCCGCAAGCTGGGCGACATCGCCGTCGACATCAACCAGCACCACTTCCTCGCCGGGCGTCGGGGGTTTCGCTTCGATGTCGGGCGATCGTTCGGCTACCAAGATGGTCGGCTGGTGTTCGAGACCGTCGCCATCGAGCGATTCTCCCACGCCGCGTTCGCCGGCTCGCAGATCGCCGTCGGCAGCATCCCGAACCTGGTGCGCGAGGTCTGGGGAGAGATGCTCACCCAGTTCTGCAAGCATCACGGGCTGCAGCCCATCACCGGTGAGGCGCCCGGCGTGGGCTGGAGCCGCTGGGGCGACGCGGTGCACTGCATGCAGACCGAGGTCGATCCGAGCGTCGTCGCGATCCGCTCGAGCGTGCACTTCCCCACCATGGACGCCGAGCACCGCCAGATCCTCGAGCCCCGGTAGTGACACCGGAGTGACGTCAACGCGCGACGCGGCGATGGTGCGGCGTGGTGACGTCGCCGCGCAGCTCGGCCTCGAGGGCGTGCAGGCGTAGGGCGTCGCCGGCGGGCGCGAAGTCGTCGGGCTCGACGCAGCGCAGCTCCACGATGCCGTGCCGGTGCAGCAGCAGCAGGTCATCCATCGCCGCCGCGATGTCGGGGAACACCTCGCTCACCACGCGGCCCCGCGGCCAGTGCGAGCGCAGCGACACGAGTCCGGCGCGGATCGACTCGTCGGTGCAATCGAGCGTCCGACCGCTGGCGTGCTCGAGCTTCGCCGGTAGCGGGCTCTGCGGGCCCACCGGTGCCAACGATGCCGCCACCCGCAGCCGCGCCAGCTCGTCGGTGCCCGGCGGTCGTCGCACCCAGTCGGCGGTGGTCAGGATCGGCGAGCGGAGCTGGCGATACCGCAACAGATCAGCGGTGTCCTGCTGCGAAGGCCCCGCGAGCCCCTCGGTCGCAAGCCACGCGTCGAGGGCGTCGTCGTCGCGACCCGAGGGCCGATCGAAGTCGGCGTCGACGATCCGCGTGAGCCCCTGGGCCGCCGCGAGCGCCGTGAATTCGCTGTGCCAGTACGCGCGGTTGTCGGGGTTGAGGTACTCGTGCGCGACGTAAGAAGGATCCGCCTCGGCCGCGAGCCGCAGCTCGCCCGCCAGCAACGCCGAGTAGGCGTGCTCGGCCCGCTCGAGGGTTTCGGCGAGGCGCCCGGCCGCCGCCTGGGCTGCCTGCGCCCGACCCAGGAGATCGCCCGCGGAGCAGGGCTGCGCCAGCATGAACCGGCGCACGAGGCCGCGCACGCTCCAGCCCGGCTCCGCGTTGTAGTTGAGATAGAAGAGGCCGCCCGCGGCCAGGCGAAAGTGGTGGATCCGCAACAGGGCATCGCGCGCGTCGTCGGGCACCCACGAGAACACCCCATGGGCGACGATGATCTCGAAGCGGCCCTCGAGCGCCGCGGCGGCGTGGCGTAGATCGGCGTGGATGAACCGCAGGTTGTCCAGGCCCAGGCTGCCCGCGCGCGCGCGGGCGAGCTCGATGTGTCGGGCCGATCCGTCGACACCGACGAACTCGGCGTGGCGGCGATACGACGCCAGCGCGATGAGGTTGCTGCCGTCGCCGCAGCCGAGCTCGAGCATACGGTAGCGATCGAGCGCGATGCGGGGTCCGCCGTGCAGTAGCGACGCCAGCGCGAGCCGCTCGGGCGCCGTCCACTCGATGGGGGCGCAGCAGTACGGTAGCTCGTCGTAGGGGTTGTTCGGCGCGGTCACCGGTGCCGGCGAGGGTATCGCGATCGGATATCCTCGCTGTGGCCGCTGGCCCCCCGCTGCTTCGATGACCATGCGCACCCGCTGGCTCTCGCTGCTCGTGCTCGCCTGGGGCTGCGCACGAGCCGGCCCCACGCGGGCGCCGACCCACGGGCACGCGGCGGTGCAGATCCACTGGGATCGTTGGCAGGTGCCGCACGTCTTCGCGGACGATCGCGCCGGGATCGCCTATGGCCTCGGGTATGCGCAGCTGCGGGCGTACCCCGACGAGATCCTGCGGCTGTATGCGGTCGCGCGGGGCGAGGCCGCGGCGGTGTGGGGACGTGCGGCGTTGGAATCCGATCGGCGGGTGCGCACCCTCGGGATCCCGGGGCACGGCACCGATGCGCTCGCCGCGATGCAGCCGGCCGTGCGCGCCGAACTCGAGGCGTTCGCGGCGGGGATGAACGACTTCGCCGCGGCGCATCCCGAGCGACTCTCGGCCGAGTCCCGGGCGGTGCTGCCGGTGCGGGCCGCCGATCCGCTGGCTCACGGCCACCGCGTGTTGCTCGCGTTCGCGCTGCAGGCCGGGCACCGATCGGCGATCATGGATCTCGCACCGCCTGTCGCCGGCTCCAACGGGTGGGCCATCGCGCCCTCGCGGTCGACCAGCGGCAACGCGCTGCTGCTCGTCAATCCCCACCTGCCGTGGCACTCGCCCGCCACGCGGCTGTTCGAGGCCCACCTCGTCGGCCCCGACGCGCCGCTGTACGGCTGCACGCTGCTCGGATTTCCCACGCTCACGATCGGCTTCAACGACGCGGTCGCGTGGACGCACACCATCAACACGATCGATGTGGCCGACGTCTACGCGCTGGTGCCCGATGGCGACGGCTATCGCTTCGACGGGCAGACGCGAGACTTCGAGGTCCACGACGAACTCGTGCGCGTGCGCGGAGAGGACGGCACCGTCCACGGGGAGACCCTGCAGATCCGGCGGTCGATCCACGGCCCGGTGCTCACCTCCGACGACGGGCGCGTCGTCGCCGTGCGCACAGGTCTCGACGACGACGACGCTGGTTGGCTGGGCACATGGAGCGCGCTGGGCCGCGCCCGCGATCTGCAGGAGTTCGAGGCCGGGCTCGCATCGCTCGGTCTGCCGATGTTCACCGTGGTGTACGCGGATCGCGACGGCCACATCCTCTACGTCAGCGCCGGCCGCGTGCCGCGTCGGCCCGCCGAACTCGCGCAGGGCGAGGCTCCGCGGGGCTGGTTCGACGTGGCGGCTGGCGACACCGCGAAGACGCTGTCGACCGGCGTGCTGCCCTACGACGCGCTCGTGCGGATCGTCGATCCACCCGGCGGCTTCGTGCAGAACTCGAACAGCGTGCCGTGGTTCGCGACGATCCCCGCCGCGCTCGATCCCGCCGACTACGCCGATCTGCACATCGCCGCGGGCCCGCTGGGCATGCGCGAGATCCACGGGCTGCGGCTGCTGGGCACCGGCGCACCGATCGACTTCGCCGCCTTGCGAACGATGCAACGCTCGGTGCGCCTGGAGCTCGCCGACCACGTCCTGGACGCGCTGCTCGCAGCGGCGAGTCTGTCGGACGACGCGAGCATCCGCGCCGCGGCCACGGTGCTGGCCGCCTGGGATCGTCGCGCCGGCACGCCGGGTGCGGTGCTGTTCGCCGAATGGGCGGCGCATGTCGCCGAGCCATCTGCGTTCGCCGAGCCGTGGTCGCCGATGCGTCCGCTCGACGCACCCGCGGACCTCGCCGACCCGACCGCCGCCCTCGCCGCGCTGCGGACGGCCGCCGACGCGCTCGTCGCCCACCACGGCACGCTCGCGCCCGAATGGAGCGCATCGCATCGCCTGAGTGCCACGCTGCCGGGTGTCGGCGGTCCCGGCGATCTGGGCTCGTTCCACGTCGTCGACTACGGCCCCGACGCACAGGGCGAGCGCCGTCCCATCGGCGGCGACACCTTCATCGCCATCGTCGAGATGCGACCCGAGGGCCCGCATGCCGAGGTGCTGCTCACCTACGGCAACACGAGCCCCACCGCACCGTTCGCCGTGGATCAGCTCGACCTGCTGGCGACGGGGAGGCTGCGCGAGGCGCTGCTGGATCGGCGGGTGATCGCGGCGCAGGCGGTGCACTCGGTGCGGTTGGTGCCGACGCGCCGTGCATCGAGGTGATGCCCCCCGCGATGTCCCCGTCCCCACTGTCGCCCTCGAGCGCGCCGGCGTCGTGCTTCAGCCCTCGGGGTCGAGCACGATCGCGTTGATCGACTCGAGCCCGCCGCCGGCCGGATAGCCGTAGGACGCGAACTCGTCGGTGCCCCACACCACGATGCCGAAGTCGCCGCTGCTGGCAGCGACGTGCTGGCTGGTCTCGCAGGCCGGCGACATCCCGACGCCCGAGCGGAACAGCTCGACGTGCGCCACCTCGTACAGGCCGTCGTTGCCGACCGGCAGCCAGTTCTCGATCGTACCTAGACACTCGAGCTCGACGTCGGCGAAGCCGCCGCCTGTGCGCGTGCGCGTCACTACCAGCGTGCTCGTGCCGTAGGTGGGATCGACGAAGAACGCGTAGCTCTGGAGGAACTGCGCCGGCGGTACCAGCATGACCCACTCCTCGTCGCCCAGACCGCACAGCCCTGGCGAGTTGCCACAGCCGGGCTGGCCGCTGAGCGTGCCCGACATGTACTGGGTGAGCGCGAACGGGTTGTCCTCGCCTTGCGATCGCACGCGGAAGAAGTCGCGGGTCTCGAATTCGACAGCCTGGCCGGCATCGAGCATCTCGGGCGCCCCCACCGGCGGGATCGGATCCCAGTCGAGCGCGGTGCCGTCGACCACGCCGACGACGCGGTAGCGGACGCTCTCCGCCGCAAGTCCGGCCAAGCGACTGTAGAGCCCGGCGCCGACGTACTCGGAGCCGAGCGCGTTGACGTCGGGGATCATCTGGTGGGCGCTGTCCTGGCCCGAAGACGGGCCGTCGGCGGTGGTGACCAGCAGATACGCATTGCCGGTGAACACGCCGATCGGCGCATCCGCGGTGATGATGCTGCCGACCGGATCGCCCGAACTCTGCCACTGCACGATCTCACCGGCGTCGAGCTCGTACTGCGTGGCCATGCCGACCGGCGGATTCTCGATCGCGCCCGTCGTGATCGGCACGGTCGGATTGATGCTGACCGTCGTGCCGTCCTCCCGCGCGACCGCCATCATCCATTCGGGTCCGGTCTCCGCGTGGGGAGCGATGGCGAGGTAGCTCTCGCCCCACGCCGTGCTCGGAAAGATGAGCGACGCCGACGGCAGGTAGCTCGCGGCGCCGCCGTAGGGGATGATGTCATAGACCTGGATCGGCGTGTCGCTGACGAACTCGAACGCGACACCGCTGCCGGTGCCGATGGCCGCGGTGTCCTCGAGCACCGCCGGTGAGAACGGGCACTCGAGACTGGAGCCGTTGCTGACGCCGGGACGATGGGCCAAGAAGATCACGGCAACCTGCCCGCTGGGCAGACCGTCGGGGGGCAGCTCCGCATAGGTAGCGGCCTGGCCGATGCCCGAGGGGATCCGCGTGACCACCTCGATGTCGTAGTCCTCGCCGCCGCGGCCGAGCTCCATCACGGCCGGGCGGCCCCACGGATTCGACACCAGCAGCGCGTGGCATGGTCCTGACTGCGAGA
This sequence comes from Nannocystales bacterium, assembly GCA_038325765.1. Classification (GTDB taxonomy): domain Bacteria; phylum Myxococcota_A; class Polyangia; order Nannocystales; family Nannocystaceae; genus Xiheibacterium. The sequence continues at coordinate 13,257 of JBBQJI010000045.1, forward strand.
CCGGCGATCCGTTGGCGTAAAACGGCGAGGTCGGAACGATGAACTCGCAGCCCGTCGAACCCCGCGCGCCAGCAGCGGCGGCGCAGGCGGCCACGCACTCACCCGCGAGGCACCCTTGCTCGGGCGGGCACGTCTCGATCACGACCCCGGTACGAGAGATGACCTGCTGGAGATCGCCCGAGCAGGCGAAGCCGTCGCCGAGCGGTAGGTCGGTCACAGTGCCGACATCGAACCGCACGGGGGACTCGCCGGGGACGTCGGAGGTCTCGTCGGCGGCCGAGGTGCCGACACCCGTTTCAGACGAAGCGCCCAGCGTCGTCTGGGTGGTGTCGCCGCTCGGGCTCGTGCCCGCAGTGACACCGGGACCCTCACCGACCTGTGCGGAATCGGATCCACACCCCGACGCGAGGACACCCAACACCGACGCCACCGCGACTCGCAGAACCATGCCGGCAGGGTACACGGCCCCTGCCCCCTCGCACACGGCGGAGGCGCCGCCGCGCAAGCCCCCACGTCTTCGCCCCACGCGTCTTCGCCCCACGCGTCTTCGCCCCCCCCCTCGCCGCACCGGTCGCACGGGGGCTTCCCCGCGACTTCCCCCGCGGCGACGTCGGTCGTTCACCCCGAGCTGGATGCGCGTGACGTGCACGCGCCCAATCGGCGGTGCCCGGGCCTGCACCTCGCCCCGGCCGTCGCATGCTGTCGTAGATGGATGACGCCGCCGAGACCCGTGTCGAGCCCCCGCGCATCGGCGAACCCCTGGATCCACTGAACGATGGCTTCCACGCCGAGTACGGCCGCGCCCGCGACAGCGCGGCGCGCGAGGGGCCAGTCCTGGTGCTGATCGGCGATGAGCTCACCCTCGTACGCGGGGATGCGAGCGCGCCGCCGCGGACGTCGACCGTCGCGCGGCGGGTCTTCCACGCGGTGAAGAGCATCGCCCACGTGCCGACCGCGGTGTTCGTGGTGTTGCGGCGGGCGCGCGGCGGCGATGCGCAGCGGCGCGACGAAGCCGAGCAGGCGCTCGGCCGCATCGCCACCTTGGTGGACGCTGCGCTCGGGACGTTGGCCGACGACGTCCCGGATCCCGCCGCGCAGCGGGAGTGTCGCGAGATGCTCGAGCGCTCGCGGGACTTCGTGCAGCAGGCACTGCGTACCCAGCTCGCCATCGACGAAGCGACGCTCGAAACGTTCGCCTTTGCCCTCGGGCCCGCGATGCTCTCGCTCATCGACTTCAGCACCCGCGAGCAGCTCGCGGGGCTCGATGCGTCCGCTCGCGAGGTGTTCGCCACCTTGACGGCGGCCGAGCGCAGCGCGCTGCACGTCGTCGTCGCCGGCAACCATCAGGCCCGCGCCCGCAGCCTGGGCATGCAGTACTTCGAGCGCGTGCTGCTGGGCGAGACACGGGATGTCGAAGAGCGGGTCACCTATGCCGAGGCGGTCGACACGGTCGCCGCCGCCGTGGAACTCGTGGGTACCCAGCGCCTCGATCGGGTGATGGCCAGGGCGTTCTTCGGCGACGAGATGCGGATGCAACGCGATCTGCTCGGCGACGCCGCGGCCCGCATCCTCGATGCCGCAGGCCTCGAGCAGCTTCCCTAGAAGGCCGTGCGCGCCCACCCCGAGCCCCGGGCGCTCGCTCCGCACCCCAACGGGTCGCGCTCTGCGGTGCGCCCCACAACCGGCCCCGGCGGTCACGCCCGCGCCGGCCGGCCCGAGGGTCCGCAGGATTCTCGCCGGTGACCTCTAAACCGGCCCCGAACAGCATTCCGCGCCCCTCCGCGGCCCCCACTGCCCCAAGGCCGGACTCGTGTTGGATCCCGGGTGCCAAGCCGTGACACGATGCGCGGCCGCCTCGTGTCGCCCCGCAGCATGATGCTCGATCTCCTCGCCTGCCGCTCCTGGCAGCCCCTGCTCCCCTTGCCGCGAGGAGCGGTCGGGTCCGTGAATGGCCTGCCGCTGTCGCGTGACGCCTTCGATCTCCACTACGCGCAGTCCGAACGCGCAGTGGACGGAACGGCCGCCGCGCCGACGTCGGCCGAGCGCCGTGCCCGACGCGAGGCCATCGCGAATGCGATCGAGCAGGAGTTGATCCGCCAGCGCGCCGATGCGCTCGCGGTCGAGTACGACGCTGCCGAGCTGGCGCTTCGCGAGCAGCGGGCGGAGCGCGGCCTCGAGGGTGACTGCCAGAACCACCTGCCGTGGTGGCGCGCCCGCGTGATCTCCGAACTTCGCGTCGCTGCGATCGTCCACGCCGAGGGCTGGCGGCGGCCGAGCGACGCCGAAACGGCGCTCGTGCTCGACTCGATGATCGCCAGCGGATTTCTGCACGGCGAGGCCGTCGTACTCGCGGAGATCGAGGTCTTCGAACGCGCCGAGGCCGAGCGCCTGTGTACGCTCGCGCGCGCGCCCCATGCGGACTTCTCGGCGCTCGCGTCCGCGTTCTCGTGCGGGAGTACGGCGTTGTCGGGTGGCTCACTCGGCGTGTTGCCGCTGCGCTCCCCCGAGGGATGCGTCGGCCAAGCGCTCGCACCCGGCGAGGTGAGCGACCCCATCGAGTGCTCCCGAGCACGCAACGCGCACACCACGTGGCGCATCGTCCGGTGTTTCGAGCGGCTGCCCGCCGCGCAGGTCGGCTCGAGCCCGATCGCGATCGCGTGCATGCGCGATCATCTCGCCCATTCGAGCATGGCGTCGGTACGGGCGGCGCTCATCCGGCGTCTGCGGCGGGCGGCATTCATCGACGATCGCATCGAGGCGACCATGTCCACGGCGGTGATCCAGGTGCAGCTGCCCGAGGTCCTCGCCGAGGTCGGCGGACGCAGCATCGCGGGGCCCGAGCTGCTCGACGAGATGGGTCCGCGCCTGTTGTTCGACGCCGCCCGCGAAGACCGCATCGCATGGGAGACCGAGCACCGAGTCGCGCGCCACTTCGCGCTGCACGGCATCGTCCGACGCGAGCGCATGCTGATCGAGGCGGTGGCCCGCGGCGAGCTGACCTCGATGCAGGCCGAGCGGATGCGGCGGTCGTCGCCCCCGCGCGGCGAGGAAGACGCGCTTGCGTGGGCTCGCGCGCGGCTGGCCTGGGCCAACGAGCTGCAGCAGACGCTCGAGGCGCGGCTGCTGCCGCTGCCCGAGGAGACGGCGGATAGGCCCCTGCGCGGCGACTTCGAGGACATCGCACACTTGCATCGATCGCTGCGACGACGCTACCCGGCGCGCTACATGGTCGACGACGCGTGGATCGACGACGTCGCGCTCGACCTCTCGCTCGACGATGACCGCGAGGCGATGCTCGAGACCGACGAGCTGGACCGCGCGCGCTGAGGCGTCGGTCCCTCCCCGAATACCCGAGGCCGCGCGCTACTGCGCGTAGAAGCTGCGGAAGAACTCGCGGGTCGCGTCGGTGCCGATCGTCGGCCACACGTGGCCGGCCGGGTGGGTGCAGTAGGTGACCGGGGTCTCCGCAGCGCACGTGTCGTAGTCGACGCAGCCCCCGGGGCTGCCCGGCATCGAGGTGTCGGCGCAGCCGGCGTGCTGCACGAAGAAATCGCGGAAGGCGATGCGGCCATCGACGAGCTCGCCCTCGCCGATGGTGATCCAGGCGGCGGGTTGCTCGGTGCAGTCCTCCTCCTCGAAGTAGATCACGCTGCCGCCGACCGCGATCGCGCGGATGTAGTCACGCCGACAGCCGAGCACGCCCGAGAACGAGCCGCCGCCAGAGAAGCCCATCGAGAACACGTTGTCCGTGTCGATGCACAGCTGCTGCCCCACCGTCTCGTAGACCGCGTCGAAGAACTCGAGCTCGCGCTCCATGCCGGCGGGCCACGTCGCGGGATCGGCGTCGTAGTTGCGCCACTGGTTGTCGACCGCCTCGGGGATGATGAGGATCGCCTCGTCGGCGAAGGCGGTGCGGATGTCGCGATCGCCACCGGTCGCGTCCCAGTAGCCCGGGTTGCCGCCGTTGCCATGCAGCGCGAAGATGAGCGGCCACTGTCCGTCGCTCGAGTAGTTCTGTGGCAGGCGCACGACGTAGCGCCGCTCGAGCTCGCCGACCATGATCGTGTGCTCGCCGTCCGCCAGGGGGTCTTTCGCCGTGCATCCGGGCGTGCCGACGTCTTCGCCGGTGCTCGAGCTGCCGGCCTCGCCGCTGGACTCGGTGCCCGGATCGGTGGTCGGCGAATCATCGGACGGCAGCGTCGTGCTCGACGAATCCGCGTCGGTGGTGGGCGCACTGCCGGTGGCGGTGATCGTGGCCGAGGATGCGCTGCTGCTGCTGCCGCCAGAGGACGACGCGTCCGTCTCGGCGTCGGTGCCCGCCGAGTCCCCGCATCCAACGATGAGAAGACAACCGAGCATCGCGTGTGTCCGCATCGATCGACCGTACCACGACGGTGATCGGCGCTGCGTCCACGCAGCGCCGGCGCGACCACGCGCGGCAAGCCGTGCTACGGTCGTGCGATGTCAGACAGCGCCGCTTCGCACCGGCTCGCGACCATCGTGGTGCTCGCCCTCGGGATGTCGGCCTGCAGCGGCACCTCGGGTGACGACGACACCACCAGCGTGACGACCGCGACGGCGCCCACCACCGAGTCCGGCCCGGGCACGGATGCGAGCACCAGCAGTGGCGAGCCGACCACCGGCGTCGACTCGAGCAGCGACGGTAGCCCGACCAGCGCCGCCGAGAGCACCAGCGCCGCCGAGAGTACCGGCCCCGCCGAGAGCACCGGCCCCGCCGGCCCGCCGCAGGTCGCATTCGAGACCTCCCTCGGCACCATCGTCCTCGAGCTCGACCCGGTCGCGGCCCCGATCACCACGGCGAACTTCCTGACCTACGTCGACGGCGGCTTCTTCGAGGGCGCCGACGGCAATGGCGCCACCATCTTCCACCGCATCGTGCCCGGCTTCGTCGTGCAGGGCGGCGGCTTCACCGAGTCGCTCGAGCAAAAGGCCACCCTGCCCCCGATCGCCAACGAGTCGGGCAACGGCCTGCTCAACGTGCGCGGCGCGATCTCGATGGCGCGAACCGACGACCCCCAAAGCGCGACCTCGCAGTTCTTCCTCAACCTCGTCGACAACGACTTCCTCGACCTCCCGCCGGGCTACGCGGTGTTCGGCAGCGTGATCGAGGGCCTGGACGTGGTCGACGCGATGGCCGCCGTGGCGACCACCACCGTGGGCCCGTACGAGAACGTCCCGGTCGAGCCGATCGTGGTGCTCGCGGTGACCCGGATGTGACCGGCGGCGGCGTTAGGATCGGATCACCCACGTGGTGCCTGCCGTGACGCCGTCGCGTCAGGTCAGGCCGGCATGTGATAGAGGAACCACGGCGACTGCAGGGCGGCCTGGACCACGAGGCGGATGCCGTTGTCGAAGTCGGCCTCGGCCTCGCCGCCGGCGTAGACGTCTTGCAGCCCCGCCAGCTCGGCGGCCTCGAGCGGGCGGCGATACGCACGGGGCCCGAACTCGGCGATGAACGCCGTCGCGCACTCGTCTTCCCCCATCACCGTCGGATCGCAGGGCAGCAGCGCGGCGGTGTCCTCGATCGACCACGCCGCGATCTCCTCGGCGGCGTCCATGTACTGCTCGACCTGGACCTCGCTGATCGGCGCGCCGAGGTTGCTGTAGAACGGCCGACCCGCTCGTCCGGCGAGAACCCGATCGCCGCGTCGCCGCTGTACGCGAGCAGATCGCGGACGCTGTTCTCGTATTGGCTCGCGGTGAGCCGCCGCAGGTCGGTGACGCCGACCGAGGGCGCCTCGCAGCCAGGCGGCGGAACCTCGCCGGTGCTGTCCCCGTCATCGGTGCCGTCACCGCCCGTCTGACCGCTCGCCGCGGTCGCGCCATCCTCGTTCAACCCGCTGTAGCAGGCGGACAACAACACCAGCGGTCCGAGCAGGCACACCTGCTGCGCCCTGCAGTTCACCCTGTCGTTCCGCATGTCCCTATTTGCCCACCACTTCGTCCGACCTTCGAGCAACGATCACGTCGCGCTCGGCGATTTTCGGCGCACGGACATGTGATCGGCGTCGGCGAGACCACCGAGTGTGCACGGCCGCCGCCGTCGCAGGCGAATCCGCCCGGGCAGCTGGGGTGTAGGCCCGCGCCCCCGAGCACCGGGCATGTCTGTGGTCGATCGTGATCGCGTGCATCTGTTCCCCGGGCTGCTGCTGCTCGCGATCGCGCGTGGTGCCGACGCGTGTGGTGCCGACGCGTGTGGTGCCGACGCGTGTGGTGCCGACGCGTGTGGTGCCGACGCGCGTGGTGCCGACGCGCGTGGTGCCGACGCGTGTGGTGCCGACGCGTGTGGTGCCGACGCGTGTGGTGCCGACGCGTGTGGTGCCGACGAAGTCGGCGACTCCGCCGCGAGACGGGCGGCGAGTCGGCGGGTGGATCGACGCTGTCGTCGACGACCAACGACGTGACCTCGGCGACGAGCGGCGTGAGTCGGTGTGCTCCGCGGCAATCTGTTCGAGGCGCGCGGCCCGTTCGGCGAGGGCAACGTCAAGCAGGTCCGCTGGGGCATCGTCGAGAACACCGAGTCGTTCTTCGGGGTCGAATAGCCCGTGGTGAAATCCCGGACTTCTAGGGCGCGGTCGCGGCGCAGTGCGCAGAAACTCTCGAATCGACGGCACAGAAACCCCCGCCGCGGCCCCGCCGCGACTCATGCAGCCGACACCGTGCCGCATCCAACGCGATGAACCAGTGGACATTCGTGGTCCGGTCCCCAAAACTGGCGTGCAATGCCGTTCTACGCCTGGCCCCGCCTCGCCGTCCTGCCTGTCGCGCTGCTCCTCGCGACCGTGGGCTCGACCGCCGCGGCTCGACCGACCGGCGAGCCCCAGGCCTGCGGGAACTGCCACTACGAGAACAGCGACGGTCCGCGCATCGATGTCGCCTTCGACAACGGCGCCCCCGCAGTCGGCGAGACCGTCGTCGTCACCATCGCGCTCGAGGCGGTCTGGACCGAGGCCCTGCGCACGGGCGTCTACCTGACCAGCGAGCGCGGTGAGTTCGGCCTGCTCGAGCCGGCGGCGACGCGCTACGCGATAGATGGGGTGCCCACGGCGGTCCTCCACGCGGAGCCCCGCGATCTCGACGCCCAGGGCCGCGCCCAGTTCCAATTCGAGTGGACGGCCCCCGCAGAGATCGGGGTCACGGATTTCACGGTCTGGTCGATCACCGGCAACACCAACGGCGACTCCGCGGACGATCACCACGCGACCAGGGGCGCCAGCATCGCGCACGGTTGCGCGGGGATCGAATACCACACCGACGCCGACGGTGACGGGTTCGGCGACATCGACAGCGCCGAGCTCTCGTGCGAGCCGATCGTCGGCATGATCGTGCAGGCAGGCGATTGTGACGACGCGGACGCCATGATCAACCCGGACGCCGAAGAGCGCTGCAATGCGGTCGATGACGATTGTGACGGCGACGGCGACGAAGGCCTCGAGCCGGGCATCTACTACCCCGACCCGGACGGCGACGGCTACGCCAGCGACCTCGCCACGCCCGAGTACGGGTGCAACAACCTGCCGGGTTACACGCCCGAGCGCGGCGACTGCGAGCCCGACGATCCCGCGGTGCATCCCGGCGCCCCCGAGATCGACAACGGCGTGGACGACGACTGCGACGGCACGATCGACGAGGTCGACCCCGTCGACACGGACACGGCGAGCACCGATGGCAGCGGCGGTCCCGACGACTCCGACGCTGGGCAGGACGATGACGCGGCGAGCGGCTGCGGGATCGCTGAGGCGGGCCCGCACGCGGCTGCGCCGTGGTCTTGGCTGGTGATCCTGGTCGCGGCCGCGCGGCCACGGCGAGCCCCCGCGTCGTCGACCACGCCACCGGTTCGCCGCGCTGCGGGCCGATAGACGGGATCCTCTCAGCCCGTGACCGGCACGGTGATCACGAACACCGCGCCGGTGCGGCCATCGGCCCGCGGCTGCACGTGCGCGCGTCCGCCGTGGCGCTCCGCCGCCTCGCGGACGATCGCCAAGCCCAGACCCTTGCCGCGGACCGCACGATTCTCGCGCTCGAACGGCTCGAAGATACGCGACTGCTGATCTGCCGGCACGCCGGGCCCGCCATCGGTGACCATGATCGCGATCGCGCCGTCTTCGTGGCGCACGTCGATGTCGACGCGGCCACCGCTGGGCGAGAACTTGATGGCGTTGTCGAGCAGGTTGTCGATCGCCTGTCGCAGCACCGAGGGGGCGATCTCCGCCGGGGCATGTTCGAGGCCGCCGAGCACGAGCACGACCCCGCGCTCCTCGGCGAGGCCGAGGGCGGACTCGACCGCCTCGGCGACGACGCGGGCCACATCGCCGCGGGCGCGATGCAGCGGAGCCGCGCGCAGAGCCGCCATGTCGAGCAGTCGCGAGGCGAGCTCGGCGAGGCGATCGACCTCTTCACGGAGCCCGCCGAGCACGCGCTCGAGCTCCGCGGCGTCACGGCGGCGACGCAGGGCGACGTCGATGCCCGCGCGCATCGCCGTCAGCGGCGTGCGCAGCTCGTGGGCCGCGTCGGCGACCAGACGCTCCTGCGCGTCGCGGGCGGCCGCGAGCTTGTGGGTGGTGACGGCGATCGCGTCGCGCAGCCGGCCGATGACGTCGGCAGCGCCATCGGGCGGCGGATCGTGGTCGTACTCGCCGGCGCGCAGGCGGCCCATGTACTCGTCGAGCGCGAGCACACGGCGGTGCAGGCGGCGCGCGTGGAGGATCTGCACCGCCGCCAGGATCGCGGCCACCAACGCCACCGCGACGCCGGTGAGCTGCCAGTACAAGCGCACTGCGGTGTCGTGGTTCTCGAGCGACGCTGCCAGCCACAGCCCATGGGCGGCGCCGCCCGGCGCGAGCACCTGCATCTCGACGACGCGGTACGGATCGCCTTGGATCAGCGCATCGGCGAGTTGCGGCTCGGTGGTCAGGGCCGCGACGGCGAGCGTGGCGGGCACCTGCGCGGCCTCGGGATAGCGGGTGATGAGCGCGCCTTCGGGATCGTACAGTGCACCGAGTGGGGCGAACTCCCGCACGCTCGAATCGAGCGGCGAATCGATGAGATGCATGTGCGGCGCACCGGCGCGATCGAACAGACTCACCGCCTCGACCGCGGCCTGCGACAGCAGGGCCTGATCGATGGTGGCGTCGAGGATGCGATCGATGGCGATGCCGCCGGCCAGCAGCGCGGCGAGCAGCAACGCGGTGGGCAGCAGCGCACCGACCAGGACCAGCCGGGTGCCGAGCTGCACGCGTCAGACCCCCGTCACCTCGAGGCGGAAGCCCACGCCTCGAACGTTGCGCAGCGCGACCCCCTGCGCACCGATGCGACCGAGCTTGCCGCGCAGGTAGCCGATGTACACGTCGAGTACGTTCGGGTCGCCATCATAGTTGGTGCCCCACACCGTGCTGAGCAGGTGGCTGCGCGAGAGCACGTCGCCGGCGTGGGCGAAGAACTCCTGGCACAGGGCATACTCGCGGGCGGTGAGCGGGGCCTCGACCGGCGTGGATCCGGCGCGCTCGCAGGCGAGCACGCGGCGGCGGCCGTCGATGACGACGTCGCCGGCGCGGCGCAGCTCGATCTGGCCGCTGCCGCGCCGATGCAGGGCCTCGAGACGCGCGAGCAGCTCGGCAAAATCGAAGGGCTTGACCAGGTAGTCGTCGGCGCCGGTCTTGAGCCCGGCCACGCGCTCGCCGATGTGCCCGCGGGCGGTGAGCATCAACACCGGCGTCCGCACGCCCGAGCTCCGCCACTGTCGCAACAGCTCGAGCCCGTCGAGGCCCGGCAGCATCCAGTCGAGCACGATCACGTCGTAGTCGATGTCGCGGGCCTGGGCGAGCGCGTCGCGTCCGTCGGCGCAGCAGTCGACCTGGTGCCCCTCTTCGATCAGGCCGCGCTGCACGATCTCGGCGACGCGCGCCTCGTCCTCGACGAGCAGGAGCTTCATGCCGTTCATTCCGCGGCCCTCGGCCCGGCGCCGAAATACCGCCCGAAGCGATGGTACAGCGCCGGCAGCACCAACAGGGTGAGGGCCGTGGACGTGACGAGCCCGCCCACCACGACGGTCGCCAGCGGCCGCTGGACCTCGGCCCCGACCCCGGTGGCCAGCGCCATGGGCACGAAGCCGAGGGCGGCGACCAACGCGGTCATCGACACCGGTCGCACCCGCTCGGTGGCCGCGAGCACGACCGCTTCACCGGTGGCAAGCCCCTCGCGCTGGTGCTCGCGCAGCGCCGACACCAGCATCACGCCGTTGAGCACCGCGATCCCCGACAGCGCGATGAAACCCACCGCCGCCGAGATCGACACCGGCATCCCCCGCGACGCCAGGGCGATCATGCCGCCGACCCCGGCGAACGGCACGTTGAGGAAGATCATGAGGGCCGGCAGCAGGGCCCGGAACAGCAGCACCAAGATCGCGATGATGCCGACCATCACCGCCGGGATCACCCACAGCAAGCGCGCCGTGGCCTGCTCGAGCGTCTCGAACTGGCCGCCGTAGCGCAGCCGCATCTCGCGGGGGATGTCGACCTCGGCACGGACGCGGGCGCGCACGTCGGCGACCACCTCGCCCAGGCTGCGCTCGCGGACGTTGAATCCCACCACCACGCGCCGCTGGGCATCGTGGCGATTGACCAGCGACGGCGCCATCACCGTCTCGATGGTGGCGACGCGCGACAGGGGCACGCTGGTGCCCGCCGGGATCGCGACCTGCAGCGCGGCCAGCTCGAACGCCGCCACGTCGTCGCGCACGCGCAGGCGGATCGGCACGCGCACCGGCCCGTCCCAGGTCTCGCCGACATCGATGCCGACCCGCACGGCCCGCACCACATCGAGGATCTGCGCGGCGTCCAGGCCCAGCATCGCCGCCTCGACCACGCGCGGACGCACGTCGATGACCGGGACATCCGGCGGCGCCATCAGGCGCGCGTCGTGGGCACCCGGCGTGGTCGCGACGACCTCGCGCAGCAAGCCGGCGACCCGCTGCAGCTCGCGGAGGTCGTCGCCGTACAGCTCGAGCGCGACGTCGGTCACCGTACCGCCGAGCAGCTCGTTGAAGCGCATCTGGATCGGCTGGGTGAAGCCGAGCTCTTCGTTGCGCGAGCCGCCGCCCACCGCGACCGCGGCGGAGATCTCGGCCACCAGCGCATCGCGGTCCAAGCCCGGCCGCCACTCGTTCTTGGGCGCGAGATCGACGAAGACGTCGGCTTGCTCGAGGCCCATGATGTCGGTGGCGACCGCGGGCGATCCGATGCGCGAGGACACGCCGCGGACCTCGGGCGCCGCCGCCAGCAGCCGCCGCTCGAGATCGCCGCCGTCGTCGATCGCGTGGCGAAGCGAGATGTCGGCCGCGCGCGTGCTCTGGATGACGAGGTCGCCCTCGTCCAACTGCGGCACGAACGCGGTCCCTGCCCGGGTGTAGGCCCAGCCGCCGATCCCGAGCAGGCCGATCGCAGCGACGAGCACGATGGCCGGTCGCCGGATCGCGAAGCGCAGCATGGGCGCGTAGGCGGCCGCGATCGCGCGGGCCACCAGCGGCGGCCGCAGCGGGACGTGGGCCGGACGCAACACGCTCGCGATCGCCGGCACCCACGTCAGCGACAGCACCAAGGCGCACGCCAGCGCCAAGACGACGGTCATCGCCATCGGCCTGAACATCTTGCCGTCGACGCCCTGCAGCGCCAGGATCGGCACGTACACCAGCACGATCACCGCGACCGAGAACGCCATCGGCGCGGCGACGTCGGCCATCGCCCGCTCGATCGTGGCCAGGCGCGTCGGCGCCGAACCCTGCAGGTCGGCGCGGCGCTCATCGAGCACGTGGAAGACCCGCTCGACCATCACCACCGCCCCATCGACGAGCAGGCCGAAATCGATCGCGCCCAGGCTCATCAGGTTGCCGGGGATCCCGAGCACGACCATGCCGGCGCCGGCGCCCAGCATCGACAGCGGGATCACCGAGGCGACGAGCAGCCCGGCGCGCAGGCTGCCGAGCATCGCCACGAGCACGATCACCACCAAGATCGCGCCTTCGACGAGGTTGGTCCCCACCGTCCGCAACGTCGCGGTGACCAGGTCGCCGCGGTCGTAGACGATCTCGAGCACGACGTCGTCCGGCAGTACGCGCCGCACGTCGGGCATGCGCTCGTGCAGTGCGCCCACGACCTCCAGCGCGTTGGCGCCGAGCTCCATCTGCGCCATCAAGTAGAGGGTCTCGCCGCGGCCGTTCGAGGTCGCCGCGCCCAGCCGCGGCAGCTGGCCCCAGCCCACGTCGGCGACATCAGCGACGCGAACCACGCGATCGCCCTCGATGCCGACGATCGCGGCGCCGAGATCGGCCGGATCGCCGGGCCAGTGCAGGCCACGGAGCAGGGCTGCGCCGGCGCCCGCCGGCAGCGATCCGCCCGGCGCGGCACCGGACGCGCGCCCCAGCGCCAACGCCAGCCCATCGAGGGTGACGCCGCGTCGCGCCATCCGCAGTGGATCGGCGCGCACCTCGAGCGTGCGCCTCGCACCGCCCCACGTGTTGACCTCGACGACGCCCCGTGCAGCGCGAAGCAGCGGCATCACCCGCAGCTCGACGAGCTCGAGCAGCTCGGCTTGCGAGTGTGTCGGCGACGACACCGTGACGTGGAAGATCTCGCCCAGGCCCCCGGTGTGCGGACCCAGGGCGGGCGCCTCGACGCCTTTGGGCAGCTCGGCCGCGATGCCGACGATGCGCTCTTGGACCTGCTGCCTGGCCCGCCACGGATCGACGGAGTCGTCGAACACGATGGTGACCGCCGAGATGCCGAAGCGCGACAGTGAGCGCTGGTGATCGACGCCGCCGAGCCCGCCCAGCGCGGCCTCGAGCCGTCGCGTGACCAGCCGCTCGACCTCTTCGGGCGTGAGTCCCGGTGCGCGCGTGAGCACCAGCACCTGGTTGCTGGTGATGTCGGGCAGCGCGTCGAACTCCAGGTTGCGCGCGACCACCCCTGCGAAGAGCGCAAGCGCGAGCACGAGCGCGACCACGTGGCCGCGACGCCGCAGCGAGCCGACCACCACGCGCGCCAACAGGTTCATGGCGCCTCGGCCCCGACCCACGCCGTCGCATCGGAGGCCACCTCGGCGCCGACGACGAGCCCGGGGCCACGCACGAGGGTCGTGCTCCCCGATCGCGCGACGATCTCGACGGCCACGGGGGTGCCACGATCGCCCTCGCGCAGCACCACGACCATCTGCCCACCCTGGAATTTCACGCTGCGCTCGGGCACCTGGACCACGCCGTCGTGCGCGAGCCCCAGCATCACGCGGCCGCGCATCCCACCGGGCAGCGCACACGGCGGGTCCGGGCGCAGCCAGGTGATCGTGGTGCCGTCGGTGCCGTCGACGAGGCTCGCTTCGGGCTCGGACGACAGCGGGATTTCGCGGCCATCGAGGGCGATGAACACCACCGTCCCGAAGGGGGGCAGCGCCTGCGGCGTGCGGACTTCGATCCGCGCCGGTCCCTCGCCACGGATCTCGACGAGCGGTGCACCCCCGCCGTCGCGCACCTCGCCGATCGTCGCATCCACGGCGACGACGATCCCCGCCGTGGGTGCCCGCAGCTTCAGGGTGCCGCGTCTGCCCGGCGCGATGTCACCCCAGCCGGCGAGGACCGCCACGGCCAGGCGCCGCTCGGCGTCGAGGTTCGCGGCGGCGGCGTCGAGTTCGAAGACCTCGCGGGCGCCGACGATCCCCTCGCGCTGCAGCGCGCGCAGCTGATCGGCCCGGCGCCGCTGCGGCTCGATGCGCGCGTCGACGCCCGCGATCGCGGCCTGGGCCCGCAGCACATCGGGCACCGCGACCTCGAGGATCGCGTCACCGGCTGCAACGCGATCACCCGGGCGCACGTGCACCTCGACGACGCGCGATGCGTAGGGGACGGCGATCTCGGAACGGGCCCCCGGATCGCCGACGACGTGGGCGGGGAGCTCGGTGAGCGCGGGAACGTCGGGCGCGCGGAGCCGGATCCACGCGATCGCGGGATCCGACGGTGCGCCATCGGGGGTGGCACCTGTGGCGCCATCCGCCTCGGGAGGTCCGGCCGTGCAGCCGGCGATCGCGAGCACCATGAGCGCGCGCGTCAGGGCTGGAATCATGGTTCGGCATCCTCGGCGATCGCCGCGAGCAGCAGCCACACGTGGACTTCGGCCCACGTCACGTTGGCCTCGGCGGCGGCGCGGTCGATCTGGGCGTCGCCGAGGCGGCGGCGCGCCTCGAGCACCTCGAACACCGTGCCCTCGCCCGCGCCCTGCTGAAGGCTCAGCGTCTCGAGGCTGCGGGCCAGCGCCGGCACCAGCACGCCATCGACGTGGGCGAGCACCTCGCGGGTGTGGTGGAGCTCGTGCACCGCGGTCGCGAGCGTCGTCGCGAGCGCGCGCTCCTCGTCGATGCCGTCGGCGTCGAGTCGGGCGCGCTGCAGCACGGCGTCGCCCTTGGCCCGCATGCCAGCGCCGCGACCGGCGAAGCTCACGCCGACGATGCCGTACACCAGCAAGCCGTCGGGATCGTCGCGATCGATCTGGCCGCCCGCGGTGATCTGGGTGCCACGGGCGGCCCGCGCCTGCTCGACCGCATGCGCCCGCGCAGCCGCCTGCGCGAGCCGGCGGGCGCGGACCGCCGGCAACCGCTCGAGCTCGGCGAAGCGCGCGACGATCTCGGGCTCGTCGGGGAGCACGGGGCTGGGCACCGCGCCCGCCGTCGCCAGGGGCCGCCACGGATCCGACGCGGTCTCGCGCGCCAGCACCAGGCCGAGATCGTGGGCGTTGCCCTCGAACGCGACGACGCGGGTCGCGGCGATGGAGCGGTACGCCTCGGCCCGATCGACGGCGTCGCGGCCCAGCACGCCGCCGTCGAAGCCCACGCGCGAGCGCTCGACCAGGCTCGATGCGAGTCCCGCTTCGTGGCGCGCGAGCTCGAGCTGGCGCTCGACGGCGTGCAGATCGATCCACGCGCGGGCGGCCGCGAGGCGCTGCGCGAGCCGCCGTGCCCGCGTCTGCGCCGCGAACTCGGCGGTCTCGCTGCGGGCCGCCGTGCGCCGAGCCCTGCCCATGCCCGCGAGGCTCCACGACTGCATCACCGTCGCCTGCAGCGCGAGGCTCCGCCGCTCACCCGGCAACACCCGCATGCCCGGCTGCACCAAGATCTGCGGCTGACTCACCGTGCCGGTGATCCGACCATCGAGCCCTCGCCGCTGCGCGGTCGCCCGCTCGCGCACCGCGAGGGCCGGCGTGTCGATCGCGAGATCGATCGCGACGTCGAACTCCACCGCCCGTCGTGGGCCTGCGTCTGCGTGCGGCGTGTCCGACTGCGGACTCGCGCCGGAGCCGGGCGCGACGAACAGCAGCAGCGCGAGACAGAGCGAACCCACGGCTGATCTCTTACTGCAGCGGGCGGGGCCGAGTTTGAGAGGACCCTGAGAGGATCCTTAGGAAGCCGCGGCGAGCATCGCCCAGCGCCGACTCGGGCGCGAGACTCGTGGAACCCCTCGTGACGCGTCTCGAAGCTGCCCGTGGATCCCCGTGCGCTGTTCGCCAGCGTCGCGGCCGAGCGCGTGAGTCAGGGACACGGTGATGTCGTCGGAGCGATCGTCATGTCCCGCGTGCAGACCGGCAGGATCGTGGGCGGCAGCTCGACGCCGGGGATGCGGACGTCATCGGCGCCCTGCGAGCCGTCGTCCGCGTACGTGCGCACCATCGCGCCCTGCCCGTCGGGCGCACGCTACCCCGCGTAGATCCGGCGACCGATCCCAACGCACCGCGCATCACGCTGCCCGCACCCATGCACGGGCCCGGCGCCGCGTCCGCTACGACACCGGAGCATCGGAGGGCACGATTCTCGAACATGGGCATGACGCTGGCCCGGCAGCGGGCCACCGTGGTCCACCGGTTGGCCACCTGGCCACCTCGCGCCAGCGGATTCCAACGATCGCGCGGCCGTTTCGTTCGGCACGTCGCTCGCAAAGAGCGAGACGTCGATGCCCTCGCTGGAGCACGAGATGTTGGTCGAGCTGCTGCGCGAGCATCCGGATCTCGTGCTCACGCTTCTGCGCGCAGCGTTCGGGATCGCCATCGACGGCGACGTCGAGGTCGCGGCGAGCCCGGAGAACCTCACCGAGGTCCAGCCGCCGGAACGGCGTGCGGATCTCGTGTTGATCGTTCGGGCGCCTGGTTCTGGAGTGGCGACCCACGCCGCGATCGTCGAGGTCCAGCTGCGCCGCGACGCTCGCAAGCGCTGGGCGTGGCCGGCGTATCAGGCTGTGTTGCGGTCACGCCTCGCGTGCCCGGTGCAGGTCGTCATCGTGACCCTCGACGAGGACACCGCGCGGTGGTGCGCCGAGCCGATCGACCTCGACGGGCTGGGCTCGCGGCTGTGTCCGGTGGTGATCGGCCCGTCACGGCTGCCGGCCGTGACGGAGGTCGAACGCGCGAGGCGTCATCCCGAGGTCGCCCTGCTCGGCGTGCTCGCCCATCGCAACGCCGCGGTCGCGTTCGCGGCCGCACGCACGTTGCTCTTTGCGCTGGACGACGTCGACGAGACCCGTGCCCACTGGTACGCTGACATTGTCCTGGGCTTCGTCGACGAAGCCGTACGCCGCGCCCTGGAGGTCGAGATGAACCCCGAGAAATACGAGTTCCGCAGCGAGTTCATGCGTCGTATCCTGGCCGAGGGCGAGGCCCGCGGCGAGGCCCGCGGCGAGGCCCGCGGCGAGGCCCGCGGCGAGCTGGCTGCCCTCGCCAACGCCGTCCTCAAGGTGCTCGAGGCCCGCGGCCTCGCGTGCGATGCCGACCACCGCGCCATCGTGCTGGCCTGCAGCGATCGCGCGAAGCTCGAGGACTGGCTCGTGCGGGCCGTGCAGGTCCGCGACGCCGACGAGCTACTCGCGCCCTCGTAGCCGATCCCGCTCCCCCCGCGTCGCTCGGGTCGGTACCGTGGCTCGACGACGCGCCGCGGGCGAGCGGCGCGCCGTCGAGCAGCGTCTCGACGCCGTACCGAGCCTCGTGGGTGCCGTTGGCGTAGACCTCCACGGGGACCAGTGATGGATGCCGCTGTCGAGCTCGTATTTCGGAGCGCCAAATCGGAACGCAACGAGAACAGCATCGACCCGCTGGTGTCGCGGAGGTCGAGGACTTCGCTCCGGCGGATGCCGCGTGGGTTCGGCCCGGCCAGTCGCGTAGGATTCACCGATGGGCTCGAGGTGGTGGTGCGGGCCACGTGCGAGGCTGCCGGCCTGCGACCCGTAGCGCTGCCGACCCGATGGAAGGGCGCGTGGACATCGACCGCATGGTGCATCGAGTGATGGACGCGTCCGAGCTCTGAACACGGCGGGCCGGCCTTGGGTGCGTGCGAGGGCCATCCGCCGCACACCGTGAAAACTCCGCTCGCCCCACGGGCGAACCCAACGCGCGTTGCTACCTTGTCGCCTGCGTGCCGGCGCTGCCGATCGCCGCGTCTCGCGGATTCTCCTTCGCGGAGCCCTACGCCATCGGCATGCTGATGGCCGGCGTCGCCGTGTTCGTGGGGCTGGGCGCGCTCTCGCGCCAGCAAGGCCGGCCGTTCTCGGCGAGCCTCGTCTATCTCGTGCTCGGGTTCGCGGCGGCGGCGGTGATCAGCATGGCTGGAATCCCCTGGCTCGATCCGATCGACGACGCCACGCTGCTCGAGAAGCTCACCGAGCTGGCGGTGATCTTTGCGCTGTTCGCGACGGGGCTGAAGATCGACCGGCCGTTCACGGTCCGGGCGTGGGGCGGCGTCGGGCGACTGCTGACGATCGCGATGCCGCTGACGATCGCCGGCGTGGCGTGCTTCGGGCATTTCGCGATGGGGTTGTCGTGGGGCAGCGCGCTGCTGCTCGGCGCGGTGCTGTCGCCCACCGATCCGGTGCTCGCCGGTGACATCGGCGTCGACGCACCGGACACGGGCGAGGAGTCCGAGCCCAACTTCGCGGTCACCGGCGAAGCCGGGCTCAACGACGGCCTGGCGTTCCCGTTCCTGTTCGCGGGCCTGTTCGTGCTCGATCACGGCGACTCCGGTTGGTTCGGCGAGTGGCTGCTTGCCGATGTGCTGTACTCGATCGTCGTCGCCGCCGTGATCGGTGTCGCAGCCGGCCACGGCATCGCCGCGATCGCCCACCTCGCGCGCGATCGTGGACTACTCGCTGAGTCCCTCGACGGCTGGCTCGCGATCCCGACCGTACTGGTGATCTATGGCGGCACCGAGATCGCCGGCGCCTACGGCTTCATCGCTGCCTTCGCCGGCGGCCTCGCGTTTCGCCGCCACGAAAAGCACCACTCCCTGAACGAACGCGTGCACCAGGGCGCCGAGACCGTCGAGAAGTGGGGCGAGCTCGTCGTGGTGCTGCTGCTCGGCACCCTGGCCTCGACCGCCGGATTCATCGCGCCCGGCCTGGCCGGCTGGCTGCTCGCACCCCTGCTGCTGCTGGTGATCCGTCCCGTCGCCGTCGTCGTCGCGATGGTGGGTCGCGGCATGCCAGCGCGCGAGACCGCGTTCGTCGCGTGGTTCGGCGTCCGCGGCATCGGCTCGCTGTACTACGTCGCCGTCGCAGCCCAGGCCGCGCAGGTGCACCCCGAGGACGCGGAGGTGCTGATGTGGACGACGATCGTCGTGATGCTGGTGTCGATCGTCGCGCATGGCACGACGGCGAGTCCGCTCGGGCGGCGTCTGCTGAGCACGTAGGGCCCCGCGACGCCGGGCTGCCACCGGCCATCCCGTAGATCCGCCGACGCGAACCGAGATAGCGTCCCCGTGTACCCGTCGCCCCCGCGCTACGGTCTAGAGGTCGCTGGTCTCGTGCGGCGGCTCGAGAGCGGGGAACGTGCAGCGGCGCGAGTCGCTGCGCGATCACACCCCACGTCGCGCAGCGAGGAAACGGCCCGCCCACTCGCGGGCGTGCCCCCGCCACTCCGGCCAGTCGAGCAGACTCCTCAGCACGTCCACCTGTCGGATCAGGCGAGACCCATCTCCGAAGCCAGAAGGACATGCTTCGACGTATGCGCGCCGCGCCTGCAGATCGGCGGCGCGGTTCCCGACCTGTGGGTCGAGCAGCTCTGGGGGACCGGGCCGGTCCCCCAGAAGGACGCAGAGAGCGACAGCGAATGGGAGGGAGGTTCCGCCGGGCTTTGCCCGGTGGAAGGGGGACCGGGCCGGTCCCCCAGAAGGACGGAGGCCCGGCGGCGAAACGTCGCCGAGCACTGATTCACCTACCCGAAGCGCAACAGCGCGCAGCGGCGGCGAAACCCGAAGATGTGCCGCAGCTCGCGACCGATGAACAGCCACTGCGCGAGCCTGCCGAGCACGCCCAGCGGCGGCGCGTACCAGACCCTGTCGATCATCGTGGTCCCCTGCGCCGACGACTCGAAACTGTGCTCGTGGAACCAGGCGCGGTAGGGTCCGCGCAGCTGGCAGTCGACGAACCCGCGGTCGTCGATGCGGTCGATCCGCGTGCGCCACCGCAGCGGCATGGGCCCGACACGGATGCGATAGTCGATGGTGGTACCCGCGCGGATCTCGGGGGTGGTGGTCTCGAGGATCTCGAACGCCATGTGGGCCGGGGTCATCGCTCCGAGGTTCTCGGCGCGGGCGAAGAACGGCAGCACCTCGTCGATGGGGCACGCGAGCTCGACGCGGGTCTCGAGGCAGTACCGCGGGCGGCGGCCGTCGAGGTACGCGCCGGCGGGCCACGACGACACCGCGGCGATCGTCGGCGCCGATGCGGTGCCGAGCAGATCGCCGAGCGCCGCATCGAGCGTGGTGAACGCGAACCGAAACCCCAGCGCGAGCGCCCGCACGGGCACCGCGTGCTGCCCACACAGCACCACCGCGGCCGCTTCACCAAGCGCCGCCCGCAACGCGAACGCAGGCACCCGCAGCAGCCGCGGTCGATTGAGGTGGCTTGCGATCGCGTCGACGAAGGCGTCGTGATGCACCGGCGTGGGCGCCGTCGCGTTGATCGCACCGATGTAGCGGTCGTCGGTGAGCGCGGTGACGAACAACTCGGCCAGATCGCCCAGATGGATCCACGGCATCGCCTGCTGCCCGCCGCCCAGCGCCGCGCCGAGCCCGAACCGCGTGGGCGCGGCCATCGTCGGCAACACCCCACCGTCGGTCGCGAGCACCAATCCGATGCGCAGACACACGACGCGCAGCCCCAATTCGCCGGCCGCCATCGCCGCCGACTCCCAGTCGCGACACAGCGACGCGAGAAATCCCTCGCCTGGCGCTGAGTGCTCGTCGAGCACCTCCTCGTCGCGATCGCCGTAGAACCCGACCGCGCTCGCCTGCACCCACACCTTTGGCCCCACCCGGCATGCGCCGAGCGCAGCGGTGATCCGCCGATTCAGCCCCACCCGACTGTCGAAAAGCCGCGCTCGCACGCGCCGCGACCACCGCTGCGCCACCGGCTCGCCCGCCACGTTGACGATGGCATCACAGCCCTCGAGGCAACCGGCGAGCTCCGCCTGCCCCGCGCCCGCCGCTACGATCTCCACCTCGGCGCCGAGCAGTCCGCGGGCGCGCACCGGGTCGCGCGCCCACACGCGCACCGTGTGCCCGTCCCGCCGCAGCCGCAGGGCGAGCGCACGACCCACGAGACCGGTTGCACCGAAAAGGGCGATTTGCATGGCTCGGCATGGGTTTGAACGAGCGCGGCCGAAATGCAACGTCGCGGTGTCGCGTCAGCGGCGCGACTCGCCGGCCCTACTCGCAGCCGCTCATCTCGGGGAACGAGCACACGCCGTCCGTGCAGTAGTTCTCGATGATACCGGTGCGGAAGAACGCGTCGAGTTGCTGGCGGAACTCGTCGAGCTGCCGCAGCTTGCCGTGCGGGTCGTCGCACGCCGTCTGCGGCGTGTTGCCGACCGGGTCGGGCGGCAGGCCGAAGTCGTACTCGACGATGCCCGATCCATCGTGCGGAGCGATGACGGTCTCGAGCCCGAAGATGTCGCGGATGCCGGTGTCGACGTGCTCCATGCCCATGGTGCGGGCCATGACCGCGGCGCCGAGCGTGGTCACCTGATGATCGCCGATCGCGGCGTCGATCATCACGCGGTGGTCCGGAGTGCCGGGCAGCAGATCGTCGAGCACGTAGGGCGCGTAACCGGCGGGCTCGGTGCGCTCCCACAGCATGTCGGCGAGCGCGAGCAGGAACACCTGGTGGCGCGCGTCGGGCCAGGTGCCCTCGATGATGTCGAAGAACGGGTCGAAGTCGACGCTGCGGCTGAGCAGCAGGTTGTACGGCATGCCCGGCACACCCAGGACACCGCGCTCGACGTCGGTGGTCAGTGCCATGTACGTCGCGCCGAAGATGCCGCCTTGGCTGATGCCGTGGTAGTAGGCGCGATCGGGATCGATGAGCCCGCCGTACTCGGGATCGGCAGCGAAGCTGGTCTTCATCATGCGCATCGCCAGCAGCGAGTTGAGCATGCCCTGGTGCTGGCGATCGATGGTGCGCGCAAACCTGTGGAACTCGCCCGTGGCGATGAGCGCCCCGATGTCGACCTGGTCGTCGGACGCCATGCCGATGAAGTCGACGCCGAACATGGCGTAGTTGTACTCGTTCATGAACGTGAGAAAGTGGCCGCTCTCGATCTGCGACTTGGACCCGAGCAGGCCGTGGCCGTACTGGATCAGGCCCGCCGGGCTGGTCAACGCCGACTGCGGGATCAGGATCTCGAACTCGAACGCGGCCATCGGCGCCGCGGCGTCGGGTTCGGGCATGCCATCGTCGCCGAACAGCAGCGCGGCGCCGGGGCCGGGCTTGTCGAGATACATCGGCACCGTCATCTCACCGAAGATGCGATAGGCGATCGTGGCGGTCTGGTAGTCGTCCTCGACCAGGACGAGGGAGTACTCGGGGCCGGCCGCGCCGACGGCCTCGAGGGCCTCGTCGCGCATGTGCAGCAACCATCCGGTCTGGTTCTCGCGGCTGGCCGTGGTGAAGTCCCATGCGAGCTGGACGTCGGCCCGCGCCATGCCGGCGGTCTCGAGGCGCGCGAAGATGTCGGCGTACAACGGCCGGCGGGCTTCGATGCTCGGCTCGGTGGAGGCCACCAGATCGCGCAGCGCTGCGAAACCCTCGGTCGCGGCCAACGGCGCGCCCGCACCGTCGACCAGGTCCGACAGCCCGACGATGTAGCGGCGATCGTCGGCAAGCCGGATCGCCGGACGGATGATGAGCAGCCGCTGCTCGTCGTTGTCGGTGGTGGTGTCGAGCTCGACCCAGTGCGGGATGCGCTCCCCGGTGTCGGCGTCGAGCACGATGCTCGGGCAGTCGTCCGCGAGCGAGCGCTCGATGGTGATGGACGTCGGGAAGCCCTCGACGCCGTCCAGCTCGAGACCGGGGAAGTGGGCGAGCAGCGCGGATCCGGGGGTGAAGCCGTCGGCGTCGTTCCACGCCGCGGCCTCGGGGCGGTTGCCGTAGTAGTCCAGCGGCATCGCCTCCTCCTCGAACTGCACGCGGCGACCGGTGAGCGTGGTGTCGTCGGCGACCGTGTAGACGTTGCTCGGGAACGGCAGCGGACAGAAGCTCGGCACCAGCGGATCGCAGCCCACGTGCGGCCAGTCGACCTCGGGATCGGGCTCGACGACGCCGCCTGCGGTGGTGTCGGCGGTGGGCGTGCTCGACGAGTCGGCCCCCGAGAGGCTGGTGGTCGGCACGGTGCTGCCGCTGCTCGAGCCCTCGTCGCTCTGCGGGGCGCTGCCGTCGTCGCCGCAGGCGGTGATCATGATCATCGGGATCACCGCGGCGAGGGCGAAGGAGGTGTGGACTCGACGATCGTGCTTCATGGCGGACTCAACCCAGGGTCATCCAGGGTAACCGGGGCGCGCGTCCGCGGGAGCCCGCGGGGCGTGACGCAAATCTCGACCCCATCGCCGGTGTGCACGCTCGCGCACGAGCAGACGTCGGGTGCCGCACGCACCTCCGTCGCGGTGGGCCCGTACAGCACGATCTCCGCGGTTTGTGCGCTGCAGGTTCGTCGCGGCATACTTGGAGGCATCGTGGGCACCGCCGACACCGCGTCGCGCCCCATCGGCGATGGCGACACCCTCGAGACAGTGCGCCGCAGGTCGGACGATCCCGCGGTCGCACCGGCGCCCGAGTTCTCGCAGCCCGACGACGGCCTGCGCCCGGGTGAGCGGATCGGCCGCTATCACCTGCTCGAGGTGATCGGCCGCGGCGGCATGGGCACCGTGTACTCCGCGTTCGATCCCGCGCTGGAACGCCGCGTCGCGATCAAGATCCTCCACCGCGAGCGTGGCGGCGCCCCCGGCGAGCGCGATCGATTGCTCGCCGAGGCCAAGGCGATGGCCCAGCTCTCGCACCCCAACGTGGTGACCGTGCACGAGGCCGCCGTCGATCGCGGCCGGCTGTTCCTCGCCATGGAGTACGTCGCCGGCCGCACCGCCCGCGCGTGGCTGGCCCAGCGCGAGCGGAGTTGGGGCGAGATCGTCGCCGTGTATCGCCAGGCGGGGCTCGGACTCGCGGCCGCCCACGCCGCCGGCATGGTCCATCGAGACGTCAAGGCCGACAACATCCTCGTCGGCACCGACGACCGCGTGCGCATCACCGACTTCGGCATTGCGGTGGGCATCGTGCAGGCGAGCAGCGGGCGCTCGGGCGACAACGGCAGCGACGATCCGAGCGAGGATCGCTCGGTCAGCCTGACCCTCGCCACCGGGACGCCGGCATACATGTCGCCCGAGCAGCTCCGCGGCGACGCCCTCGATGCGCGCTCGGATCAGTTCAGCTTCGCGGTGTCACTGTACGAGGCGCTGTTCCGGCGCCGACCATTCGAGGGCCGCGGGCCGTCGCAGCTGCGCGCCGCCCACGGTGGCGCGCCACTCGTCGCCCCGACCGACACCGATGTGCCCCCGTGGCTGCGGCGGGCGGTGGTGCGGGCGCTCGAGATCGATCCGGCGCGGCGGTGGCCGTCGATGCACGCCCTGACCCGGCAGCTCGAGATCGGCACCTCGACGATCCCGCGACCGTTGCAGCGCTGGCTGCTCGTGCTGGTGCCGGTGGGTGTGATCGGTGGTGCGATCTTGGGCGGCAGAGTCGGCCGCGAGCCAGATGGCTGCGAGCAGGCGGCGGCGATGGACGCGACCTGGAACCCGGGCAGACGCCAGGAGGTCACCACCGCGCTGGCCGCGATCGGCAAGGCGTTCGCCGACGACACCGCGCGCACCGTGGTGAAGCTGCTCGACGAGTTCGGTGCGCAGTGGACGGCGACCTATGACGACGCGTGCCGCCAGCATCGGGCTGGGGTCGAGTCGGACTCGCTTTTCGATCGGCGACAGGCGTGCCTGCGGGCCCGTCATCGGGCGATGTCGTCGCTCGTCGACATCCTGGTCGAGGCCGACGGCGACACCATGCGCAACGCAATCGCGGCAGTCGATGCCCTGCCCCGTGTCCGCGAGTGCGAGTCGTCGCGCCTGGTCGACGATGCGACCTGGACGGTGCCCGCAGATCCGGCGCTGCGATCGCAGCACGAGGCGGTGCTCGACGAGCTCACCGAAGTCCAGTCGCTGTACCGCGCCGGACGGTTCCGCGACGGCAGCGCCCGCGCCGAAGCCGTCGTGACGGCAGCCCGCGTGCTCGGCGACGACGCGCTGCTCGTCCGCGCGTTGCTCGTGCGCGAGGGCTACCAGACCAAGCTCGACGAGACCGACGCCGCCGCCGCCAACATCGACGAGGCTTGGCACCTGGCGCTCCGCTCGGGCAACAACACCGAGGCCGTGCGCGCGGCGATCCGCCAGATCGAGCTGGTGGGCTACGTGCAGCGCAAGGAAGATCTCGCCATCGCGCGCGTCGACGATGCCCACAGCCTCGTGGCCAGGGTCCGCGCCCACAACCCCGAGCTCGCGACCGAACTCGAGGCGGCGGTGTTGCGGGCGCACGGGTTGGTCGAGCTCCGCTTCGGCCATGCCAGCGCGGCCGATCGCCTGTCCGAGGCGCTGCGGATGATCCGCAGCCTGCCGGCCCCGCACGCTCTCGAGGTGGCGGAGTACCTGCGGGCGGTCGCCAACGCCGAGTTCCCCGCCGGTCGCCACGACGACGCCCTGGCCCACTACGAAGAATCGCTCGAACTCGCCAAGGGCGTGCTGGGTGCCGATCACCCCGACATCGCCGCGGTGCACAACAACGTCGGGCTGCTCCTGCGCAACATGGGTCGGCCCGAGGACGGCGCGCGCCACCTCGAGGAGGCGCTGCGGATCTCGCTCTCCGCATTCGGCAGCGATCACAGCTCGGTGGTGATGGCCGAACGCAACCTGGCGTCGGTGTATCACCAGCTCGGCCGCAACGCCCAGGCGGTGCCGCTGTGGGAACACGCGCTGGGACTGCCCGTCGACTTCACCGGAGCCGACGCGCCGGAGATCCGGCGCGCGCTCGAGTTCGGACGGGATCTGCTCGCGGTCGGACGCGCGACCGATGCGCTCGGCATCGCCGACGCGGCGCTCGCCACCGACGTGAGCCGGCAGGTCGCCTGGGTCGGCGAGGGCGCCATGCGCGACCGTGCCCATGCCCTGCGCGCGCTCGGCCGCATCGACGAGGCGGACCGCATGCTCGCCGCCGCCGAACGGTGGCGCCTCGAGCACCTGCCCGCCGCGTCGCCGTGATGCGTCGCCGGCCCGCAGTGGGACAGCGGTTGCGGGGGCTTCGCGCGGCGCGGCCGGATTGCCACGAAAGGTGCGCGCGCGGGCTGCCGATGCCCCCGCCACGACGATGCTCCCCGCCCTGGGATGAACCCATGTCCGCCCTCGCCCACAGCCCGACACCGATGATGCGGCAGCAATCGCGATCCTCAGAGCTCACGGACCGCGCGCCCCTTCAGGTCGCGCTCGACCGGGCGGGCTTCGGCGTCGTCGATTGCGACCTGCAAAGGGGGTCGATCTCGCTGAGTCCAGGCTTCGAGCGCATGCTCGGCTACGAGCCGGGGACGATGCCGAGCTCCGCCGCGGCGCTCCGCGCCCTCGTCCACCCCGACGACGTCGCCAAGAGCGACCGACGCTTCGACGAGCTGGTCTCGGGGCGGGCGGCGAGCTACGTGTCGGAGCATCGCATTCGCAGCAGCGACGGCAGCTATCGGTGGGTGATCGTGCGAGGCGCGAGCGCGGATATCGAACCGCAGGGGCCACCGCGCCACGTCACCATCGTGTGCATCGACGCCAGTCCCCGCGAACCGCTCGCCGCGGCCCTGGACGTGAGTCGCCAGCGGTTCGCACTCGCGTTCGAGCGCTCGGCCGTGGGCATGGCCGTGGTCGGACTCGATGGCCGATTCCTCGCGGTCAACCACGCGTTGACGCTCATCACCCACCGCCCGCGCCCAGTGTTGCTGGGCATGCGTGTCCAGGAGCTGACGCCCGAGGCCGAGCGCCACAGCGACGTCGAGACCATGGCCTCCTTCGCCGCCGGCACGATCGATGCCCATCAGTGGGAGCGCCGGTACTTCGGCCCCGACGGCCAGCTGTCGTGGATCCATGTGAGCAGCTCGCTCGTGCGTGGCTCCGACGGCACGCCGGACCACGTAATCGCCCACGTACAGGACGTGACCAGTGGCAAGCGCGCGGAGCTCGAGCTCCGGGCCTCCTTGGCGGAGAAAGAGGTGCTGTTGCACGAAGTGCATCATCGCGTGAAGAACAACCTCCAGATCGTCTCCAGCCTGCTGAGGCTGCAGGTCGAGCCCCTCGATGATCCACGGGCGCAGCGGGCGATCGCCGAGTCACTCGCACGAATCGAAGCGATCGCGGCGCTGCACGAAAAGGTCTACCGCGCGCCCGATCTAGGCCATGTCGGCAGCCGGGACTATCTCGAGGATCTCGTCCACGTGATCCTGCGGGCGCAGGGCAACCCGCTCCGTGCCGGGCTGTGCATCGCCTCCACCCCGCTGACGATCGCCGTCGGCGTGCCCCTCGGGCTCATCGTCAACGAGTTGGTCACCAACGCCCTGAAGCACGCGTTCGCCTCGCCGGGGCCCGAGTGCCGGCTGACGATCTCGCTGGAGGTCGACGGACCGACGGCGCGACTGTCCGTCTGTGACGACGGCGTCGGGCTGCCCGAGGACTTCTCGCTGCAGCGCGTCAGCACCGTGGGCCTGAGCCTCGTTCGCTGCATGGTGCGGCAGCTCCACGGCACCATCAGCATGACCCGCGACGAAGGCACGTGCTTCCGCATCGAATTCCCGTTGATCGAAGAGGTGCAACCGTGAGCGCGCGAATCCTGGTCGTCGAAGACGAGGCCCTCATCGCCGAGGACATCGACCACGTGCTGCGGCGGCTCGGCTACGAGGTCGCGGGCGTCGTCGAGTCGGGCGAGGAGGCGTTGCGCACCGTGGCCAACACCGACGTCGATCTCGCGCTCATGGACATCGTGCTGCGTGGCCCGCTCGACGGTATCCGCGCCGCCAAGGCGATGCGCGAGCGTTGGGGTACGCCAGTCGTGTTCCTCACGTCGCACTCCGACGACGCCACGCTGCGTCGCGCCCGATCCGCGGTGCCCCACGGCTACCTGCTCAAGCCGTTCTCCGAGCGCGACCTCCGGACCACCGTCGAGATCGTGCTCGCCAGAGTCCAGCTCGAGCGCGAGCTCGCCGTCAAGGAGCAGTGGTTCACCGACACGATGGCCTCGCTCGGCGAGGCGGTGATCACGACGGATCGGGACGACATCGTCACCTACCTCAACCCCGTCGCCGAGCGGCTGACCGGGTGGACGTGCGAGGCCGCCCGCGGCCGGCCGCTCGCCGAGGTCCTGGTGCTCGAGGCGATCCCCGCCCTGCTCGCCACCGGCACGGCGGGGCGGTCGACCTCGGCGCCGCGGATCGTGCAGGCACTCCCGCAGATGCGGGTGCTCTCGGCCGATGGTCAGGCCCGGCTGGTCGACGACACCCGCACGACGATCGTCGGTGGCCGCGGCGAGACCCTCGGTTCGGTGGTGGTCGCGCGCGATGTCACCGAGACCCGACGGCTCGAGCGACGGATCGCCTGCTCTGCGCGCGTGGCCTCGCTGGTGTCACTGGGCACCGGTGTCGCGCACGAGATCAACAATCCGCTCACCGGCGTGGTGATGCGCCTCGAATTTGCGCAGGAGGCCGCCACCGAGCTGCGCGGGATCGCCCAACGCCTGTGCACCGTGAGCACCGTACCCGAGGGCGAGACCCTCGACGCTGCGCATCAAGAACTCACGGACATCGCCGAGTCGATCGACGTCGCGCTCGAGGGCGCCGGACGTGTGGTCCGGATCGTCACCGCGCTGCGGGATCTGGCGCGTAGTGGCACCGCCGGTGATCACGGCGCTGACCTCGACGTCGTGGCCGACCGCGCCGCGGCGGCATGTCGCGAGGCCACCGGCGCCGATATCGAGGTCCACCACGGCGAGCTCGTGCTCGCGGCGGGCGACGAGCACGAGCTCGTGGAAGTCGTCGGATCCCTGCTGAGCAACGCGGTCGAGGCGGTGGCCCGCGGCAACACGGGCACGCTCATCGAGGTCTCCATCGCGTTGGATCGCGCGGGGAACGTGACGCTGTGCGTCGCGGATCGGGGCGCCGGCATCCCCGCCGCGGACATCCCTCGGGTGTTCGATCCGTTCTTCACGACCAAGCGCCTGGGCGACTCGTTGGGGTTCGGCCTGGCGCGGGCGCAGCGGACCGTGGCCGCCTACGAAGGCGACATCACGATCGAGCAGCGCCCCGGCGGCGGCACCCTGGTGACCCTGACGCTGCCCTGCACCGCACACGACGGTGACGTCGGTGGGCTCGAGGGCTGACGCTACGACGTCGTGATGCTACGACGCCGCGCGTGCGCCCGCGTGACTCATCAGCAGCCGCTGCGCCTCGCCGGCGGCGTCGGGGTCGCTGAATTCCGCGACCACCGCGGCGTGCCCCTGCAGCATGTGCTCGGCTTCCGCCAGCATCGGCTCTGGCTCGGTGGTGCCGACCAGCGCCCCGGCGAGTCCGCCGACACCGCCGCCGAACGCCGCCCCCATGACCACGGCCATCCACGGCGCCATGGCCGGCTCGTCGCCGATGCCGAAGGCCACGACTAGCACCGCCGCACCGAGCAGCGCCATCGACAGTGCGCCCCAGAACGCACCCGCGCCGGGCCGCGTCTGCGAGAGGCTGAGCTTGCCGTCGATCATGCGCCGGTAGTGCACGCTCACAGATTCGGCCTTGTCACCGACCACGGAGCGGCGCAGCGCGAGGCCGGCCCTACGGGCGACGCGCGGCTGATCGAAGACGACGCAGATGGATTGATGCATGGGAGACCTCGTCGAGGAACTCGTAGCAAGGCCGGTGCCGAAGGGTGGAGCGCTGTAACCGCAACGCGATGGCGCGATCGGGCGGGGTGCGCCACCGGGCGCGCACGGGCGCATGCGACACACCGGGGCGCGCCGACACTGGGCGCGATCGCCGAGGTGCCCGTTCGCCAACACGAGTTCGGTGGCACCGGGGATGCACACGCCTTCGCGCGTGTCCGTGTCCGTTCTCATCGACCCCCTCGTCGCCGCCGACACCGCACAACAGATCCTGCGCCTGCTGCGGGCGCGGCTAGACGAGGCGATCGCGATCGTGCCGATCGCGGCCGACGACGACATCACCGTGGCGGTGAGTCGTGCTCTGGCGGCACGCCCGTGCCGCGCCGTGATCGCGGTCGGCGGCGACGCGACGTTCGATGCCACCGCAAGCGCCCTCCTCGATTCGACCACCGCGCTGGGCATCGTGCCCGCTTGCGGCCCCAGTCACGTCGCGCGCCAGCTGGGCATCGGGACCGATGTCGTCGCGGCCTGCGACATCATCGCAGCACGCTTGCAAGCGCCGGTGGAACTCACCGCACGCCGCGTCGACGCGATGGAGGTGCGTGGCGGTCTCGCAGTCACCCAGATCGTCGTCGGTCGGCTGGCGACGCTGGGTGAGCCGCCGCCAGGTGGGGTTCTGACGCAGCTGCGCTGGGCACTCGGCGCGGTCTTTCGTGTCGCTGGCTCGACGGCTCGATTCGAGATCGCGACCGACGGCGTGATCCGTCGCCTCCGCGCCAGCACCGTTGTGATCGCGAATACGGGGGCGGTCGGCGTCGCCGGCGCCCAGTGGGGCCGCGGTATCGCCCCCGACGACGGCGTCGTCGACGTGATGGTGATCCGATCGTCGACGCTGCTCGACCACCTCGTGCTGGCGTGGAGCGCCCTGTTCGGACGCGAGCGCCCCCGGCAGATCATTCACCTGCGCGCACGCGACAGCATCTCGTTGCGCTGCGCACGTCCCCAACCGTTGCATGTCGACGGTGTGATCGGCCACGGCAGCGAACTCGACGTGCGGGTGATCGGCGGCGGACTCCACCTGATGCTGCCGTTCGACGCCTTCGCCACGGCTTCGGCACGGGCAGACGACGTCGCTCCGGTTGGGCCCGTCGCACTCGCCGAAGCCTGCGCTTCCTGAGCTCCGGCGGCTGCGGAGACCACGAAAGGAACCCATCATGTCACCCATCCTCCTTCCCCTTTGGCTGGCGCTCGCGACCGCGGCGATCGATGACCGATCCGAGAGATCAGCGCGCAGCCCCGCCGCGCAGGCGGCCCCGGCACCGGGCCCGAAGCCCAACCCCGGGCCCAAGCCAAACCCCAACCCCAAGCCGAACCCCATCCCGAACCCCATCCCGAACCCGAATCCCAATCCCGATCCACCCGGACCCAACCCGACGCCCGGGCCCGATCCGCAGCCAAACCCCAACCCCACGCCGCCCATGCCGACGCCGCCCACGCCCACGCCCCCATCGCCACCGACGAATCCTTCGCCGATGCCCCAGCCCCCGATGCAGGGCTGAGCGTCGCGCGTCAGCGGTGAGTCTGCGTCCGTCGCCACTCCCGCCACTGGCGATCGGTCCCCATGATCCGATCCCAGATCCCGAAGAACGATCCCAGACAGCCCTTGGCCGCATACAGATGATGAAAAGCGTGACGGCTCGCGAGCGGCGTGAAGGCGTAGCCGCTGTGGGCCTCCACCGTCTCGTACACGCGGACGGCCACCCAGATGCCGAAGGTCAGGAGGTGGGCCTGCAGCACGATGGGCGGCAGCATGAACGCCACGAGGTTGGCGATGGTCTCGACCGGATGGGCATACTCGGAGCTGTGGCCCCGAACATGGCGAAACGTGTGGTGCTTGCCGTGGATCGCCTTGAACAGCCGCGGTCGGTGCAGCAGACGGTGACTCCAGTAGAAGATCGTGTCCTGCAGCAGGACGAAGGCCACGAGCTGCCAGAGGACCTCGAAGACGCCGGGCCACTGGGGACCCAGCCCACCGCCCATCGCCGACCACGCGGGATACAACACATAGGCGGTCACGACCAGCAGCAGCACGTGCCCGCGCAGCACCTCGACGACGGCGCGGCGATACAGCGCCGCGCTCGGGGCCTTGCCCGCCGCCACCTGGAAGCGCGGCGCGACGCCCAGCTTGAACAGGGCACCGAACACGCCCCACGTCGCGAAGAACACCGCTTCGTGCACGCCCCACACCACGGCGGTGAAGACCCAGCGCTCGTCCATGGTGGTACGCTACACCGCTCACCACGTCGCCGCCACGTAGCGCATCCGCTCGAACGGGCGCGGCGTGCCCTGCAGAGGCTCCGAATCCGAGGCGCCAGGCCGCTGGCGTGCCGGATCGCCTTGGCGCTGCGCTTGCACGAGGCGAACCGCATGTCGTTCACAGATTCCCGCGCCCCGCTCTTTGCGCTCGTGATCCTCGCCGGCGCGTGTGCGCCCAAGTCGTCCGCCGACGCCACCGTCGAGCCCGACGGCTCCGCGGTCGCCAGCGCCAACTCGGCCACCACCGACTCGCACGACGGGGTGGCCGGCACCACCGACAGCCGTCCGCTGTCGCGCAGCGGCGTCCGGATCCACAAGGACATCATCGACGCCTGCAAGATCGAAGGCGCGAGCACCTACTTCGACTTCGACTCGGAGCAGCTCGACGATCAGGGCCACGCCGTCCTTGCCAACGTCGCGACCTGCGTGAAAGACGGCGCGCTGTCCGGCCGCGATCTCATCGTCGTCGGCTACACCGATCCGCGGGGCACCGACGCCTACAACAAGGAGCTCGGCACCAGCCGCGCCGCGTCGGTCGCCAAGTGCCTGCACGACAACGGCGTGCCGCCCACCAAGGTCGAACTCGAATCGCGCGGCGAGGAGCAGGCCTCGACCGACCCCAACGACTGGCCGAGCGATCGCCGCGTCGAGCTCGAGCTTGCGGCGGCCGATACGACGGCGCGCTGAGCTGCAGCAACCCAGACCACCACTCGCCGTCGGGGAGCGCGGCTCCCCCGACCGCGCTACGACACGATCTCGTCGGGCGCCACGCAGCAGCGGTAGCCGACCCCGCGCAAGGTCTCGATGTAGTCCGAGGCGCGGCCGATCTTCTTGCGCAGACGCTGGATGTGGGTGTCCACGGTGCGTGTCGGCATCGACGGTACGTGGCCCCAGACCTCGTCGAGCAGCATCTCGCGCGTCTGCACCCGGCCGCGCCGGGTGACGAAGGTGTGCAAGAGCTTGAACTCGAGAGCGGTGAGCATGATCTCGGACTCGGAGACCCATGCGCGATGGCCCTGGGTGTCGAGCCGCAGGCAACCGAAGTCGATCACCGCCGGAGCCTCGGCCGCAGGCGCGCTGCGGACCCGGCGAAGGATCGCGCGGATGCGCAGGACCAGCTCGCGCAGGCTGAACGGCTTGGTGATGAAGTCGTCGGCGCCGACCTCGAAGCCGACGACGCGATCGATCTCGCCGTCGCGGGCGGTGAGCATCACGATCGGGATCTCGCGGGTCGTGGGCGAGGACCTCAGGGCGCGGCAGATCTCGGTGCCGCTGGTGTCGGGCAGCATCAAGTCGAGCAAGATGAGGTCGGGGACGGGCTCGCGGCTGGCGAGCTGCAGGGCATCTTTGCCGTTGAGGGCCGACAGCGTGCGGTACCCTTCACGACGTAACGCGTGCTCGACGGTGGTGACGATGTCGTTCTCATCGTCGACCACGAGAATGGTGGCTGACATCGAGGCGAGACGATGGCCGGACGATGTCACGCCGGGGTGACGGCGTCGAAACCTCGTGGCGCCAACGAACCACACCGCGGCAGGCCGCACCGTGGTGCCCGGTTGCTCCAGCCTCGATGGCCGCAGCCCCTGTCAGACAGCATGACGTGAGTCGACCCCGCACGTGTCACCGACCCGAAACGCCGCCGCCATGCGCTTGCGACGGGCCGCCTGTACACACCGGCCTGCCCCCTTGGCCGGTCCGCCGCGCCGATCGGGTGACGATGTCGAGGCCGACTGATACGCTGCCTCGATGCGGATCTGGTGCGCGGCATTGGCCGCCGTCACGGTGGCGTGCGGACTCGATACCTCGGGCGATGGCGTGGAGGGTGGCTCGTCCACGGCCGACTCGCCCACCTCCGGGAACACGGCCAGCACCGCGGGCCCGGGCACACCCGGCACGACACCCGGCACGACCACGGTTGCCGACACCTCGACCACCGCGAGCACGACCGGCGACACCGCGACGACGGATGCGCCGACGGGCACCACCGACGAGGGCACCACCGGCGCGCCGGTCTCCCAGCCGTTCGGGCCGCTGCTCGCGCTCGGCGAGCTCAACGCGAACGACGCGAGCGACGATGACCCCACGCTGCGCGGAGACCTGCTCGAGATCTACTTCGCGACCAACCGCGGCAACGGCCTGCACGAGGATCTCTGGCGCGCGCGCCGGGAGTCGCCGGACGACGACTTCGACGAGCCGGAGCCGGTCATGGTCCTCAACGTGCCCGGGTTCAACGACTCGACCCCCGAGCTGAGCGATGACGGGCTCACGCTGTGGTTCGCCTCCGATCGGACGAACTCGGGCCACCTCGACGTCTACGTGACTTCGCGGCGCTCGACCGATCCCTTGGACGAGTGGGGCCAGCCGGAGCGGGTCGAGGATCTGAGCTCCGCGCTGAACGAGGGCGCACCGGTGCTCACCGCCGACGGCCTGCAGGGATGGTTCTGTCGGGCCCAACCCGACAGCATCTCGGCCCTGTTCCGGGCCACGCGCACACGACCCGACGATGGCTGGGACGTCGCGCCGTTCGCTGCGCTCGACACCGCCCAAGAGGAGTGTTCGCCGTGGGTGTCGGCCGAAGGCGGCGAAGTGTGGTTCGGCTCGAACCGCCCCGAGGGCGCCGGCGCATTCGACATCTGGATCGCCGAGGTCGCGGGCGACGAGGCGATGTCACTACGCAACCTCGAGGAGATCAACGGTCTCGGCAACGACGACGACCCGTGGCTCTCGGCGGACGGCTCGACCCTGGTGTTCGCCAGCGACCGCGACGGCACGTACGATCTGTTCGTGACGACCCGCACGGTGCCCTGAACGCGAGCGGCGACCTCACGCCAGACGCTCGGTGGCGTCGTCGTCGGTGCGCACCGCCACCGGCGGACGCCTGCGGACGAGCTCGGCCTCGCGGCACGCCACGTCCCAGGTCGCGACGATGGTGCACCGCGACGGCCACACCCCGGTGTCCACGCCGAAGCGGAGGTTGCACAGCTGCAGCGCGGCCAGGGCGCGTACGCCGTCGAGGCCGTTCACGTGGGCGTGCAGCACGTGCTCGCGAAAGAAGAACACCTCGGCGAACAGCTCGCCGTCGTCATGGCGCAGACGCAGCGGCTCGGACATCGTGGTGGCGCGTGCGGCGGCTTGGGCCAGCGACAGACGGGGGGCGCGCATCAGTACATACGGCAGGGGGGCGGTGGACATGCTCGTTCGTTCTCCGACGCGCGCAGTCTGACCGCCGAAGGTGGCAGCGGTGTGGCGGCTGGGCAAGAGATCGGTGCCGTCGTGTGCCGTGACGTGCGCAGCCGCGGCCGAGCGCGGCGGACTCCCGATGGTGCCAACCCGAGCCTTGCGGGAACCAACCCACCTGCGGGCTGTCGGTACCGCCCGATGCGACCACAGCATGCGTGCCGGGACTCGACGAGCCTCCGCCATCGATGGCTCGCGCTCGCCTTCGCCTCCGGGCTCGCGTGTCGACAGGGGGGCACGCCGGACGGCCCGGACGACGAACCCGACCGCAGTGCCACCGAGGCGCACGACCCGTGGCTCGCCGATCACCGCGCGACGATCGACGCGGCGATGACCATGAGCGTCGAGGAGTTCGCGAAGACGTATCCTGAGCCCGAATACGCCGAGACCCTGGGTTACGATCCAGCCAAGGCCGAGCTGCTGGGTCGTGTCACCCGGGCGTATCCCCTCGACGACGCCCAGCGCGAGACATTGAACACCCACGGCTTCGTGGTGGTGCCGCAGTCGGCGGGCGGCTTCACCGACAACTACTTCTGGGCCTACCAGCGCGATCTGCCGGTGATGATCACCGCCGACAGCCTGCTGCACGCGTGGCACAGCAGCTACGACACGATGCTCGCGAAGATCGAGGCCGCGCACCTGGAGCCGGCGCTCGAGCGTGCGATGGCGGCGCTGCACGGGCGCGTCGCCGCGGCCCACCGCGACCCGGCGTTCCCGCAGTCGCTCCGCCACGCGCTGGGCGAGGCCGACGTCTTCACCATGACCGCGCTGACGCTCCTGCGCGACGAGGCGGTTGCCAGCGCGACGGGGGATGCGACGCTGGCCGCCCGCGCCTCGGCGCTCGCGCTCCGTATCGAACGCGCCGAGCCGGGCGGCCCACCACTGCAGTTCGGCGGCGTGCCGCAGAGCCTCGACTTCACCCAGTTCACGCCACGCGGCCGCTACACCGACTCGCCTGAGCTGCAGCGCTACTTCCGGGCCATGCAGTGGCTCGGCCGCGGCCGCATGCGCGTAGTCGACCACGCGCCAGACGGCGCGCCCCGGTTGGACAGACCCGCACTCGACACCGCGATCGTGCTCGGCCGATTGCTGCGGTCGCTCCAGGGCCCCGACTCCCTGGCGC
The DNA here is from genome assembly GCA_038325765.1 of Nannocystales bacterium. GTDB lineage: Bacteria > Myxococcota_A > Polyangia > Nannocystales > Nannocystaceae > Xiheibacterium. The sequence goes on from JBBQJI010000045.1 coordinate 49,226, forward strand.
CGATCGACGCGGCGTTGACTCGCCTGGTCGGACCGATGGACGGTGCCACCTTCGAGGACGCGGCGGCCCGCATGCTGAAGGCCGGCACCCAGGCCGAGGGCGCCGCGAGCCTCGCCGCCTACGCTGCGCTGGACGACGCGACCGCGCAGCAACTCGCGAACACCCTATTCGCCGAGACGGCGCGGATCGATCCGCAAGGCTCGGTCCACAACGCCGGGGGCGAGGCCCCGATCGACATCGTCGCCTTCGCGCAGCGCTACACCTTCGACAGCCGCGTGCTACACGACGTCACGTTCGACCGGCTCATGGACGCCGCAGGCGAGCCGATCCACCGCACGCTGCCATCGGAGCTCGACGTGATGTTCGCACTGGGCTCCAACACCGCCGGGGCGCTGCTCGGCGACGAGCTGCAGCGCTGGCAGCACCAGGGCGCGCTCCATGTGCTGCGGCAGGCGGCGCAGAGCATGGGGCCCGAGCGCTGGGATCGCGATCTCGTGCACGGCTGGCTCGACACGATCGCGGCGCTCGGTGACACCTCCCACCACGCGAAGCTGCCCCAGGCGATGCGCACGCGCGCGTGGGGCCACCGCGTGCTCGAGGCGCAGCTCGCCAGCTGGGCCGAGCTGCGCCGCGACAACATCCTGTACATCAAGCCGGCCGACGCCATGATCTTCGGCTGCGAGTTCCCCAGCGCCTACGTCGAGCCCAACCCGGCGTTCTTCGATCGGCTGGCAAAGCTGGTCGAGCAGGGCGCCGCGCTCGATCGGGACCTGCGCGAGATGGGCATGGAGGTCGCCGGCCTACGGGAGCACTTCGTGCGATGGCACGAGGCCGTGACCATGCTCGGCGAGATCGTCGACGGCCAGCTCGGCCACATCGATCGCACGCCGAAGCAGCGGTCGTTCCTCCGCAAGCTCATCGAGCTCGAGGAAGAGGGCTACGGCACCAAGCTGTGGGACGGATGGTTCCCGCTGCTGTACCTCGACAAGCTGGGCTGGCACGCCGACGCCGTGGTCGCCGACGTCCACACCGCGCCCGAGGGCGAGCGCGACGATGCAGGTGCGCGCGGCCTCGTGTTGCACGTGGGCACCGGCACGCCGCGGATGATGCTGGTCACCATCGACGACGGTCCCCGCGCGCGGGCGTATGTGGGCCCTGTGTCGAGCTTCAGGCGCACCGTGACGGCCGACTTCGTACGTCTCACCGACGCCGCGTGGGTCGAGCGGTTCGAGCATCTGCCGGCGGCGGTGTGGCAGCGTGGGCACGCACCGCGCCGAGGCGGCGGGTGAGATCGGGCCGGCGGGTCACGGCGCCGCAATGCCGATCAGACCCCCCGTGAGCAGCAGATCCAAGGCGGCGATCAGGTCGACGCGGTGGTCCGAGCCGACGGACCGCAACAGGGTCGCACGGACGAGCTGAGGCTTCATGCGAGTCCGCGTGGGGCCTGGCGCGACCTGCACTACGCGAGCGCGCCCGCGAGCACATGGAGCGCGGCGCGGTGACGTCGAGTTACGAGGGCGATGTCGATCAGGCGGTCGCGCTGCTCAACACTGCGCTGGCCACCGAGTTGGTGTGCGTGCTGAGGTACCAATACCAAACCGTCATGGCGACCGGCATCCACAGCGAGTCGGCCAAGCGCGAGTTCGCGCAGCACGCCACCGAAGAGCAGGGTCACGCCAACCGCCTGGCCGAGCGCATCAACCAACTCGGCGGGAAGCCCAACATGAACCCCGAAGGGTTGTGCAGTCGCAGCCACCCGGAGTTCGTCGAGGGCGATTCACTCGCCGACATGATCCGCGAGAACCTCATCGCCGAGCGCATCGCGATCGACTCGTACCGCGAGATGATCGGATTCTTCCGCGGCCACGACTCGACGACCCGCAAGCTGCTCGAGGAGATCCTCGAGGTCGAGGAGGAGCATGACACGGACATGCAGGAGCTCCTGGGTAGCCGCGCCTGAGATCGAGACGTCTGAGTACACCGGGCCAGTCGTCGTGCCGACGCCACAGGGGGATGTCGGCACGCGGCTGGCCCATCGCGTGGTGCCGGTGGCCAGTTCGGCGGCGCGGGTCCGCGCTAACATTGCCGCCATCGTTCGATGTCCGTTCGGTTGCGCGCTAGCGTCGCGGGCCTATTCTTCGCGGCGATCGCCATGGCAACGCCAAAATACATCCGATGGTTCCAAGATCTGGGCAACGGCGACGTCGCGAGCGTCGGCGGCAAGAATGCCTCGCTCGGTGAGATGGTCCGCCACCTGAGCGGTGAGGGCGTGCGCGTCCCCGGCGGGTTTGCGACCACGGCCGATGCCTACCGCGCCTATGTCGAGCACAACGACCTCGCGCCCTCGCTCAGAGAGCGCACGCAGGCGCTGGCGCGTGGCGAGCAGTCGCTCGAAGAGGTCGGCGCCGCCATTCGTCGGGATTTTCGCCATGGCGAATTTCCGGCCGAGATCGCCCAAGGGATCCGCGACGCGTACCGCGAACTGTCACGGCGCGACGAGGCCGAGAACATCGCCGTCGCCGTCCGCAGCAGTGCGACCGCCGAAGACCTGCCCGAGGCGAGCTTCGCCGGGCAACAGGAGAGCTACCTCAACGTTCGCGGCGCCGACGACTTGCTCGAGGCCTGCCGCAATTGCTACGCGTCGTTGTTCACTGACCGCGCCATCGTCTACCGACAACAGCATGGGTTCGACCACCTCGAAGTCGCGCTCTCGGCCGGCGTCCAGAAGATGGTCCGATCCGATCGCGCCTCCGCAGGCGTCATGTTCTCGCTCGACACCGAGTCGGGGTTCCCGGACGTCGTCGTCATCAACGCGGCCTGGGGCCTGGGAGAGACCGTCGTGAAGGGCAGCGTCGACCCCGACGAGTACCGCGTGTTCAAGCCGAACCTGGCCAAGCCGGACCTGGTCCCGATCCTCGCCAAGGAGCGGGGAGGCAAGGAGCGCAAGATGATCTACGCGGTCGGTGGCACCCACACCACCAAGACCGTCGACACCTCGGCCGTCGAGCGCCAGCGCCTGGTCCTCACCGACGACGAGATCCTGACGCTCGCGCGCTGGGCCGTCGTCATCGAGGACCACTACGGCCGGCCGATGGACATGGAGTGGGCCAAAGATGGTGACTCGGGCGAGCTGTTCTGCGTGCAAGCCCGGCCCGAGACGGTCCAGTCGCAGCACCAGGCCAAGGCGTTCAAGAGCTACCGCATGCAGGAGCGCGGTGAGGTCCTCGTCACCGGTGTCGCGATCGGCGAGGCGATCGCCACGGGCCGCGTGAGGATCCTGCACAGCCCCAGCGAGATGGGCAGCTTCAAAGACGGCGAGGTCCTCGTCACCATGCGCACCGATCCAGACTGGGGCCCTATCATGAAGCGCGCGGCGGCGATCATCACGGACCACGGCGGGCGTACGAGCCACGCCGCCATCGTCAGCCGCGAGCTCGGCGTGCCCGCAGTCGTCGGGACCGAGACCGCGACCACGGACCTCCACGACGGCGACGTGGTGACCCTGTCCTGCGCGGAGGGCAGCAAAGGTCGGGTTTACCGGGGCGCGTTGAAGTACGAGGAGCAGGACATCGACCTCGACGCGCTGCCCGAGTCGCCGGTCCAGCTGATGATCAACCTCGCAGCGCCCGACGTGGCGTTTCGTTGGTGGCGGCTCCCGGTCCACGGCGTCGGTCTGGCCCGCATGGAGTTCATCATCAACAACGTCATCAAGGTCCACCCGCTCGCGTTGACGCGCTTCGACCAGCTCGAGGACGCCGGGGTCCGCAGCGAGATCGAGGCGCTGACCGCCGGCTACGCCGACAAGACCGAGTACTTCGTCGACACCCTCGCGCGCGGCGTCGCGATGATCGCGGCATCCCAGTACCCCGACCCCGCCATCGTTCGGATGAGCGACTTCAAGACCAACGAGTACGCGACGCTGCTCGGCGGCGCGCAGTTCGAGCCGCACGAGGAGAACCCCATGCTCGGGTTCCGCGGCGCGTCTCGGTACTACAGCGATCGCTACGAGGACGGCTTCGCGCTCGAGTGCCGGGCGATCCGCAAGGCTCGCGACGAGATCGGCCTCGACAACATCGTCGTGATGATCCCGTTCGTGCGGAGCCTCGACGAGGCCGACCGCGTGATCGCCGTGCTGGCCAGAAACGGGCTCGAGCGCGGCAAGGACGGCCTGCAGCTGTACATGATGTGCGAGGTGCCTTCGAACGTGTTCCTGGCCAAGCCATTCGCCGAGCGCTTCGACGGCTTCTCGATCGGCAGCAACGATCTGACCCAGCTCATCCTCGGCGTCGACCGAGACTCCGAGCTGCTCAGCGAGCTGTTCGACGAGCGCAACGAGGCCGTGGAGATCGCGATCGCCCAGGTCATCGCCGACGCCCACGAGGTCGGCTGCAAGGTCGGCATCTGCGGGCAGGCGCCGAGCGACTACCCCGAGTTCGCACGCTTCCTCGTCGAACAGCACATCGACTCGATCTCGCTCAACCCCGACAGCGTGCTCGACGTCCTGAAGCGCCTGTCGTCACCCGCGGGCCAACCGTGAAGCTCTGCATGTTCGACGTCGCAGACCCGGAGCGCGAGTAGGCCTCGCGCCCCTCGTGGGCGCGCGCTTTCAGGATGCAGAGGCGGTCGACTGCGAGCCGGGACAGGGGGGCTGCGGGTGATCGCGGAGGCCAGGACGGAGCGAGATTCGTGACGTCGACGCTCGAGAACCTTGCGCCCGAGGCGGCGCTCGAGTTGGAGTACTGCGCGCGCTGACGCACCGGGCTCGTGTCGTACCACCACCGGCTCGCCGCACGCAGGCACGGCTCCGCACGCAGGGGTGGCTGGTCGAACGCATCGAGCGGAGCATGGGCGGGGGCGATTCTCCGCCCGGTCGAGGTCGACCGGGTGGGCCGCGACTGGCGTGCCCCGATCGTCAGCCGTGACGTCCGGGCCCGTGCGATCCATGGCGCGCGGCCGTGGCTCGTCGACGCCCGGCGCCGAGACCCTCACTCCTTGCCGCCATACCCCGCGGCCTTCATCACTGGCTCGATCTCGCCCAGCCGCGCCTCGACCCGCGCGATCTCTGCATCCGACATCGAGTACGACCCACTGCTCGCGGTCCGCTGTTTGCGGGCCTCGAGCGCCTGCGCCTCCTGTTGCTCGAGCAGCTCCAACGCCCGCGCGTTGTTGTCGAGCGCCGTCTGGATCGCCGCCTTCTCGGCCTCGGCCGCAGCCGCGAGCTTGGCCTCGAGCTCGCCACGCTCGGTCTGCTGCTTCGCGCGCGCCTCGGCGGTCGCCTTGCGGAGCGTGACGAGCCCACGCGCGTCGACGATCTTGATGAGATCGACATAGTACTCCGTCAGACGCGTGTCCTGCCCCTCGAAGAACGCGGTGTAGTCGGCCAAGCCCCCCAGCGCGCTCGCCAGCTTGGTGAAGTCCGGCGACTCGGGATGCGGGTCCCACTTGTGCTTCGCCGTCTTCGAGAACTCGGTCAGCGCAGGCGTCACCGTGATCACCTTGGTGATCTTGTCGTCGGTGAGCTCGGCTTTCACGTCGGTCTCGAGGTGCTCGCTGAGTGCACCGGCCGCAGCCGCGAAGCCGCGGACCGTGTCGATGACCTCGCAGGCAGGGGTGAGGGAGAGCGCGGCCAGGAGGAGGAGAAGGGCGCGGTGGCGCATTGGACGGGAGACTAGCAGGCGCCGAGCGAGAGCACGCACGCGTTCACGCCTCGATCCGCAACCGCGCGAGGACCCACGCGAAGCGCCGCGAGATCCATGCCGCGCGACCGGCACGTACTGATGTAGGAACCACAGCTGCCACGCGAGGTGGGGCCGCATCACCGCGCGACCGCGGGCGCCGCCCCGCAGGATTAGGCCGTCTTCGTGCGCAACACCAGCCGCGGATCATCGATCAAGAGCCCGTGCTCGACCGCGAGCGCGGCGAAGTTGAACGCGACCCGCGGCGCGCCGTGGGCGGGCACCGGGAAGCTCGCATAGACCCCGCCCGTGCCGGGGGAGAAGGGCCACCACAGTCCACCACCGACGGGCTGCCACTGCGCGGCGACGGGCGTGCCGTCGGGCAG
>JBBQJI010000046.1:0-53858 GCA_038325765.1 Nannocystales bacterium
CCGGCGGCAGCGCGGCCGAGCCCGTCGGCAGCGCGGCCGAGCCCGACGCCAGCGCGGCCGAGCCCGGCGGCAGCGCGGCCGAGCCCGACGCCAGCGCGGCCGAGCCCGGCGGCAGCGCGGCCGAGCCCGACGCCAGCGCGCGGATGACCCCGACGGCAGCGCCGAGCAACGCACCGCCACAGGCCGCCCCACAGCCGCAGCCCACCGCGCAGCCCGAGGCCAGCGCCGAGCCCCAGCGTTCCGCCGCAGCGCAGCGCCGACGCGCACGCTTCAGCGCCTTCACCCGCGAGGGTGATCCCCTCGCCCGGCGCGCGATGATCGGCATCAGCGGCGTCTTGATGCAGGCTGCCCCGCTGCGCGTGCGCGTGGTGTCGCTCGATTCGCGCGACGTCGGCCGTGCCATCGCCCTCGGCGGCCTCGGCATCTTCGGTCGCTACCGCCCCAAACCCATCGTCGGCCTCGACCTCGAGGTGCGATCGGGATCGGTCCGGTATCGCCGCGACGACGCCGAGATCGGCGTGTCGCAGGATCAGTTCCTCGCCGAGGCCGGCGCAGGGCTTTACCTCGGCCGCGGCGACGTCGCCCAGTTCGCGCTTTCTGCCGGTGTCGGCGGCATGTACACGCTGGTGCGCTACGACGCCGACGAACGCACCGGATCACAGGCGTTCGGATCCGCGGTGTTCCGCGTCGGGGCCGAGGCCGAATTCCTGCTCAAGCGCGTCGCCATCGTCCTGTCGTTCCGGACCTACGGGGTCGCGACGCCGCGGGGCAACACGCGGTCTCGGGGCGTCCTGCTCGAGGGCGCGTCGGCGGCCGAGCGGCGGGCACCGGTCGCGACGTTGGCGACGATGTTGGTCGGCTCGCTCGGCCTCGCCTACCGCTTCTGAAGCGCGCGTGGCGAGCCGCCCGCGGCCGCGGATCTCAGCGTTCGGCGCCGGGTTGCTCGGCGTCGAACTTCGCGAGCAAGCGCTCGATGCCGCGGTAGCGCAGCGGGCCGGACTCGGACACACCGCCGTTGTCGGTGGGCGTCGGGTTGGCGGGAACTAGCAGGGAGAGCAACACGATCCAGGCGTACATGGCGTCCTCGTTGTCGGGTCTGAACACACTATGGATCGCGAGGAGATCTCCCCGCAAGAAACCGACTGGTTCACAGTTCTGGCGGCCAGCGATGCTGCGGCGACAACGACAGTCGATCGAGCCGCGGTAGATCGTCGATGAACTCGAGGCCCTCGATGCGGATGCTCGCGAGCATGAGCTCGGTCGGTGCGTACAGCACCGAGACCACGCGCAGTGCGTCGAGACGCACAGCGGCGTCGCGCCGGGCCGCATCGCGCTCGGCTTTCGTCTGGGCGCCACGGTAGCGATCGAGCGCGGTATCGAGTTCGGCGTCGGCGACACCGGGGATGTTGAGGCGGCCCTTGCTGTGGAAGTACGGGTACAGATCTGCGTCGCTCGACGTCGACAGCCGCGCGAGAGCCACGTCGAACTCGCCGCGCTGCATGAGCCCGAACAGGTACCCGAAGCTGGCAGTTGCCTGCGGCGCGTTGATGCCGAGCCGCTGCCAGCTGCTGCGCACCGCCTGCGCCAGCGCCGAGCTGTTGCCGCCGGCGCCGTCCCACATGAGCACGAGCCGCATCGTGGCCTCGCGTTTTCGCCGGACCCCGCGCTCGAGGACCCAGCCCTGTGCGTCGAGGGCCACGGCGGCACGCTCGGCCGCAGCGGTGTCGGCGTCGGGCAGCGGCATCGGCGGCAATCCGTGGAGCCCCCACGCAGCGGCGGCCTTGGCGTCGTGCAAGCCCATGAGATCGATCGCAACCGGCGGCGCGGCGTCGACCGGCACCGACGTCGCCGCGGCCGGCGTCGGATCCCGGGCCGTCGCGATCGACACCCGCGGGATCGCGGCGTCGAGCGCCTCGCGCAACGCCCGGGTCGCCGTAGGCGCGCGGCGGAGATTGTACAGCAGCAGATCGTAGCGCGGCGGGGTGAGCTGCCACGCCGAGAAGCGCGCCGACATCCCGGGCTTGGCCAGCTCGCCCGGCACGAACGCGGCCGGCAGCTCGGCGGCGAGGTGGACATCGCCTCGGCGCATCCGCACCAGCGTCTGCGCGCCGTCGGCGACGAGCTCGAGGCGGATGCGATCGGTCGCCGGCGCCCGCGCGGCGCCCTCGGCCCGCCCGAGTTCGAGCGCCGCCTCGTCCCACTGCGTGACCGCCATCGGCCCGGTGCCGATGGGCGCCTTGCCGAAGGCGGTGCCCGATCCGCGCCGCTTGCCCTTGGGCCACACCTTCATCGCGGCGATGCGTTCGAGCAGCAGCGGTTCGGCGCGCTCGACCTCGATGTGGATCCAGCGGCCGGGGTCACGCGCGCCGCCGACGGCGACAGGCGGCGCGTCGGCGAGCTCGACCCGGCGGAGATCCATGAGGCCGTGACGCGCGCGCAGGGCATCGCGACGCGGATCCAGCCATGCCGCGAGCGCGTCGTGCACGTCGGCGCCGGTGACGAGCGTACCATCGTGGAAGCGGCGATCGGCGCGGAGGTGACACCAGGCGTGTTTGGGCGCCGCCTCGGGCACGAGCGTGCAGTCATCGGCGAGGGCGTACTCGACGAAGGGCCAGCGGTCACCCGCGCGCCGCGTGAGCCCCTCGAAGACCAGGTCGTCGACGATGCGCTGCGCCCACGGATCGAGATCCGCCAAGGGATCGAGCGTCGCGGGCAGCCGCCGCACCGCGATCACCAGCGCCGTGGGTGTGGGCGGCGTGACCGCATCGGCGGTGGCGGTCCGCGCTGCGGCGGCCGCATCGGCGGGCCCGGGCGGGGTGCACCCCGTGAGCACGGTGCCCGTCAGCCACGCCGCAGCCACGGCCCGGCCCACGCGCCGCCCCCAGTCGGCCCGCGCGCGCGAGCCCGCCGCGGTGCTCGCGGCGGCACCCCCTCGCGACGCAGCCGCTGTCGACGATGCCCGCACGTCCCCCCTCGCTTACATGAAAGGGCCGGCCCTTGAAACCGGCGCCGGGCCCGTGGTACCTACGGTCGGGTGCATGCGGCCCTTCGGACGTTTCTCTGGGCCCCACGATTCCCGCCGACGTCCCCCAGCAAAGGCCGCCCACGCGCCATGACCCACGCTCGCTACGCGCTCGCCCCGGTACTGTGTTTCTTCTTCGCCGGCTGCGAAAAGCCCCAGGTCGAAGAGGTCAAGTCCGACGAGAAAGAGGCGCCCGCATCCAACGTCAAGGTCCAGCTCCCGCCCTCCCCCAACTTCGACGAGGGCAAGGCCCCCGAGCAATGGGAAGACGGGTCCTGGTCGATCTACGGCCTCCGCACCAAGCTCGACGAGAACGTGAAAGAGGGCGAGGCCGGCAAAGAGATCGAGATCAAGGGCTGGGTGCAGGAGATCTACGTCGCGCCGCCGTGCCCCGAGGGCGAGGTCTGTGCGCCGCCCAAGCAGCCGCACATCTGGATCACCGACAACCAAGGTGAGCAGGGCAAGAAGCGGGCGATGATGGTCGTCAACTACCGGTTCGTGATCCCGGAGTACCAGACCAAGATGTGGAAGGACGCGCCGCAGATCGTCCTCGAGAAGGACAAGCGGTACACGTTCCGCGGCAAGTTCAAGCAATTCTCGGACACCGGCTTCTCGTACGATCGCGGTCTGCTCGAGTTCGTCGCCTACAAGCCAGTCGACCCCACCACCGGTGCGGAATCGGCCACCTGGGTCTTCCCGCCCGGCGCACCGTGGCACCCGATCGCGATCGCCGAGCAGGAGAAGCAGAACGCGGAGCTCGCCGAGAAGGCCGCCGGCTCCGTCGTCAAGCAGTGATCCGAGCGCCCCGGGGGTCCCACGGGAAGGCGTGCGCTTCGACGAGGCGCACGCTTTTTCGCGTCTCGCCTAGGGCTATCGCACGCTCAGTCCTTCTGGAGGACCGGCCCGGTTCCCCTTCCACCGGGCAAAGCCCGGCGGAACCTTCCCCCTCCCGATCGCTGTCGCTCTCTCAGTCGACGGGTGCGTCGGTCTCGTCCGCGCCCGTCGACGGTGCGACTGCCTCGCGGGAGCGCAGGGCGTAGTGCCACGACTCCCCCTCGATGCGCGCCCAGCCATCGCCGACCTCGATCACGTACGGCTCGCCGGCCGTGGGCTCGACGGCGAGCTCGGCCTGGGCGGCACCGGGCGGCAGTCCGGGCGCGAGGGCGGTCGTACGCAGCTGTGGCCAGCGGCGCAGCGGCTCGGCCACCTCCCCCAGCGGCTGGCCGTCGCGACGCGCCCACTGGCCATCGCGGCGCACCAGGGCGTGACGACGGTCGCCGACGCCGACCTCGAGGGCGCGCGCATCCTCGATCGCGCGCTCCAGGGGCGCGTCGACGAGCAGGTCCTCGGCCAGGCGGCGACAGGTGCCCTCGGCCACCCGCGCCGCTGTGCCATCGTCGACCTGAACGACGCAGCCGGCCCACAGCGAGACCTCGACCGCGGGCGGACGACCGCCGCTGGGCACGAGCTCGAGCCGCAGGCTGCGCAGCGGCGGGCCGGGCGGAGCGGGGGTCCACTCGAGCGCCCGCAGGCCGGTGATGGTCGAGAGCAGGCCGAGGACGCGCTGTTCGTCGAGGGCCGCGTCCCCCTCGGGGTGCGCGGGCGCATCGAGCCGCCACACCCCGAGATCGAGGTGGGCGCCCTGGCGAACCACCGACTCGCCGACGATTTCGATCGCGCGGACCTCCCCAGCATCCGTGGTGGTGAGCTGGCGGTCGGTGAAGGTCTCGGCGCCGAAGGCCAGGGGCACGTCGATCGCCACCGCGTAGGCTTGCTGGTCGTCGCGGGCGCAGGCGAGGCCCTCGCCCGCGAACGGGCCGCAGCGCAGCCGCACCTGCGCGGTGGAGTCGGTCGTCACGACGAGCTCGACCTCGATCGCGCCGAGGACGACGGGCGCGTCGGTGCGCAGCCTCGCCCCGTGCACCGCCTCGTACCAGCGGAAGACCTCGGGCTCGCCCACCGCCACGACCTCGTCGGTGCCGCGCTCGATCACCCACTGTCCGCCATCGCGGCGCAGGTTCATCGCCTGCGGCGAACGCTGCTCGATCCGCAGCACGCGACCGTAGGCGTGGGGCAGGAGCTGCGGCTCGACCCACGCGCCATCGGAGCCGCCATCGGATCTGCCATCGGATCTGCCATCGGATCTGGCGCGCCCGGGCAGCGGCCAGGGATCCAGCAGCCCCGCGTCGATGCAGCCCGCCCGTCCTGCACCGCGATCGACCGCGACCTTGCCGTCGTCGCACGCGGCCCCCTGCCACAGCGTGTGCACCGGACCTCCGCCGGTGTGCAGGCGGATCCATGGCGCCGGCGCAGTGTCGGGATCGATCCACGGATCCCGCCATGGTTCGAGCCGGGCGCCGAGCAGGCGGCCGAGCCGGGCGTCGACCGCGGTGTTCGACAGCAGCGTGCGGACGTCGCCGACCTGGGCGCGCCACAGCCGGTCGGGCCCGCGCTCGAGCGTCGCATCGACGAACTCGATGCGCGTGACCTCGGCGACGTCGACGAGCAGCGGCCGGCGGGCGACCCACGCGTCGGCGAGCTGCGCCGCGAGATCGGCGAGCTGACGCTCCACGACCCACACCGCGTCGTCGTCGGCGAGCCCGCCGTAGACCCCGACGCCGTCGGGCGTGGGGCGTCCGAGCAGGATCTCGAAGGCGTGCCCGCCCCCGCGCACGCGGATGCGTCCCGCTTCGCCGAGCCCCGCGTCGGTGTCGCCCGCCGCGGCGCGTAGGGTGGTCGCACCCCGCAGCGCGCTCCACAGGCCGGCGATGGCCTCGGGATCGGCGGGCCCCACCGACACGCCGTCGTTCCACACCCAGCGGCCGCGCGCGCCGTCGCCGGGCGCGATGCGGGTCACGACTCCGCCGGGGCCGCCGGGGCCCGCCAGCTCGAGCACGAGGTCGTCGGGCACGCCCTCGGTGAGCGTGGGGACCAGCCGCGTCGTCGCGCCGTGGTTGGTGACGTAACTCGGCCCCGCATCGGCGCTCTGCCACGGATCGCGGTGCACGAGCCACGCCGCACCCACGGCCGTCGCCGCCAGCGCCCACGTCGCGGGCCGCACCGTCATCGTCGCCGCCTCCACAGCACCCACACACCCAGCAACGCCGCGAAACCGGGCGGTCCGAGCAGGCTCACCCACGTCATGCGCTCGAGCTGCTCGGGGCGCAGCACCAGCTTGACGTGCTCGCGCGGCCGCGCGGCGATGCCGAGCAACACCGAACGCTCGGTCAGCCAGCCAAGCGCGTTGCGCACCAGATCACGGCCGTGATCATAGACGACGTCCTCGCGGAAGAAGGCGTTGAGCGCGAACTGATCCGAGGCGATCACCACGACCCGCGACGCGCCGCGCTCGGACGCGGCCGCGACGGGGATCGGACCGGGGCCGTCACCGCCGTCGTCCGGCAGCGGCACCAGGCCGCGCGACAACCCGATGAGGTCGGACTCGGCCCAACCGTCGGCGCCGACCGAGAGCAGCGCGGTGGGCTCGCTGCCCTCGGCCGCGCCGAGCTGGAGCTCGCGCACCAACACCAGACTCGCGGCCCGGCCGACCAGCGAGCGCACGGCGGGGTGCTCGCCCCAGCCCTCGACGAGGGTGAAGGCGAGCCACCGCGCGGCGCCGGGCATCGCGTGGGGATCGACGACGACGCGGTCGCCCATCACGATGCCGTAGCGGGAGAGCAGCGGCTCGAGCCCGTGCTGCGCGAGCCGGTCACGCCCGGGCAGCAGCACGGCGCCGGCGAGCACCAGCAGATCGCCGCCACCATCGGCGTGGCGCTCGATCGCCGCGACGTGCCCGGGGGGCAGGGCGCCCGAGGGACCGGCGACGATCACCACGTCGCAGCCGCTCAGCCCGCCGCCGTCGTCGAGGTCGGCGATGACGACCTCGAGATCGTGGGCGCGCAGCAGATCCGCGAGGTGGGCGTAGCCGCCGTAGGGCTCGAGGTCGTCGATCGCCGGCTCACCGTGCCCCTGGGTCAGGCACGCCCGCAGCTCGACCGGATCCGACACCCGCACGAACGCGGACAGCAGCGCCTCCTCGCCGCGGAATTCCTTGACGCGGGGCCCCGTCACCTGGACCTCGGGGCCGGTGGCGTAGACGACGAGGTCGTCGGGGAGCAGGTGGGCGCGGCGCTCGGAGGTGCCGGCCCCCGAATGCACCAGCACCACGCCGTCGGCGAGATCACGTCCGCCGAGGTTGAACTGGGCCACGAGCTGCTCGGCCTGCTGGCGCTCGCGATCGGGATCGATCTCGACGACGCGCACCTGTGGCGCGACCTCGGCCATGCGGCGCAGCACCTCGCGGACCTCGGCGAGCAGCGGGTTGGGCCGACCGGCGCCCAAGCTCGGCGGGATCATCACGCGCACCTCGATCGGCTGCGCCACCGACCCGAGCACCTCGCGCGCCCGATCCGACAGGGCGTAGACTCGGCCGCCGGTCCAGTCGGCCCGAGATGCGTGCCGCGTGCCCCACCACGCCGCGTGGACGGCGACGAACACCGCGAGCAACCACTGCAGCACGCGCTGACGATCGCGCCGCGGATCCACGAGCAGCGCGGCGAGCCACACCGCCGACACCACCAGCGCCCCGTGGCACCACCACCAGCGGCCGTCGACGATGCCCTGCGCGAGGTCCTGCATCATCGCGAGCAAGCTCGTGGCCTCGAGCACCGCGCCCAGGGTGCCGGCGTCGAGCTCGGGCGCGAGCAGCCCGAGCAGCAGCAACAACGTCGTCGTCACGAAGGTCGCGATCGCGGCGGTGAGCTGCGATCGGGTCGCCGCGCTCGCGACCAGACCGATCGCCAAGAAGCTCGCGCCGCACAGCGCGGTGCCGAGATAGCCGGCCGCGACCGGCCCTGGATCGGGCTGCACCCCCGCCCCGCGCAGCAGCACGTAGAACGCCGCGGTGGGCAGCCACAGCACCACGTAGAAGCCCACCGCCGCCAGGTATTTACCGATGACGAACTGCGCCGGGGACACCGGTGCGGTGAGCACCGCCTCGAGCGTGCCCGAGCGCCGCTCCTCGGCCACCAGCCGCATCGAGATGGCGGCGCAGATGGCCACGACCGGCAGCCAGAAGATGAAGAAGCTGCCGCCGAAGTAATACTGCATCACGGGCCCGGGGGCCGCGAGCGGATCGTTGAGCACGCGCAGCAGCAGCGCGAAGTCGTAGCCTTGCTGTATGAGGAACAGCGTGGCCACGACGTAGCCCAGTGGCGTGACGCCGAGCGAGACCAGCTCGCGCGCCGCGATGGCGAAGGTGGTCCGCGGCCACTGGCGCAGCGCGTGACCCGATCCGCGCGCGGGCCCGGGGACGCGCTCAGCCGCCATCGCGCTGGCCCCCCGTGACCTCGGCGAAGCGGGCCTCGAGCCGCGTGCGCCCGGGGACGAGCGCGCGGATCGGCACCCCGGCGGCGAGACACGCGTCGCCCAGCGCCCCGCGTACTGCCCCCACGCGTGCAGCGTCCGCCATGCCCACGTCGATCCGCACGCGCACGATCCCCGGTGCATCGGCCACCGCGAGCACCTCGATGTCGACGCCGCCTGCGTCTGCGCGACCGAGGGCATCGCCGACGATCGCCCGCGCGCGCGGCTCGTCCGCGACCACCTCGAGCTCGAGCGACGCGGTGCCCAACGCATCGGCGATGGTTGCGTCGAGGACGACGCGCCCGGCCGAAAGGATGACGACGCGATCGCACAGCGCCTCGACCTCGGCGAGCATGTGCGAGCTGAATACCAGGGTCTGGCCGCCGCCGAGCTCGCGGAGCATCGCCCGGATCTCGCGGATCTGGTTGGGATCGAGGCCCACGGTCGGCTCGTCGAGCACGAGCAGCGGCGGCGATCCCAGCAGCGCATCGGCGATGCCGACCCGCTGCCGGAAGCCGCGCGACAGCTTGCCCACCTGGGTCTCGAGCACTTCGCCCAGGCCGCACGCCGCCGCGACCCGACCGATCTCGGCGGCTCCGCTGCGCCGGGGGATCTCCTTGATGCTGGCGCGAAACGCCAGGTGCTCGCGCACGCGCAGCTCGGGGTACACCGGCACGAGCTCGGGCATGTAGCCGACGCGACGCCGCACCTGCTGCGAGTCGGTGCGGACGTCGAGCCCGGCCACGCGGACGTTGGCCGGCGAGTCGGCGGCGACGGGCAAGAAGCCGCAGACGATCCGCATCAACGTGCTCTTGCCGGCGCCGTTGGGCCCGAGCAGCCCCAGTCGCTCACCGGGGGCCACGGTGAACCCCACGTCGTCGAGGGCCGCCCGCGTCGCCGCGGCGTAGCGGTACGTCAGGCGTTCGACGACGAGGGACGCGGGCACGGCGGCGGTCATCAGGGCGCGGGGGCTGGGGGCACCGCCGCCTCAGCCCCCGACTCGGGCGCCGCGGGGCCGGCCGCGGGCCGATCGCTACCACCTGTCGCCGGCGGTGTCGCCGGCGGTGTCGCCGGCAGTGTCGCCGGCGGTGTCGCGGCCGGACCCACCGTGCCCCCGGCGGCCTGGGGCACGGGCGGCGGGCCGTCGAGCTTGGTGTCGACCGGATCCCGCGCGATCTCGGCCAGGGCCCAGGTGATCGCGTCTTGCACCTCGGGGTCGGTCTCGACGCCGCGCCGGGCCTGCAGCCGTGGTGCGTAACCGGCGAGCCGCTGCACGCCCATCGCCCGTACGATCGCCGCGCGGACGGGGGCGTCGGGTTCCTCTTGCAGCGCGTAGAGCAACGCGAATGCCGTCCCCACATCGGTGGCCGATGCCAACGATTCTGCGCACGCGATGCGATCGTCGGGTCCGACTTGGTACGCGCCGTCACGCCGCAAGGTCAGTCCATCGATGAGGCCGCGACGCCGCACCTCGTAGTCGGCGTAGGCCTTCGCACCGGCTTGCTGGTCGCCCGCCCGCAGGTGCAGCTCGCCCAGGGTCAGGTATTGCTCGAGGTTGTCCGGATCCAGCGCGAGCGCCTGGAGCTGCGCGGCGATGGCGGCGGGATAGTCCCCGGTCTGGGCCAGCGCGCGCGCGAGCACCATCGGCGGCCCGGCGTCGTCGGGCACGAGCTGCGAGGCGCGTCGGTACGCACCCGCCGCATCGGCCCACTGGCCGCGCTCCTGGTGCATGGCACCGAGCAGCAGCGCCGCGTTGGCCCGCATGTGCACGTCGCGGGCCTGGTTGCCGATCGTGCGCAGCTCGCTCGAGATCTCCGTGAATTCGGGGGATCCGGCCGCGCCCCCGTAGTGCTCGGGGTTCGCATCGAACCCGGCCCGCAGCGCGGCATACCGCTCGGCGAGCGCATCGTCGCCGGCCGGCGCGTCGGAGGTGTCGGCAGCGGCCTCGCCAGCCGCGGGGACGGGCGACATCGGCACCACTGGCTCGGCGCCACCGCAGGCCGACACGTACAGGGCTGCGAGCGCCGCCATCCAACCGGTCACACGACGATCCCGACCCCGAGGCCACCTCGGCCGCCGCGTGTCCCGCTCCATCATCACGGGCAGGTTGCCACAGCGTCCCGGCGACGTGTACGATGAGATTGTAGGGATCGTGCGGAGTCTTGGGTTCATCGTTGCGCCGTTCGTCCTCGCGGGCCTCACAGCCGTGGGCCCGACCGCGTGTGGACAGATCAGTGACCCGGCGGTTCCGTGCGACCGCATCGCGCTCGGCGAGGCCGCCGCGGGCACCGTCGACGCCCACGCCGACTCGCCGGTGCTCGCGATCTCCGACACGCCGCGGCCCTTCGTGGTCCACCCGGTGTGCGACGAGCAGGCGTGCCGGTGGGAGCGGACGTTCCTCGCCGGGAACCCGGATACGGGGAACGCCACGGACACGGCACTCAGCGGCGGCAGCGAGCTCCTGCTCACGTCCAACGGGCGTTGGGTGGTCGCGATCGATCGTCCGAGCCAAGGCAACCCGGAGCTCCGATCGTGGCGCATCGATCCCTGGGCCGACGCACCGGTCCGCGAGCACGCGCGCCAACCGATCGCCGACGGTGACGCGGTCACGCTCGTGGCGGGGCTGCGCAACAGCGACACCATCGTGGTCCGCAACCGAGACCTCGAGCTCGGCAGCATCGATCCGCGGAACCTCACCTTCGAGCCGATGGCTTCGACCCGGCCCGCGCTCAAGGTCGTCGCCGTCGGCGATCACCACATCGTCGGTCGCGAGATCATCGACGGCGAGGACGAGCGCGTCGTGCTGGTGCCGGTCACGTCCGATACCCCGAACTTCTCCGACGGCGCGGTCGAACTCGCGACCCTGCCGGCGCTCTCCCGCGTCGAGCTCACCGCCGATGACGAGTTCGTCATGCTCGTCGGTGGCGAGGGTGACGACGCCGAGACGTTCATGTTCTCCGTCGACGACGGCGTGCTCGTCGATCGGTTCATCGGCGGCGCGGTGAACGGGGCCCGTCGCCTCGACACGCTGCCAGGGATGCACGCGGTGTCGCCCGACGGCAGCCACCTCGCCTACCGCACCGCGTCGGGGGCCCTGGCCCTGCGCGATCTTGCGGCCTCGTCGTCGTGCCTGGTGCGCAGCGCGAGCGGTGGCGATCACTCGGTGGCCGGCTTCGTCGCCGACGCGATGCTCTATCTGCAGGCCGACCACGGCCAGGGTGAGAGCCACGTGTTCGCCTTCGACACCCACTCGCGCACGCTCACTCCCCTCGACGCCGGCAGCCGCGGCCACCACCTCGTCGCCGCGCCACCGCGGCTCGCCGAGCGCGGGCGGCCGTGGGCGGTCGGCGTGCGCGATGGTTCCTACCGCGCGCTGCAGGAGGGTGCCGAGGCCGTCGGCCTGGGCCTCGATGGCCCCGTGTTCGTCCCCCGTGGCGACGGTAACTCGGCGCTGTGGCTGGCCGACCGCTACCAGGTGGAGAACCAGACCCGGATCGGGCTGCGGCGGTTCATGCCCGAGTCGGCCGGCGGCACCTATCGGTTCGATCGGGCGGACGACGTCGCAAGCGTGCCGGAGATCTTCGCCGCCGGCGGGAGCACGACGCCGCTCGGCGCCACGTTGAGCAGGCTGTCCACGGGCGAGCGGCCGTGCCTCTCGACGGGAACCCCCGGCGGCTGGGGTTTCCAATGCGGGACCGCCGGCGCCACCGATGGTTTCCTGGCGACGGCGCCGATGCCCGCGTCCGAGCTGCGGGATCCCGAGCTCCCCGACCCGGAGTAGTCGGCCCGCAGCCGGCCGACGCCTGCGCCGTGCGCTGCGACGCCACGCCGGCGCTCGGTCAGCGACCGCGGCAGCGGATCTGGGCGGGGTAGGTCTCGAGCACCTCGCAGGCCGCGGCTTCGCAGCTCGCCGCGGCGCAGGCGAGCTCGGCGGTGGCGTAGCAGCAGCCGTCGTGCTCGTAGGCACAGCCAGTCGGGGCGCCGTCCCACGGGCGACCGCCGGCGCAGCGCGCGGCCGGTGCAGGTTCGGTGGCGGCTCGATCGGCGGGCGCCTTCGCGTCGCCGCCCTCGCCAGCCGAGCGCTGCCGCGCGGAGTGCCCGGGGCGACAGCCGGCCGCGATCACCACCACCATCACGATCATCAGCAGTCGCCAACGTGCGCCCATGTCGACGCAGCATAGCCCGGCGGCGCAGGTTCACGCGAGCGCGGTCGATCGCACGAGCGCGGTCGATCGCACGAGCGCGGTCGATCGGGCGGTCCGGACGTGGGACAACCATCGCGATGCTGGTCCGTCAGCTGTTCGAACCCCTCTCCTCGACCTACACGTACCTGCTCGCCGATCCGGTGGGCGGCGTCGCGGCGCTCGTCGATCCCGTCCTCGAGACGCTGGACCGGGACCTCGAGGTGTTGCAGTCGCTCGGCCTCACGCTCACCCACACCATCGAGACGCACCTGCACGCCGACCACCTGACCTCGGCGCGGAAGCTGCGGCACCTCACCGGCAGTCGCGTGGTCGCACCGGCCCTCGATTCCCTGCCCTGCGCCGACATCGGCGCCCGTGAGGGCGAGACGCTGCGCATCGGCACGCTCGCGCTGCACCCGATCTTCACGCCCGGCCACACCGACACGCACCACGCTTTCGTGCTCGAGCTCGGGGCGCTGGCGGCCGCGTTCACCGGGGATTCGCTGCTCATCGATGGGTGTGGTCGCACCGACTTCCAAGGCGGCGATGCGCGGACGCTCTACCGGTCCATCACGCGCAAGCTGTTCACGCTGCCGCCCGATACCTTGGTGTATCCGTGCCACGACTACTACGGACGGCGCGTGTCGAGCGTGGAGCAGGAGCGTCGGCGCAACCCACGGCTCGCCGGCAAGGACGAGGACGCCTTCGTGGCGCTCATGGACGGCCTCACGCTGCCCCACCCGGGCAAGATGGTCTACGCGGTGCCCGGCAACCGATTGTGCGGCGAGTGCCCGCCCGATGTGCCCGCCGAGCTGCGCTCACCCTGCGAGCTCGGCGATCAGGGCTGAGCGACGCTGATTCGCGATCGGAGCCGGGCACCTCGCGGGACTATCCCCGCCGTTGCCGCGGCAGGGCACCGTGCGTGCCGGCGAGGGCGTCGTCGACGTCGTCGAAGGCCGTGATCAGATCGCCGGCGGTGGTGCCGACGTGGCGTTGCCCGGCCCGATCACCGGCGGCGGCGTGACCGATGGCGCCGGCGGCCGCCGCATCCCACGGCGCCACGCCGCGGGCGAGCAGCGCCCCGAGGATGCCCGCGAGCACGTCGCCCGACCCAGCGGTCGCGAGGGCGGCTCCTCCGATCGTCACGATCGCCGCATGGGCCGAGGGCCGCATCGTCGCGATGATCGTGCCCGCGCCCTTGAGCAAGACGACGGCGTCGGTGAGTGCGGCCAGGCGCATCGCCGCCGCGCCGCGATCGGCCTGCACGCGCGCCGCCGTCCACCCCGCCGCGTCGAGCCTCGCGAGCATCCGCGCCGCCTCGCCGGGGTGCGGCGTGATGATCCGCGGCCGCGCTGCGCACGGGCCATCGATGGCCGTGAGCGCGCCGGCATCCCACACCGCGGGGCGTGGGTCGTCCCGCCACAGCGCGGCGAGGCCGACCCGGGCGGCGGCGTCGGTCATCCCCGGACCGACCACGAGCGCGTCGCCGCGCGTCTCGTCGGCGTCGACAGCGGCGCTGGCGTCGGCGGTGGGGCTGGCGAGCATGGCCTCGGGTTGCGCGGCGATCACTGCCTCGCGGATCACCGCACGATCGTCGAGCACGGTGACGAGCCCGGCGCCGGCGCGGAAGGCCGCGTGCACGGCGAGGATCACCGCGCCCGGGGTGTCGATGCCGCCGCCGCGCACCGCGACGTGGCCCCGATCGCCCTTGTGGCGCACGCCTGAAGGCAACCGCAGCAGACCGCGGGCGGCCTCCGGATCGACCAGGGACCACGATGGGACGAGCCCAGCAGGCGTGCACAGACCGATGTCGGCGACGACGATCGTGCCCGCGTGACCGCGCCCCGGCCACACATGCAGCCCCGGCTTGCTGCGGCCGAAGGTGACGGTGACGGTCGCCACGATCGCGTGCTCGTGCACCGCGCCGGTGTCCGGATCGACGCCCGAGGGCACGTCGATCGCAAGCCGTGGACCCGCCACGGGCATCAACGCTGCAAGGGTCGCCGCGAGCGCGCCCCGTGGCGCACCGCGACTACCGGTGCCAAGGCACGCATCCACGACGATGGCCGCGGCCGGGAGCGCGGCGAGCGGAAGGGCCGCGACGCCACAGGCCTCGGCCAACGCGCGCTGGGCCGCCGCCTCGGCCCGGGCGCCCGTGCCTGCATCCACCACCCACACCGGCAAGCCCCAGCCGTGGAGCTGACGCGCGACGGCGTAGCCATCGGCGCCGTTGTTGCCCAGTCCACACACCACCACCACCGGCAGCGACGAGCCCTCGCGCATGGCGACGACCTCGTGGCTGCACGCCAGCGCCGCTCGTTCCATCAGGATTGCGGACGGCATGCCCACGACGTCGATGCTGTGGCGATCGACCGCGGCGGCCTCGGCCGCCGTCCACAGCCCGTGGGCCACCGCGCCCGTCACTCGTTCACCGCGATCGCGACGGCGGCAGCGAAACCACCGGCATGGGTGATGCTGATCATCACGCGGACGATGCCGCGCTCGTCGGCCACCTCGCGGGCGCGCCCCCGCAGCACCACGTGCGGCCCGTGCATGCCCGAACGCGCGGGCGTGACCTCGACGTCGTGCCAGTCGATGCCCCGCGGGGCGCCAAGCGCTTTGCTCGTCGCCTCCTTCGCCGCGAACCGGGCCGCGAGGGCCTCGGCGCGGTTGTGCCGTCCGGCCGCGTAGGCGCGCTCGGCCTCGGTGAAGACGCGCTGCTCGAAGCGCTCGCCGTGACGCTGCAGCGCCGCGCTCATCCGATCGACGGCGCACAGATCGAGGCCGATGCCGAGCACCGCCATCGTGTCACTCCGCCGCGCCCAGCTCGGCTGTCGCCGCCTCGGCAACCCGAGCGACGTGCGCCTCGGCGGCGGCCAAGTCCTCGCACTCGACCATCACGCGGATCTTGGGCTCGGTGCCCGAGTAGCGGACCAGGATGCGGCCAACGCCGCGTAGCTCGGCCTCGATGTGCCGGATCGTGCGCGAGAGGCCTGCCAGGCCCTCGATCGGCTCGCGCCGCGCGACCGCGATGCTGCGCAGCACCTGGGGCACACGCGTCATCACCCGGGCCAGCCGCGAGGCCGGGCTGCCGGTGCGCCGCATGATCGTGAGCACCTGCAGCGCCGCGACCATGCCGTCGCCGGTGGTCGAGTGATCGATGAACACCAGGTGGCCAGACTGCTCGCCGCCGAGGTTGTAGCCGCCGCTGCGCATCGCCTCGACGACGTAGCGGTCACCCACCGGCGTGCGCTCGAGGCCGATGCCGACCTCGGCGAGCGAGCGCTCGAGGCCGAGGTTGCTCATGACCGTGGCCACCACCGCCCCGCCGCGGAGTTCGTGGCGCTGGTGCATGTCGCGGGCACACATCGCCAAGATCGCGTCGCCATCGACCAGCTCGCCGCGCTCGTCCACGAACACCGACCGATCGGCGTCACCGTCGAGGGCGATGCCGAGATCGGCGCCGTGGATGCGCACCTGCTCCTGCAACGCTTCGGGGTGCATCGCGCCGACGCCATGGTTGATGTTGATGCCGTCAGGGTCGACACCGATCGCGACGACGGTGGCGCCGAGCTCCTCGAGCACCGTCGGCGCGATCTTGTAGGCGGCACCGTGGGCGCAGTCGACGACGATCTTCATGCCCAGCAGATCGGACTGCGGCGGGAAGGCCTGCTTGAGGTGGGTGATGTACCGGCCAGCCGCGTCGTCGATGCGCCACGCCTTGCCGATTTCGGCCCCGCGGGCGCGTCGGGAGTCGAGCACGCCGTCGTCCATCAGCTGCTCGAGCTCGGACTCGACGGCGTCGGGGAGCTTGTAGCCGTCGGCCGCGAACAGCTTGATGCCGTTGTCGGCGAACGGGTTGTGGCTCGCCGAGATCACCACGCCGGCGTTGGCCCGCATCGAGCGGGTGAGGTAGGCGATGCCCGGCGTCGGGATCGGGCCCACGAACAGCACGTCGTTGCCCATCGCACACAGGCCGGACGCCAACGCGCTCTCGAGCAGGTAGCCCGACAGCCGGGTGTCCTTGCCCACGAGCACCTTGCCCTGCTTGCCGAAGTGCGCAGCGACGGCCATGCCAACGCGCAGCGCCGTCTCGGGCGTCATGACCGAGGCGTTGGCCTCACCCCGGATCCCATCGGTCCCGAACAGACGACGTGTGCCCATCTCGCGCGATCGTGTGTAACGCAGCGGTGCACACGACGCCAGCCGGCCCGGGGCGGAATCCCCCTCCCCGCAGCGACCCGTCAACGCGTGGGGGCACCGGTCGGCTCATCGGGGCGAGGGGGCAGCGGCAGCAGGTCGACCGCGACCCGCGAGGGATCGATCGACAGCGCCTCGCGCACCCCAGCGGGGACTCCCTCGGCCCAACCCACCTCGATGAACGCCCGATCGGGGGCCTCGGGATCGGCGCGGACGACCGCCTCGAGCACCGCGTCCAGGCCCGCGGCCTCGAGCACGCGGAACTCGGGCGCAGGGCCGCTCAGCTCGATCTCCACCTGCGTGGGCAGACCGCCGCGATCGAGCATGATCGCCGATCGCTCGACCACGACGCGGCGCGCCATCCGTTCGGTCCGCGGCGCGATGTCGGCCACTACGCGCACGTAGACGGGGTCGCCGACGATCGTGACGCCCTCCGGGGGCTGGGCGATCGCGAGCGACACCTCGACGTCGGCCGACACCTCGCGCAGATCGTAGACCTCGGTCGACAGCTGGGCGAGGCCGAACACGCGCGACTGTCCGCCGCGGATCCGCACCGTCGCCGGCTGAGCCCCTATGGCCACGAGTTGGTAGTCGCGCGCCGGCGTGCCGCGAACCGTCGGCACCACGCGGACCTCCTTCTCGACCACCGGCTCGAAGCGCAGGTCGACCTCGTCGTAGTCGATGCCGGCGAGCACCACGCCCTGGGGCATGACGATGCTCGCGCGGTCGATGATGAGCGGGCCCGGCTCGGCTTCGCGCAGATCGAGGACCGCGGCGCCGAAGTCCGCCGCGTCCACCCGGTTGACCCGCGCCCATGGCCCGCGCACGTCGACCGCGATGTCGCCCGGCACGTCCGTGAGCAGCACTCGGTCCGGATCCTGCTGCACGCGAAGCGGCACTGTGAAGCGTTGTGTCACCTCGTCGCGCGTGAGCACGAACAGCACCACGGTGATGACGAGCGCGAGCAGCATCAGCAGGCCGTCGGTCACCACGAAGCGGGCGATGGCGCGGAGCCTCGGCGGCTTCTCGGCCGCGGGCTCAGGTGTCTGGGCGCGGCCACTCATCGCCCGGCACCGCCCCCCACGCGCGGTCCGTCGCCCGCGCCCCCGGCCACCTCGGAACGCGACAGCGCGATCGAGGACAAGCTGGCGTCGGCATCGTCGGCCTCGGCCCGCGCGAACACCCGCACGTCGCGGCCGATGCCGCCGTCGGCCTGCTGTCCCTTCGCGCGCGGCGGTGCCAGCCACTCTACGATGCGCGCCTCGAGTTCGGCGATTCGCAGCGCTTCGGAGATGGCCCCGCGGTAGACGATGCGAATCTCGCCGCGTTCCTCGCTGACCACCAGCACCAGCGCATCGGTCTCCTCGCTGATGCCGAGGGCGGCGCGATGCCGGGTGCCGAAGCCGTGGTCGATCTGCTGCTCGGACAGCGGACAGATGACGCCGGCGCGCGCGATCCGGAACGCATGGACGACGATGGCGCCGTCGTGGACCGAGTTGGCCCGGTGCGGCACCGACAACGCCACCAGCAGCGCAGCACTCACCGGCGCGTCGATCTCGACGCCGCGGTTTTGCACGGTGGCGAGCACGTCGATCTCGCCTTGGAGCACGATGAGCGCGCCGATCCGCGCCCGCTGCATGCGCTCGAGCGCAGCCGAGATCTCACCGACCGCGGTCACCGTCCGCCGGCGCCCGAGCCCCGGCAGCAGGCGCTGGCCCAGGCCGAGCAGCAGCCGCCGCAGCTCCTGATGGAACGCCACGATGAGCAGCAGGATCAGCGCGTCGAACACGTAGCGGAGCAGCGTCGCGACGGCGATGAGGTCGAGGACGCGGACGATCCACGCCACCACGCCGAACGCCGCCACCGCGGCGAGTGCGGGGGCCGCACGCGTGCGACGGACCACCCGCAGCAGGCCGTAGACGACCGCGAG
Organism: Nannocystales bacterium; assembly: GCA_038325765.1. Lineage (GTDB taxonomy): Bacteria > Myxococcota_A > Polyangia > Nannocystales > Nannocystaceae > Xiheibacterium. Next base: position 18,701 of record JBBQJI010000046.1, read on the forward strand.
CAGCACGAAGAAGTCGAGGCCGTCGCGCCACGTCAGCGCTGCGATCCACTCTGCCGCCCTCACGCCGACCCCTCCGGATCCGGCGCAGGACCGCGGGCCTGCTCGCGGACATTGCGGGCGCGATCGAAGGCGGTGCGGATCGCCCGCGCGACCGCGAGCGCCTCGACCGTCTCGCGGACGTCGTGCACGCGCACCACCGACGCGCCGTGTTCGGCAGCCACGAGCGCCGCCGCGAGGCTTCCCACCAGCCGATCATCAGGGCGGTCGCCGGGCCGTGGCGCCGCGCGGCCCACGATCGTGCCGACGAAGCTCTTGCGGCTGGCCCCGATCATCACCGGGCACCCGGTCGCAGCTCGCAACCACGCCGACGAAGCGACCAGCGCGGCGCTGTGCTCGGCGGTCTTGCCGAAGCCGATGCCGGGGTCGACGACGATGCGCGCGCGGGGGATTCCCGCCGCCTCCGCCCGCGCCACCGCGAGGCAGAGCTCGTCGGCGATCTCGGAGAGCAGATCGGCGAAATGGATGTCGCGCTGCATCGTCGACGGATCGCCGCGCAGATGTCCGATCACCAGGCCTGCACCAGCGGCGGCGACCACCGCGGCCATCTCGGGATCCGCGAGGCCGCTGACGTCGTTCACGATGACCGCGCCGGCGCGCAGGGCCGCCCGCGCCACGTCGGCGTGGCGGGTGTCGATCGACACCGAGGCGCCGCGCAACCGCGGGTGATCCCGCAGGCGCTCGAGCACCGGCAGCACCCGCGCACACTCGCGCCTACCCCCGATCGTCGCGGCCCCCGGCCGCGTCGACTCACCGCCGAGATCGAGCAGGTCGGCCCCGGCTCCGACGATCTGCTCGCAGCGGCGCAGCGCGACCGAGACGTTCGGTGCATCGACGTCGTCGACCATGAGCTTGCCGCCGTCGTGGAAGCTGTCGGGCGTGAGGTTGACCACCCCCATCACGCGGGTGCGATCGAGCGTGAGGCCGCCGCCGGGGTGCTCCCAGGTCGCGACGCTCGCGGCCGTCGGGTGGACGGCGGGCGCCCCCCGCGGTGCTGCCGTGTCGGCCACGTTCGGATGCTAGCAGTCCGGTCGGCCGCAGCGGGCCGCTAGTCGTCGTCGCTGCGCCCGCGGCCCCACTGCTTGGCGTCGATGCCGTAGCGGCGCAGCAACTTGTGCAGATACTTGCGATCCATGTCGGCCTCGCGGGCCGCCCGCGAGATGTTGCCCTCGGCGCGCTCCATCAGCCACGCGAGGTAGGCCTCCTCGAACAGCTCGACTGCCCGTTCTTTCTGTTCGCGGAAGGTGAGCGTGGGGTCGAAGTCGACCTGCTCGGTCGAACCCTCGGGCTTGCGCCCGGTGGTGATGAGATCGATGACGCCGGTCGGCGACAGATACGCGCTGCGCTCGACGACGTTGCGCAGCTCGCGGACGTTGCCGGGCCAGTCGTAGCCGACCAGCCGCGCCATCGCCTCGGGATCCGGGGGCTTCCACATGCCGGGCGGTAGCCGCCGCGAGAAGTGCTCGATGAGCAGCGGGATGTCTTCGCGCCGCTCGCGGACCGGGGGCATGGTCACCGCCACCACGGCGAGGCGAAAATAGAGATCTTCGCGGAACTCGCCGGTCTCGACCTGAGCCCGCAGCTGGCGATGGGTCGCCGCGAGCACGCGGATGTCGACCTCGAACTCCTCGGTGCCACCGACTCGCCGCACCCGCCGGGTCTCGAGGACGCGCAGCAGCTTGGGCTGCAGATCCTTGGGCAGCTCGCCGATCTCGTCGAGGAACAGCGTGCCGTGATCGGCGAGCTCGAACGCGCCCTGGCGCCGCTGGTGGGCCCCCGTGAACGCGCCCTTCTCGTGGCCGAACAGCTCGCTCTCGATCAGGTTGGGCGCGACCGCGCCGCAGTCGACCACCATGAACGGGCCCGGCTTGCGCGGCGACAGATCGTGCACGGCGCGCGCGATGAGATCTTTACCGGTGCCGGTCTCGCCCTCGAGGAGGATCGTGACGTCGGTGGCGGCGACGCGCTCGAGCACCCCGAAGATCTTGCGCATCGCCAGACTGCGGCCGATGACGTCGCCGAAGCGGTCGTGCTCGCTGGGCAACAGCTCGGCGCGGGCGTCCCGCGGCAAGAAGCGCATCTGCACCTTGCCGATGCCGAGCACGTCGCCCGGCTTGAGGTACGCGTCGCTGACCTTGGCACTTTCGATGAAGCTGCCGTTGGTCGAGTTCTTGTCGATGACGCGGTAGGCGTCGCCTTCGCGGCGGATCTCGGCGTGGATGCGGCTGACCGAGTCGTCGGGCAGCACGACGTCGCACGAACGCGACTTGCCGATCGTGATCGCGTCGTTGGTGATCTCGATGTCACGCCCACGGAGCTCGCCGGTCAGCACCACCAGGCGGTAGCCCGTGTGGCGCAGAGGATGGGCGTCCTCTTGCAGGCGGGTCGACTCCACGCGTTCCTCTCGACGGTCGCTCACCGAATCGACGTTATCACGACTGCACCGCCGCAACGCGCATGGCGATGCGGGGGGCGCAGGCCACAGGCTCGCCGTGCGGGCCCCCAAGGCAGAGACCCGAGGACTGCTCGGGCACAGCCGTGATCGCGCGTCGGCATCGGGTCCGTCGATCGGCATGTCGCGTGCCGGCGCCGCCTCGCACTCGCGACCACAGCGGTGCGAGCCGTGCCCCGACCCAGGCGTCCCGCGTTTGCCCGCGAGCTTTCGTTGACGTGCAAACCCGTGGGCCGCTACGATCGCCACAGCTCGACCGCGTGCACGCTCGCTTGCGACAGCGTCGCCCTTGCGCGACGGCGGCCCGGTCGGCCGCGATGCTGCTGGCCCTCGGTGCCACGACGGCCGCGCCCGCACGCGCGCGCGCAGCCGAGTGCGACGCTTCGGCCGGGCAACCCGCGGACGCAGCGAGCGCGGCCGAGCCGGCCGACGATTCGGGCCCGCCGGGCGAGCCAGGCGAGACCGGCTCGCCGTCAGACGATGCACGCGCCCCCACTGAGGCCGCCGGTCTCACCGAGGCGACCGCTTCCGACGCGCTCCCCGATGGTACGGCCGCCGCGCCCGATCCCGTCGACGCGGATGTCCCCGACTCCGCGGCCGAGGCCCTTGGCCGCACGCCGCGACGTGTGAAGTGCCTCGACGAGAGCATGGTCGACGAGTTCGGCCGCACCGCGGTGCGCAAGGGCGTGCAACCCCGCGACTTCCGCAAGGCGTTGCGCGTCGCGATCGGCATCGGTGGCGGCGCGCGGGCCGGTGACCTCGTCGACACCCAGTGGCAGGTCGGCGCCAACCTGGCGTTTTGGCCCTTCGAGGAGCTCGGCTTCGACGTCGACTTCAAACTCTCGCCCACGACCCTCCGCGTCGAACGATCGGCGACCGCGTTCACCGGCGAAGATCGCTACCCCGACGGCGTCGTCGCCAACCTCTCGTACGCGGTGCTCGGCCACGTCCTGTTCGCGCCGTTCCACACCAAGCTCCGCGCCCGCGGCGACCGCATCATCCACGGCGACTTCATGCTCATCGCCGGTGGCGGCGCGGTGATCCACTCGACCGTCCAGGCCGCCGCATTCGATCTCGGCGCCGGCTTCCAGCTCTTCCCCGCCAAATTCGTATCCATTCGCTTCGACGTCGTCGATCGCATCATGGCCCAAGAGGCGTTGGGCAGCCGGCGCATCGCCAACGACATCCTGGTGTCGCTCGGCGTCTCGCTGTGGATCCCGCCCCGCCGCCGTTGACCACCATGCCCGCCCTCTTCGCCACCTTCGCGTTGACGTGGTCGCTCGCCGATCCCGGCGCAGGCGCGTGCGCCGTGAGCCCGCCTGGGGCGTCCACCACATCCTCGCGGACGTCCCGCGGCGGTCGAGCCCCCACGCCCGCCCCGCCCGTCGGCGTCCCCGGCCAGCCCGGCGCCTGCGTCGACGCGACGTTGCAGGAGCAGCTGATGGCCAAGCGCCGCAACCGGCTCACGCGCGATCGCCTCTTCGTGAAGGTGCTGCGCCACGAGCTCACCCTCGCCGGCGGCTACTACGTCTCCGACCTGTTCGACGGCACCTTCACCCTCGGCGGTCAGTACACGTTCTTCATGTCCGAGAACTTCGGCGCCGAGCTCTCGGTTGGCTGGTCGCGCCTGCGCACGTCGGTGCTCGACACCATCGAGTCGGCGAACAACTTCGATCTCGCGGTGGGCGGCCAGGACATCGTGCGGGTGTTCGGGAGCCTGGCCTGGTCGCCGCTGTACGGCAAGCTGCGGCTGGTGGCGGCCAAGATCCTCCGCTACGACCTCTACGTGCTCGCCGGTCCCGGCGTGGTCGTCGATCCGGTGAGCTTCGGCGCGGCCGGCAACTTCGGGATCGGCATCCGCGTCTTCTTGCACCCCGCGGTCGCGCTGCGCATCGAGGTCCGCGACTACCTCTACCGTCAATCGTTGCTGTCGGAGTCGTACTACGTCAACGACATCGCGTTCACCACCGGGCTGTCGGTGCTGTTGCCCCTGAGGAACTGACCATGGCAGGCCTTCGTCACCCTCGCCTCGTGCACGCGGTCGCCGGTTTGCTGCTACCGCTCGTGCTGCTCTCGGCCCGCAGCGGTGCGGCGGCACCCAGCCCGTCGGCCAAGCCGGCCGCCAAGCCGACGCAGACGCCCCCGGCCAGCGCACCCTCGGCCGGCACGCCCCCGGCCAGCGCACCCTCGGCCGGCACGCCCCCGGACGACGGCGCGAAGATCGACCAAGGCGCCGAAGCCGAGCCGCCCGCGGACTCCGACGCGTTGCCAACGCCGGAGATCGACGCGGCCGTCCCCGGTGCCGATCCCGCCGAGGTCGCGGCGCTGCAGCAGGATGCACGGGTCCTGCGCGACGCGCTCTTCAAGGCCCGCGGCCGGGTCTCGCTCGTCGCCGCCAAGCTGTTCACCACCCGCATCACGCTGCGGCTGCGGAGCAACCTCGATCGGTTCTACACGGTGACGAACCTGACGGTCCGGGTCGATGGCGCGCCGGTCTATGTCCAGGCCAGCGGCATGCCGTCGACCGACGATGATCTGTTCGAGGTGTTCGCGGCGCCGGGATCCCACACGCTCTCGGTATCGGCCGATCTGGTCGCACGTCGGGATGCGACCTACAAGTTTCGCTTCGACCACACCGCGACGATCACCGTCGACACCGACGAGCGGGTTTCCACGCGCCTGTTACTGCGCGAAACTGGGAACATGTGGCGATTCGCCGAGACCAAGCGCGGCCACAGCGACATGCGCGTGCGCCTGTCTGCAAGGGCGAAGTCCACGGCGCGACGTGCCGCCCGCAATGCAAGCGCGGAGTCGGGAGGCCGCAAGTGATCGCGACGTGGGCGCTGGCGCTGGGCATCGCGATCGCGCCCGAGGCCACCGCGCCCGCAGACCGCAAGGCGGTCGACGAGGCCGCGGGCGAGGCCGGCTCGCCGCCGCCGCCGGTGAAGCCGACCGACACGCCACCGCTGCTCGATCCCCGGCTCGCCGAGTACTACCGCCACCTCGCGGCGAGTGGCCTCGACGACGATCGCGAGGCCACCCTCGAGCAGTTCGCCGCCGCGCTCGCGGCCGCGCAGGATCGCTATGTCCGTGGCGATGCGCTCGGCAGCGCCATCGCGCTGTTCGAGCTGGTGAGCCACCCGCGGTTCTCGGCCTTCGCCGAGACCCCCGAGATGAGCTCGGCCCACTACCACTTGGGCATGGCGCTGCTGAGCCATGGCGCCGACCTCACCGCCCAGGCCGCGTTCGCGCGGGTGCTCGCGCGTGGACCCGAAGATCCGTATTTCACCCCCGCGCTGCGGCGGCACGTCGACGCCGGCCTCGAGACGAAGGACTACCCCCGCGCGCTCGCCGAGCTCGACGACGCCCTGCACACGGCCACAGGCGCTGTGATCGCGCTGCAGGGTGACGATCTCGACGAGCGCGAGTACCTCGTCGCGCGTGCGGCCCAGCAGCAGGGCGACCTCGACGCTGCGCTCGCCGGCTATTCGGCGATCGGCGAGACCAGTCGCTTCCGCACCGCCGCACGCTATCTACAGGGCGTGGTGTACGCCCAGCGCCGGGATTTTCGCGCCGCCGAGACCGCGTTCTGCGACGTGCTCGGCGGCAAGGACCAACAGATTTCGGCGTACTACGTCGACCGCCGCTACTTCCCGGTCAGAGACCTCGCCCACCTCGGGCTCGGACGCATCGCCCACGAAGAGCGGCGCAACGAGCACGCCTTCTATCATTACTTCAGCGTGCCCGAGGACTCGGACGAGTTGGGCCACGCGCTGTTCGAAGCGGCGTGGACGATGGCGGAGGCCGGCGAGTATGCGGTGGCCCGCGATCTGTTGCGCGAGCTCGACACCCGCTTTCCGCAGGCGCCCCAGGCCGTCGAGGCCCGCCTGCTCGCCGCGCTGCTGCGGCTGTATGACTGCGACTTCCGCGACGCCGAGGCCGAGTTCACCCGCTTCATCGACGACCTCGCGCCGGTCGGCGACCACATCGACGAGATCCGCCAGGACCCCGAGCGCCTGCTCGCGCTGCACCGCGAGCTGTCGCGGCTGCGCAGCGGCGAGGTCATGGACGGCGAGCTCGCGTCGCATCGCTTGCTGCTCTCGATGCTCGACGAAGATCCGAGCTACGCGCGGCTCGGTCGCCACGCCGACGTGCTGCGCCGCGAGGCCGAACTCGCCGACGCCCTCGATGGTGAGCTCGCGCGACTGCTCGCGCAGCTCGATCGGTCCGCCACCGCCACCCGGCGGGCCCCAGACGGCGACGCGCTCGACGTCCTCGCCGACGCCGACGTCCTGCAGCGGGGCGTCGCGGGGCTCGAGGAGCAGATCCGGCGGGTCCAGGGCGCGGGCGCCGATCCCGAGGCGACAAGGCCGCTGTCGAGCGAGGCGGCGGATCTGCGGAGCCGACTCCGCGCCCTGCGGCAGCGGGCCACCGCGCTGCTGCGCGTGAGCCCGCCCATCGGCAGCGCCGACAGCAAGGACCTCGAGGCCGCTCTCGCCGCCGATCGCACCGCCGTGTTGGCGTTGCGGACGGCCGCGTTGGCGACCGCCGCGCGCGCCGACGCCCAGGCCGCCCGCGTCGCGAGCAGCCGACTCGCCGTGCTCGGCCAACGCATCGAGAACCTCCTGGGCGAGGCGCGGATGGGCCGCATCGACGCCGTGCTGGGCGCCAAGAAGAAGCTCGAGATCGAGGTCCGCGACATGGCAGCCGGCCGCTTCCCCGCAGAGCTGTTCGGCAAGCTGCAGATCGAGGGCGTGGTCGGCGACGACGAGGAGTTCTGGCCCTACGAAGGCGAATACTGGGCCGACGAATACGAGGGCTACCGATGACGGGACGGCCACGCACCCGTGGCGCCGGTGTCGGCGCGCTCGTCGTGCTGGCGCTGGCCGGGACCACCGTGTCGGCAGCGCCGCGGACCATGCCGAGCGAACGCTCGACCGACGCATCGATCGCGCCTGGGGCCCCGGGCGCCGCCAAGGGCCGACGCGCCACCAAGCCCGCCGCCGACACGCCGCCGCCGCTGACGTCCTACCAGGTCGAACTCGAGCTGCGCAGCCGCGAATCTCAGATCGGCGTCGACCGCCGCCGTGGCATCGCCCTGCTCGAGGAGTTCATCACCAAGCACGCCGACAACCGGGCGATGCCCGAGGCGTTGTACCGCCTCTCCGCGCTGTACTGGGAGCGCAGCCAGGAGCAGTTCCTCGCCGCGATGGAGTCGTGGGCCAAAACCGTCGAGGCTTGCCGCGATGCGCCCGAGTCGTGCGCGGGCGGCCCGCCCGACGAGCCCCCGCTCGATCTCTCCGGATCGCAGGTGCTCTACGTCCGACTCATCCGCGAGTATCCGGGCTTCCGCAAGCTCGACACCGTCCGCTACCTGTACGCCTTCTCGTTGCGCGAGCAGGGCAAGTCTGCGGACGCCCAGGCCCAGTTCCACGCGATCATCACCAAGCACCCGCGCTCCACGTTCGTGCCCGACGCGTGGCTGGCAATCGGCGATCACCGCTTCTACGGCGGCAACGACTGGCGCGGTGCCCTGGACGCCTATGAGCAGGTGCTCGCCCACCCCACCAGCGACTCGTACGCGATGGCGCTGTTCAAGTCGGCGTGGTGCCATTGGAAGCTCGGCAACACCAACGACGCCATCGCCCGCTTCAAGCAGGTGCTCGATCAGGCTACGGCGCGGGACACCGCGACCGACGAGGCGGGCAAGAAGCGCCTCGCCGATCTCCGCGAGGAAGCGCTCGAGTACCTCGTGCAGGTCATCTCCGAGGACGAGAAGAACACGCCCAAGGACATCTACGACTTCCTCGCCTCGATCGACGGCGCCCAGTATTCGCGCAAGGTCTTGGTGCGACTCGGCGAGGCCTACGAGGCCCAGACCCGCTACGACAAGTCGGTGCCGACCTGGCGGTTTCTCATCGCCCTGGGCGAGCGACACGTCGACGCGGCCGACTACGCGCTGCACGTGTTCACCGGGCTGCGCGGCGCCAACGAGATCGGCCCTGCCCTCGACGAACTCGGTGCGATCCACACCCGCTACGGCCCCGGCAGCGCGTGGGGCAAGGCGCATCCCGAGGCGGCCACGCGCGCGAGCGCCGAGGCCTCGGGGCTGCTGTTCGAGCTCGGGCGCTCGATCCACGAGGGGGCGCAGGCCGCCGAGAAGGACACCAAGGTCCCCGACGCCGAGCGCTACGCCCTCGCCGCGCGGGCCTACGGCGACTTCGTGGCGCGCTATCCCAGCAGCCCCAACGCGGTCGAGGTCTCCTACCTCACCGGCGACATCCTGTTCTTCAAGCTCGGGCGATCCGAGGGCGCCGGCGACGCCTACCTGCGGGTGGGCGAGTCGGCCCCGGTCGGCGCGTTGCATCGCGATGCCCTGCTCGCGGCGATCGGCGCCTACGAGAAGGCGATGTCCGCGGCGCCGCCTGCGGCCGTCGTCGGCGACGCCAAGCCCGACGCACCCGTCGAGCCCGCAAACGACGGCGCGGCCGCGGCGAGCGACACGGGCGCGGCCACGGCCGCGATCGGCGAGCGGGCTACGACCGAGGCCCGATACACACCGGTCGAGCGCAAGTTCGTCCGCGCCACCGATCTCTTCAGCGCCCTCTTCCCTGCCGACGAACAGGGCGGTGCGGTGCTCTTCGCCCTCGGCGAGTTCTTCCACGGCCGCGGCGACTACGACGGCGCGGTGCAGCGCTACGGCAAAATCGTCGTGGAGCATCCCACGGACGCCAACGCGGGCACGGCCGGCGATCGCATCCTCGAGAGCCTGGGCAAGGCGGCCGACTACGACAACATCGAGATCTGGGCCGGCAAGCTCGAGGGCACCACGGCCTTCGCGGCGCCCGAGGAGCAGGCGCGACTCGGGCGGATCATCGTCGATAGTCTGCTCAAGCAGGGTGACACGCTGGTCGAGCGCGGCTATGCGGGGCGCGGCGCCAACTACTACCTGCGCGTCGCCACCGAGCATCCCAAACACGACAAGGCGCCGATGGCCCTCGCCAATGCCGGCGCCGCGCTCGAGCGGGCCCGCAGGCCCCACGCGGCCACCGACGCGTACGAGCGGCTGTCACGCGAGTATCCGCAGAGTCCCTTCGCCGCCGACGCGAGCCTGGTGATGGCGCGCGTGTACGAGAACATGGGCGACTACGAGCGCGCAGCGCAGCGCTACGACGGCTTCATCGAGCGCTATCCCAAGCACACCGGTCGCGCCGACGCGCTGTACAACGCCGGTGTGCTCTACGAAGGGCTCGGCGAGCCCAAACTCGCCGCAGCGCGCTACGCCAGCTACGCCAAGCAATACGGCGGCGAGAAGGACAGCCTGCAGGTCGAGCTCCGGGTCGGCGTCGTCCAGGCCGAGGCCGGCGACCACAAGGCCGCCGCCGCGTCGCTGTCGCGCTTCGTCGATCGCCATGGCAGTGCGGCCGAGGCGATCGAAGCCAACATGCACCTGGGCAAGTCGCTCATGGCGACGGGCAAGCTGAAGGACGCCGACAAAGCCCTCGCCCGCGCCGCCAAGTCCGGCCGCACCGCCGACGGCAAGGGCCGCATCGCCGGCGCCGAGGCCCGCTATCTGCAGGGCGAGCTCATCCATCGCGAGTTCGAGGCCGCCAAGCTCGACCCCAAGCCCACCAAGCTCGGCGCCAGCCTCGACCGCAAGGCCAAGCTCCTCGCTGCGGCCAAGGACGTCTACCTCGACGTCCTGTCGTACTCGACCGCCGAGTGGACGACCGCAGCGCTGTTCCGCATCGGCGAGTCGTACGAGTCGTTCGCCCGTGGACTGCGCGAGTACCCGATCCCCGAGGATCTCACGGCCGCCCAGCAAGACGAGTACAGCGAGCAACTCGGCACCTTCGCCCTGGCGTTCGAGGAGGAGGCGATCGGCGCCTACAAGAGCGGCTATCAGCGGGCGATGGAGTTGGGGATCTACAACGCGTACACCCGCAGGATCCGCGAGGCGCTCGGCCGCCTCTCGGCGCAGGAGTACCCGCCGATGGCGGAGATCGGCGCCGAGCTTCGGCCAGCCGAGGGTGCCGCGAACGCGACAACGATCCGGAGGCTGTCGCGATGACGCCGGGGTCGCGAAAAATGGTGGTCCTCGCGATCCTCGCCCTCGCCGAGGTGGGATGTCGCCGCACTGGGCCCACAGGCGCCCGGGCGCCGACGACGGCGGTGCCTGTGGGCGCGCGGACCAAGTTCGACGAAGGCGTCGCCCATCTCGAGGCCGGCGCTGCGCAGTACGACGCCGCGATCGCGGCCTTCCGCGCCGCCATCGCCCTCGAGCCCGAGCTGTGGGAGGCGTGGCTCGACATCGGCATCGTCGAGCTCCGCCGCGCGCGCCTCGGCGAGGCCGCCCGCACCCTCGAGCGCAGCCTCGAGATCTACGCGAGCCCGGAGGCGCTCGACGCCCTCGGCGCCGTGTACCTGCGCCAGGGTAAGCCCGGCCGTGCGGTCGCGCTGTACGAACGCGCGCTCGCCAAGCAGCCCGGAGACGTCCGCATCCGCAATGCGTTGGCTGCCGCGCTGCGCCACGCCGACCGGCTCGACGACGCCGAGGCGGAGTGCCGCGCCATCTTGGGCGAGCACGCCTTCGACCCCTCGGCCTACGCCACCTTGAGCGCCATCATGATCGATCGCGGACAGCTCGACCTCGCAGAGCTGTTGCTCGGCAAGGGCCTCGCGCGCCACCCCGATCATCCCCTGCTGGTCACCAACCTCGGCCTGGTCGCGCTGCGCCGCGGCGACGATCAGACCGCGCTGGCGCTGTTCGATCGGGCGAGCGCGGCCGATCCCAGCTTCGTCACCGGACGATTGAACAAGGCCGCGGTGTTCCTCGGCGCGGGCGATCACAAGCGCGCTCGCACCGAGCTCGAGGCGGTGCTCGCGATCGAGCCGGGCAGCACCGAGGCCCTGCTCGGCTTGGGGATCGCCGTGCGCCTCGGCGGCGACGTCCTTGCGGCCCGGGCGAGCTGGGAGCGGGTGCTCGCCATCGATCCCGACCACGCCGCGGCGCACTTCAACCTCGGCGTGCTCGACATGGACTACGCGGAGAAGCCTGCCGACGCGCGCAAGCACCTGGAACGATATCTGCAGACCGCGGGAGGCGATGCTGCCCACGTCGCGGTCGCCAAGGAGCGGCTGGCGCTGCTCGACGCACTCTTGGGCAAAGGAGCCCCCGCGAAATGATCGCCGCCGTCCACCCCCGCATCCTCGCGTCGCTCTCGCTGCTCGCGGTGCTGTGGGCACCCACCGACTCGTTCGCACGCCGCGCGGCGCCGCCGACGAAGCGACCGCCGACCGCCGCCGCACGAAGCGCGGCGCCTCCGGCTCCCGCCCCCCGGGCCGCGCCGCCCGCCACGCCTACGAAACCGGCGCCTTCGCCTGCGGCCACCACCCCTCCACCCGCGGGGGCTGACGTCCCCAAAGACGACGGCGACGTCACCCGCTACACGTTCACCGGCCTCGACATCGATGGCGAGCTGCGAACCCCTGCTCTGCTGCAGTTCCTCGCCCGCATCGGCGGCGAGTTCGAGACCGTCGGGATCCCGCATCGCAGCTTCATGCCCGAGCTGGCGTCGACGGTCGCCGAGGACGCGCTGTAGTGAGCCGCGGAGGTCCCGGCCTCGGTACCGCGCCGCGCCACGTCACCCGCGTGGCGCTGGCTCTGGGCGAGCACGTGGTGCGCGAGGCGGACACCCACGCCCAGCGCCGCATCACCGTGGGGCACGCGCCGGCCTGCGACTTCGTGCTGCCGCTGCAGCCGGCGGTGGCCACCCAGACGCTCGTCGACGGCGACGAGCTGCACCTGCCTGCCGCGCTCGACGGCCGCATGGTGCTCGCTGGCGTCGAGCACGATGTCGCGACCCTGCGCGAGCTCGGCCGCGCGCGCCTGCGGCTCGGGCCCGAGGACTGGGGCGTGCTATGGGTGCGCGAGCGCAGCGACATCCGCCTCGTGGTGCTGCGCGTCGCCGCCGAGCCGGTGCCGCCGATGCCAGGCGACGGCTCGGCGCGCCCCCTGTTCGCGAGCATCGCCCTGTGCGCCGTCGCGTTCGGATTGTTCATCGCGATCGCGTTCCTCAACTACGACCCCGACCGGAAGAAGCTCGAACTCGAGGATATCGACGCCCGGTTCGCGCGCGCCATGTTCAACGACCCGCCGCGCGATCCACCGCCTCCGCCCGAGGAAGAACCGGAACTGAGCGACGATCCGCAACCCGCCGAGCGCGCGAGCAAGAAGGCTGGCGGCGCCGAGGGACGCTTCGGTCGCCCCGACCTCACCAACCGCAGCAACGTCCCGCGCACCGACGACACCGCGTCGTCCAACGCAACCAATGTCGGCCTGGTCAAGGAACTCAACGTCCTGGCGCAGACCGACACCATGGCCGATCTGTTGGCGGTCGGCGGCGTCATCAGCGGCACCGACAGCGGACTGCTCGTCATCGGCAACGGCAGCGGCGGCATGTCGACGCGCGGCAGCGGAGCCGGCGGTGGCGGCGAGGGCGAGGGCTCGATCCACGGGACCGCGTCTGTCGATACCGGCGGTGCGGGCAGCGGCAACCGTCGTCGCAGCGTGAAGCCCAGCAGCGGACCCAAGGAGCGCGAAGTCTCGGTCACCACCGGCACCGCAAAGGTGAAAGGCCAACTCAGCAAGGAGCTGATCGACAAGGAGGTCCGCCGTCACCGCCCGCAGATCAGCTTCTGCTACAACGCCCAACTCACCCGTAAACCCGATCTGTCGGGCAAGGTGACGCTGTCGTGGATCATCCGCCTCGACGGCTCGGTGACCGCCGCGAAGGTGAAGGCGAGCTCGCTCGGCAACAGCGACGCCGAGAGCTGCATGGTCCGCGCCCTGGGTGGCTGGCGATTCCCCAAGCCCGAAGGTGGCGTCGTCGAGGTCGAGTATCCCTTTGTGTTCGACACCAAATGAGCGCCATGCACCCGTCCACGCAACCACTTTGTCCCTGGTGCCCCCGTGTCGGACTCGGCCTGCTCCTCGTCGGGCTCGCGCCCGCCGGGTGCAACAACCCCGCCTTTTATGCGGGCGCACAGCGGCTGGTCGTGACCGCGGCCGACGTCGACTCCGCCGCAGCCGAGGATTCGATGGCGGGCAACCCCACCATCGGCGCCTACGCGCAGAGCGAATACTGGCTCGACTTCCGCGAACCGTCGGCCGCGGAGCTGGCCGATCTGCAACCGGCCGGTACGACGCCGGCCGAGCAGACGCCGTGGCTCCGCCGCAGCGATGTCACCGCGTCGATTCCTTGGACGCTCACCAACGACTCGGATGCGCCGCTCACCGCCTGGGTGCTGCTCGACGGCGCCACCGAGTTCTACGACTACGATCCGATCTCGTCCTACGGGGCCGCAGGCGGTGCCGACGAGGACGAGATCCAGTATCCGTCGCTGGCGGGCTTCACCCCGCGCAACCTCGGACCCGGCGAGGTGCTGCGCGGCGAGTTCCGCGAAGACGACATCCGCGAGGCGATGTACGACCTCGACGGCATCACGCGATTTTGCGCGGGGCCCCTCGCCGTGCTCAACCACCGCCACGAAGCCAACCCGATCGGCACCGAGGTCATCCCCGATGACGCCGTGCTCGCGGCCGCGGTCATGCTCCGCATCACGCTCGGCGCAAGCGGCCCCGCCACGCTCGAGTACGACGTGCGGCTGCGCGAGTCCGAGGCCAAGATCTTCGACAGCGCCCGCGACTGCTGCCGCTACGCGGTGATGCCCGAGCCCTATGTGCTGCCCGGCGCCGCTGCGGCGATGGGAGGCACGGCCACCGACCCCGACGACGCGGCGGCGTGCGCCGGCGGGAGCGAAGGGTGAGCGCGACTGCGTGCCGCCTCGCGTGGATGCTCGCGGTGGCTCCGGCTGCGCCCGTCGACAGCGGAGGTCCCGCGCAGACCGCCGAGGTCGGCGTCGTCGAGCGCCCACAGGAGGATCCGACGGTGTTCCCGGATCCGAAGAAATTCAGCCGCGGCTTCTTCGTCGAGGCGTCCACCGGGCCGCAGCTCACCGTGGGTCCGACCTCGTCGGTCCTGTCGACCGGCTTCTCGCTGTCGGCGCGCACAGGCTACGAGATTCGGCGCTGGATCGCGGTGCAGCTCCACGGCACCGGGTCGATCCGCCGCTATGACGACGGTGTCCTTCGGCGCGAGCTGCTCGGTGAGGGCGTCTACACCGGCGAAGTCCGCCTCGGGGTGCCGTTCCGGCGCTTCGTCATCGCGGTGCACGGCGGCGCCGGCGTCTCGCATCTGAGCAACAACCTCCTGCAGGTCGCCGGCATCGCCGAGGACAACCGCCGCGTCTTCGTGGCATGGGACGCGGGGCTGTCATTCGACGTACACAGCCTCAATCGCCACAGCTCTGGTGGCCTCGTCGCGACGTTCGTCGGCACGCCTGCGCTGCAGAACTCCGGCGCGCTGTTGCTGCAACTCTACTTCCGCTACACGCACTGATCGTCGCGGGCCCACTCGCGTTGGGGCCCACTCGCGTTGGGGCCCAGATACGCGAAAAGGGACGACGCTCGCGCGCCGCCCCTTTTCAGGACTGCCGACTCCCCCCGGCTCAGCGGGAGTTCAGACGTAGAAATCGATGATCGATGCGCCGCGCTGCGGCTCGCTGGCAGGTTGCGCCTCGGTCTCTTCGGGGCGAAGACCGGGCATCGGGACGGGGAGCTCGAGCCGAGGCTGTTGCTCTTGACGCCGACGCGCGGGCTTGGTGCGGGTGGGCGCGCGAAACGGACGGTCGTGGGTCCATTGGTCTGCCATGGTTGGCCTCGCGTTCAGTTCGACACCCCTTGCGGGGCAGGAACGCCGTGGACTCGAATCGGACTCGGGTCTCGGCGTCATGGCTGGGAAAGCTGCAAGACGTGCACCAGGGAGGATGGGATGTGACTCCACGACCGTGAGTTCACCCTCGGCGCGCACTTGGGCACGCCGGGCATCGAACGGCACGATCGTCGACCACGACAGTCGTGTCACACGTCCGCGCCCAATACTGCCGTGCCCCGTCACCTCTGCTCTCAGCCTAACGTGATTGGCGGACGAGGCAAGTCCACGACGTGAGCCAGGACCCCCCGTTCCGCCGCCTGTTCAGTGGGCGTCGAGAGCACGCCGTTCACGCACCCCCCAGGGCAGAGCACGCACAGACCCGCAAAGCTCGGGATGGGCCCCTGACGTGTCCGTGCGCGGCCCATGGAGCGCCGGCGACCCCCGGGGGCCTCGGCGATGTGGTCGGGCTCGGGAGCGTCAGAAATCGACGACGACCCACGCCCCGGCCTCGCGCTCCAGCCGCACGAGGTGGCCGTCTCCGAGGTCGAGGCGCGCCTCGTGGGCGTCGGACTGGATCGGATCTCCGAGGTGCGCCGCGACGCGATCCCGCGCCCGCCGCAGTTCGGCGGCGCCTTCGCCCGTCGTCCACGCCTCGGCGAGCTGCGTCTCGGACAGCCCCATTCGATATCGTCGCGGCGCGAGCCGGAGTACGACGTCCCACCGTTCTCGGCGGCTGGCCCACACCAGCGCCGCTACCGCTCGCTCGGGCGTGTCTTGCCGATAGACGTCGGTGGGATCATCGGCGAAGTACCAGCCGCCGCGACCCTTCACCAGCCGCGCGGCGCGTGCTTCGCCGATCAGCACCGTCGACTCGAGATGGACCTCGTCTGCCCGCCGCAGGCGCTTCGCCCAGGCCCGCCGCGATGACTTCGAGAGGACCGCGTCGGCGTCGGTGTGGGCCGCCGTCGCTGGCAGCATCATCCCGCGCGTAGCCTCGGCATCACCGCGCCGCACTGCGCGTGAGAGGGCCGCAGTGCGACGGGCGATGGGCGTCGTCGCGCACGCGGTGACGAGCCACAACCCCGTCAGCACGCACAGCCGCCGCAGCGAACCGACTCGCCAGCGCGGAGGTCTCCGCGCGCCGTCTGCGGCAACGTGCATGAGCTGAGCATACAACGAGGCCGCCGGTCACGACCACCGGCGGCCTGGCGTGGGTCCTTCGTGGGACCCCTGACCGTGGGCGAGGGCGCTCAGCTGTGCTTGCCGTTGTACAGCTTCACGATCTCTTCGGTGATGTCGAGACCGTCCTTGGCGTAGATGACCGTCATCTGGTCGCGCACCAGCACGAGATCGATGCCGCGTTCCTTGGCGAGCTTGCTGACGATGTCCTGCGCGCGCTTGTACATGCTCTCGAGCGTCTTGTTGTGCTGATCGCCGAGCTCTTGCTCGAGCGTCATCAGCATGCTCTGAAGCTCCATCGACTCGCGCTGGAGCTTCTCCTGCGCCGCCGCGAGTTGGGCGCCCTTCAGGGAGTTGAGCTTCGAAGCGTCGGACTCGAGCTGGGTTCGCTTCTTGTCGAGCTTCTCTTGCTTGGCCTTGCTGCTGGTCTCGAGCTCACTGCGGGCCTTTTTGCCCTCTTTGGTCTCGTTGAGCACGCGCTGCATGTCGACCATCGCGATCTTCTTGAGACCGGGCACCTCGGCGGCGGCCATCTGGGGCGTCGACACGACGGGAACGGCGACGGCGACGGCGAGCGCGGTCAGGGCCGTGCGGATGCTGCGGGACATTGCGGACTTCATCACGGGTGCTCCTTGTCGTAGCGGACGATGACGCGGTTGGTGAGATCGAGCCTCGGATCGGCGTAGATGATCGTCATCTCCGAGCGCACGAGCACCGCTTGTAAGTTCTCCTCGACCGCGATCTGCTTCACGATCGACGAGACGTTCTTGTAGATCTTCTCGGTGAGCAGCGCCTCTTTCTCGGCGACGTCCTCTTGGAGCTGACCGCTCAGTTCCTCGAGCTCGGCCTGCCCGCGCATCAGCTCCTCTTGCCGCTTGCGGAGCTCCGGCTCGGAGAGCATCGACGCCTTGGCCTGGAGGTCTTGAAGGCGCTTGCCGAGGTCCTCTGCCTTCTTGTCGATCCGTGCCTGACCGCGGGACATCGTCCGCTCGAGCTCGGCCTTGGCCTTCTTGCCCTCTTTGGTCTCGAGCAGGCACCGCTGCACATCGACCACGGCGAGCTTCTCGACGTCGGGGACGGCGGTCGCGCGGGGCTCGGCGGCGGTGGCGGACCCGGCCACGCCCAATGCGAGGACGGACGTGAGAGCGAGTCGTGCGAACCGCTGCATGGCGCGAACTTTAGCTGCCGGCTTTCGGCCGAGCAAGCGTGCTCGGCTGATGACGGCGCTGCCAACGTACCGATCGCGCGGCGCTTTCGGGGCGGGATGGGACGATCTGCAGCGGACGCGGAGCGTGTTCGCCACCGGTCCTAGGGCCATCGATGCGCGGCCACGGCAACGCGAGTGACCGGCGTCACAGCAGGCTGGTCCGCGCCCCGCGCTCGCGCTGCCCTCGCGCTCACGCGGATCAGAACGAGTTGCCGATCGCGAACTCGAACACCACCGGATCGTCGCCGCGGCGCAAGAACGGATTCGCGCGCTGACGATCGAGCGGAAAGCCCCACTCGAAGCGAAGCGGGCCGATCGGCGACTGCCAGCGGAAGCCAAAGCCCATCGAGTAGCGCAGGTCCCTGAGGCGGTAGCGACCGAGGACCAGGTCGCACGGATCGGCCTTGGGCAGATCCGAGTTGGCGACGGTGCAGAACTGGGCCTCGGTGTTGAAGGCGTTGCCCATGTCGAAGAACACCACGCCCTTGATGTTGGCGGGTGGGATGACCATGAACTCGAGTTCGGCGGTGAGCGCCGTGAGCAGGTTGCCGCCGATCTCGTAGGGGATGAGCGCCGCGGTCGGATCGGGCGAGCTCTGCACGCTGATCTTCGGACCCAGGCTGCGCAGACGGAACCCGCGGATCTCGCCGTCGCCGTAGATGCCGCCTGGGAACCATCGCTCGAAGATGGGCACGCTGTTGCGGTCGTTGCCGTGGATGAAGCCGACCTGCAGGCGGGTCTTGAAGACCAACCACGCGCGGAAGGCCTTCTCGGTGCGGATCACGGGGAAGTAGAAGCGGCTGTCCAGGACGTAGCGGTTGTAGCGGTTCTGCGAGCCCAGATACTTGTGCGCGAAGCTGCTGCGCAGCTGGTGGAACTGGCCAGAGGTGGGAAACAGGAAGTTGTCGCGCGTATCCCACTGCAGGCGGGCCTCGATCGCCGAGGTGATGCCGTTCGCGAACAGGTTGGTGATGAGCGCCTGCTGCGGCACGGTGACCAACGAGCCGGGGGAGAACACGCCGCCGACGCCGCCGAAGGTTCCGAAGCCGACCCTCACGTCCTCGAGCTCGTAGCCGACGAAGGCGGTCAGATCACGCCAGATCGGATAACCCCAGCTGACGCGGAAGCCGGTGCTCTGCCGCGAGAAGCTGGGGAAGATGTTGCGCGAGTTGAAGACATTGAAGATGAAGTTCCACTTGCTGTCGAGGAAGTAGCGCGTGAAATACGAGAAGTTGAAGAGGCGCCGCAGGCTCGAGAACTGCGCGATGATCTGAACCGTGGCGCCGCGGCCGAGGAAATTGTCGTAGGCGACCTGGCCCTGGAGCACGAAGTTCTCGATCGTCGAGAAGCCGGCGCCGACCTGGAAGGTGCCCGTGAGCTGCTCGGTGAGTTCGATGTTGATGACGATCTTGTCGTCCGCCGAGCCCCGCGACGTCGACATGTTGACCGCCGAGAAGTAGCCCAGCCGCATGATCCGGAACTCGCTGGCCTCCTTGCCGGACTCCGAATAGAGGTCGCCCTCCGAGATGGTCATCTCGCGGCGGATGACCTTGTCTGCGGTCTTCTCGTTGCCGTTGATCTCGATGCGCTCGACGTAGACCAGCGGGCCCTTCTCGATCGAGAAATTCACATACAGCAGCAGGCGCTCGCGGTCGAACCGTTGATCGGCGTTGACGTTGACGTAGGCGTAGCCGTTGTCCTTGTAGCGGCGCTCGACGTCCTCGCGGATGCGCTGGATCTTGCCCATCGACGCGACGTCGCCGGGCTTGATCACCGGGTCGATCGACTCGGCCAGAGTGTCGGCGTCGAACAGGCGGGTCTCGCCCTTGGCCAAGACTTCGCGGGCCGTGAGCGCGCCGAGCTTGTACTGCGGCCCCTCCTCGATCGGGATGGTCAGCATCACGAAGCGGCGGTCGGGCGTCAGCGACAGCTCGGGATCCTTGGGGTTGGCGTCGAGGTAGCCCTCGTCGCCGTAGAAGGCGCGCAGGAACGCGAAGTCCTGCTGGAAGGCCTCTTTGTTGAAGACGCCGCCCGCCTTCTTCATCACCACGCTGATGTAGTTGCCGGCCTTGGTCAGGATGTGCTTGCGCAGCACCTTGTCGGTGAAGGCCTTGTTGCCGACGAACTCGATGTTGCGGACGATGACCTCGGCGGCTTCGTCGATGATGATCGCGATGTCTACCTTGCCGGGCTCCTTCTCGACCGAGCGCAGCTCGTAGCTCACGTCGGCGAGGAAGAAGCCGCCGTCGGTGTACAGCTGCTTGACCTTCTCGAGGTTGGCCTTGACCTTGCCGAGATCGAGGACCTGGTTCTTCTCGAGATCGAGCTGCTCGTTGATGTCGTCGAGTTTGATCTTGTCGTTGCCCTCGACGATGATCTTGCGAACGGTCGGGCGCTCCTTGACGATGTAGGTCAGGACCACGCCGCGGGTGCCGAGCTCGCCTTCGACGGCGACGTCCTCGAAATAGCCCAGGCCCCACAGACGCTTGAGGTCGGCGCCGAGTTTGCGGGGCTGGCACAGCTCACCGACGCTGCTGTCGAGCTCGAGCAGCATGGCCTCGGATTCGACGCGGCGGTTGCCCTCGAAGCGGATCTCGGCGATCGGCTGGCCGTAGAGTTCGGCGGGCACCGCGGCGAGCTGGGCGTGGAGCCACAGCTCGCTCAGGTCACCGCGGGGCAGGCTCGCTGCGCGCACGGCCGAGGAGCCCAGGCCCACGCCGAGCAGCACGAGCAGCACCGCCGCGAGCACCCCGAGGCGTGTGCTGGAGCGACGCGACCTGCGGCCGGGCAACGGGCCGGCTTCAGGCGTGGATGCCATCGTCTTGCTCGGGCTCGAACGTGTCACCGATGAGCCGGCCGTCCGCCATGCGGATCTTCCGGGGCATCTGCCGCGCCAGATCCATGTTGTGCGTGACCACCAGCATCGTGATGCGGTGCTCGCTGTTGAGCTGGAACAGCAGCTCGTGGATCTGGCTGCTGGTGCGGGTGTCCAGGTTGCCGGTGGGCTCGTCGGCGAGCAGGAGCTTGGGCCGCATCACCAGCGCGCGAGCGATGGCCACGCGTTGCTGCTCGCCGCCCGAGAGTTCGCCGGGCCGGTGGCGCAGTCGGTGGCTCATCCGCACCGACTCGAGCATCGCCTCGGCCTTGGCCTTGGCGTCACGCATCGACATCCGGGCCACGAGCGCCGGCATCATCACGTTCTCGAGGGCGGAGAACTCGGGCAGGAGGTGGTGGAACTGGAAGACGAAGCCGATGGTGCGGTTGCGGAAACGTGCGAGTTCGGGGGGCGACAGCGCGACCACGTCGATCCCGTCGAACAGGATGCTGCCCGACGTCGGCAGATCCAACGTGCCCAGGCAATGCAGCAGCGTGGACTTGCCGGCACCCGATGCGCCGATGATGGTGACCATCTCGCCGACGCCGAGCGACAGATTGACGTCCTTGAGCACAGACAGGACCTGCGACCCGATCACGAACTCCTTGGTCATGCGCGACACCTGCACGAGTGCGGGTGCGCCGTCGGGATCGGGCGGGCTCATCGGTCTGCGAAGCCGGGGCAGGCTAGAACGCCGTAGGGGGGGTGTCAACGCGCGCGGGATCGGGTTTCGACCGACTCTGGTGGCGGTCTGGACTGCCGCGCGTCGGCGGTGGCGAGCCGGTCCGCCGCGCGGTGGCGCGGGCAGCCGGCGTCACTGCTCGGACTGGCGGAGCGCGTCGACGGGGCGCAGGCGCGAGGCCATCAACGCGGGATAGAGGCTGGACAGACACACGATGAACAGCGCCGCCACGCCGACGAGCGTGACCTCCGCGGGGTTCACCAGCACCGGCAGCTTCTCGACGTAGTAGACCGGAAGCGGCAGCCCGAAGCGGTCGAGCGCCCAGCACAGCGCGAGGCCGGTGCCGATGCCACCGATGCTGCCGAGGATCCCGACGCTCAGGCCTTCGGCGACGAACACGCGGAGGATCCCGCGATCGCTGGTGCCCATCGCCTTCAGGATCGCGATCTCCTTGCTCTTCTCCATCACGCTCATGAGGTTCGAGGCGAGGATGCCGAACGAGGCGACGAGCACCACGAACAGCAGCGCGATGAACATCGCGACCTTCTCGAGGAACATGGCCGAGAACAGGTTGCGGTTGAGGTCGCGCCAGTCCTCGACGATGAGTTCGCCGTCGCGCCCGGCAGCGACGACGACCTCGGTCACCACCCGCTTGCCGTCGTCGATCCGGTCGGCGTCGACGAGCTTCACCTCGATGCCCGAGACCCGGTCGCCGGCGAGCAGGAAGCGCTGGGCGATGGGCAGCGGCACGTAGACGTTCTTGCGGTCGTACTCGTACATCCCCGAGAAGAACACGCCGCCGACCTTGGCAAGCATGATCCCGGGGATGCGACCGGCGGGGGTCATGCGGCCGATGCCGGTCATCAGTTGGACCTCGACGCCCATCCCGATGCCGAGCTCCATCGCCAGCTCGCTGCCGATGAGCACCGGGTTGTCGGTGGTCTCGCGGTCGAAGGGTGACCCCGCGCCGTCGTCGGCGCCCGCGTCGGTGCCCGCGTCGGTGCCCGCGTCGGGCGGGGCGGGCGGAAGGTTCAGCTCTTCGCTCGGGATCTCCCAGCCGCCCTCGAGCTCGGGGCGGAGATCCGGCGGGGGCGGCAGGCGCCTCGCCGGGGCCTCGGCGTCGCGCAGGCCGAGCTCGACCGCGGGCACCTCCCAGCCATCATCGTCATCGCCGTCGTCGTCGGGGCGGAACCCGTCGGGGACCGCGATGGCATCGGACAGCGCTCGCACCAGGCCCGTGGGCACATCGGGCGGGGGGTCGATCGCGGTGCCCGGAAGCTTGGCCGAGGGATCTACCGCGGCGGGCACCGGCGAAGCCGGATCGCTGGGCGGCTCCTTCTTCTTCTCGAGGTGGCGTAGCCGCCACGGCGTGCCCTCGGGATCCATCGCGAACGGATCGGGATCGGGGATGTCCTCGGGCGCGCTGAGGTAGCGGTAGTCGCCCTCGCGCACGATCGAGGGCAGGTTCGAGGCGGTCGCGTGCAGCTCGGGCACGATGCCCGACAGCACAGCGCCTTGGCGATTGAGCCGCGAGCGCACCATGATCTCACCCTCGAGGTACGGACTCGCCCCGGCGATGCCCTGCCCTGCCGCGATCTGTTCGGTGAGCGCGAGGTAACCCTCGAACGGGCGGCCATCGGCGCGGGCGACCCTGACGTGCGCCTTTTGGTTGAGGATCTTCTCGCGCATGTCGCCCTCGAGCCCGCTCATCAAGCTGAGGACGACGACGAGCGCCATGCACCCAAGCAGCACCGACATCGCGATGATCGTGGGCAGCAGGTTGAAGAAGCGCGCGAGCAGGCAGAACAACACGCCCATCACGCCGACCAGCAGTGTGATGCCGCCGAAGGCACCGAAGTAGAACTGCAGGCTGGTCGGGCCGAGATCGTCGCCGACAGGTGGCAGCACATCGGCGGCCGCGGCCGCGGCCGCGAGGTCTTCGAGCGACACTGCGTACCACGCCAGCGCGCCGCCGATCCCGACCAGGTACAGCGCACCGAGCAGCAGCGGCATCACCCAGCCCGGATAGTCATCGCCAGCCCGCAGGTGGCGCCAGGCGATCATCCAGTCGATGCGGTGCAAGATGCCCATCAGTCCTCGTCGTCGGCCGCCGCCGAGGGCGAACCCTTGCCGAGCAAGAACGACTCCATGAGCGTCATGAGGTCGCCATCGAGCACGGCGTCGACGTTGCCGACCTTGAGCGAGGTGCGGTGATCGTTGACCTGACGATAGGGCTGCAGCACGTATGAGCGGATCTGGCTGCCCCACTCGATCGCCCGCTCGTCGCCGCGCAGCTCCGACATCTTCGCCTCGTGCTTGCGCCGCTCGAGGTCCCACAGCCGGGCCTTGAGCATGTGCATCGCCTTGTCGTAGTTCTTGTGCTGCGACCGCTCGGCCTGGCACGCCACGACGACGCCCGTGGGGAGGTGGGTGAGGCGGACCGCGGAGTCGGTCTTGTTGACGTGCTGGCCGCCCTTGCCACCGGCGCGATATTTGTCGACCCGCAGATCGGCGACGTTGACCTCGATCTCGATGTCGTCCTCGTCGCCGATGTCGGGCGTGACCATCACGCTGGTGAAGCTGGTCTGGCGGCGGGCGTTGGCGTCGAACGGCGAGATGCGGACCAGGCGGTGCACGCCGATCTCGGAGCGCAGATAGCCATAGGCGAACTCGCCCTCGAACATGAGATCAGCGCTGCGGATGCCCGCCTGCTCACCTTCTTGCACGTCCAGCAGCTTGACGCCGAAGCCCATGCGCTCGCCCCAGCGGGAGTACATGCGCAGGAGCATCTCGGCCCAGTCCTGGCTGTCGACCCCGCCCGCGCCCGCGTTGATGCTCATCATCGCGTCTTTGGCGTCGTGCTCGCCCGACAGCATCCGCCGGAACTCGAGCTTGGCGATGATCGCCTCGGCGTGCTCGATGTTGGCCCAGCCCTCGCGCAGCGTGTCCTCGTCCTCGGCCTCGCGGCCGAGCTCGTACATCGCACGCGCGTCCTCGTTGGCGCGCGCGGCCCGGTCGAGCTCGCCGATCACGTGCTTGAGCGAAGCTTGCTCGCGGGTCGCGGCCTGAGCCCGCGCGGGGTCGTCCCACAGCGTCGGGTCACCGGTCGCGGCATCGAGCTCGTCGAGTTTCTCGACCTTGCCCGCGTAGTCAAAGATGCCTCCGCAGCTCGAGCAGGCGGGCATCGAGCGTGTCGAGACGCTCGAAGGCCTTGCCGTGCTCGGGCAGCGGAGGGGTATTGCCCTGCTGTTCGTTCACCGCCCGGAGGTTAGCACGGCGGGGCGCTTCGCGGAGCGTGCAGCCGTCACAACTCGCGGAGCCGTCACAACTCGCGGAGCCGTCACAACTCGCGGAGCCGTCACAACTCGCGGAGCCATCACAACTCGCGGAGCCATCACAACTCGCGGAGCCATCACAACTCGCGGAGCCATCACAACTCGCGGAGCCATCACAACTCGCGGAGCCGTCACAACTCGATGATGCGGAGCGCGCGGCGGCCAACGCCGGCGGTCGGGCGCACGGGGTAGTTGCCGGTGAAGCAGGCGTCGCAATAGCCGAACGACGGGCGCTCGCGCACCGCGGCGCGCAGGCCCTCGGGGCTGAGGTACCCCAGCGAGTCGGCCTCGATGCTGCGGGCGATCTCCGCGATGCTGTGATCCGACGCCACGAGCTCGGCGCGGGTCGGCGTGTCGATGCCGTAGTGGCAGGGACCGTTGACCGGAGGCGACGAGATGCGCACGTGGACCTCGCGGGCCCCGGCGTTGCGGATGAGCTGGACGATCTTGCGCGACGTCGTGCCGCGCACGATCGAGTCATCGACGACAACCACGCGCTTGCCCGCCAGCACCTGCGGCACCGCGTTCAGCTTGAGGCGCACGCCGAAGTGGCGGATCGAGTCCATCGGCTCGATGAAGGTGCGGCCGACGTAATGGTTGCGGATGAGGCCCATCTCGTAGGGGATGCCGCTGCGACGCGCGAAGCCGAGGGCGGCGACGACCCCCGAGTCGGGCACCGGGATCACGACGTCGGCGAGGACGGGGTGCTCGACGGCGAGCTGCTCGCCCATCGCCACCCGCGCCTGGTAGACGCTGACGCCGTCGAGGACGCTGTCGGGGCGGGCGAAGTAGACGTGCTCGAACACGCAGAAGTGCCGCGACTTCGGCGGACGCGACACGCTTCTCGGGCCGTTGGCGTCGATGACCAGGATCTCGCCGGGCTCGATGTCGCGGACGACCTCGGCCTCGATGAGATCGAACGCGCAGGTCTCGGAGGCGACGACCCACGCGCCCGGCTGCGAGCGCATCTTGCCCAGCACCAGGGGGCGGAAACCGTGGGGGTCGCGGACGGCGATGAGTTTGTCCTCGGTGGTGAGCACCAGGCTGTAGGCGCCCTCGATGCGGTCGAGCGCGTCGACGAGCTGGTCGAGCACGGCGGCCTTGCCCGAGCGCGCCATGAGCTGCAGCACCACCTCGGTGTCGCTCATCGAGGTGAAGATGGCGCCTTGGACCTCGAGTTCGTCGCGCAGCGCGGACTCGTTGACGAGGTTGCCGTTGTGGGCCAGCGCGATCGAGCGACCGCGATACTGGGCGGTGAGCGGCTGGATGTTCTTCGCCAGCGAGCCGCCCGCGGTGGTGTAGCGGACGTGGCCGACGGCGATGCGCCCCGGCAGCTGATCGAGCAGCTCGCGGCTGAAGATCTTGCGCACGTGCCCCATCGCGCGCACGCCGTGGAGCATCCCCTCGTCGTTGGACACCAGGCCCGCAGACTCCTGCCCCCGGTGCTGCAAGGCGTGCAGCCCGAGGTAGGTCAGGTTGGCCGCTTCGGGGTGGTCGAAGATGCCGAAGACGCCGCACATGCGACGCGAAGTACCACGCCTGGACGCACCGGGCCACGTCCGACCGGCGCCGCGGACGAGCGCTCACCGAACGGAGGTCCCCCCTGGCGTCGCTCAGACGAGGTGCCGGGCGACCCACTGCAAGAGGGTGAGCGCCAGCGCAGCCCACGCCACCGAACGGGTGCGCTCGAACTCGATGCCCGAGACCACCTGGGTGGCGACCATCAGCAGGATCCCGTTGACGGCGGTCTGGACCAGGATCGGACCCAGCGGGCCCAGCAGCATGATCGGCAGCAGGAAGATGAACGACAGCACCACCATCAGCAGCTTGCCCAGCAGGACGCTGAGCACGCCGCACACCAGGCCGACCTGCAGCGCCGCGCCCATGCCCTTGACCCGCATACCGGGGATGAGCGCGGGCAGCAGCAGCAGACCGAGGGCGAAACCGAGGACGGAGGCGATGAGCTGGGGCATGGCGTGACCTGGCAGCGCGGGCCGAGCCCGCGACAAGCAGCCTAGCCCGACCCCGCCGGCAGATGGGGCATTCCCCGACCGATCTGCGATCGACGGCCCGAGACGCGACGCCGACACGGCGGGCGCTCGCGCCCACGGACGGCGGCGCACCCGGCGACCGGGCTCGGGCCCAGGCTCACGCGACGCCGAGATTCGCGGCCACCCGCGGCAGTGGCGGCGAGAGATCAGGCGCGAACGGTCGGCCCGTCAGGGTTTCGACGGTCTCGATGTAGCGGCGCGCCGCCTCCACGCGGATCTCCGCCGACAACGGCGGCGGTGTGCCCTCGCCGCAGAACCCCTGCTCGACCAACCAGCGGCGTAGGAACTCCTTGTCGAGCGCGCGCGGATCCTCGCCGCGCGACATCGCCTGGGTGTAGCCGTCGGCGTACCAGTAGCGCGAGCTGTCGGGCGTGTGGATCTCGTCGATGAACACGATGCGACCATCGGGGGTGCGGCCGAGTTCGTACTTGGTGTCGGCGAGGATGAGGCCGTGGCGCAGGGCCTCGGCCTGGCCGAAGGCGAACAGCGCCAGGGCGCGGCGCTCGAGCGTCTCGAACAGATCGGGCGTCACCAACCCACGGCGCAGCAGCTCGTCCTTGGCGACGCTCTCGTCGTGCGCACCCTTGGGCGCCTTGGTCGAGGGCGTGACGATGTTGTGCGGCAGCTGCTCGTGCTTGGCCAAGCCATCGGGCAGCGCGTGGCCGCAGAAGCTCCGCTCGCCGCGCTCGTAGGCCCGCCAGATGCTCGTGCTGCTCACCCCGGTGAGGTAGCCGCGGACAACCATCTCGACCGGGATCGGCGTGCACTCGATGGCGACGATCGCCTGCGGGTCGGGCACGCGGAGCAGGTGGTGCTCGAAGTGCTCGGCGGCGAGCTCGAACCAGTGGGTCGCGAGCGCGTTGAGGACCTGGCCCTTGAACGGCACCGTGCCGAGCACGACGTCGAAGGCCGACACCCGATCGGTCACGACGATGACGCGCTCGTCGCCACGGCTGAAATTCTCGCGCACCTTGCCGCTGTAGCGCACGCCTAGGCGGTCGAAGCGAGCGTCGAGTCGATCGAGGGCACGGTCCGGGGCGAGCGCGTCGTGTAGGGCGGCCGAGTCCACGGGCATGGGCCCGGAGACACTACCGTGCGCCGAACCGCGGCGGGGGCCGGCTCGATGGGACGCCCGCGGAGGCGGCGCGCACGGCGGTCCCCGCCGCGGTCAGTCCCTCTGGGGGGACCGGCAAAGCCCGGCGGAACCGTCCCCCTCCCGATCGCTGTCGCTCTCTCAGCCGCCGTCCCCCAGATCGAGACAGCAGCGATACCCGGTGCTGGCAGACGTCGATCCGGCGGCGGCGCGCGACCGGGTGTCGCACGAAGGCGCCCGCGTCGCGCTGTCGCCTCCGAGCACCGAGCCGTCGTCGACCCACTCGCCGACGTTGCCCACCAGATCGAAGACGCCAGCCTGGGTCACGCAGCCGTCGCGCGCGCCGGTGCGGCTGAGGTTCTGCGGCTGCCCCGACGCGGACGCGCCATTGCAGCGATCGACCTCGGGCCGCGAGCCATACGGGTACCGCCAGTTGCGAGGCCCGCGACACGCGGCCCGCCACTGCACAGCGGTGCACAGCCGCGCCCCCCGCTGGGCGCACTCGGCCCGGGCGTCGTCGAGGCTCACGCGCGTGCGGGGGATCTCGCGCAGGCCGGGGGCCTCTGCCTCGTCGATGCAGACCCGTGTGTCGCCGATGACGCGCATGGTCTCAGGGCATGACGTGGGCGCTGCCGCGGCCGCGGCCTGTGGACCGGCGACCGGAGCGGCTTGCGCCGGGGCGTCGACGGCCTCGGGCGCCGCACGATCCTCGAGCAGCCGCGACAGCCCGCCTTTTTGCCGCGCCGCGGCGAGCGTCGCCCCGATCGCGATGACACCAGCGAGCACCGCGACCGTGCCGCCGACCCACCGGCCGCTGCGCTCACGCAAGGCCACAGGCGGCGTGAGTTCGGCGCGGATGGGTGCGAGTGGCGGTCGATCGACCGTCGGAGTCGGGCGCGACGGATCGCGGGCACCGGACTCGGCGGTGGGTCGGGCGCGTGATGCCGACATCGGCGGCGCCTCACCCAGGGGGAGGCGCGGCTGCGGTGCGACGTCGACGGACAACGCGGGGGCGGGCGGCCGCGACACCGAGTCCCCAGGCCTCGGTGTCGCGCGCCGAGGGCCCGTAGGCACCGGACGGTCGAGCTCCAGGCGCGACGACTCGGGCGCGGGCCTCTGTGTGTCGCCGATCTCCGGCACCGCGGCGTCGGCCGCCGACACCCAGGACGCTGCGTTGCTCGGCGCCGACGCGGCCCTGTTCGGCACGGACACGTTCGGCACGGACACGTTCGGCGCAGACACGTTCGGCACGGACACGTTCGGCACGGACACGTTCGGCACGGACACGTTCGGCGCCGCCCGCTGGGGCACCACGATCTTCGCCCCCGATGCGGGCGTAGGCGCAGCCATGCTCGGCGCCGGAGGCCGGCGGGCGACGAGCGGCGAGAGGGCGGGCGTGTCGTCGTTGGCCCGATCCGGGAGGGCACGCCGCGACCCGAGCCCGTCCACCGGAGTCGGCTCCGACCACGGCGAGTGCCGCTCGCCCGGGACGAAACCCCGCGGCGGCGGCGGGTCCACATCCTGGGTGTCGAGCTCGTCGTCGTCGGGCGCATGACCACCACCGACACGCGGCGCGCCGGGGGCATCGAGGTCGAACACCGCGGCGTCGGGATCGTCCCACTCCGCCTCGTCCTCGGGGGTGCCCAGGGGGAGCTCGCGCGCACCGTCGGCCGCACGCGGCGGCGTCTGGGGCTCTGCGACGGGATCCGAGGACATCTCGAAGCTGCCCGAGACCGCGACGTGCTCGGGTGTCGTGGGCTTGTGGGGTCCGGTTCGCACCCGCGTGCGGACGAGCGCGACACGGCCCAGCGCCTCGACACTGCGGCGGTCGGTCGGCGAGACCACTTCGAGCGGCGGTGTGGCGAGGCGCTCCGACACCGCCTTCTGGCGGTGGGCTTCTCGTTCGGCCTCCGAGAGGTACTCCTCCGCCAGCTCGCGCCACCGCTCCGACGTGTCGGGTCCGGTCGATGGGTGGGTGAACGTCGGGGACGCCGGTTCGTCGTCGTCGTCGACCGACTCGTCGGGGCCGAGCACGAGGAGCTCCACGATCTCGCTGGAGTCGGGCGCGCCCACGGGCGTCGGCGACGCGGACGCGTGGCCCTCGTTGAGCTCGGCGAAGGAGAACTCGCCCGAGTCGGATGCCTGGGCGTCGGATCCGGCGCGTGTCGACGGCGGATCCTCGGGCAGGGCGAAGCGGGCATGCTCGGTCGCGTCACGGCGTGGCGCTGCGTCGGCTACATCGGCGGCCACATCGGCGGGACCGAGGGCCTCGGCGAGCCGCGAGAGCAACACGTCGCCGTTGCGTGGACGAAGCTCCGGGATCGACTCGAGCGCCGCGCGGCAGAGTTCTGTCAGTGGGTCGTTCGCGTCGCTGTCCTGGAGCATCACCACCGCGTCGGAGCCGGTGCCACCGGTGAGCAGACACGCCACTGCGGTCCCCCACCCGTACACATCGCTGGCCGCGGACACCTCGCCGCCCGCACGCAACTCCGGTGCGACGGCATCACCGCCGAGCGGTCGCAGGCGCGGCGCCAGTCGATCGGGCGCGCACAGCCCCGCGATGCCGTACTCCCAGGTCCACCACCGCGCGCCGTCGTGGATGACCGTCGTCGGCGTCAGCAGGCCATGCACGGCGCCGACGCGGTGGAGTTCGGCGAGCGTCTGTGCGAGCTGGCGGGCGAGCGTCGCGGCGGCGCCGGCATCGACGCCCGACTCGGCGATCGTCGCCACCGTCCGCGCGCCTTCGATCGCGCGGTAGCCCACCACGCAGAAATCCGCCTCGCGATCGACGAGGACCAGCGGCACGGCGCCCGTGATCCTGCGCGCGGCGAGCTCACCGACGCCGGCCATGAACCGCGAGACGTCGACGCTGCGCGGCACCAGCGTGCGCTCGACCGTCGCGAGCCACATCGAGGGCTCGCTCGGGCTGCGCGCCAGGTGAACGGGTCCCAGCGCGAGCGCACCGAAGTGCATCGGCCCCAGCGCCTCGATCGCCACGTTGCCGCAGATCGTGTCGCCACGTCGCGGCCCCATCATGTGCGGAGCGCCCCCTCGTTGTTCAGCCCACTCGAGGGGCCGCCCTGCGCGGGTCTCGCCACGTTCGCGAGGATATCAGGCTCACGCCGGCTGCAAAGCGCGATGGCGACACTGAACGACCATCATCGGGGTCGGGCCGTGCTCCCCGCGCAGGACGGTACTGTTTCGGACACCGTTTCGGGTCGCGTCAGCGCCCAGTGCTGCCGAAGCCACCGTCACCGCGCGCGGTCGTGGCCCCGGACGGCCCGTCCGCGGGCCCCTCGGGGAGGCCCTGGTCGCCCGCGCACTCGAAGTGCGCGGCTACGACCGGCGCGATCACGAGCTGCGCGATGCGGTCGCCGTGCCGGATGCTCACTGGCTCGGCCCCGAGGTTCACCAGCAGCACGATCAGTTCGCCACGGTAGTCGGCGTCGATCGTGCCCGGCGCGTTGAGGACCGTGATGCCCGCGCTGTCGGCCCACCCCGAGCGGGGGCGAACCTGGCCCTCGAACCCGCGGGGTATCGCGATGCGCAGGCCCGTGGGCACCCGCATTCTGCCCAGCGGCCGGATCTCGCGGACCTCGTCACCCAGGCACGCGGCCAAATCATGACCGGCGGCGCCACCGGTCATACGACGGGGGGCCACCGCCTTTGGATGCATCCGCACGAACCGCACCACGACCGGGGCCTGTCCCGGCTGCGATCCGTTGCTCATGTCGCGACTAGCCCCGCATGTTCAGGACTTCGCTCGGGTCGACCCCGAACGCGGCCTTGCGCGACAGGCGGATCTTGCCGGTCGGATCGATGTTGAGCACCTTGACCACCACCTCGTCGCCCTCCTTGACGATCTCGGTGACCGAGTCGACGCGGCGGTTCTCGAGCTCCGAGATGTGCACGAGGCCGTCGGTGCCCGGCAGGATCTCGACGAAGGCGCCGAAGTCGGTCGTGCGCGTGACGACGCCGTGATAGTAGGCGCCGATCTCGGCCTCGGCCGTGATGCCGGCGATGATGCGCTTGGCCTTCTCGATCGACTCGGGGTTGTCCGACGCGATGGTGACCAGGCCGTGATCGTCGATGTTGATCTGCGCGCCGGTCTGCTCGACGATGGCGCGGATCATCTTGCCGCCGGGGCCGATGATGTCGCGGATGCGGTCGACCTTGACCTGCACCGTGACGATGCGCGGCGCATAGCGGCTGATGTCCGAGCGCGGCTCGGGCAGCACCTTCAGCATCTGGCCGAGGATGTCGAGCCGGGCCACGCGGGCCTGGGCGAGCGCGTCTTCGAGGATCTGACGGGTGAGACCCTGGACCTTGATGTCCATCTGCAGGGCGGTGATGCCGGTCTCGGTGCCGGTCACCTTGAAGTCCATGTCGCCGAGGTGGTCCTCGTCGCCCAGGATGTCGGTGAGCACCGCGATCTTGCCGCCCTCTTGCATGAGGCCCATCGCGATGCCGGCGACGGGCGCCTTGATCGGTACGCCGGCGTCCATCATCGCCAGACAGCCGCCACACACGGAAGCCATCGAACTGGAGCCGTTGGACTCCATCGTGTCGCTCACGATGCGGATGACGTACGGGAACTCCTTGGCGTCGGGCAGCACCCACCGCAGCGCGCGCTCGGCCAGGGCGCCGTGGCCGATCTCGCGGCGCGAGGTGCCGCGCAGCGGCTTGACCTCGCCCGTGCAGTACGGCGGGAAGTTGTAGTGCAGCATGAACGTGCGCTTCACGTCACCGCGCAGGGTGTCGAGGCGCTGCGCGTCCCACTCGGTGCCCAGCGTGCAGGTCGCGTAGGCCTGGGTCTCGCCGCGCTGGAACAGCGTGGAGCCGTGGGGGCGCTCGTACGGGTGCACCTCGATGTGCAGCGGCCGGATGTCGCGGGTGCCGCGACCATCGATGCGCACGCCGGTCTCGATCACGTTCTTGCGGACGATCTTCTTCTCGAGCTTGCCCAGCGCGCTGTCGATCTCGGCGAGGCGCGTGGGATGGGCGGCGAGGAAGGTGTCGCGGGTCTGCTGCTGGACCGACGCGATGGTGTCGCGGCGCTCGTGCTTGCCCTTGATCGCGAAGGCGGCCCGCATCGGCGCCTCGGCCGACCCCATGACCTCGGCTACGAAGGCGTCGTCGACCGCCGGGGGCACGAACTCGCGCTTGGGCTTGCCCGCGCGCTCGCGGAGGCGGTCTTGCAGATCGAGCAGCGGCTTCGCCGACTCCTGGGCGAACATCAGGGCGTCGAGGAAGTCGGCCTCGGGGACCTGGTTGCCGCCGCCCTCGACCATGCAGATGCCGTCGCGGCTGACGCCGACGATCAGCAAGATGTCCGCCGCGTGGATCTGCTCCCAGGTGGGGAACGCGACCAGCTTGCCGCCGACACGACCGACGCGGACACCGGCGATCGGACCGGCCCACGGCGCCTCCGAGATCGTGAGCGCCGCCGAGGCGCCGGTGATCGCGAGGACGTCGGGCTCGTGCACCTTGTCGTGCGACAGGACGTGGCCGATGATCTGCGTGTCGTAGCGGTAGGCCTTGTGGAACAGCGGCCGCACCGGGCGATCGATGAGTCGGCACGTCAGGATCTCGGCCTCGCTGGGCCGGCCCTCACGCTTGAAGTAGCCACCGGGGATCTTGCCGCCGGCGAACGGTCCCTCGCGGTACTCGACGGTCATCGGCAAAAACGGCAGAACCTTGGGCTCGCTCGACGTGCCGGCGGTGACCAGCACGGCCGTGTCGCCGAGCGACACGATGACGGCGTCGGTCTGCTTGGCCATGCGGCCGGTCTCGATCGAGATGCGGGCTTCGCCGATCTGACAGGTCTCGGTGATCTTGTTCATGACGGACTCCTCGGAAACGCGGTGTGGGTGTGGACCACGCGCGCGCCGAGGCGATCGATCATCGACCGGCAGCACGGGCGCGCGAACGTGGGCGCCGGCGTGGCGCCGATGCGGCGAAGGGCGCCTCGCGTGGTGCGGGCGCCCTTCGTCGGAGGATCACTTGCGGATGTTCAGCGAGGCGATGACCGTGCGGTATCGCTGGAGATCCTGCCCGCGCAGGTAGTCGAGCAACCGGCGGCGTTGGCCGACCATCTTGAGCAGGCCACGCCGCGAGTGGAAGTCCTTGCGGTGGGTGCGGAAGTGGTCGGTGAGGTAGGTGATGCGCTGGCTGAGCAACGCGATCTGGACCTCGGGCGAACCCGTATCGGTGGGGGTGCGCCGAAACTTGCCGATGGTTTCGGCTTTGCGGTCGTTGGAGAGCATGTTCGAAAGCGTCCTGGTTCGCCGGCCCCAATGGCGCGGCGTCTTTGGCGTGTGTTGGCTTGGCGCGGAGAATCCTCGCGGGGGGACCCTTTGTCAAGGGTCCGGACACCCAGCGGCGCCCAGCACCCGCACGGGCCGCAGGCGCACAGCGGGGGCCCCCGGGGACCCGGAATCGAGCGTCGCGAGGACCTGGGCGGTGCTGCCGGGGGGTCCGCCGACGAGCACGAAGCGGCCCGGGTGCGGCCGATCTTCGGCCTCGGCGCCACCGCGGTCGGGGGAGATGGTGGCGGCCTGGGGCGGCAGGGCGCCGAGCACCGCCGCATCGAGCGTGACGCCGTTGCACAGGCGTGCGAAGGACTCGGGGTCGCCGAGTTCGGCGCGGAGCCAGGTTTCGGGGGCGGCGTCGCGCGGGGTGATGAGTGCGGCGATGAGCCGGGCCCGGAGCGTGTCCGCGTCGGCGCCGTCGGCCGGCAGCAGGCGGTGGCGGGGCTTGCCGTCGGGACGCGGCTCGCCGCGGGTCGCGACGAGCGTCCCCGCGGCGGCGGCGGCGGCGAGATCGAACTTTCCGGTGCGGAGGCGGCGGAGCGCGGCGAGGTGGGCCGGCACTCCGACCGCGTCGCCGAGCGCCTCGGCCAGGGCGCGGATGTACGTGCCCTTGCCGACCTCGAAGGTCGCGCGGACCGTCGCCGTGGTCGCCGGCGCGGGGTCGAGCGTGGCGTCGTCGAGCACGACCTCGCGCACCGCCATCATCCGCGGCGGCACCACGAAGTCCTCGCCCCGGCGCGCGCGGGTGTACGCCCGCTCGCCGTCGATACGCACCGCCGACACGCGCGGCGGTGATAGCTCCCGGCGGCCGCGCAGCGCCGCCAGCTCCCGTGGCGCGCGCGCCAGTGTGGCCGCGTCGATGGGCGCGGTGGCGAGGGTCTCACCTTCGGCGTCGGCGGTCGTCGTCGAGCGCCCGAGTCGGATCGTCGCGGCGTAGCGCTTGTCGTCGTCGGTCAGCCACGCGACCAGCTTGGTCGCCTCGCCGACGCACACCACCAGCACCCCGGTCGCCGCCGGATCGAGCGTCCCGCAGTGCCCCACCCGACGCTCGCCCAGCGACCGACGCACCCACGCGACCACCTCATGCGAGCTCGGACCCGCCGGCTTGTCGAGCACCAGCACGCCGTGGTGCGTACCTCG
>JBBQJI010000047.1:0-51153 GCA_038325765.1 Nannocystales bacterium
GCTCGGGGCTTGCGGTCGAGTACCACGCGTATGCAGGCGAGGGGCACGGCTTTCGTCGGGCCGAGAACGTGATCGACGCCTGGACCAAGGAGGTCGCGTTCTACCGCCGCGTGCTCGGAGCCACGGGCGATCCGGGGGCGATCCGGTGCCGTGATCGCGGGCGACCAGGGTTTGATCCCGCGGTGGTGCGATGCCACCATCGCCACGATGTCCGAGCCCAGCGCCCCGCACGGCCACGAAGGAGGCGGTGGCCTCGAAGCCCTCGAGCAGGCGCTGCGCCGCGACCTCGAGCGGCTCGACTATCCGCGACGTCCGTGGCTTTCGCCGCGTACGACCGACGCCGGTGACCAGGTGCACGATGTCATCGTGATCGGGGGCGGCCAAGGTGGCCTCGTGTGCGCCTTCGGGTTGATGCGCGAGAAGGTCGAGCGCGTGCTCGTGCTCGACGAGCGGCCCCTCGATCGTGCAGGACCGTGGCTGAACTTTGCGCGCATGGTCACCCTGCGCACGCCGAAGTACCTCACCGGCCCCGATCTCGGCATCCCGAACCTCACCTTGGTCGCGTGGTACGAGGCGCAGCACGGCCCCGGCAGCTGGGCCGCGCTGGGGCTCGTGCCCAAGGAGACGTGGGCGGCCTACCTCGCATGGTACCGCCGCGTGCTGGGCATCCCCGTGCAAGCCGAGACCCGCGTCACGGCGATCGGGCCGTCCCAGGCGCCCGGTGTGCTCGCTGTCGACGCGGTCTCGAGCGGCGCCACGCAGCGGCTGTTCGCGCGTCGCGTCGTGTTGGCGACCGGCATCGACGGCTCGGGCGCGTGGGACGTGCCCGCGATGATCCGCGACAACCTGCCCCGCGAAAGGTGGGCCCACACCCAGGACGACATCGACTTCGCCGCGCTCGCCGGTCGACGCGTCGGCGTGCTCGGGGCCGGCGCCTCGGCGTTCGACAACGCCGCGGTCGCGCTCGAGCACGGCGCTGCGGCGGTGCACCTGTACTTCCGTCGCAAGACGCTGGTCGACACCAACGCCTATCGCTGGGCCGAGTTCGTCGGCTTCCTGCGCCACATGGCCGACCTCCCCGATCCCGACAAGTGGCGATTCATCCGCCAGCTGCTGCGCATGGGCCAGCTCCCGCCCGCCGACACGCTGCGGCGCGCCCAGGCCCACGCGGCCTTCCACATGCATCCCGGATCGCCGTGGGAGCAGGTGCAGTGGCGGGGCGACGCGATCGCCGTGACCACCCCTGCCGGCTGCGACGAGCTCGACTTCGTCATCGTCGGCACCGGCTTCGTGACCGACCTGTCGCGGCGCCCCGAGCTCGCCGCGCTGTGCTCCGAGGTCGCGCTGTGGCGCGATCGCTACGAGCCCCCGGTCGCCGAGCAGCACGACGATCTGGCCCGCCACCCCTATCTCGGGCCGGGCTTCGCGTTCACCGAGCGCACCCCGGGCGCAGCGCCGTGGGTGACCCAGGTCTACAACTACACCTTCGGCGGGCTGCTCAGCCTCGGCTTCGGCGGCGCGAGCATCTCGGGCATGAAGTACTCGGTGCAGCGGCTGGTCGGGGCGATCACCGCGTCGTTGTTCGTCGAGGATCGCGACGCCCACTTCGCGGCGCTGTGCGGCTTCGACCAGCGCGAGCGGTAGCGCCGATCGGGCGCCGGCACACAGCGCTCGACCGTCAGCCCGGCAGGAGCTGGTGGAATTCGCGGACGCCGAAGCGGCCGTGGCCGAGGTTGGTGGCGACCACCTGAGCACGCACGTCGCTGCGGCGGAACTCACGGGAGACCTGTGAGAGGGGTCCGCGGGCGACCGCTGCCGCCGTGGCCTCGCCCCGCGCGGTGGTGGGCTCGCCCATGCTCGTGCGCAGCGAAGCGTCGCGGCGGGCCACGAACGCGGCGGCCGAGCTGGCATCGGCGAGGCGAGCGGATCCCTCGAGGGCGACGAGCGTGTCGTCGGGCGCGAAGTCGAACGAGACCTCGTCGAGATCGCCGCTGCCGCCGAGGGCTGCGGCGGGGACGTCGGTGCAGCGCAGCGCGAGCTTGCGCCCCGGCGCGCATGCGAGGCCGTGCGCGAGCGCCCACGCATCGACGTCGTGCCGACGGGTCGTGCCGAGCTCGAAGGCGAGGACGGTGCGGGTGCTCGCCGGCGTGGTGCCGGCGAGCGGTCCGAGGGTCTGCTCGCGAACTCGCATCCGATCCTCTGCCGTCAACGGCGGACCGTCGAGCGGGCAGGCGCTCATGCCTGGGATGTAGCGCAACAGCGGCCGGCCGGCCTCGGTGTGGGCGAACCCGACGATCGCGACGAACGCGATCGACAGGCCCGAGGTCACACCT
Source organism: Nannocystales bacterium (assembly GCA_038325765.1). GTDB lineage: Bacteria > Myxococcota_A > Polyangia > Nannocystales > Nannocystaceae > Xiheibacterium. Next base: position 2,334 of record JBBQJI010000047.1, read on the forward strand.
GCGGCCTGCAGGACGCGGCGGCGGATCGGATGCGTGGTGGTCATGTCAGAGCCCCACGATCGTCTCGACGAAGGCGGGATCGACCAGCGTCGGCGCGAAGCAGAAGCTGATGTCGTCTTCGGGCACGCCGTTGGTCGTGAGCACGTCCACGATGATGCTGATGAACGCGTCGTACTCGGCTTGGGTGATCGCCAGGCCGGTGTGGGCCTCGACCATCGTGGGGCCGGTGTACGCACCTTCGGTGCAGCCATAGGCGTCCGAGATGAAGTTCGCGAGGCTGAGCTTGAACGCGTCGACGGCCGCGGGGCCCTCGGCCACGAGCGGGGCGAAGTCCGCTTCGAACAGCGGGTCGGCCGCCGCGATGTCGACGATTTGACCGGCGACCGCGGGTACCGCGGCGCCGTAGGTGGCGCAGACGTCGACGACGCACGCCACCGGATCGCCCGAGCTGCTGTCGGGATCGGTGGTCGGCTCCTCGGTGGGGTCGACGGTGGTCGGCTCCTCGGTCGGATCGACGGTCGGGTCGACCGTGGGGTCGCCGGTGGTGGGCCCCGAGACGCCGGTGTCATCGGAGGTGTCGTCGCCGCAGCCGCCGAGGAACAGGGCGAGAGCGCCGAGGGAGGCAACAAAAGTATTTCGAATCACAGCAGAGTCTCCTGGTAGGGATGGGGGCGGGCGGGGATGCCCGACCCCATACGCAGTGCGGGGTGGGTCGGATCGGTCCGTGCGCGATCGCGCGATACGGCCGCTTGCGGGATCGCCGGCAGCGCGCTCACGATGCCAGCCCACCATGTCTCGCCTCGCACTCACCAGCTCCCGTGTCGTCCTCGACGATGGTGTCCGTGACGCCACCGTCGTCATCGACGGCGATCGAATCGCCGAGGTCCGTGAGGGGATCGACGTCCGCGGCGACGAGGTGGCCCTCGCGCTGGGCGACGACGTCCTCGCGCCGGGCCTCGTCGACACGCACGTGCACGTCAACGAGCCCGGTCGCACCGACTGGGAGGGCTTCGCCACCGCGACGCGCGCGGCCGCGGCCGGCGGGGTGACGACGCTGGTCGACATGCCGCTCAATTGCATCCCGGTCACCACGACGGCCGTGGCCCTGGGGATCAAGCTCGCCGCGGCTGCGCCCCAGCTCTGGGTCGACGTCGGCTTCTGGGGCGGGGTGGTGCCCGGCAACGTCGCCGATCTGGCGCCGCTCGCGGAGGCCGGTGCGCTCGGCTGCAAGGCGTTCCTCGTCGACTCGGGCATCGACGAGTTCCCGGCCTCCGATGCGTCGACGCTGCGGGCGGCGATGATCGAGCTGCGCAAGGTGGGCCTGCCGCTGCTCGCCCACGCCGAGCTCGATCTGGGGGCGCCGCCGCGGGGGCCCGATCCGCGGCGCTACGCCGACTATCTCGCATCGCGGCCCTCGGCGTGGGAGGACGCCGCGATCGCGCTGCTGATCGGACTGTGCCGCGAGACCGGCTGCGCCGTGCACGTGGTGCACCTGTCGTCGGCGGACTCGCTGCCGCAGATCCGCGCGGCCAAAGCCGAGGGCCTGCCGCTGACCGTCGAGACCTGCGCCCACTACCTGTGCCTGCGCGCCGAGGATGTCCCCGACGGCGACACCACATTCAAGTGCGCTCCGCCGATCCGCGACGACGACAATCGGGCCCGGCTGTGGGCCGGGCTCGCGGACGGCACCATCGATTTCGTCGTCACCGATCACTCGCCGTGCACGCCGGCGCTCAAGGCCTCCGAGCGCGGTGACTTCCACGGTGCGTGGGGTGGCATCGCGTCGCTGCAGCTCGGGCTCGCCTCGGTGTGGACCGAGGCCTGCGCCCGGGGCTTCGATGTTGCGCGCGTGATCGACTGGATGTCGCGGCGGCCGGCCGCGTTCGCGGGCCTCGGTCACCGCAAAGGCCGCATCGCCCCGGGGCTCGACGCCGATCTCTTCGTGTGGGCGCCCGAGCACGCCTTCGACGTGACCGTCGAACTCCTGCGATTTCGCCACAAACAGTCGCCGTACCTCGGTCGGCGCCTGCGCGGCGCGGTCCGAAGGACGTGGCTGCGGGGAACCATCGTGTACGATGCGTCGTGCGAGGGGACGGCCCCTCATGGCCGGCCGCTGCTCGGCCGCGGCCTTCGCGAGGTACGATCGACATGAGCGCCAAGGATCTCCACGCCGCGACCTTCACCGGTCTGGTCAACCTCGCCGACGAGTCCCTCGGCGCCAAGGCGCTTCGCGCCAACGACGAGTTCTTCGCCCCCAAGGAGAACCTACTCGAGCCCGGCCGCGGCGTGTTCCTGCCCGACGAGTACACCGATCGCGGCAAGCTCATGGATGGTTGGGAGAGCCGGCGCAAGCGCGGCCCCGGCCACGATTGGTGCATCATCGAGCTCGGCACGCCCGGTCGCGTGCGCGTGCTCGACATCGACACCAACCACTTCCTGGGCAACAGTCCGCCGTTCGCGTCGGTCGACGCGATCTCGGCCGAGCCCGGCGCCGACGTCGACAGCCTCGAGGCCGCCCAGTGGTGCGAGCTGCTGCCGCAGATGCCGATCCGTCCCGGGTCGCAGAACATCTTCCCCATCAGCCACGCCTCGGAGTGGCCGCGCTCGTGGACGCACCTGCGCCTCAACATCTACCCCGACGGCGGCGTGGCCCGCTTCCGCGCCCACGGCGACGCCGAGCCCAATTGGAGCATGTCGGACGTCGATGACGACATCCGACCCCGGCTCCGAGACCGCGAGGTCGACCTCGCGGCGGTGAAGCACGGCGGGCTCGCGCTGGCGTGCTCCGACATGTTCTTCGGGCCGATGAACAACCTCATCTTGCCGGGGCGCTCGGTGAACATGGGCGGCGGCTGGGAGACCCGCCGTCGCCGCGGCCCAGGCTTCGATTGGATCATCGTGCGCCTCGGTGCGCCGGGGGACGTCGGCCTGGTCGAGGTCGACACCAACTTCTTCAAGGGCAACTGCCCGGCGTATTGCTCACTCGAGGGCATCTACGCCCCGCACGCGGCGCTCACAGAGCTCGTCGACAACTCGGCGGCGTGGCGCGGGGTGCTGCCCGAGACCACGCTGACCCCGCACACGCGGCACTTCTTCCGCGACGAGATCGTGCAGCGTGGACCGTTCACCCACGTGCGGCTGTCCATCTTCCCCGACGGCGGCGTCAGTCGCCTGCGGGTGTTCGGGCCGCGCGGGGGGAGCACGGGCGGGTGACGGGCGCGGCGGCGTTGCTCGATGCAATGGGTGCCACCGTTGCCCGCGCTGCGCTGATGCGCTGCTGCGGCTGCGCGCGCTGGGCCGACGCCATGGTCGCGACCCGGCCGTTCGTGTCCGACGCCGCGCTGCACGACGCCGCGCTGCGGCTGTGGTCCGAGGCGACGACCGCCGAGATCCTCGAGGCGCTCGGACACCACCCAGAGATCGGCGCCGACCTCGAGCCGCTGCGCGAGCGCTTGGCGGCGACTGCGAATTGGTCGGGAGCCGAGCAGGCGGGCGTGGGCGGTGCCGACGACGAGACGCTGGTCGCGCTCGTGCATGGCAACGCGCGATACCGGGGCCGCTTCGGCTTCATCTTCGTCCTCTGCGCCACCGGCAAGGACGCCGCACAGATGCTGGCCGTGCTGCGCGCGCGGCTGGACAACGACCGCGACACCGAGCTCGCCAACGCCGCGCGCGAGCAGGGCGCGATCACCCGCCTGCGACTCGACAAGCTCGCGGACACCACCGCAGGATCCGCATGAGTCCCCTGACCACCCACGTCCTCGACACCTCCACCGGTCGGCCCGCGGCGCAGCTCGCCGTCCAGCTGCTGCGTGCGCAGGCCGACGTGTTCGAACCCGTCGCGATGGCGACCACCAACACCGACGGTCGTGTCCCCGCCCTACTCCCGCCCGGCGCGCTGCAGGCCGGACGCTACCGCCTGTGCTTCGCCACCGCCGCGTACTTCGCCCGCGACGGACGGCCGTGCTTCTATCCCGAGGTGACGATCGACTTCGAGGTCACCGCGCCGCAGGAACACCACCACGTGCCCCTGCTGCTGAGCCCCTTTGGCTACTCGACGTACCGCGGGAGCTGAGTCGTGACGGATCCGGCCGATCACGTCGATGACCTCCTCGAGCGGTTGCGCATCGCCAACGACGCCTTCGCGCGGGACTATCCGGTGGCCGCAGGTGGCCGGCCGGCGTCGGCACGTCAGCCGATCCACACCCTGTATTGGGGCGCGCACCGGTTCCGCGCCGACAGCTTCAGGCGCCTGGGGGATGCCGCGCGTGAGTCGTTCGCCGCGTACGCAGAGGATCCGGCCCAACTCGCGCGGGCGCTGGGATTCCCCGGCGCCGACGCGCTGCCCCGCGACAAGGCCGGCCTCGAGCAGATCGCCGCGCGTTACGGCGACGACCCGGCCGGACTCGCGGCCGAGATGCCCCACGCCCACCTGGCGTGGGCGGTCCACGCTCGCACCGCGGCCAAGCTCGCCCGGGAGCCGATCGAGGATCTGCGCATCGACTTCGAGGACGGCTACGGCATCCGCCCCGACGGCGAGGAGGACGGGGATGCCGAGGCCTGCGCGCGGGCGCTCGCCGCGGCGCTCGATCGCGGCGACGCCTCGTCGGGCGTCGGCATCCGCGTCAAGCCACTGATGGGCACCAGCGCGCCGCGCGCGATCGCGACGCTCGACCGCTTCGTCACCACGCTCGTCGATGCCCACCGCGGCGTGCCGCCGGGACTTCGCATCACGTTGCCCAAGGTGTGTCGTGTCGAGCACGTCGAGGTCGCATCCGAGCTGCTCGATCGGCTCGAGCGCCGCCTCGGCCTCGACGAGGGCAGCCTGCGGCTCGAGTTCATGGTCGAGGTCACCCAGGCGCTGTTCGATCCGCACGGCCGCTTCATGCTGCCGCTGCTGCTGCGCGCCGGCGGCCCGCGGCTGGTGGCCGTGGCGCTGGGGGTCTACGACTTCACCGCGTCTTGTGGCGTGACCGCGGCGTGGCAGTCGATCGATCACCCGATGTGCGACGTGGCGCGGGGCCTGATGACGCTCGCGTGCGGCGGCACCCACGTGCAGATCTGCGACGGCTCCACCAACATCCTGCCGGTGGAACCGCAGCGCCCACCGGAGCGCGGCCCCGACGTGGCGCGGGCCAACCGCGACGCGATCTGGCGGGCGTGGCGGCTGTCGCACGAGCACGTCGGTCGCTCGCTCGTGGGCGGCTACGTGCAGGGGTGGGACCTGCATCCCGCGCAGCTGCCGGTGCGCTTCGCCACCAACTTTCGTTTCTATCTGGAGTCGCTGCCGGCCGCGACCGCGCGCATGGCCGACTACCTGGGGATGGCGACCGCCGCCACCGATGGTGCCGCGGTCCTCGACGATGCCGCCACCGGCCAAGCCCTGCTCGGGTTCTTGCAGCGGGCGCGGGCGTGCGGGGCCATCGACGATGCACAGCTCACGGCTGCCGGCCTGCGGACGTCCGAACTCGGGCTGCCGAGCTTCGTCGAGCTACTCGCTGGCCGCCGGGTCGCCGTCCGTTGACGCGACCGCAGGGGTCGGCGTCGCCCTGCGTGCCGAGTCGGGCGTCGGCGCGGTGGTCGGGCGCGTGCCGTGGGCGCGGATCCACACCGACCAGCGGCCGGTGGTGTCGGCAGTGCTCGGCCCCACGTCGATGTCCAACCGCGCATCGAGCCCGAGCAGCGCCTCGAGCACTCGGCACGCGGCCCGACGGTCGGTGGCCTGGATGTGGCCGACGACCGATGCTTCGCCCTGGGGCGCGGCGATGCACCAGTCGGAGAACTCGACCGCCTCGACCTTCGCCGCCGCGACGATGGCGAGGACTCGGGCGTGCGTGTCGATGGACGCGTTGTGCCGTGCGGACATCAGCGTGGGTGCGGACATCAGCGTGGGTGCGGACATCAGAGAGATCCGGCATCGACCGAAGTCGGCGACGCGACGCTCGTCGTGCGGGTCGTGGGTCTTTGGCGGCTTCCCAGTCCTAGGAGCCCCGCCGAGGCCCTCGCCCCGTCGTTTCGTGCGTCGCGCCGCCCAGAGGCGGGAGCCGGCCTGACTCGAGCGGGACTCCTGTCCTGCCCCGCGGGACCTTTACGGGCCGGCGGTGGCCGCTTTGACAGGCGGTGGAGAATTTTCTGGGCGTTGCGTCGATTCCCGCTCATCGGCCCGGCCGACCGCTGCGAGATCGCGCCGGGCGGCGGGCGGAGCCAGGCCGGCGGCGACCACCACCCCGACGACGAACCCGGCGGCGAAGCCGATGCGGCAGGCAGGGCGCCGCATCGCGTCCGCGAGCAGCGGGCGGGCAGGCCTGGGGCGTCGACGCAGTCGAGGGGCGTCCGGCATGGCCATGCCATCTACGGGGCCCGCGGGGTCAGTCCTGACAGCAGTGGCCAGTTGGCCGCGGACGACCCGCGAATCGGGCGGCTGAGGCCGTGATATAAGCCGCCTTCGGCGCATGGCGTCCAACAACGACGACATCGAGCTCGTCCGCCGGGCGCTCGAGGGCACGCGTGCCGATCGGGCGGGTCTCGTGCGGCGCATACAACCCGGCATCCACGCCGAGATCGCGTGTCTGTTGATGCGGATGGCGCCCGTCCGTGGCCGCAATCCCCGGCAGGAGCTCGAGGATCTGGTGCAGGAGGCCTTCCTCAAGCTGTTCGACCGTGACCGGCGGCCCCTGGCCGGGTGGGACCCGGCCCGCGGATGCACGCTGGACAGCTACGTGCGGCTCATCGCTCGAAACCGCGCCCTCGACGTTCTGCGTAGCCGGCGCCGGACACCGTGGCAGAACGATGGGCCCGAGACCGAGGAGATCGAGCATACGGGCGAGTCACTGCCGGACCCCGAGGACATCGTGCTCGCGCGCGAGACGCTCGCCACGCTCGACTCCCAGCTGCACGAGCTGCTGGCGCCGCGCGAGTACAGCCTCTTCGTCAGCCTCTACGTGGAAGAACTCCCGCCCGTCGATGTGGCAGCGGCGCTCGGCATGTCCGCGGCCGCGGTCTATCAGTGGAGCTCGCGCTTTCGCCGCAACGTGCTGCCACGCCTGCTCGCTGCGCTGGACGAGCCCGCGCGGTCGCAGTAGCGATGTCGTAGTCGCGCGAGAGAACGCCCGAACATGTCAAGCCCGAGCCATCCATCGCGTAGGTAAGGACGATCCCGTCGTGCAGCCGCCCAAGCTCCCAGCCGATTCGAGTGCCCCCGCCCCGGCGGGTGAGGGCACGCCTCTTGGGGCCGTCGTCCCACCCGCGGAACTCACCGAGGTGATCGCGATGCACCGCGCCGGATGTGCGGACTACGAGTCGTGGGAGCGGTACGCAGCCGGAGGCTGCACCCGCGCGCAGGCCGAGGCTGCGGCCCGCGCCGCTGACCACGACGACGCTGCGATCGCCCGTGCAGCCGAGCTGTTCGCGCCCTTGGGAGACGAGGGCGTCGCGGCGATCCTCGCCGCCCTCGATCGCGACGCGGGCGATCGTCCCCAGCACGTCCACGCCGAGCCTCGCATGGCGAGCGGCGAGGTCATCCGACCGCGGCGATGGATGGGTCCCGCACTCGGTGGTGCCGTCGCGCTCGTCGCAGCGGGGCTGGTGCTGTGGGTCGCCGGTGCGCCATCGCCATCGCCATCGCCATTGCCGTCGGTGCCGCCGTCGCCGATGGTCGATCACAGCCTCGACATCACGGGCATCGCCGATGTCCGTGGCGACGCCGAGCGTTCGACGCCGAGCGTTCCGGTCGGCGCGCAGCTGCAGTGGACCCTGCGCCCGTCGACGCAGCACGCGGTGCCGACCGTCGTCTGGGCCTGTGCGATGCGCGATCGCACCATGGTGCCGCTCACCGTGGTTCGGTCGCCCACGGCCACCGGCGCGACGATCCTCGCGTCCGCGACCCTGCCAGCCGAGGTGACGCGAGGTCCGTGGGAGTTGGTCGCGTTCGCCTCGAGCGTGCCCGCACCCGCAACTGGGGTGGCTGCCTGCGCTGTGGCGCCGGCAGATCACCTCAAGGTGACGCGGCGGCGCTTCGAGGTGCGGTAGCGGAGCTAGAAGCAGGTGTCCGACACCAGCCCGATATGGCCGCAGTGCACCGACGGCTGCAGCGCCGCCACCGACAGGTGAAACATGCGGCACGCGAAGCTGTCGCCGGCGAGCAGGTCGGCGGAGTAGGGCGGGTCCACCGGATACTGTCCGCACTGCGTGACGCAGTCTTCGGAGTTCGCGAAGACCTGGTTCTCGTCGGTGCACAGCGCGGCGGCGAGGGTGCAGAAGCTCTCGCAGTTGCCGCCGCAGACCCCGTCGCCGCTGGGACCCGCGTGCCGGCAGTGGCCGGCGGGATCCTCGATCGCGTTGCTAGCGTGGTAGGCCCGGCAGCCACGGGTGTTGCCGAGGGTGTCGTCGATCGCGCCCACGGGCAAGCCGGCGCACATCGCCTCGCACTCGACGCTGCCGGGGTACTGCAGCAGATCGCCGTCGCAGTGATCGCCCACCAAGGTGCAGTACTGCGGGCACGACAGCGGCGCGGCGTCACCGCTGCCGCTGCTGCCATCGCCGCCAGCAGAGGATGTATCGGTGTCCGAGCCGTCACCGGGGGCGCGATCGGGCGAGAAGCAACCGCCCGACGCGGCGAGCAATCCGACGACGACGACGACGCTACGCAGTGAGATCGCCGGGAGTGTAGCGGCTTTCCCCGCGCGCGCGTCAGTCCGCGCGCTCGAGGACGGCCGCAGCACCCAGACCGCCCGCGGCGCAGATGCCCAGCAGCGCGTAGCGTCGGTTGCTCTCATGGAGTTCGTTGGCCATCGTCGTGACCATGCGGGCGCCTGTGGCACCGAATGGGTGGCCGAGCGCGATCGATCCGCCATAGATGTTGAGGCGCGCCGGATCGACCTCGCCGACGGCCGCGTCACGGCCCAGGCGCGCGCGGGCGAACGCTGCGCTGCCGAGCATCTTGAGCACCGAGAGCACCTGCGCCGCAAAGGCCTCGTGCATGTCGACGAGATCCATCTCGCCCAGCGACAGCCCGGCGCGCTCGAGCGCGGCCGGCATCGCGAGCGCGGGCCCCATCAGCAGCTGATCGGCCGGATCGACCCCCGCGTACGCCCAGCTGCGGAAGAACGCGAGCGGCGTGTAGCCCAGCGACCGCGCACGCTCCTCGCTCATCAGTACGACCGCGGCGGCGCCGTCGGTCAGGGCGCTCGAGTTGCCGGCGGTGAGCGTTCCGTTCTTCGCGAAGACCGGCCGCAGCTTCGCGAGCCGCTCTACGCTGGTGTCGGCGCGCACGATGGTGTCGGCGGTCACGGTCTTGCCGTCGGGGGTCTCGACCTTGGCGATCTCGCGACGCAGCCGGCCCGAGGCGATGCCGGCCGCCGCCCGGTGGTGCGAGCGCGCGGCGAACTCGTCCTGGGCCCCGCGGCTGATCTCGTTGCGATTGGCCATGTCCTCGGCCGACTCGCCCATCACCTGACCGGTGGTGCGCTCGGCGATCTTTGGCATCTTGGGCAGCACCTCGGACAGCGGCATGAGCTGGGCGAGGACGCCGAGGTAGTCCTTGGGCGTGGCCTTGCCGAAGGCCAGCGGCGCGAGGGCGTGGACGACCTTCTGCGGCAGCTTGAGCTCGGCGTTGCTGGTCGAGTCCGAGCCGCCGGCGATCGCCACGTCGAGCTCACCGCGCTCGATCGCGGCGGCGGCCGTGGTGATCGCCTGCAGTCCCGACGCGCATGCGCGGGTCACCGTGTGGCCCTCGACGTGGGCGCCGAGCCGCAGATCGAGCGCGATCTCGCGGGCGACGTTGGGCGCCAGTCCCGGCAAGATCACCCCGCCCCACACGATCGCCTCGATGTGCCGCGCGTCGAGCTGGGTCTGCGCGACGAGGGCGCTGACGGTCGCATCGCCTAGCGCGATGGTGTCCATCTTGAGGAACTCGGCGAAGGCCTTGACGAACGGGGTGCGGAGGCCGGCGACGACGACGGCGCGACGACCCTTGGGGGGCTGGACGATCTGCTTCGACATGGTGCGACTCGTGGGACTGGGGCTTGGCGACGCGTGGGACGGGGGCTTGGGGGAGACGACGGCACGTCACGCGCCGATGAGGGCGCCGCCACACACGCGGAGCACCTGGCCGGTGATACCGTGGGCGTTGGGACCGGCGAGGAAGCTGATGGCCTCGCCGACGTCGCCGGGCAGACCACCTTGGCCGAGGTTCGACAGGCGCCGGCCGGCCTCGCGGATGACGACCGGGATCGCGGCGGTGAGCCGGGTCTCGATGAAACCCGGCGCGATCGCGTTGACGGTGATGCCGCGCGACGTGGTGTGCTTGGCCAGGCGCCGCACATAGCCGACGATGCCGGCCTTGCTCGCGCCGTAGTTGGTCTGGCCCATGTTGCCGGCGATGCCGGCCACCGACGACAGGCACACGACGCGGCCGCCATCTTGCAAAGTGCCCTCGAGCAGCGCGGCGGTAATGCGCACCACCGAGGCGAGGTTGACCTCGATCGCCTGGTCCCACGCCTCGGGCTTCATCTTGGCCAAGGTCTTGTCGCGGGTGATGCCGGCGTTGTGGACCACGATGTCGACGCCGCCGTGGCGGCTGCGCAGGCCCTCGACGATGGTCGCGGTGGCCTCGGGGACGCCGAGGTCGGCGAGCAGCACCGAGCCGCCGATGCGGCGCGCGACCTGGCTGACCAGGGCGTCGTCGGCGGGGCGGTCGAGGCACACGACGTGCGCGCCCTCGGCCGCGAGGAGCTCCGCGGTCGCCTCACCGATGCCACGGGCGGCGCCCGTGACCAGCGCGATCTTGCCGGCGAGGCCGCGGACCCACGGTCCGTGGCCGTCCTCGGGCGCGCGGACATCCTTGCCGACGTGCACCGGCTGGCCCGACACGAAGGCCGAGCGCGCCGACAACAGGAAGCGCAGCGGGGCTTCGATGCGATCCTCCGCGCCGTGCTCGACGAACAGCACGTGGGCGGTCGAGCCGCGCTTGCCCAGCTCCTTGGCGAGGCTGCGCACGAAGCCCTCGAGGCCGGCGTGGGTCGCCGCGGCCGCGGCCGACTCGAACGACGACGGCGGTCGACCGATCACGACCACGCGGCCACAGCCGAGCAGGCGCTTCACCAGCGGATGGAAGAAGTCGTACAGCGCCCGTAGCTCCGACGGATCGCCGAGGCCGGTCGCGTCGAAGACGAGCGCGCGCACCCGCACGCCGTCGGGGAGGCCGTCCTCGGGCAGGCGGTGCGCCGGTCGACCGAACGCCTCGCCCGGCCCCGCGAAGGCGGCGCTCAACTCGCCCGTGGTCACCCACGCCGAGGCCCCGGCGATGGTCAGCGTACGCGCGAGGACATCGGCGAGCGCACCCCCGGGCGCGGCACCGACGACGACGTCGTCATCGTGCAGCGGCCGCTCGTCTTGGGGACCCTTGGCCCGACGCAGGCGCGTCGGCACCGGCAGCGGCAGTCCGAGGGTCTGGATGAGCTTGCGGGCAGCTTGGTTCTCGAGGAGGAAGTCGCTCATGGGGGAGCCTTGTCGTTGCGGTCGTTGCGGTCGTTGCGGTCGTTGCGTTGGAAAGTCCCGACCAGATACGCCGACCCGCCGGGGGCATCGCCGACGAACAGCGCGTCGCCGCGGATGTAGAGCCCGACCTTGGCCGGCAGCACGAGGGGCTTGGTGAACTTCACGTCGACCACCGACAGGGCGTGGACCGAGCCGGCGAAGATGGTGCGCTGCAGGCCCTCGATGGCGCGGGCCATGGTGGCGAAGCCGTGCAAGATGGTGGAGCGGAAGCCGAACGCCCGGGCGTATGGCCGCACCCAGTGGACCGGGTTGAAGTCGCCGGTGAGCTTGGCGAAATCGAGGCCGGCCTGGGCGCCGATGCGCCAGCGCTGCAGCTCCTCGGCATCTGCGGGCACCCGCGGCGGCACGCGGATTTCGCCGCGCACGGTGGACGCCGGATCGCGGGGCAGCGGCACGATCGCGAACAGGTCGGCGACGATGGCGTCTTGCACAGTGTCGGTGCCGGTGACGACGCGCTGGTGCAGCACCGCGCGCCGGCCGTTGTCGTCGATGTCCACCAGGTGGGCGCGGACCTGCAGCGGCTCGTCTGCGGGCAGCGGCGCGTTCATCTGCAGGCGGCAGCCGCCGTTGAGGACGCGGATGAGCGGGTAGGGGATGTCGGCGAGGGTCTTGGCCGACAGCGGGAAGCCCCACTGCGGGAACATGTGCGCCGGCACCAGGCCGCGGTAGGCGCTGGGATCGCCACCGGTGTTGCGGATGTAGTCGCGGATGAGCGCCGGATCGCGCGGCGGCAACGTGGCGCGGTGTTCGGGCCCCGGCAGCGTGGGCACCTGCTGCGACGGCGGGCGGCCGAGCTTGGCGTCGATCTGCTGGCGCACGGCTGCCACCGCCGCGCCCGCGAGGGTGGCGAGGACGGGACCCTGCTGCAGCAGGTGCTTGTTGGAGACGGGCATGATCACTCCGCGGCGGCTTCGTGGCCGCGATCTTCGTGTTGCAGGCGGGCGAGCAGCTCGGCGCCGGTGGTCTGGATCTCGTCGAGCAGGAACCGGCACCGCGGCTCGGCGCGGGCGAGGTAGCGCTCCAGTACCTCGGCGCGCTCGGGGTGGCGACGGGCCTGATCGTGGAGCACCTCGCAGATCGCGACGTCGGTCATGATCTTGGTGAGGCGCTCGGCGTGGAGCATCGCGTAGGCGAAGTCGCGCTTGGGGTTCCAGTCGGCGGTCACGGCGTGGCGCCACTGCGACAGCGGCTTGCCCGACAGCGAGCGCACCTTGTCGGTGGCGGTCTTGCGGACCAGGAACTGCAGCGCGTCGAGGGAGATGCTCTGCAGCTTGGCGACGCGACGTTCGAGCGGATCGCGGACCGAGAGGCTGCGCCAGCGCGCCTGGGCCAGCTTCTTCACGAACTCCTGCGGCGCCTTCATCACTGCGCCGAGCGCGTCCTTCATCGCCATCAGCGACTGGATCTGGCTGGTGCCCTCGTAGATCGGCATGACCAGCGCGTCACGGAGCAGCTTCTCGGCGCCGTACTCGGTGATGTACCCGTTGCCGCCGTGGATCTGCATGTTGCGGCGCGCCATCTCGACGCCCTTCTCGGACGAGATGTACTTGAGCAGGGGCGTGGTGCGGCGCGCGTTGGCCTTGTGGACCCGGGCGCGCCGCTCGATCTGCTTGGCCTGCACGTCGTCTGTCGCGACGTGGGTCGCGAACAGCTCGTACTTGGTCGCGAGCTCCTCCTGGGCGGCGCTGTACATCGCCAGGGCGCGGATGCCCTGGATGTCGGTGCGCATCTCGTCGAGCATGTCGGCGATCATCTCGTGGCGATCGATGGTCTTGCCCATCGACGGGCGGGTCTCCGCATAGGCCTTGGCCATGCGGTAGGCGGCCTCGCACAGGCCCAGCGACTCGAAGCCGACGCCGAGCCGGGCGTTGTTCATCAGCGTGAGCATGTACTTGAAGCCCTCGCCGCGCTGACCGAGCAGGAACGCCGGCGAGCGATCGAACGTGAGCGCGCAGGTGCACGATGCGTGGTGACCGAGCTTGTGCTCGATGCGGTCGAGGGTGACGGTGCGCTGGCGACGGCCCTGCTCGTCCTCGTGCCACGCCGGCACCAAGAAGAACGACAGCCCGCCGAGGCCCGCCATCGGATCGTCCTGCTTGCCGGACGGGACCTTCTCGGTGCGGGCGATGACGAAGTGGTACTTGCCGTGGCCCGAGGTGATGAAGATCTTCTGGCCGGTGACGAACCAGTCGCCGTGCTCGTCCTGCTCGCCTGTCGCCCGCAACTGGGCCATGTCGCTGCCGGCGTCGGGCTCGGTGATGCACATCGTGCCCCACGCCGCGCCGCTGGCGACCTCCTCGATGGCCTCGCGGAAGCGGGTCTCGGTGATCTGGCCGTCCTCGAACTTGGTCGTGCCCTCGCGGATCGAGAAAATCAGGAGCGCCAGGGCGATGCCGCCGTGGAAGCTGTGGTGCGCCGTGATCGAGACGTCGGCGCGGGCGAACATCTCGGTGTTGATGAAATACAGCAGCAGCGGGCTGTTCATCCCGCCAAGCTCCCGGGGCACGCACATCCAGTGCAGGTCGAGGGCGCGGATGCGGTCGAACAGGGCGTTCATCCGCGCCGGCAGCACGGCCTCGCCGTCCACCACGCGGAACTCCTCGCGGTCGATCGCGACCCCGGACGGCGCGACGTCTTCGGCGGTGAAGCGGCCGACCATTTCGGCGATGTCGCGGTAGCTCTGCACCGTCTGCTCGACCGAGAGCGCCTCGCCGTCGACCGTGCCGCGCTCGGTCGCCTTGACGAGCGGAGCCCAGTCGATGCCCTTGTCGAAGTAGTAGAGGAGGTCGTCGTTGTCGTTGAAGAAGTTCGCCATGGTGGGCTCCTCGTTCGTGGGTCGATCTCAGGCCCGCTGCTCGGCGGGCGCACGTGCCGGCGGATCGGCCGGCACGGGGGGAAACAGGCTCGATTTGGCCACGCGCAACATCTCGCGGAGCAGCCGCGACGTGGCCTCGCGGTCGCTGGTCTGGCGATCGGTGGTGTCGGCGGCCAGGACGTTGCGCAGGCTCGCGTGGGTGGCGAAGCCGCACAGCACCAGATTGATCACCTGCGCCACGTAGGCCTCGGGATCGACGTCGCTGTGCACGCGGCCGTGCGCTTGGCCCTTGCGGATGTAGTCGCAGACGATCTTCGCCCATGGTTGCACGCGCTGGGCGACCATCGGCGCGATCTCCTCGGGGCGATCGAGCAGTTCGCGGAGCAACAGACGCGCGCGGTCGGGGTCTTCGCTGAAGAAGCTCAGGGTCTCGGCGGCGATCGCATCGAACTGCTCGGGCCCCGACGTCGCGGCCCGCAGGATCCGCGGCACCGCTTCGTTCCAGTGCGAGAGCATCTGTTCGAGCACGCTGCGGCGCAGCTCGTCCTTCGAAGGGAAGTGATAGAGTAGCGACGGCTTGCGGATGCCGACAGCGACTGCGATGTCGCGCAGCGAAGCGCCGACGAAACCATGGCGCGCGAACAGGCGGGTCGCCTGATCGAGGATGCGCTGCGCCACGTCGGGGCGCCCATTGCGTTCGGCGGCCATCGCTGTCCGAGAGGTAGGGCAGTCCCTACCACTCGGTAGACAGGGGGGCAAGTCGCGGGGGTGCAGGTGCGCGCAAATGGCCAGAATAGAAGGGTAAGTGTCCGTACCCGCGCGATGCGCACCGCCCGCGCCGCACCGCTGTGCCTACGGCGCTGGGCGTTCAACCTGTCACGGGGCCAGCAAGAATACGCCGCGCAGATCCTCGGTGCGCGAGATCGGGCTGGCGTTCGACGGCGTCTCGCGGATCGCGGTGGCCCGGAACTGATAGTACATCCCGGGCTGCAGCGCTGGACCTGCGTACGCCACCTCGACCGCTGCCCCGCCGCTGGCGCTGAGCACCTCGAGCTGCTCCCAGACAACGTTGCCGAAGCCGTCGATCACCCGAAGCTCGTAGTGGGTCTCGCTCGAGTCGTCGACCCAGCGTAGCAGTGGCGTGGCGGACACGAGCTCGGGCAAATCGGCGCCCGGGCCGAGGACCTCGAGTGCGCCTGTGACCTTGAACGACCCGTCGACCTCGACCGCGCCCCCGCGGCCGACGGCGACGCGCTGGATGTCGGTGCCGGCGATGCCGGTGTCGGGGTCGCGCACCAGATCGTCGTTCTCGAAGGCGACGAGCACGGCGTAGTCGCCGCTCGGTACGCCATCGATCGTGAAGCTGCCGGAGATGCTCGGTGCTTGCGGGGGTGCTGGGGCGCGGAGCCCGAGCGGCACTGGGCCACGCTCGAAACGCGGGTCGAACAGGCTCGAGGGCACGAGCACCACCGAGGTCCGCGCGCCGCCACCAGCATCGACGATGCTCACGGAACCACCGACCACCGCCAGCGCGTCGATGCCCTCGACGAGCGGCGCGAGTTCGAGATCGTACACGTCGGAGGTGGCGCTGATGGCCTGCGATGCCAGCTCGAGACCGCGGCGATATCCGCGAACCGAGGTGTTCATCGCCGGCACGTTGAACAGGACGAACGCACCCGAGCTGTCGGCGATCGTGTAGGGCGCGGGGATCTGGGCCCCCTCCGCGACCACCAACGTACCGCCCGGCGCCGCGCCGCCGACGTGGCCTGAGACCGTCACACCGCCGCGCCGATCGACGCCGACCGGCAGCAGTGCGACGGTGGTCGTCGGGTTGTCGACGACCCATGTCGGCCCATTGTCCTCGCGCGTCGGTGCCGAGGCGTCGACGGGGGTGGAGGTGCGCAGCCCCCCGGGGAACGCGGCGTAGCCGCGCGCGACCGCGAACAGGGTCCATCGGACATCGGGCGCCGGGCTGCCGTCGTCGGTGCGGCGGGTGCTCACCCGCAGCGCATACTGACCGCCCGCGTCGGACCGCGCCGCGTCGCCGGCCGGCGCGCCGGACTCGTCGAGCGCGGCGATCACTGCCCCCTCGATCGGCGTCTGGGTCACCGCATCGACCACCATGCCCCGCAGCTCGACCGGGCTCGCGCAGGTGTACCCGCCGTCGCCCACGGGCTCGCACGCGAACGCCGGAGCACAGCCGTCGTCGTCGTCGTCGTCGTCGTCGTCGTCGTCGTCGTCGTCGTCGAGGCCCGGAGACGGGCGACAGGCGTCGCCGGCACCACCGGTGCCTCCGCCGTCGGACACGTCGAGGACGTCCTCCCGACAGCCGGCGACGAGGAGCAGGCATCCGAGGGCGGAACTGACCGGGGACGCCACATGCGACATGGGCGTGCGACCATCCCAGCGCGCCGCGTTCCAAACGCAGACCCGGCGACACCCGCTTGGAATCGTGCGGAGCACGGCGGTCCCACCGTGATGACTCGCCAGAACTTCGGGCTCCTCGGGCTCTTCGGGCTCGCTTCCACGCTCGCCTGTGCCCGCGACGACGCGCCAGCCGAGGCCGCGGACACGGGCAGCAGCGGCATCTCCGGGTCTCCGACAGGAACCGGTCCGACCGTGGGCGATACGTCTCCGAGCAGCTCGGCGAGTGCCGACGGTACGGGCTCGGGGAGTTCGGCGGCCGACGCGAGCGGATCTGGGTCGTCCGGAGCCACCGACTCCACCGGCGAGGATCCCACCATGAATGAGCCGATCAACCCCATCGACTGCGGCGGCGCAGTCTATGCGTGTGGCGATGGCGAGGACAACGACGGCGATGGCCACGTCGATCTGGCCGATCCGGAGTGCACTGGGCCCTGTGACGACGACGAGGCGACGTTCCAGACCGGCCTGCCCGGCGACAACATGGACTGCAAGCAGGATTGCTTCTTCGATGGCAACAGCGGCCAGGGCGACGACGGCTGCATCTGGGATCTGCGCTGCGATCCGGAGAATCCCGGGGCCAACATCAACTGCGAGTACACCGGCGGCAACAACTGCAACAACCAGCCGGCCAACCAAGATCCCGAGTGCGTGATGTTCTGCGAGCAGTTCGTGCCGCCTGGGTGCGACTGCTTCGGGTGCTGTGAGGTGCAGACCGACGAGGGCGCCGTGCACATCTTCCTCAACTCCGGGCCCGACTGTGCGCTCGACAACCTCGACGCGTGCCAGACGTGCACGTCCCAGATCGGGGACTGCGGCGTCCCGTGCGTCCCCGACACGTGCCAGGTCTGCTTCGGGGAGTCCGAGCCGCCCGAGGGCTGCGACGACAACGAGTGCGTCATCGGAGATCCCTGCGACGACGTGAGTGACTGCGCTCAGGACTACTACTGCCTGCTGGGCTGCTGCTACCCACCGCCGGCCGGCTGAGGACGCCCAGCTCGCATCGATCACGGGGCCGCGGGTCGGCCGTTGCGCGGCGACGCTGGGGCATGGCAAAGAGGCTCGGTGCCAGGCATCGCCGGACTCGCGATCGCGCTGGTGCTCGCCCTGGGCGCGGTGCGCTCGCGCGACGCGTCCGTCGATGGGCCCGCGGTCGAGCGCGCGTTGGCGATCCGCAGCGGTCGCGACACAGCGGCCTGGACCATCGACATCGAGGGCCGCGGCGAACGCCGGGTCCACGTGACGATGCGCCACCGCAATGGACGTATCGTGCGGCGCGACTACGTGCTCGAGGCGACGACCGCCGAGGAGCGCAGCCGCGAACTCGCGGCCGGCATCGCGCTGGCGTTGGAACAGGAGGCGCCTGCAGGCGAGGGGGCCGACGGACCGTCTGTCGCCGCGCCCATCGGCGGTTGGGTGGCGGCGGGGCTGCGGCTGGGCGCTGGGCGGCCCGACGCGGACGGCGGCGTCTCGCTGCGCGCGGGCATGCTCTGGGGACGGCGACACGTGCAGCCGATCGTGCACCTCGGCTCGGTGCACGCGCGCGCGGCCGCGCTGCGGGTCGATGGCGTGCGCGTGGGCCTGGGCCTCGCCGGCGGCGCGCCCTGGCGGCAGTGGTGGTTCGGGGCTGCCGTCATCCCCCAGCTCGCCCACATGGTCGCCCGCGGAGGTCCCCGGACCGCGCGCAGTCTCGCCTCGTCGACGGAGATCACCGCGCTCGCGCAGTGGCGCAGCCCCGTCGGTGTGTTGGTCGCGGCGCGGCTGGGCACCGACATCCAGGCGCCCTCGCTGCGGGCAGTCGGCCGTCGCGACTCCGTGCGACTTGCGCCCGTGCGCCTGCTGGTGGGCGTCGAAGTGGGCCTGGTGCTGCCGTTGTCGCGCAAGCGCTGATCAGAGTTGGAGCGCCGTGCGTGGGCGCGGTCCAAGCTGCGAGGCCGTGTCGGCTACACTCCCATACGACGTGAGTCGGATGCGACAAGGCGGCGCCGAGCTGGTGATTGCGGCGGCGCAGCGCGGCGATGCGGCGGCGATCACCGAGCTGTTCGCGACCCACAAGCAGCGGGTCGCCCGCCAGATCCTGCGCATGACCGGCGATGCGACCAGCGTCGACGATCTCGTGCAGGAGGTGTTCATCGCCGCCTTCTCGGCGCTGACGGGCTTTCGCCACGACGCCCAGTTCGACACCTGGCTGCACACGATCGCGACCAACAAGGTGCGCAACTGGTGGGACGCCCGCCGTCGCCGCGAGGCCAGGGAACGCGGGGCGATCGGCGGCGAACCATGTGCCTCGGGGACGCCCGAAGAGGCCGCGCTGCAGGCCGAGCACCTCGCGCGCTTCTACGCTGCGTTGGGGGCGCTGCCCGACAAGTTGCGCGAGGCGTTCACGGCCCGCGCGATCGAGCACCTCAGCTTGCAAGACGCGTCGGCGCTGCTGCACGTGCCGATCTCGACCGTCTCGTATCGCGCCCGGAGGGCTGAGGAGCTGCTGTGCGAGGCCCTCGGACTGTCGCGACCGCCCGGTCGTTCGGAGGCGCCATGACCGAGGGCGAGCAGGGCGGCACCGGGCCGCGCATGCCGGCGAGCCTCGCCGGGCTGGCCGAGCTCGCGCGGGCGCAGCGGGTGCCGACCGTGCGCGTGGACGGTGCGGCGATCGTGCGCGCGGTGAGCCAACGTCGCGCGGCGCGGATGCGGTGGATCGTGGGCGGTGCGATGCTGGCGGCGGCGGCGGCGTGGCTGCTGTTCGCCCGCATCGTGCCGTCGTGGTCGAGCGCCATGGCGCCCGCCGTGGCCGAGTCTGCGTCGCACGTCGCCCAGGACGCGCGCGGCGGCGGTGAGGTGCTGCCGCGGGGTGACGCTGCGGCGCAGGCGGGCGTTATCGAGGATCGCGAACCCCTCGCGCAACCCGAGCCTGCCACGACGAGCGGCCCCGATCTCGCCGAGCCCGCGGACGTCGCCGCTGCCACCGCATCCGGCGGCGAGGTCCAGGCTCCCGCTGCCCCGTCGGCGTCGAGCCTCGCCCGCGACGCCGAGCGGGCGATGGCGCAGCGTCGCCGTCGCGATGCGATCGCGTTGCTCGACACGCTGGTGCGCCGCTACCCGAATCACGCCAGCGCCAAGACGGCGCTGCTCGACCTCGGCCGCCTGCTGCGCGAGACCGGGCGCAAGGACGAGGCGCGGTGCGCGTATCAGCTCATCGGCGCCCGCTGGCCCGCCGACCCCGTGCGCGTCGAGGTCGATCGCATGATCGTCGCACTCGGCCCTGGCCCACGCTGCCGCGGCCTGCGCCCGCTGCGGCGCTGACTCGACAACCGCACTCGGGCGCCTACACTCGAAGGCGCCGATGACGTCTCTGGTTCACCCGTCGCTCGTGCATCGAGGCTCGGCGATCGCCTATCGCATCCAGCAGCAGGT
This sequence comes from Nannocystales bacterium, assembly GCA_038325765.1. Classification (GTDB taxonomy): domain Bacteria; phylum Myxococcota_A; class Polyangia; order Nannocystales; family Nannocystaceae; genus Xiheibacterium. The sequence continues at coordinate 22,540 of JBBQJI010000047.1, forward strand.
GCTCGTCACGCTTTGCGGCCTCACGCAGCAGATCGCGCGACGTGCCCTGCTCGACGAGCGGATCGAGGTGACCGCCGCGCAGATCGGTGCGCTGCGTCGTCGCCACGACGCGCTCGTCGCCCGCGATCTCGAGAACGTCCGCGCCGGCATCTATCCCCGCCGCCTGCTGTTCGGCCTGCCGTGGAATCGCTACGCCCGCCTGCTGCCGCGGCTGGCACGCGATGTCCCTACCATGATGGCACGCAAGAAGCGCGACGCGTGGCGCGAGTTGCCCAAAGAGGTCGATATCGCTTCGTTCCCGCCGTACTACCGCCGCACGTTCCACTGGCAGACCGACGGCTACCTGAGCCAACACTCGGCGGAACTCTACGACGTGAGTGTCGAGTTCCTCTTCGGCGGCATGGCCGACGTCATGCGCCGCCAGTGCGTGCCGCCGCTGCACGACCTCGCCGCCACACCGCCACACTCCGTCCCCGCGCCGCACGCTTCTGGCTACCGCCCACCGCTACGGGTGCTCGACATCGGCTGCGGCACGGGGCGCGCGCTCGCCCAGCTCCACGCCGGCCTGCCCACGGCCGAGCTCACCGGGCTCGACCTCAGCCCGTTTTACCTCGCCACAGCCGCGCGCGAGGTGCCGAGCGCGGCCTTCGTGGCCGGCAACGCCGAGGCGCTGCCGTTCGAGACCGGCAGCTTCGACGCCATCGTCAGCGTGTTCATGTTCCACGAGCTGCCCCGGAGCGCCCGCCGCAATGTGTGGGCCGAGGCGCTGCGCGTGCTCCGGCCCGGCGGGCGCTTCGTCATCGTCGACTCGGTGCAGGCCAGCGATAGCGAGGATCTCGCGTACTTCGTCGACCGTTTCAGCCAGGACATGCACGAGCCCTTCTACAACGAGTACACCCGCGACGACCTCGCCGCTGGCCTCCGCGAGTGTGGCTTCCAGGTCGAGTCGGTCGAGCAGGCGTACCTCGCCAAGGTCGTCACCGCCCGGTCGCCGGCCCCTGGCATGGGCGCAGCGTGACCGCGACCCAAGTCGACGCGCGGGCGCAGATCGGCGAATCGATCGCCGCGATCGTCCACGACGGCTTCGACCGATTCTACGGGGAGTTCCATCGCATCACCCGCGAGGCCCGGCGGTGGTTCGACGCCTGCGAGTGGATGCGGGTGCAGGACCTCCACCACCAGCGCATCGATCTCTACGTCCGCCATGTCACCGTCACGCTGGGGCGGCTGCGGCCGCTGACGCGCGAGTACCCCGAGGACGTCGACGTGTGGCGCAGCGCCCACCGTGCGTATGCCGGGCTCATCCGCGATCGAACCGACCTCGAGGTCGCCGAGACCTTCTTCAACGCGATCAGCCGCAAGATCTTCCGCACCGTCGGGGTCAACCGCGAGGTAGAATTCGTGCAGAGCGAGTTCGACACGGCCACCGTGGCGCCGGATCCACCCCACGTGCGTCGCCAGATCCGGCACACGGTGGCCGGGGCCACGCTCGACATGTTCGTCGATTTGCTGCGTCAGCCCCGGCCCGCCATCGGCTGGGCCGACATCCAGCGCGACGCCGCGTGGCTCGCCGCCCGCTTCGAAGCCCACTGCCGCGGGTTGGGCATCGCACCCGTCCTGGACGGCATCGACGTGCTGGGACCGTTGTTCTTCCGCGTGCGCGAGGGCTACATCGTCGCGCGGGCGGAGTGCGGTGGGCAACGGTTCCCACTCATCGTACCGATCCAGCCGACCCCGGCAGGCATGGTCGTCGATGGCGCGCTGTTCGACGTCGATTCCACGCTGCAGGTATTCAGCTCCACGCGCGCGTATTTCTTCGTCGACGTCGAGCGACCCGTCGACATCGTCGAGTTCCTCGGCTCGCTGATGCCGCAGCTCACCGCGTCGGAGCTCTACATCGCGATCGCGCACCACCGCCACGGCAAGACCCTCATCTACCGCGAGCTGGTGGAACACCTCGCCGAGTCGTCCGACGAGTTCGTCATGGCGCCGGGTATCGCGGGCCTGGTGATGACGGTGTTCACGCTGCCGTCGTATCGCAACGTGTTCAAGGTGATCCGCGACCGCTTCGAGAAGCCGTCGGCGACCCGCGAGGCGATCTTGCGCAGCTATCGCGACGTGTTCCGCGGTCGCCGGGTCGGGCGGCTGGCCGACACCCAGGAGTTCGAGCACCTCGCCTTCGAGCGCCGCCGTTTCTCGGAAGAGTGCCTCCGCGAGCTGCTGGCGAAGGCCGGCTCGAGCATCCGCGTCGAGGGCGACTCGGTGGTCGTCTCCCACCTCTACATCGAAGAGAAGATGACGCCGCTCAACTTGTACCTGACCTCGGCCGAGCCCGAGGCCGCGGCGCACGCGATCGTGGAGTACGGCGATGCGATCGCTGAGCTCGCCGCGAACAACATCTTCGCCGGCGATCTGCTGTGGAAGAACTTCGGCGTCACTGGCCACGGCCGGTTGGTGCTGTACGACTACGACGAGATCTGTCCGCTGCTCGACTGCAAATTCCGTCGCATCCCGCCCGCGCAGAACTACGAGGACGAGCTGTCCGATGAGCCGTACTACGCGGTCGCGGACAGCGACGTGTTCCCGCAGGAGTGGGCGCCCTTCATCGTTCCTGCCGATCCCGCCCTGCGCCGGGCGTTCTTGGATCGCCATGCCGGCCTGCTCACGCCGGAATTCTGGCAGCAGCGCCAGCGGCAGGTCATCGAGGGCGAGCTGAACATCGGGCTGCCGTACACGCCGCGCTTCCCTGCGCTCTCTCGTCCACCGGGTTCTGCGTGACGGGCGCGACGTTCCCCCCATCGGTGACCCGCGCGCCCGAGAGCGACCACGGGCCAGGTCCGTGACGCAGTCGGCCCCGCGTTGGCGGACGCGGCCCCGGGAAGCGGGGTTCGAGAGACGCTGGACGAAACGCCGAAGGGGCGCCCGGGCGCGAACCCTGGCGCCCCTTCGGGCGTGGGGCGGGGCGGCTGCGGGGCCGCCTCCGTTGCGATGGTCAGATGCCGCCGCTGTCGGCACCGGTGGTCGCACCACCGGTGCCGGTCCCCGTGCCGGTCCCGGTGCCGGTGGTGTCGCCGGTGTCCTCGTCCGCGCACTTGTTCTCGACGTTGAACTCGCCGTTGCAGAACGCGCCGTCTCTGGGGAAGACGCGGCCGCTCTCGTTGACGTACTGCGTGTTGTCCGGATCGTAGTCGAAGGGGCAGAGATCGCAGCTGTCGCCCAGGTTGTCGTAGTCCTGATCGAACTGCGGCAAGAAGCACATGGCGTCCCACATCTCGGTGAGCGACGGAACGTCCTGCGCTCCGATGGGTGGGTTCTCGCTGGCGTTGGCGTAGCCAGCGGCCGCGAGGGCGTCGTCGCATCCGGCCGGCAGGGACAAGATGCCCGGCACCGCGGCGACCTCGTCGCGCAACTTGCGGCAGGTCCACGTGGTGGGATCATCGCCCTCCACGCAGTCGAGGCGCACCGGCAGTCCATTCGGGTCGCGCAGCGGGAGCTCGGTGGCGACGTTGAACAGATCGCCGGTCTCGGGATCCTCGAAGAGCTGCGTCGTGCAGCACAGGCCGTTGGCGGCGACCTCGAAGAATCCGAACGGCCGAGGGTTGATGCGCGATGCGCAGTCGGGACCGCTCTCGCACGCAGCACCCACGAAGTCACCGTCCTCGTCGTCTTCTTGGGTGCCACCCTCGGCGACCTGCACCGCGTTGTTGACGAACGGGCACGTGTCGCAGATGTTGCCGACGCGGTCGCCGTCGCTGTCCACGTGGTTGCAGAGGCCGTTCGCTTCACAGGAGCGATCGTCGCCGCAGTCGGCGTCGGTGTCGCACACGATGAGGTCGACCGGCTGCCGCGGGCAGGCGTCGATCATGTTGATGAGTCCGTCTTGGTCGAAGTCGTCCGTGCCAGCGAAGCCCACCGGTCCCGCGGAGCCCGGGAGCATGACGTTCTCGCCCATCTGGCAGACATCACCGATCCCGTCGCTGCCGTCGTCGCGCTGGCACCGGTTCCGGTCGTCGAAGGCGATCGGATCGCCGACCTCGTAGGGGTTGCTCGCGCCATACGACTCGCAGTTCGCCACGGCCACGCAGTTGTCGCAGACGTCGCCGATGCCGTCTTGGTCGGTGTCGGCTTGGAACGGGATGTTGCGGACCCGCAGCGCCGGATCGGGCGAGAAGTTATCCAGGTTGTTGTACTGGTTGCTCGTCTGGCGGCAGCTGTCGCACTCGTTGCCGACGCCGTCCTTGTCGGAGTCAGCGGTGTTGGCCGCGGCACTGACCACCGTCGGGCACAGATCCACCACATCGCCTACGCCGTCACCATCGGTGTCGAGCTGGTCGGGGTTGGAGTAGTCGGGCGCGTTGTCGCAGGACAGCGGGATCCCGTCCTGATCGACGTCCTCCTTGCACTTGGGCGGGTCGATCGAGAACTGGTACTGGAAGTCGACCTCCGTGGTGCCGCCCAGGATGAGCGGCATGCCGCAGGCATCCCAGAACGCGGCCTGGTACAGCTCCGGATCCTGCATCTGGTCGCGACTCGCGAGGCCCGGGACGAGCATCCGGTAGATGGCTTGGCCTGGCAGATCGTCGACGTTCTGGCCGAGCACCGCGCCGAACTCGGCGGAGTCGATCTCGACCGCCACGGTGCCGGTGGGCTGGTTCTCGATGTCGACGGTGAGGCAGGGCGCCTTGCACCAGTCACGGACGGAATCGGCGTCGAGGAGCTCTGCGGCGGTCTCGACGCAGTCGGGTCCGCCGGCCACCGGTGCGTCCGCGTCGGTGCAGTCTTGGTTGGGCCCGATGATCCGGTCGTCGTTCGGGTTCAGCGGATCGCCCAGGTCGATGCGGACGAGCTGGATCTTCTTGAGGTTTTCCGGGCTCAGGTCGTACTTGTTCGAGAACCGCAGCCCGAAGTCGTCGCAGGCGCCGATGCGGAGGTTGTCCGTGGGGAAGCCGCTGCCTGGGACCACGTGGAAGGCGGGCGTCGTGAACGTGTACTCGTTCTTACCCTCGAGGCTGTTGCCGACCTTGTCGACGATGTACTCGCGATCGCCGGGAACGCCGAAGATCACCGTGTATTCGGAGTCCGAGCACATGGCGCGGTCGAAGTCCTCGAACGACTCGGGCATGAACGCGTCGTTCTGGCGCCAGCCGTCGTGACGGTTGCGATCGCCGACCAGGCCGCGCGACTCGGCGCACGCCTCGATGCCGGCGCGAGTGATGCCGCCGAGGTCGGCGGGACGCCACTCCACGCCCTTGAGCGCGGGGTCGTACACCACGCCGCCACGGCGCTCGACGAAGAGCACGGCGTACTCGCCGGCGCGGTCCGTCCGGATGTTGCCGTCGGCGTCGCGGCAGCTCGCGTCCACCACGGCCGAGCACTCGGGCGCCTGTTCGGCGTCGCTGCAGATACAGCTCCGGGTGGCCTCGGGCAGGGTCGCGTTGCGGCCATAGCGGGGCAGGGGCCGGACCTCGTCCTGGTAGAACGGATCGCACGCAGCGCCGTCGCTCGAAGCACCGAGCGACTCCTGGCAGCACTCGGCGGCGGACAGCAGGTTGTTGCCGCCGTCGCTGTCGCACGCGCCGAGCTGGGTGCGGCCGCTGTTGCCACGGTTGTACGTGCGGCAGCCATCACCGGTCTCGTCGCACTGGCCCTCGAACTCCTGGTTCTGCACGAAGAAGCAGGCGCCGGCGCCGGCATCGCTGAAGCGGCGGTCGATGCAGTAGCCCTGGTCGCCACCGGTGGTGTCGGGGTTGGCGACGCAGGTCGTCATCCACTGCGCGCGGCAGAAGCCGTCGACACAGTCGGGGTTGTCCGGATTCATCGCGCAAGCGGTGCCCTCGGGGGTCTCGCCGATGCACGCGGTGCCGTCGAGGCCGTGGACCGTGTCGCACTGCTGCGTGGTCGTACAGCTCGAGATGAACTTCTCGAGGTGGGCGGGGCGATCGTCGGGGTGGGTCTCGCGGATCTTGTCGTACCAGGGCAGCTTGAAGTCCTCCGCCTCGCAGCCCGGCTCACCGGGGGTGCACGACCAGATGTATCGGTAGTTGCGCTCTTCGTCGGTGCGGTCGGCACCGACGACGAAGTTGCGGCACTCCGTGAACGGATCCGCGCCCGCGGTGCATGTGAGGGCGTTGTCCGGGGTGAGGGGGTTGCCGGATCCGTCGAGGCCGTACTTCGCGATCTTGGTGCTGAGCACGAAGTCGCACTCGCTGCAGCACGTATCGTAGCTGTCCTGCGGCGAGTCGCAGGAGTTCGAGCCCGAGGTCCACAGCCCGCGGAACGACTTCAGCTTGGCGTCGGGGCCGCGCCGCATCTTGAGCGGCCACACCTCGCCGTCGACGACCCGCGTGGTGTTGCACGGGTTGGTCCGCGGGTCGGCGTAGCTGTCGCTGGTGAAGGGGATGCCCTCATCGGCGAGATTGTCGATGCACGACAAGTTGACGAGCCGCGTCACGAGGTCGGGCTCGTCGGCGCCGCCCTTGAGATAGTCGCCGTTGAAGCGGGTCGTGGGACCGACGATGTCGATGATGTCGGTCTTCCAGTCGTAGACCTCGAAGAGGTTGGGCTCGTCGGGGCGCTTGCGCACCAGCTCGACCGAGGTGGCCTCGAGGAGGTTGTTGAAGATGAACTCGATGCCGAAGGCGACGACCAGCGGCGAGATCTTGCAGTACTCCTCGGGGCCGCGCGGCGACGCGAGGGCGTCCTCGGTCAGCTCGCAAGGACCGATCTCTTCGACGAAGTACGAGCCCTTCTCGATCGTGCCGGGGCAGTTGTCGCCCGTGCACGTCGGACCGAGCAGGTTGATCTTCTTCGAGGCGTAGTTGACGCCCGTGATGCTCTCGAGGATCAGGTTGTCCGGGTCGCAGATGCCGCAATCCGTGTCACGGATGCAGCCCGCTTCTCCGAGCGCGATGATGCTCAGGAATCCCAGGGCAGAGGCCCCACGCACACCAGGGTTGTTCGTCTTCGCGATGCTCATGAAGCTGTTCGTCCGTCGAGGGGGCGCGGCCTACCGCGGCCCGATGGATTCGGCGGTGAGACTACGCCGGAACTCGTCGTCCAGGTAACCAGAACCGCCGGGGTTCGGGAAGGTGCAAGGGACCGTTTGGTCGGCGGCGTCGGGTCCGCCAAGATGAGGGGATGAGGGCCTGCCGGGCCACGAACGAGGGGTTTTGCGGAGCGCGCGCGCCTGCGTGGGGGTGGCCGTGACGACGGGTGCCGCGGCGCCGGGGGATGTTGGCGACCGCACATGCAGCGAGGCCCGATCCCGCCCTGCAGGTTGCGGGGGGTACCGCTGGGCGCCGGGCGGTGACGCGGGTTCGCACCCGCGGTCGATCCGGTACGTGCCATGCGTCGCGGGCAACGGGGGGCGCCCGCGACGCTTACGCGATGGCCGCCCGGATCGTTGGCGCTCGGGGGCCGATCGCGGGCGCTCGCGGGGCGGTTCGCCCGATCCAGATCGCTCAGCTGAAGCGGCACTCGATGAGCATCGCGGTGACGTTGTCGTCGCCGCCGGCCGCGTTCGATCGGTCGATGAGCGCTGCGACCGCGGCCTCGGGGTCGGTGTGGGTCGTGACGATCTCGTGGATCTCGGCGTCGGTGAGCATCCCCGACAGCCCGTCGGAGCACAGCACGAAGCGATCGCCGTCGTCGACCTTCACCGCCAGCAGGTCGACGTCGACCGTCTCGCGCATGCCGAGCGCGCGGGTGATCACGTTCTTGTGGGGGAAGTCGCGGATCTCTTGTTCGGTGAGATCGGGCCGCGCGTCCTTCCAGTCCTCGAGCAGCGAGTGATCGCGGGTCAGGGAGTGGATCGACCCGTTGCGGATCCGGTAGCACCGCGAGTCGCCGACGTGGGCGATGAACGCCTTGGCGCCGTTGAGATGGAACGCGACGATCGTGGTGCCCATGCCGCGCTGGTGGCGGTTGCGCATCGACGCGTCGTGGATGCGCTCGTTGGCGAGGCAGATCGAGGCGAGGATCCGGTTCTCGGCGTACGATCGCGCGGGGTCGTAGCGGTAAGGCCACGTGGCGTCGGGGTCGCGACTGGTGCGGTAGAACTCCCCGATCACCTCGGTGGAGAGCTTGCTCGCGACGTCGCCCGACGCGTGACCACCCATGCCGTCGGCCACGAGGAACAGGCGCTCTTCTTCGAGCAGCGCGAAGTAGTCCTCGTTGTGGGTGCGCTTGCGGCCTACGTCGGTCCGAGCTGCGTAGCGGATGCGCACGATGGCGCATCGTAGTGCCGCCCTCGGCGCAAGTGCAAGCGTCGCGCCCTGGGCCGCGGGCGACCGGGGCCACGGGGCGGGGCAAGCCAGCTCGCGGGCGCTGCCGCGAGCCGCACGGGGACGGTCCAGGTGCCAGGGGCCGGAGGTCTACGGCCCGGGCGCGCGCTACCCCGCGCGGCCGAGCGCGCGGGCGAGCGCATCATAGAGATCGCTGGCGTCGAGGAGCTGCAGCCGCAGGGGGCCCACGCCGATCCAGTCGCCGCTGTGGACGTCGACGGTGTCGCCGGCCGCGAGGGTTCGGCCCGCGACCGTGGTGCCGTTCGCCGAGCGATGATCGGACAGCCGAAGACCCGCGCCGTCACCGGCGAGGAAGTGCGCATGCAGCTTGGAGACGAACGGGAACCGGAGCACGACGTCGCAGTTGTTCGCGCGGCCCACGCTGATGCGTTCGGGGAAAGGATTGCCCGCACGCTTGCCGATCTCGAGGACCCGCCACTGGTCGGGGTAGGGGTCGGCCTCGTCGGGCGCGCCGCGGGCCCGGATGGCGACCGTGTGATAGTCGAACTTCGGATCGACCATCGCGCCGCCGGGCCCGGCGGGTTTGAGCAGGTACCAGCGCTGATGTCGACCGATGAAGCCCGCACGCCCGAGCTGCTGCGCCGTCTCCCACAGCGGTCGCGCGTCGAGCATCGAAATCATCGTAACACGCGGATCGATCGCGGCCATAGCGGCGCGCAGCTGCGGCGGCGGCGGCTCGCATCGGGACACGTGCGCGGGTCGAGGGTCAGTCGGCCGATGCGGGCGATCGCGTCGGTGACGAGGGAGCGGAGCTGTGCGCGACGATCAGCCGCTCGGGCCGGAACGGCCGGGCGAGCGCGGCGGAGCCGGGGCCCAGGCGGGTCCACTCGCGCGCGTTGGTGTCGGCGATGGTGACGAAGCCGTGGCGGTGGAGCAGCGCCGCCGCCTCGGGCATCGAGGCCGGCACCGAGGATGACGAGCTGGCGGCAACCGGCGGCGATCGCAGCGGTCAGCGCGGCGTCGATCGCCGCGGTGCGCAAGCAGACGTGGTCGACCATCCCCATGCTCGTGGCGCGGACGAGCGCGCGGGCGATCCACGAGCCGCAGCACCACCGCCAACGGGCCGGGCAGCAGCGCAGGCGCGCACGGATCGGGCGCGGACGCGCGGGTGCCGAGGCCACGGACGAACGCGACCGCCATGGCGGTGAGTGAGGGCCAGTCGCCACGCATGCGCCCCAGCGTAGCCCCGGGCTCCGCGGCCATGGGGACCAAGCGCGCTGCCGCGGCGTCGCGGCGGCGGTGCTCAGCCGCGGCGGCGGGTGCCCGCGGGCTTGGCCGCCCACGCGCAGATCGGGCACGCGCCGGGGTCGTGGCGCAGCGCCGGGCACCACCCGCGACCAAAGAGGATGATCTGCAGGTGACGCCGAATCCACTCGTCCTGCGCGAACACGGCCTTGAGATCGCGCTCGGTCGCGCGGACGTTGCTGCCGTCGGACAGCCGCCAGCGCGCAGCCAGGCGATGGATGTGGGTGTCCACGGGGAACGCGGGCACGCCGAACGCCTGGGCGAGGACGACGCCCGCGGTCTTGTGGCCGACGCCGGGCAGTGCCTCGAGGGCGGCTTCGTCCGGGGGCACCACGCCGCCGTGGCGATCCACGAGCAGTGCCGCGGTGCCTTGGAGGTGCTTCGCCTTGGTCGGCGCGAGCCCGAGCGTGCGGATGAACTCTAGGATCCGCGCCACCGACAACGCCGCCATCGCGGCGGGTGTAGGTGCCGCGGCGAACAGCGCCGGCGTCACCAGGTTGACCGCGCGATCGGTGGTCTGGGCGCTGAGCATCACGGCGACCAGGAGCTGGAACGCGTCGCCGTGATCGAGGGGGACCGGCGGCGCCGGCAGCAGCGTGTCGAGGATCTCGCCGATGCGTCGGCCACGGCGGCGGCGAGAGGCAGTGGCGGCGGGCACCGCCGAGGAGTATCCGCGCCCGCTGCCGTGGCGCAAGCGCGGCGCCGCCGGCCGACCGGCCCGATCCGAGCACCGCGCACGGCTGGCCGCGGCCGCTGCGGACCGTACACACGGGCGGTGATCTCCGATCGCACCGTCGTCGCGCTCATCCCACCGCCCCGCGACCTGCCGGGCCCCAGGGAGCTGCGCGCGGGGCAGTCGATCGAGCAGACCCGTCGCTACCGCCTGCTCTCGCCGATCGGCGAGGGCGGCATGGGCACCGTGTGGCGCGCCGTGGACGAGGCCCTCGACCGCGACATCGCGATCAAGTTCCTCAAGCCCGACGTGCCCGAGGCGTATCGTCGGCGATTCCGGCGCGAGGCTCGGCTGGGCGCCAGCTTCGATCACGAGAACCTGGTGCGGGTCGTCGACGCCGGCGCCCAGCCCCAGGGCGGCGGCGAGTGGCTGGCGATGGATCTGCTCGAAGGCCACGATCTGGGCGCCCTCATCGAGATGCACGGGCGCATCGGCGTGCCGGTCCTCGTCGACGTGTTCACCCAGGCCCTGCGCGCGCTCGAGTACGTGCACGCGCGTCGCCTCGTCCACCGCGACATCAAGCCCTACAACATCTTCGTGGCCCGCGGCGCCACCGGCCGCGGCTTCGTCGTCAAGCTGATCGACTTCGGGATCTGCCGCAACCTCGCGGTGCCCGAGGCCGCGGACGATCACATCGTCGGCGATCCGCGCTACATGGCACCCGAGCAGTCGAGACTCGGCGCGGCCGTCGACGCGCGCACCGATCTGTACGCGCTGGGGATGAGCTTCGTGGAGGCGGCGTGCGGGCAGCATCCGTTCGCGATGCTGTTCGCCGGCCCGGTGGTCGAACTGCTCCGGGCGCACCGCGGCGCGGTGCCGTGGCAGCCCAGCGCGACGCTGCCCGGCAGCCTGCGCCGCGAGTTCGTGCAGGGGTTCGATGCGTTCGTGGCCACCGCCTGCGCGAGCGACCCCGGCCAGCGCTTCGCGGACGCTGCGGAGATGCGGCATGCGCTCGAGCGGCTCGCGGTGTGCTGAGCCCGCTGCGACGGCGATGCGTGACACTGCGCGAGGGGCCAGGGGTCGGAGGGGGGCAGGAAAGGGCCCTGGGCGGCCGACGGCGCACGCGGGCAGAATCCTGGCGCGCCGGTGCGCCGATCCTCCGCAGGATGCGTGCGAAGGGGGTATCCTGCCGCGGCAGTGGGCGAACCTTTGACCTGTGGGAGCTGCGGGGCCGAGCACCGGCCGGATGACAACTTCTGTGCGAACTGCGGTGCGCGTGTGCGCAAGACCCCCGCCGACGCACCGTGCCGATCGTGCGGTGCCATGGTGCCGATCGGCGGCCGGTTCTGCGTCGAATGCGGGACCGACGGACCGCACCGCCAGGTCGCCGCCGGTGCGCCCGCGCCCGTGAGTGCCGACGTATCGCCGGCGGCCGGCCCCTCGCACTCCCCCGAGAGTTCGCCGCCGCGCCGCGTCGCCGCGCCACCACGACCCAGCGCAGCGGTCGCGGCACGCACCGGCAGCAGCGAGGTGCCGCGCGCCGGACGGGCGCCGACCGGTGAGTCGTCGCGGGCGTCCTCCCGGGGAACGGATCGCGCGCCGACGGCCGAGTCGTCGCGGGCCGCCGTGCGGGCGACCGGATCGGGCGCCGCGGTCGGTCGCGACGATGCGGCGACGTCTTCCCGCGATGCGGTGACGTCGGCCCGGATCGAGACCCCGACCGCGCCGACGCGAACCGCACGCCCGAACATCCCGCCGCTGGGTCGCATCACGCCTGCGCCGCGGCCCGGTCGTACCGAGCCGCCGATCGCCGTGCCCGAGCCGACGGCCGCGCCAGCACCTGCGCCGCCTGTGCCCGAGCCGACGGCCGCGCCAGCACCTGCGTCGCCTGTTGCCGACGATGGTCCCCTCGCGGCCCCCGTCGGCTGGCCCGACATCACCGACGAGCTCGCCGAGGTCCGCTTCCTCGCGCTGCAAGGCTTCGAGGACGAGGCCGCTTTGATGTCGGCGTCGCTGCAGGCGCGCTACGAAGGACATCCGGATCTCGCGGCAATGGTGCCGGTCGTGGCGCTGTCGCCCGGCGACGCACCGCGGCCCAGGGAACACGCGACCACCGTGCGCACCGAACCGCAAGACGGAGCAGCGGCGTCGGGGCGCTTCGCCTTCGCGGGGTTCGAATCGAGGTCTGCTACGGAGGGCTCGAGGCCTGCCGCGGACGCGCCGGCGTCTCCCGCGGACGCGCCGGCGTCTCCCGCGGACGCATCGTCGTCCACCGCGGACGTCATGCGTGCCCGCAGATCGCAGCCCGCCGCGGACGCTGCCGTCGCCGCCCACGCACCTCTGCCGTCGGCGTACACGGAAGGCGGCACGGTCATCGCGCCGGCACCTACCGCGCCCGTCGCCGACCCCCCGCGGCCCGCGATCCCGCCCGTGGGTCGCAACGCGACGCGGGTGCCTCCGCGTGGGCTGACGATCCGGTCTGCGGCGGTGGGCAGCGAGCCCAGTGCACCGGAGCCCGAGACTGCGAGCCCCGTGTCGCGCCCGAGTCCCGTGTCGCGGCCGAGCACGGTCCCGCCGCCGGTGCGCATGCCCGATCCCGCCAAGCTCGTCGCGACGTCGTCACTGCCGACTCCGTCCGACTCGGTGGCCGAGACGCTCGAGTTCGACGTCGACGCCGAGCTCGACGCAGAGCTCGGCGCAGACTCGTCGCCGCGGTGGAGCATCGATGTCACGCCGCGCTCGGGCATCACGCTCGTGGCGGGTGACGAGACCGACCTCGACACGGCGACCACCCTATCGGGCTCGCAGGAGTTCGCGGACGCCGCCGCGGCGTATGGTGACGACGACGACGGGGACGACACGGTGCTGGGGCTCGACGAGGAGCGCCTCGATCGCACCGTCGTCTCTCGCGCCCCACCGGCGCCGCCGACCTTCGACGACGGACCGGAGCTCGGGGGCCAGACCCTGCGTCGGCCAATCGTGACGCTCGACGGGCCCGCCGACGCTGAGCATGCCGACGACGAGTCGTCCGACGCTGAGCATGCCGACGACGAGTCGTCCGACGCCGTGATGTCAACGCCGCCAACGCCGGGGGCCGAGGGCACCTCCGAGGGCACCTCCGAGGGCACCTCCGAGGCCACCTCCGAGGGCACCGTAATCGCCCGCGCCCCGTCACCGCCCTCGCCGTGGCGCCCGGAGCCCGAGGTCCGCACGTCGCCGTCGCGGACCACCGTGGTGCCGACCGACGCCTCTCGCCCGGCGCCGCCGGCGGCCTTCGGCGGCGCACCGCCGCCGGGTTCGACCCTCGTGCCCGGGACCACGCCGCCCACGGGTGGTTTCCCTCCGATGGACGAGTCGGCGGTGGGCCTCGACACCGACGACGTGGAGGTGCTCGACGATGCTGCGCCCGGGAACGACGCGCTGGATGACGACGCGGCGGTCGACGATGCGGCCACGATCGCCCTGCCTTCGCTGCGCGAGCTGTTGACCGATGAGCATTCGGGGCCGGTCGAGGCGGCATCGCGCCCGACGGCGTCGGCGGTGACGGGCAACACAGCGCCGCAACCGGCGCTGCGACCCCGCGGCGCGGCGCCGGCCGTACCGGGCGCGGGCCCGGGTCCCCAGGCGCGGGCCGAGGGCGTGCGAATCGTGATGCTCGGCGCCCGCGGCGAATCGATCGCCGAGCGCACGATCGAGGGCGACAACTTCCTCGATCTCGGTCGCGCCGGCACGCAGCCGTGGAGCGACGATCTGTTCATCGAGCCGATGCACGCGCGGCTGGTCGCCACAGCTGGCGGCATCCGCATCGAGGAACTCGTGCCCGATGGCGCAGTGTTCCTGCGCATCATCGGACGGCGCCCGCTGAACGAACACGATCAGGTCCGCGTGGGCCAGTCGCTGCTCACCTACCGCACCCCCGACGGCGATCCGCAGGCGGGGCCGTGGGGCAGCGTCGTGATGCAGATCGCCCCCGAGGGCATCGTCCAGGTCATCCCCCTGGGCAACGCCGGCGTCACCGTCGGCCGCGAGTTCGGCGAGGTCACCCTGCCCGGCGACACGTTCGTGTCGAGCACGCACTGCCGCGTGTTCACCGATGCGCAGGGGATCCACATCGAGGATCTCGAGAGCTCGAACGGCACCTACATCCGCATGCGCAGCGGCGATCGCGTCGAAATCGGGCAGTGCATGCTGATAGGTCAGACGCAGTTCGTGGTGCGCACGCGCTGAGTGGGCACGCGCCGCTCCGCGCGGCCGCCGACATCGTCAGCCTGGCGTGACGATCGTCGCGGGACGGCTGCGATCCTCGGGCAGGTCCACGACCACGATCGGGTTGTCGGGCCGATACGCGAGCGTGCAGGTGCTCGCGTTGACGAACAACGTGCCGTCCTCGTGGTGCGCACCGTACGACTCGTGGATGTGGCCGAATACGTGCAGCCGCGGCTTGATGCGAGAGACGGCGGCGCGCAGCTCCTCGCAGCCCACGGACTCGCCGCGCAACGTGCGGTCGAGGACGCCCATCGGCGGGCCGTGGGTCACCAGGACATCGGTGGCCGCGGGGATGAGCGCCCACTTGTCGCGCAGCGGCTCGCCCCGCGGCAGGTTGAACGCCCAGTCGAAGAACCACGGCTGCCACGGCGAGCCCCACACGCGAACACCGTCGATCACCGCCTCGGCGTCGCACAGGTACGAGTCGCCGAACGACGTCGGGCCGAGGGTCGGATCGGTCTGCAGGCCGAAGTCGTGATTGCCGGCGACGAACACCTTGCGACGGTGGGGCTGCGCGCGCCAAAACGCCGCGAAGTCCTGGATCTGCGGCGGAGTGCCGCGAAGGGTCGCGTCGCCGGCGTGCACGAGCACGTCGCCATCGGGCACCACGAGGCGCCCGTGGTGCATGTGCGTGTCCGAGAGGAGGATCATGCGCATGGGGTCAGCTCTCGATCGCCGCCCGCTCCAGCGTCGGCCACTCGCGGCCCGACCACGGGTCGTGCAGCGTCGTCGGCGTGCGATACACGCGGGCCGTGCGGAGCAGCTGGCGGAGCGCGCGACCCAGTGGCATCGACTGGTAGCGGTCTGGCCAGCGCGCCTGCAGGACCTCGCGCACGCGCCACGCGTGGCGGCCGGAGATGCTGGGTATCACGTGGTGCTCGACATGCAGGCCGAAGTCGAGGGTGAGAAACCCGTACCAGCGTGGTGTGGTGACGCTGAGCGAGTTGAGCAAGGGATCGTTGTGCTCGGTGAGCGAACTCAGGCCGTGGTTCGTGAAGATGTAGGCCATCACGATCGAGTTCGCGACGAGCAGCGGCAGCACATAGACGAACAAGAAGGCGAGCGGGCCGACGGCGAACGCGACAGCGGTCCACAGCGCGACGCCGAGCAGCGTCTGCGCGATGGCGAGGCGGTGGCGCGCCGCCGAGAGCCCCGCGGAGGTCTGTGCCGCGACCAGCATGTGCAGGCTCTGCACCGTGAAGCCGAGCACGAGCGACACGACGCGGAGCGGACTGTTGCGCCCGAACGAGAACACGCGGGTGACGACGCGGAGCACGGTGTTGCCGCGGTAGGCCTCGAGCGTGGGGTACGCGTCCGGATCGACACCACCTTGCATCGTGTGCCCATGGTGCACCTTGTTGTGCCACCCGATCCACAGCCGCGGCGACAGCACGAACGGCGCGAAGCAGATCCACCCCAGCACCTGGATCGCCCGCGCCCCGCGGATCACCGCGCCGTGCAGGAGCTCGTGGCCGAGCATCGAGAGGCCGGCGAACGAGAGGCCGATGACGGGCACGAGCAACGCCGCGAGCCACCAGCCCCCGACGCCGCTCGCGACGGCAACGGTGGCTCCGACGACGATCGTCGCGTGGAGCGGGAGCCACGCGAGCCGCGACCGCACCGGCGCGAAGACGTCGACGGGCAGGGCCGCACGGATCTCGCGGGCGTAGTCGATGGGTGAGGCGGCGTCCACGGTGGCCAACGCGAGAGGGTGTAGCGCATCGCGGTACCCCTGCCGCGACGCAGACGCGCGGCGACGAAACGGTGACAAGGGGACTTCGATCCGGGGGTGCGTGTCGACGGTCCGGTGCGCTGCTGCGACACGAGCGTGACGGCGGGGGGGGTGACGGCGCGGGGGTCGCGTCGACCCGGGCCTACGCCGGTCAGAGCTCCGCGGTGATCTTCTTGATCGCTGCGGCGCGCCAGGTCGCGTAGGCGGGCAGCGCGTCGTACTGGGTGCCCCAGGTGCTGTGCGTGCCGCCCCGAGTCATGCCGTCGATGTACGGCACCCCGGTGTCGCGGCCGTATTGGCTGGACTCGAGCTGCACGGAGAACTCCGGCGTCTTGCCGTCCGGCGCGAGCACGACCGCGGCCCAGTGGTAGTGCAGCGCGGGATCCTGGGGCGCGATCGTCTCGCGGATCATCACCGGGCGCCCGTCGACGACGAGTTGATCGATCACGATCTCGTGCTGTCGCTTCACGCCGAGGTCGGTCGACCTGGCGAAGATGCGGGCGACGTCCCGCGTCGCCGCGTCGGCGTCGTCGTGTCGGCCGAGCGCATTGAGGGCCTGCACGATCTTCTTCGCGGCGTCGAAGTCATCCGGGCTCGCGGAGAGCGTGATGCGCCACATCGCCAGCGCCTCTCCATATCGCGTGGCATCGTAGAGGTACTGGCCGGCGTTGTAGGCGGAGCCGGGGTGCGGCGGCTCGCCGTTGGCGGCGAGCGACCAGTGCTCGAACGCCTCGGACTCACGGCCGAGATCCGCCGCGACGAGTCCGGCGAGGTGATGCGCCTCGACGTCACGCGGGTCGATTCGCAGCGCCGCCTCGAGGGCTGCGAGCGCCTCTTCGGGGCGGCGAAGCCGATCGAGGATCTGCGCGCGCACGAAGTGGTCTGGCGCCGATGGCTGCCCGGCGAGGCGCGCGTCCAGGTCGACGAGCACCGCCGCGAGCGCGTCGCGGTCGTCGCCTGCGGCCCTCGCCCGCGCGAGGATCGAGTCGATGCCCAATGGCGTGGGCGTGGGCGTGGGCGTGGGCGTGGGCGTGGGCGTGGGCGTGGGCGTGGGCGTGGGCGTGGGCGTGGGCGTGGGCGTGGGCGCGACGGGCTCGGGCGGTGTGTGGGGCGCGGCCGGACCGCCCTCGGTCGGGGGCGGCGAGACCTCGGCACCGCGGTCTGGGAGGAGCGCGTCGCAGCCCGCGAGCGCGATCGTGAGCACGACCGCGCGCCAGCGGCCGCGGGTCCGCGGCGGTCGGGCACAGGTGGCGAGTGCGGTGCTCGAGCGGCGTGTCATGGGTCGGATAGACCGGTTCGGCCGCGAATCGATCACGGCGGAGGCGGAGAAGTGTCGCGCCGCGGTGCCGATGTAGGAGAACGCGTCCGCATCGCGTGAACCAGCTCTCACGCGCGCACTCCGTGAACCCGATTACTCGCCTTGCAAAGGGAGGTCCCTCATTCAACTTCGCGTCGTGACGAGTTCCAGATTGTTCCGTCAACGGACCTCAGTGGCCCGCCTCGACCCGTTGTCGGAGCTGATCGAGGCGACACCCGGGCTCGAGGCTGTCGCCCTCATGCGCTACGATGGCGCCATCACCTCGGCCGTGGGGCCCAAGAGCGATGAGCTGCGCCACTGCGCATCGTTCGCGATCGGCATTGCCGACCTCGCAGCGCGACTCTCGGAGGAGAGTCAGCGCGGTCGATGCCGGCTGCACCTCACCGTCGCAGAGTTCGGCGCGATCGTCGTGCAACACCTCGACGAGCACCGAACACTGGTCGCGATCGCGAGCTCGGACGTCGCGCTCGGCACGCTCGTCCACGACCTCGGCGTCGCCTCGGCCCTCTTGCTCGAACAAGGGGAGCAACCATGGACCCCGTGACGCTCACGACGATCGCAGGCCTCGCGTTCGCGGGTTCAGGTCTCGGCTTCGTGGTTGGCCGGGCGACGGCAGCGGCCCGTCGCCGGGAGACGAGTCCTGGCGACGCGGTCCTGGAGGAACTCGCGTACGTCAAGCAGCTCTGCGGCCTCGGCGGGGTCGTGGACGACGTCCGCCAGGCCGGACGCCGTCGCCATCTCGCGAGCGCTCGAGCCTTCCTCGAGGATCAGCTCGCGGCCCTGAGCGCGGTCAAGAGCGTGCGCGACACGCTGTTCGTCGACGCCGATGGCCTGCCCGTCGCCGGCGGCCCCACCACCCCCGACGCCGAGGCGCTCGGGAGCTGGATCGCGAGCCTCACTCCGGCGTGGCCCGACGCGGATCACGTGCAGTGGCGCGCGGCCGACGGACTCGTGCTGGGCGCGTTGCGGGTGAGCCTGCGCGAACGCCCGCTGTTTCTCGGCTACCGCGCCCTGGGCGAGCCCCCGCCGCGCCTGACCCTGGCGCGCCTGCGCTACGCGTTCGCGTCCCAGGTTCCGCGCACCACCCCGGCGCACGACGCGATCGAGCCCGCCACGCTCGGGGCTCACCCGCTGTTCGCGACGATCTCGCGGGCGGTGCCATGCCATGCCATCGCCACGGTGTCGACGAGCACAGCGCTGTCTGGCGTCGGTGACACCCGCGCGCTCGAGGCATTCCTCGACGCATTCGAACGGACCTCGCGGTGGACGGCTCGCCTCGGCGTCGATGGACATCGCGCGTCCCTGTGGGCCGAGGGCGCTCGCGGGCAGATCGCGTGGCACGCCGTCGACGATGCGCCGAGCGTGCTCCTCGGCGTCGATCTCGTCGGCTCGACGCCGTATCCCTGGCAGCACCACCGGGCCTGGTGCGCGCGCGTATCGGGCGTGATCTCGAACCCGACTCCCCACGATGTTCGCGCCACCGGCTAGAGGTTCATGGTGAAAGGTCTCACGCAAGTTTCAGGTCTTGACGCTTCGTCGGGTGTTGCCCGAGAGCTCACGTTCCTTCGCGAGCAGCTCGAGTTGCTGCGCCATGAAAACGCCGAGCTCCGCGAGCGTCTCGATCGCAGACTTCCCCACGACCCGTCCCCGCCGCAGGGCGCTGCCTGGTCCCTCCGCGACGCCGAGTCGATGTTCTCGCAGGAGTCGTGGTCGCCGCCGTATCGGCCGCCGCCGCCGCCCGCGTTCGATCCCGGTACCCCACCGTCGAGGCCTGCGCCCTTCGTCCGAACGCCGCCACCCGTCGCGGAGCGCAGCCCCGCGGCCGCGATCGACCTCGGCTACATCAATCAAGTCGGCGCGGAGCAGCTGGATCGCCTGCCGTACGGCCTGATGATCCTCGACGTCGAGGGGCAGGTGATGTTCTACAACGAGACGGAGTCACGGCTGTCTGGCTTCTCGACCCAGCGCGTCATCGGCAAGAACTTCTTCAAGGACGTCGCGCCCTGCACCCGGGTGAAGGAGTTCGAGGGCAGATTTCGCCAGTTCGCCACCGGCGCGCTCGGTCGCACGTGCTTCTTCGACTTCGCGTTCAACTTCTCGCACGGCACCCAGGACGTGACGATCGCGCTCTCGACGGGGCGCCGGCCCGGCCAGGTCAACGTGATGATGATGCGCAAGCGCTGATGCGTGACGCGGCACAGCGCGGGCGCCCGAGGGCGATGGGGCTCGTGCGTCGCCACGGCGAGCGCCCGCACGAGGCCCTGCAGGCTGCGGCCGGATACGCCCGCCGGACGAGGCCTCACCCGCAGACTGGGCACGGCCGCCGCACCTGCGACGACGGTGCACAGCGCTCGCAAAGCATGGGCAGCGCCGCGTCGCACAGCGCGATCCCGCGGACCTCGTCACCGCAGCCTTCGCAGGCGATCTGATCGAGCTCGTGCGCGCCGACCGGCCGGTTCACGGTGACGACTCGGTGTGCCTGCCTTGCGCCGGAAAAGCCGCACGCCCACGCTCGCGCGGTCGGCCTCGATCCGCTCGACACCGGTGGCGATGGGGGTGCCTGCGGGCGCGGTGGCGGGGAATCGCTCGCCGTCGCTAGGGCGCGCAGGGCCGGTGGGCTTGCCGAGCGCGGTTGGGGGTGGTGGGGAGATCTCCTCGTGGCCGGCCACACCGACGCGGACGGCTCCGAAGAGTTCAACCGCAAGCTGGCGTTCACGCGCGACCGCGGTGCGCGGCGAGCTCATCGATCGTGATCCGACGCTCGTGAACCGGATCGAGACCGCCCGCGAGGTGCAGCTCTGGCGTGACTTCGACGGCAGCCTCGAGTTCGAGGCCAGCGCGTCGGCCTCGGTGCGGTGAGGCGGCGGTCACCGATCGGGCGTGCGACGTATGGGCGGTACGATCGCTTGGATCGTCGCGCGTCGAAGGGTCGACTCGGCGCCGCTCGACGTCCCCCACTCAATCATCATCCTCGTCATGCACCACATCCGGCAGCGCCTTGGCCCCGGAAATCCCAACCCCCTTCACCACCCCGTCGACCCCTTCTTTCGGCCCCTGGATCAGCGTCACCGACCGCTCATCCCGCATCACCCTCGCCAACTGTGCCTTCACCGCCCCAGGCTCGAGCGTCGCGACCTCCTGCGCCAACTCGGCGAAGTACTCTGCCGATTGCCCGGACCGCACCGCCTGCGCCAGCTGATCCGCGAGCAGCCGCGCATCCGCCTGCGCATTGAGCATGTTCCGCAGCACATTGCGCCGGGCGAACGCGAACTGCCGATCGAAGTCCTTCCCGTCCCGTAACGCCTGCACGGACGCATGCATCGCAGCGAGCGCCTGCCCTGCGCGCGCACTGTCCAACGAGCCACCGATCTCGATCCGCGGCCTCTCGGTATCCAGCCGCGCGTACACCCCATAGCTCGCGCCCAGGGTCTGGCGCACGCTGCTCACGCCGAAGTTCAGCATGTCGGCCATCACGGCGAGCGCGGCATGGTCGTCGCCGTACACGGTCGCCATCGGATACACGATGCTCACGTCGGTCTGCGCGCGCTCGGAGTCGATCTCGGTGAAGTAGCGGATCTTGCCCGGGCGGGGCTCGGGCGCCGGCGTGCGCACGGCGGTCTGCTCGGGCCCGTTCCACGGCGAGCGGGTGTCGCGGAGCACGGGCTTGCCGAAGAACGACTCGATGTACTTCAGCGTCAGGTCCAAATCGAACCCGCCGGTGACGATGAGGGTGCTGTTCGCGGCGCGATAGTGCCGGGCGCGGAACGCCTCGATGTCGCGCAGCGTGATCGTGCGCAGCGCCTTGGGATCGTCGATCGCCTTACGCACGTGCGGGTGGCCGTCGCCGTACGCCGCGACGGCGACCGTGTTCGCGCGGCTCGCCGCCTGGCGGAAGAACGCCTTCTCGAGCTGCTTTTTCCGCTGCTCCTTCCAACCCTCGAGCCCGCCGCCGCGGTACTCGGCCTGGATCACGTGTTCGGCCATGCCCGCGACCAGGAAGTCGAGGTAGACCGCCAGGCTGCGGGTCTCGAACGTGCTGCTGGTGCGCCCCACACCCCGATCGAAGAGGCCGCCCGCCGCGTCGAAGAAGCTCATCAGGTTGCGCGCCTCGAGGTCGTCGCGGGGCCCGTAGAGCCGCGCCGCGAGCTCCGCCAGCTCGGGAGCGGTCCCGCCGTCCGCCGTGCCGGCGCCGACGATGAGCTGCATCTCCATCACCGGTACGTCGGTCGACTGCACCAGCACCACGCGCATCCCGTTGTCGAGCGTCAGCTCGAGCGACTGGCCCTCGGCCGGCGCGATGTCCTGCAGCTCGAGCGGTGTGTGGGCCTCGGCAGGATCGATGTCGGTGGGGAGCGCGAGGTTTTCCTCGGCCTTGGGCTCGTAGTCGAACGCGGCGCGCTCGGCCGTCGGCTTGTCCTTGCTGCCGTCGGGCACCACCTTGACCACCATCGCTTCGCCGCGGGCGAACACCCGGCGGCCGACCTCCTGCGCCTGCACCGACGTCAGCGCATCGAGCACCGCCAAATCCCTGCCGATGAATCCGGCGTCGTCGCCCTCCTCGAGGTAATCCGCGTACGTGCCCGAGCGGCCGAACACCGACGCCACGCTGTCGAGGACCTGCAGGCGTGCGCGCTGCCTTGCCGAATCGTAGCTGCCCTCGTACTCGTCGCCCTCGACGTTGGCGGCGAAGCCCCGGCCGATCGCGTCGAGCACCTCGTCGACGGCGCGGTCGAGATCGCGGGCCTTCTCGGTCTCGACGCCGATGCCGAACAGCGACGCCTCCTTGCCGCCGAGCGATGCGGGATAGAACCGCTTGACCACGCTGCCGGGGCGCGTGTTCACGAAGAACGACACCGACAGGAACATCGTCTCGATCGCGGCCTGTGCCGCGATGTAGTCCGGCGTGAAGCGCTTGGGCAGGCGGAACAGCACCACTGCGGTCGGTTTCTTCACCGGCGCCACGACCTCGGCCTCGCGCGCGGTGAAGGTGGGTGGCGGCACTGGCGTGCGGGGTGGGGCCTCGAAGGTCGGCAGGGGCGCGAGGTATTGATCGGCGAGACGACGGACCTCGGTGGGATCGACGTCGCCCGTGATCACCACGATCGCCTGGCTCGGCGTGTAGTAGCGTTTCACGAAGGCGCACGCGTCGTCGGGCGTGATCGAGGCGAGGTCGGTGTCGGCGCCCAGGATCTTGCGCCGATACGGGTGGCCCTCGGGGAACGCGAGCTCGTTGATCGCGTCGTACACGAACAGATCGACGCCCTGACCGCGCCAGCGGTGCTCGTTGCGGACGACCTCGCGCTCGCGCAGGAACGAGTTCTCGTCGACCGAGCTGCAATCGAAGTCGAGCCGCAGCGCGGTGTACTTCATGTACGTCTCGAGCTCGTCGGACGTGCCCGTGTGCATGTAGTGGGTCTCGTCATTCGACGTGTACGCGTTGAACGTCAGCGTGTGCTCGGGCAGATCGGACATCAGCTTGGCCGAGCCCGGACCGTCGGCCGGCATCTGGAACATCAGGTGCTCGACGAAGTGGGCCATGCCACCTTTGCCCACCGGATCTTCGCGCGTGCCGACGTGCTGTCGGACGTCGAACTGCACCAGGCGCGTGTAGCCATCGGGCACCACGAACAGCACCAGGCCGTTGTCGTACTTCTTGAGGAAGCCGTTGCCGGGGACGTCGAGGTCGCGGATGGGCTTGGGCAGCGCCACGGTGCTCGACTTCACGTTGCGGGTGCAGCCCGCGGGCAGGGGCGCGACGAGGAGCAACGCGAGCGAGAGGGGTAGCGCGGTCCGTGCCATCGCCGCAGAGGCTAGCAGCCCTCGGCGACGACGCGGCGACGGCACGAGCTGGTTTCTTCGGTCCGGGCGCGACCCGGGGCGAGGTGGTTGGGTTTCAGGGTTGGGTTTCAGGGTTGGGTTTCAGGGTTAGGTTTCAGGGTTCGGCGACAAGATCGAGGTGCAAGCCGCACTCCTTGCTCGTCTCGTGCTCCCACCACCATCGACCCTCGCGCTCGTGCTGACCCGGCAGCACGGCGCGGGTGCAGGGCTCGCAGCCGATGCTGACGAAGCCGCGGGCGTGCAGAGGATTGAACGGCACCGCGCTGGCGTGGATTTCGTCCCACACGTCGGTGCTGCTGAGCCTTGCCAGCGGGTTCCACTTGACCAGCGGTGCGCCGGCTTGGCCGCTGAAGCGGGCGTCGAGCTCGACGACGTCGATCCGGCCCCGCGTCTGGGGGCTCTGGTCGCGGCGCTGGCCGGTGATCCACGCCCGCAGCCCGGCGAGGTGGCGCTGCAGCGGCGCGACCTTGCGGATGCCGCAGCACTCGGTGTGGCCGTCGCGGAAGAACGAGAACAGCCCCTTGTCGCGGACCATGCCGGTGACCGCGGCCGCTTCGGGGAAACCGACCTCGACGCGGATGCCGTAGTGCTGCTCGACCGCCTCGATGAAGCGGTAGGTCTCGCCGTGCAGGCGACCGGTGTCGAGGGTGAAGACGCGGAAGGGGTGGCCCGAGCGATGCGCGTACTCGATCAGCACGACGTCTTCGGCGCCGCTGAACGAGATCGCGATGGTATCGCCGAAGGCCTCGAGCGCCCGGGCGACGATGGCCTCGGCGCCGGCGCGGGCGAGCTCGGTCTGCCAGGCGGCGACATCGGAGGCCAAAGCGTGGGGCGCTTGCACCGACGCATCGTCGCGCAAATCGATCGCACGCGACACTGGCCCAGACGCGGGGATCCCCCGCGGAGCCGGGGCGGGGTATCGTGCGCCGCGCCGGCCGTGCGGTCGGCATCGGAGTGAGCGATGCGCGTCGTCGAGCTCGAGGTCATCCACGATCAAATCCACGGCAACTCCGGTGACTTCCTCCGCGTGCGTCGGCTGCGCCTGCGCAACCGTCGGGACGACGGCAGCCACTCGGACGAGTACCTGTGCGACTTCGTGGTGCGTCCCAAGGGCCCCGACGCGGTCGTCGTGGTGCTGTGGCGGCGCGCCGAGGACGGCACCGTGGAGGTCCTGCTGCGCAGCGGTCTGCGGCCCGCGGTGTGGTTCGGCCGCGAGCCGGGCACGCTGCCGATCGACGACGACGCGCGCACGATGTGGATGACCGAGGTCGTCGCTGGCATCCTCGAGGACGGCGATCGGGGCGAAGCGGGCGTGCGTCGCCGCGCCGCGCTCGAAGCCTGGGAGGAGGCGGGGGTGCGCGTGGATCCTGCGGCGATGGAGCTGCTGGGCGCGCCGACGTTCCCCACGCCGGGCTCGATGCCCGAGCAGTACTGGCTGCTCGCCACGGAGCTCGGCGCCGCCGCCGTGCAGCACGAGGCGGAAGGCGATGGCAGCCCGATGGAGCACGGCGCCGTCACCCGCTGGAGCACGCTCGACGCGGCGATCGACGACTGCGTCGCCGGGCGCATCCGCGACGCCAAGACCGAACTCGCCCTCCGGCGCCTGCGCGACCGCGTGGATAGTGCCGCCCGTGCGCAGCTCGACGGGCCGGCCCGGACCACCGCCCTGGGCGCGCCCCTGGGGTGACGCCAGGGGCGCGGGGCCACGGCCCTGCGAGCGCTTGGGCGGACGCGCCCGAGGTGCTAGCGTCGGCGCCGATGATCTCGGCGCTGCGCGGTGGCTCGCGGATTCGGCTGACCCTCGCGGTGGGCACTGTGGCGGCGTGCGCGTCACTGTCGTGCCAGACCACACCGTCGAGCGCGACGATCGGCCCGCAGGGCGGCCTCATCTCGTCCGACGACGACGGTCTGACCATCGTGCTGTGGCCCGGGGCGCTCGGCGAGTACCAGACCTTCGAGATCGTGGCCAGCGACATGGCGCCAGCGTCGTACGGCCAGGCCTACCGCGTGCGCCCCAACGTGGCGCTCGGTGTCGATGCCGAGATCATCTTGCGCGGCGATCTGCCGGCGGACGAGTCCCGCACGCGCATCGGGGCGATCGACGCCGACGACGTGGCCGACGGTTCGCGCGAGTGGAACGCCCTGCAGAATCGGCCGGGCGCGATCGATTCGGCCGAGGGCAGCATCCACAGCCACGACGCCCAGATCGCGCTGTACTACGCGATGCTCGACGATGGCCGCGACGGCGACGACAGCGGCACTGCCTCCGAGAGCGACACCGATCCCGACGACAGCTCCTCCGGCGATCCCGATCCCACCACTGTGCCCGCGACCACCTCGTACGCCTCCGATATCGCCCCGCTGTGGGCGCAGGGCTGCGTCGACCCCAACTGCCACGGCACCCCGCCAGCGGGCGGCCTCATGCTCACCGGCGACTCGTACGGCGCGCTGGTGAACGCCCAGGCGACGAGCAACGGCGCCTACATCCGCGTGATCCCGGGCGACCCCGACGGCAGCCTGCTGCTACAGAAGCTCACCGGCACCCAGCCGGGCGACGCCGGGGCGCCGATGCCACCGGCGGGCGGCTTCCCGCCCGCGGCGCTCGGCCTGGTGCGGCTGTGGATCGAAGAAGACTGCCCGCCGTGATCGGCATCGCGGATGGGCAACGGGGAGCGGCACCTGCCCGTCACGACAGCCGCGCGCGGTGCAACCGCAGGGCATTGCCGATCACCGACACGGAGCTGAGGCTCATCGCCGCGCTCGCGAGCATCGGCGACAGCAAGCCGGAGAAGCCGAGCACCGGGAACAGCACTCCCGCCGCGATCGGCACGCCCAACGCGTTGTAGCCGAAGGCGAACGCGAGGTTCTGCCGGATGTTGCGCATCGTCGCACGACTCAGCCGACGCGCGCGTACCAGCGCCCGCAGGTCACCTTTGACCAGCGTGATGCCGGCGCTCTCGATCGCGACGTCGGTGCCGGTGCCCATCGCGATGCCGACGTCGGCACGGGCGAGCGCCGGGCCGTCGTTGATGCCGTCGCCGGCCATCGCGACCACGCGGCCCTCGCGTTGCAGGGCCTCGACGATGCGCTGCTTGTCCTGCGGCAGTACCTCGGCCTCGACCCTCGTGATGCCCAGGCGCTGCGCGACGATGGTCGCGGTCGCGCGGTGATCACCGGTGAGCATGACGATCTCGAGGCCGTCCGCGCGCAGCTCGGCCAGCGCAGCCTCGGTCGTGGCCTTGATGGGATCCGCGACGCCGATGAGCCCGACCGCCCGACCGTCGAGCGCGAGCCACATCACCGTCTGCCCCTCGGCGCGCAGCTCGTCCGCACGGCCCGCGAGATCGCCTTGCGCCACCTTCTCGCGGGCGAGCAGCCGGGCGTTGCCGAGCGCGACCTCGCGGCCATCGACGCGACCAAGGACGCCCTCGCCCGTAATCGAGCGGAAATCCTGCGCTGCGCCGATCTGGAGCCGCCGCCCCTGCGCGCCGTGCACGATCGCAGCAGCAAGCGGATGCTCGCTCCCACGCTCGAGCGCCGCCGCGAACGCCAGCACCTCGTCCTCGGTCGATTCCGCCACCGCGTGCACCGTCGCCAGTACCGGCCGCCCCTCGGTGAGCGTGCCGGTCTTGTCGACCACGAGCACGTCGACCTCGCTCAGGCGCTGCAGTGATTCGGCGTTCTTCACCAGCACGCCGGTCCCGGCACCGCGCCCGGTTGCGACCACGATGGAGATCGGCGTGGCCAGGCCGAGCGCGCACGGGCAGGCGATGATGACGACGGCGATGGCGTTGACGAGCGCGTAGGTCAATCGCGGTTCCGGACCGAGCACGAACCACGCGACGAAGGTGACGACGGCCACGAGCACGACGCTTGGCACGAACCACCGCGAGAGCCGGTCCGCGAGCTGTTGGATCGGCGCGCGACTGCGCTGCGCTTCGCCGACCATCGCGACGATCTGCGCGAGCATGGCGTCGGCGCCGACCCGCTCGGCCGCGATCACCAGGCCGCCCGTGCCGTTCAAGGTCCCGCCGATCACGGCCGCATCGACGGTCTTCTCGACGGGCATCGGCTCGCCGCTGATCATCGATTCGTCGACCGCCGACGCGCCCTCGATCACCTTGCCGTCGACGGGGATCCGCTCGCCCGGGCGTACGCGCAGGCGATCGCCGACCACCACCTCGGCAAGCGGCACGTCGCGCTCGTCGCCGCCGGGCTCGATCCGTCGGGCTTCCTTGGGCGCGAGGCCGAGCAGCGCACGCAGTGCACGGCCGGTCTGCGATCGGGCGCGCAACTCGAGCACCTGGCCGACGAGCACCAAGGTCGTGATCATGGCGGCGGCCTCGAAGTAGACCGCCGGTACGCCGTGCTCGCGATACGCGTCCGGGATCGACGCGGGCGAGAGCCACCCGATCAAGAGGGCGCCGACGCTGAAGAGCCAGGCGACGCCGATGCCCAGCGAGATCAACGTGAACATGTTCGGGCTGCGGTGAACGATCGATGCCCACCCGCGCGCGAAAAATGGCGCGCCTGCCCACAGCACGACGGGGGTCGAGAGCAGCGCTTGCACTCCGACCAGCCACCACGGCGACACCGCGTGTTGGAGCGGCTGACCCGGCCACATCGCGCTCATCGCGAGCAGCAGGACCGGTGTGGACAGTGCGACCGAGATCCACAACCGTCTCGTCATGTCGGCGAGCTCTTCGTTGGGTTGCTCGTCGGCGGTGATGACCTTGGGTTCGAGCGCCATGCCGCAGACCGGGCAGCTCCCAGGCTGGTCGGTCAGGACCTCCGGATGCATGGGGCACGTCCACTGCGTCCCGGGGGCTGACGCTGCCGGCGCACCGGTGGGAGATGCCGGCGCGTGGCCGTGTGCACAGCAAGCCGATGGCGCCGCCGCGGGTCGCGTGAACGCCACCGGATCCGCGACGAACCGCTCGCGACACCTCGCGCTACAGAAGTGGAACGCCGTGCCGCCGTGCGTCGCACGATGCTTTGCGGTCGCGATGTCGACCGTCATGCCGCACACGGGATCGGTGGCGGTGGCGGTGGGCTCGGTCGACGTGGGGTGGTCCATCGCGGTGCAGACGTGCGAGCGGCGAGGAGATTACCGCCGAGGCGGCAGCGGCACCCGCGCTGGTGCCGCCTGTGCCAACGTAGCCAAACGGGGGACCGCGGCCAGCGAGTCCCCCGAACAACGTCCACAACGCGGCGCGCGCGGTCATCGGGGAGCGCATGG
>JBBQJI010000048.1:0-49684 GCA_038325765.1 Nannocystales bacterium
GCCTTCGTAGCCCTCGACATCGAGCGTGTCGAGCAGCGAGGCGCCACCCTCTTGGATCGACAGCAGATGCAGCGGGCGGTTCGCGATGGCGCACGACTCGCCGTTGGAGCTGGGACTCCACACGCGCGGGAGGGACCAGCAGCCGTCCTCGGGCGCATCGTCGCGAGTGCCGACTGCCAGCTCGAGGTCACAGCGTGGTTCCCCGACGGTGGGCACTTGCTCGCGCGACGGTCATGCGGCGCGGGGCTCGCTCACGTGATCCTCGATGCGGTGACCGGTGAGGTCGCGCGCGAGCTGCCGGATCTCGGGCGGAAGGTGGAGGTGTCACCCGACGGTGAGCGCATCGCATTCGTGGTGGCGACCGACGACGGTCCGCAGGTCATGCTGTTCGAACTGGCCGGGGATCGTAGCTTCGGGGTCGGAGCTGGAACGGCGCCGGCCTGGCGGCCTCGATGAGACGAGGCTCGACGACCCGAGCAGCGCCTCCGAGTGCCCGTCAATTTGGAATGAAGCAGGCACCGACGTCGTCGAGGCCGGGGGGCGCAGCATCGTCTTCGTACCACGGAATGCATTCCTGACCCGCGCCAGGACAATCCGGAGGAGCAGTAGTGTCGCAGAACGTCGTGCAGCAGCCCACATTCCCCAGACAGTTGGGCACGGCGCCAGGCTGAGCGCAAAAGAAAAAGACCTGGCATTCAGGGTGTGCGGCGCACGGATCTCCGAACATCCCACCCGCACCTGACGCATCGACGGCGCAGTGGAAGCCGTCGCCGCTGGGGTAGCAGCCCTCCCCCTTCAAGCAATCCGCCAACAGCGGATGGCAGGCTGGGCCGGGATCGATGTCGCCCGTGTCGCTCCCCCCGGTCGAACTCCCTTCGGCGCCCGGACCCGAGGACTCCGACGAGCCGCTCGTCTCGCCCGGCTGCGGACTCCCGGTGCTGTTGCCGTCCGGGCCCGTGTCGTCGTCGCCGCCTGTCGTCGCTTCGCTCGTTTCCGCGTCCGGGCCGTTCGACTCCATCGCGGAGTCAGCATCGTTCGACTCCATCGCGGAGTGAGAGTCGTTCGACTCCATCCCTGCGCTGGATTCGTTCGACGCTGCAGGCGACACGAACTGGTTCGGACTGTAGCAGCCCCCGACGAGGACCAACGCTCCAACAGGAGCCCACCGTGCGACGATCATCGACCGAACGTAAGCGCATGGAGCTGTCGTCGTCAAGCGTCGAGTGTGCCAGCGTGCAACATCCCTTGCCCGCCTTCGCCACCTATGTCCCGCAGGGTCACCTACCGCGTCGCCCGAAAGCTCCATGAGCGCCGCGTCGATCGTGGGCGAGGACCTCCGCGACGCGGAGCTCTCAGGATAGGAGTCGCGCCGCTCATGGTACGGGCCATGGCGATCCACGCGAGTGAGCACTTGAGGGCGCGGCGGTTGCCCGGCCCCACCCACCGGGGCGGGCTAACGTGCGTGGGTCTTCGAGCAACCGTTTGAGTTGGGCGCCTCGTCGTCGACGAGGCGACGGGTCTCCTGACCCGACTGTCCTAGGTCTAGTGATCGACGACGGGGGCCATGAACTCGACGAGAACGAGGGCGCCTGCTCGATGCCGCGATCGCACGCAGTCACGAGCAGGCCGACGCTGGTCAGATCTCGCCGGTGCAGGAGATTATGACGCGCCTTCGGTGGGACCGCACTCGTAGCGGCGGAGCTTACGTCGAGTTCGCGGCGCGCTGCCTCGATCCATCGAGCGAGAGCTGCACGCACCCCGCGAGGGCGGGGTCGACGTCGACGTCGATGTCGTCGTCGTCGACGTCGTCGACGCGGCGGCCGTTCGAGGATCTGAGCGAGGCGCAGGCGAGGCGCGCGAACTCGCGTGGGGGTGCGGGAGTGGTGGAGGATGAGTTGGAGGGGCCGGGGGCCGAGGCGGTCACGCCGACCACGCCGGTGCCGGCGATCGCCGACGCGTGATTCGCGCTGGGATGTCCCAGGACGTCGCCGACCGGGGTGAAGGATGGGTCGGGATGTCCTGGGACGTCGCCGACCAGGGTGAAGGATGGGTCGGGATGTCCTGGGACATCCCGGGTCAGGTTGAAGGATGGGTGGGGGATGTCCTGGGACATCCCGGGTAGGTTGAAGGATGGGTGGGGGATGTCCTGGGACGTCGCGCGGCAGGTTGAAGGATGGGCGGGGGATGTCCTGGGACGTCGCGCGGTGCTTTGAAGGATGGGTGCGACTCGCGAGGCCTTGCCGACTGGACTCGGGTCGGGCGGAGAAGTTGTCGGCGGCCGGCCGGGTGCGCGCCGACGGCGCTCGTCGCAAGTTGTCCGAGTTCGAGCAAGCGGGCATCGAGGATTGCGCCAGACGAAGAGGCGGTGAGCGAAGAATTGCGCGTGACCCCGTGGTGGTCCGCGATAGCCGTGTGTTTGTCGGGTCGGACAACGGCGTCCTCTACACGCTGCGGCGTAGTGAGGAGTTCAACGACGGTGCTCTGCCGCTGCCTTCGGCTCACTCGTCCCAGTCCAGATGCACGACGACCTCGGCGACCTCGGCGGACACTGCGCGGATCGGTAGGCTCGCCACCGCAGTCTCGCCCGGTGCGATCGTCTCCGGCATCACATCCTGGGCGAAGTGCCAGTCCAAGAACCCGCCGCCCTCGTCAAAGAACGCGACCTTGGGGTTCTCCAGAGTGGCAGGGACGGTACCGCGGTTTTCGAGCGTGATCTCGAGGTCTGCGCTCGCGTCCTCTCCGTCCACCGTCGCCGCGACCGGAACGACGTCGGCGTCCGGTGCGTCTTCTTCCCAGGCTAGGGTTGCCAGCATCCCGATACGAATGCTGGAGACGGCCGCGGCGTCCAGCCCGTCGAGGAGCACCAGCAGGATGCCCTCGCCCCCCTCGGCCAGGCAGCTACTGATCAGTGTGCCGGACCTGGCGATGGCGAGGGAGCCCTCGATAAATCCGGATTCGGTGGCGAGCACGCCGCCGCCGGCGTCGAGGAACTCGATGCGTTCGCTCTCCACAAAGCACAGAGGCCGGCCGCCGGTGTTGCTGAGTTCGACGTACATCCGCCCAAATCCGCTTGAGTCGTCGACCGCGACGGTGGCCTCGCTGAAGCGAAGCGGAGGTGACGTTAGGTCGTCCATGAAGTCGGCGACGCCCGGGACCACCTCCACCGGGACGGTAACTCGAGTGAAGTCGCCTCCTCCGCCCAAGAAGCTGACCGGCAATCGCTCGTTGTTGTTGCCTTCGATGAACGTGCCCGGCCGCTCGTTGAGAGGCGAGCACGCCGACCCGAGCACGAGCAGAAGCCCGGTCGAGCACGAGGCGAGAATGGGAGCTGGTTTTCGTCGGTGCATGCCGCGTCCTCGTCCACCGCGGGTTCGGCTCTGGGTGCCCAGGTCGCGCCCCAGGTCGTGCCCCGGGCCGTGGCGACGAGTGCCGATGGACTCCGTGGATATAGCAGAGGATCCAGCCGCCGCCCTCGGGCCGCCCTCGGGGGGCCCTCGGAGGGCCCTCGGAGGGGTGGGGACGGGGCATCCGCATGATCGGGATCAGGCGGCCATCCACGCCCTCGCGAACCGCGATCTCATCGGAATCCGGGCGATCGGCGTCGACGAAGTGGTCTGGCATCGCGGCCACGAGTACCTCACCGTCGTGTATCAGATCGACGGCCGCTGCAGGCGCCTGTTGTGGATCGGAGTCGACCGCACGACCCAGTGCCTCGACAACTTCTTCGACGAGTTCGGCCCGCGCGCGCGACATCTTCGCTTCGTGTGCAGCGACATGTGGCGGCCATACATCGCTGTGCTCGCGCGCCGGGCGAAGCAGGCGGTCCACGTCCTCGACCACTTCCACATCGCGGCCAAGCTCGCGGCCGACCTCAACCGGGCCATCGACGAGGTCCG
The DNA here is from genome assembly GCA_038325765.1 of Nannocystales bacterium. Lineage (GTDB taxonomy): Bacteria > Myxococcota_A > Polyangia > Nannocystales > Nannocystaceae > Xiheibacterium. The sequence goes on from JBBQJI010000048.1 coordinate 3,897, forward strand.
CGCCGGAGAGGTCAAGCAGATGAAGCGCGACGGCCACGAGCCGATCCTGAAGCACAGCCGCTGGTGTCTGTTCCGGCGCCCCGAGCACCCCAGCGAGAAGCAGTACATCAAGCTGGCCGATCTCCTCGAGTGCAACCTCGAGACCACTCGCGCCTACCTCCTCGAGGAAGATCTCCAGCTCCTGTGGGAGCAGACCTCCACGGCCTCGGCGACGAAGTTCCTCACCGCCTGGATCACTCGGGCGCTGCGCTCCCGGATCCCACCCGGATCCCACCGGTGCAGAAGCTCGCCAGAACATGCACAACCACCACGCCCTCATCATGGACTGGTTCGAGGCCCGCGGCGCCACCTCCAGCGGCGCCGTCGAAGGCCAGAACAACAAGCTCGACGTGATCACCAGACGCGCGTACGGCCTGCGCACCTTCGAAGCCACGCAGATCGCCCTGTACCACTCGATGGGCGCACTTCCAGAGCCGAAGACCGCCCACACATCCTTCTGACGACCCAACTTGTCGTAGTCGACGGGTCCGGTGCGGACCGACAGCCCGTAGAACGTGCGGGCGACGTTCTCGAGATCCGCGTTGAGCACCGCGTATAGGATGTCGATGATCCGATGCTTGGCGGCGTGCGGTTTCGTGCGTAGACTCGGCGGGTGGCAAGCAAACCCACCGCGGTGCCCCGAGCCTCCCCCTCCAAGAAATCCGGCGCGAGCAAGCAGAAGCCGGCTGCGGTCGCGCCTTCGCCGAGTGCCCACAGCGCCATGGGAAAGCTCATCGCCAAGCTGGACCGCGCGCTGGCGGCGTACGCACCGAAGCGTCACGCTTCGATTCGAGCCGCGAGCGACTTCACGCCGCTGGAAGAACTCGGCCCCATCCCCGCCTCGGTGCAAACGATCTGGAGCTGGCTCGATGGTGGGAGCGCCGGCGAGGAGCTGTGGATCACGAGCGGCGAGTCTGCATGGGAGACGATGCTCTCGGTGCAGGAGTCAGCCGAGACCGCCCGCATGCTGCGCGAGACTGCGAAGTTCCCGAGCGAGCTGATCCCGCTTGCCGCTGACGGGTCCGGCAACTTCCTCGTCGTGAACCCCAAGGCGGTTCTATTCGAATGGGACCACGAAACGAGAGCGCCAAAGGAGTTCGGGCCGCTGTCGGCCATGGTGCACCTCACCTTGAAGGCCATGAACGCGGGCCAGCTCTTCGGTGGTCCCGAAGCGACCGGCGATGACGCCAATCAGGTTGACAGGCTCGTGAAGGCGCTGGTCAAGGCGGCGCAACCTCAGCGTGCGCTGGAGAAGCTCGTCGAGTTTTCCGGACGACTTCCAGACACCGAAGCGGTGGCCGTGCTCACGCGGCCTGAGGTCCGCGCCGTCGTCGACCAAGAGCGACCCCACGAGCGCGACGCATGGGCGCGGGCGTTGGCGGATCGCTGCGCGACGCTGGCGCGTTGGGACGACGTCGTCACCTTCGGCGCGCTGGGCAGCTCCATGGCCTGGTCCACGCTCGGAAACATCGCCTGCGTCCAGAATCACCTCGAAGGAGCGCTCGGCTGCTTCGAGCTCGGGAGTAGCAACGACCTCCGTGGAGAGGACGGCATGCTCGAGTGTTCCCTGGGAGCGGCCTACGCCGCAAAGCAACTCGGAAAGAAGTCTGCGAAGGCGCTCATCTCCGCCGCCGCGAAGGCGTTCGACAAACAGCTCGAAGAGCTCGGGACAACCCTGAAGGAGGTGCGCGCCATGAGTCCCGAGGAGGCGAAGCGCAACAACTACCTGCCCGTGCACGTCGCACGGCTCGAGCACAAGCTCGCCTCCCGTCTGCTGCTCAGGGCAGCTGTCGCCGCGGTCTCGGGCGACGCCGTGCTCACCAAGAAGCTGATGGACGAACGCGAACTCGGTCCCAAAGCGGCGCTCGTTCGACTCGAGGGGATCCCGGCGGTCCTCGACGCGATCTCCGCGGCGACATAACTACGGCTGGACCTGCGCGATCCCGCAGTAGCGCGTCACTCGAGGTTGATCCGCCGCACCCGCCGTCGAGCTGAATGGACATCGCGGCAAGTGCATCGCCGCCGTCGCCTTCGTTGCCGACCATCCCCTCCTCGCCGAGCCCGGCGAGCACCTCGAAGCGGCCCTTCGGCGTCGACGGCGAGCACACGAGGATCGTGATACGACGCGATCACGACCCGACCATCGGCGAGGAAGTCGAAGTCGATCGGGTTCTCGAGCGGTGACTCGAGCGCCGGCACGGTGACGTCGGCGAGCGCGTGGAATCCGTGGCCGGCGACGGTTTCGATGCGCCCTTCGTCGTCGATCCGGCGCAGGCGATGGTTGTTGAAGTCCATCACCCATGCGGCCATCGGGACCGCGACGCGCGGCGGACACGAGGAATAGGTCGGCATCCTTTGCCGGGATGCCGTCGCGATTGAAGCCGAGATCGCCGGTGCCGGCGATCGGACACACGAAGCCGGGCTGCTCCGCGCACGTCAGACCCTCCCGTTCACAGGCAACCAGCGCGAGCAGTGCCGCAATTGCACCGGCGTTGCGCACCATATTCGGAGCGTAGCACGACCCTTGGCGTCACTCGCCGACGACGAGCAGCCCCGAGCGCAGCCCCTGGCGCACGAACGTGAGCGCCTGCGCCGCCACATCGTCGAGATCAACATCGTCATCGCCGTGGAGGTGGTGCGCCCAGGCCTCGATCGCGATCGACAGCGGCTGATGATCGCGCAGACACTCGACGAGCACCGCCGCAGTGTCGCTCAGCTCCTGCTCGACGCCGGCGCCGCGCTCGAAGCGAACCCACAGCCGCGCATCACCGACACCGGACAGCGACTGCTCGTGCACGAGGCGCGCGGCCGGTTCGGTCGGACGTCGGCCGCGAGTAGATCGCTGCCGCTCGCGGACGACCAGCGCACGGCCTCGAGGAGTCGCTCGAGTGTTTTCGCGGTGTAGCCGCCGAGCGCGCTCGGTTCGGCGACGAACATGGCTGGACTCGCGTCATCGTGGAGATCGTCGGATGCGATCCACACGCCGCGGTATGGCAGGATGCGAACGAGCGAGCGCACGCGATCGTCGTCGTGCACGAGCACTTCTGTGCGCTCGAGCGCGCCGAAGGCCGAGTCGCCGAGCACCGCGAGGAGCCTGTCGCTCCCGACGGTGCCGCCGTAGGCGAACACCGCGGTCAGCACCGCCGCCGCGTCGTCTTGCAGCGCGATCTGGTGCAGCACTGCAGGCACGCGAACGGCGTCGAGCTGACGCGGTGCGATCGACTCGCACTCGTCACGCGACGCTCGTCGTACTCGGCTGCGACGAACGCGTTGCGGAGCGCATCGATGTCGTCGTCGGCGAGATCGACGAGGCGCTTCGGTTCGACGCGAGGGGCCATGCGGCGCCCAGACTACGGGAACACCCGGCGCTCGTGATAGGCTCAGTGGCGATGCATCGAGCGCTCGCCATCGTCGTGCTCGTCGGGTGTTCGAAGCCCCCGATCGACGCGCAGCCCGTCGAGACCTCGAAGCCGAGCGAGCCGCCGGCGATCGCCGACGACGCCGCGGCGGTCGCGACCGTGCCGGAGGATCCGAAGATCGCCGCGGAGCCACCCACCGCACCGGCTGGACCCCGGACGCTCGCGCCGATCGGCACCGCGCCGGCGTGGGCGGACGTGCTCGCGCTCGCGCGCACCGAGGGTCTCGTCCGCCCCGCGAAGGCGACTAGCATCGTCGGCCTCGGCGCTGACCGGTGGGCCGCGGCGATCCGCACCACCGATGGGCAGCGCGGCCCCGAGGACAGCGCATGGACGACGCACGTACTGCTCATCGATGCCGCGGCGACGCAACTTCGCCTCGTCGATCGCCGCGCGCTCGTGTCCTGGGAGGACTTCGGCCTCGAGCATCCCGAGCGCGCCCCAGTTGCGCTGTTCACCGACGACTACGACGGCGACGGCAAGCGCGAGCTCCTGGTGCGGTTCGGCTTCACACTGATGTTGTGTGGCATCGGGGGAGTCGAGCGTCGCGAGCTGCGAATCTACGGCACGAAGGACGACGGCACACTGCGCGCTCAGATCGCGGTCACGCTCGACGATCGCGTGTACTTCGGCGCCGATACCGGCCGCGAGTCGTTCGCCGATCGCGACGCCGACGGCCACGCCGATCTGGTCGTCACCGAGCGCAGCGACCACGCCGACGTCGACGACACGAACGATGGCCACCCGATCCGCAGCGAGCGCGAGTTCGTCTACGCCTACGTCCCCGCTCCCGACGAGTACGCGCGCGCCGGCGCGAAGGTCGACAAGGGCCGCTCACCGCTCGACTTCCGCCTGTGGGACAGGTGCGAAGAAGGCGAGAGCCCGGGATCGGCGGCGTTGTGATCGGGTGAGTGGGGCTCGACTCCATCGATGTGCCGGAACTCTGCGTCGCGTACGCCGGTCACAGGCGGAGGCCGGGGCCGCCCACGAGCCCCGTGCCGTGTGGTCGCGCCGAGCGATTCACGGGCACACCACGCGAGTCTCGATCCGACCGGACCAGAGCCGGACGGACACCCGCGTGGGCTCACGCTCGTCAAAAGCGCCCGCGTAGGACTACGCCGGCGAATCGACGAGTGACCGACGGAGCGAGGGCAAGCTGGGCCTTCCGCTTGCTCTTCGCCCCGACGACGACGAGAGAAATACCTGCGATGGCGAGCACGGGTGCGGTCACTGCTCCGGCGATGAGCAGCCAGTTCATCGAGCGGCCGCGCTTGTCGATGCCCTCGCGCTGCTCGTCGGAGTAGCCGGGCAACTTGCCGTCCTCGCGCGCGCGTTTGCCCTCGATCGCGCCGATGCCGATCATCGCCGTCGCGCCGACGCCGAGGGCGAGGAGCACTGCACCGGTCGCGATGAGCGTGGTGCCGGAATTCTCCGGGTCGTCGGTCGAGCCGGCCGCGTTGCCTGAGGCGGGCTTCACTGCGGGGCCGTTGTTCGTGCCGCCGTTGTTCGTGCCGCCGTGGTTGCCCGCCTCGGCGTGGCCGAGCGCTTCCTTCATCACGAACCACGCCTCGACGACCGACTCCGGGATGTTCGTCGACGCATGCGATCGCGGTACGCCCGGAAGTACCCGTAGTAGGCATCCATGCCGGCTTTCAGCATCGCGATGTCGCCGCTGCCCTCGTACGCCGCCTGATACGCGGCCATGATGTCGAGCACGAGCGAGGCGCGGATCGTGCGGTTCGTCGGCGACTCCGGCACGTGATTCATGATCTCGCTGAACGTCTTCGCGGCGCTTCCGAACTCACCTTCGTCGTACGCCCGCTTGCCCTCGCCGTACTTCTTCTCGTCGCCCTTCTCGAGCTGGCCCGAGGTGGCCTCGGCATGCGAAGGCGTGTGCATGGGGGTATGTGAGGGGGACTGTCATTGCGAGACCGACGGAGACGCTTGCACGGGGACGTGCGAGGGCGCGTGCACCGGCTCATGCGAACTCGTGGAAGGTCAGTGCGCGGGGCGGTGCGCCGGGGAGTGCGAGTCGATGCTCGAGGCGTGCGACGCCGGAGACCGGCTCTGCCTCGACGACGGTGCGTACTGCTCGCTGGATTGCGACTCGTGGGCGACTCCCGGCGAGGGCAGCGTGCTCTGCCCGGAGACGGCGGCGCTCGCCGGCGTCGCCTCGATGACGTGCTCGCCGCCGCCCGTGAGACTGATCTACCAACGCAAAGCGTCCACGATGTGCCTCGACTTCGCCATGGCGGCGGCCGAGATCGAGAGTTCCGCCGCGCGGCTGCTGCAGGCGCGCTCGCACCTGCTGGCGCTGGGCGACGCGCGAGGCGAGTTCGCCGACGCGTTCGCGGACTACGTCGCGCTGTTCGACGGCGAGGTGGAGCCCTGCGTGTCGGAGGCCGTCATGGCCGCCAACGACCGCGTGTCTGCGACCGGGCAGCGCGTGGCCGACGACACTCTGGTGGTCGACGAGCTGCTCGGCGCCATCGGCCTCGTGCCGTGACTGGAGGTCGACGCCGCTGGACCCACTACAAAGTAGTAGTATCCTGACCCTTCGATGGCAGACCTCCGGTTCGCCTGGGACGCGCGCAAGAACGCGAGCAACCTCCGCAAGCATGGCGTTGGGTTCGAGGCTCGGACCGCGTTCTACGACGAGCGAGCACTCGTCATCGACGACCCCGAGCACTCCGAGGACGAAGCCCGCTTCGTCCTGCTCGGCCTGAGCTCGACCCTCCGACTGCTGGTCGTCTGCCACTGCGTGCGCGAGTCTCACGGGGAGATCCGGATCACCTCGGCGCGCAAAGCCGACACGCGCGAACGCGACGACTACGAGGAACGGTGGACACCATGAGAAAGAGCTACGACTTCTCCGGCGCGCGACGCAACCCCTACGCGAGGCGTTTGAAGCGGCAGGTCACGATCCGGCTCGATGCGGACACGGTCGCCTACTTCAATGGACTCGCGCAGGAGGCTGGCATCCCGTACCAGACCCTGATCAACCTCTATCTGCGCGACTGCGTGACGACCGGCAAGCGGCTGACGCTCGAGTGGAAGCCACCCACCGGCTGACGATCGGACGGCGCGTCGAGAACTCGACGGACTCTGCGAACCAAGACTCCGCTCGCAGCGTTGCCCTACGAGAAGCGCCGCGCGATCGCGTGCTTGGCCATCATCGGAAGCTACAGGTGCGGGTGCCCGGCCCGGCGATCACTGAACCATTCGGTGCGTTGCCCGTGCGCGACGAGCATGGACCGCTCACCCTCGCCGGAACTGCGCGCTTCCACGACGTGCCTCCCGGAGCGTAGCAACCGGCCGCGCGTTGGGGCACACTTTGGTCATGAGCTGGGTTCTCACGATCCTGACGCTCGTGATGGCGGGCGTGCTCGGCATGCTCCTGACGATGCGCCGAATCCAGCGCGCCCCGACCGAGGCGGCCCGCGACTTCGCCTCGGCCGCGTTCTGGGCGCAGCTCGGTGCGCTGGGCCTGCTGCTGCTCGTCGCGTTCGCACGGCCGATCGCTCGCTTCGGCTGGTTCGAGAGCGAGGCGGGCCTGGTCACCGTCGCGCTGATGAGCATCATGCCGCTGGTGGTGAGCTTCGTCGGGCTGCGCAACGCCGCGTTGCTCGCGATGGCGATGCGTCGGCGTGGACGTGCGCTCGGCAGCGGCGAGCGGGTCGAGGCCCGCGTCGTCGAGCGCTCGCGTCGCGCGTTCGCCCACGACATCATGTCGGTGGTGGTCGAGGCCGACGTCCCCGAGCGGCTGTCGGTGTCCGAGCTCGCCTATCGCCAGCGCGACCTCGATCGCACCCGCTGTCATCGCTTCGTCGAGACCTGCCCGACCGATCGATGGACGCGGCTCGAGCCCAGGCAGATCGTCGCGCTACGCTACGACCCCGCCGATCTGCGCAGCTTCGCGGTCGTGCTCGCCCCGACCACATGACCGACGCGCCGGCACCTCGAGGCGATGACGCTCGTCGGCGCTCCGCCGTCATCGTCGCGCTCGGCGTGGTCGCGTTCCTCGGCGAGCGCCTGCACGTGCTCGACGACGAATTCCCCAACCCCGACATCGCCGGCATCGTCTACAACGCCGAGCTGTTGCTGCGCGGCGGGCTGCCCTACGTCGACACCGTCGAGATCAAGCCGCCGGGCGCATTCGAGCTCGCCGCGCTGTCGATCGCGATGCTCGGCCGCAGCCTCGAGTCGCTGCAGCTGGTCTATGGGCTGTGGCTGCTGGTCGGCGCGTGGGCTGTGGGCTGGGCCGCGCAGGCGGTCTATGCCGACGATGGTGCCACGCGTCGCGAATCCACGGCGATCGCCGCGATGGTCGCGCTCGTCGCGATGGGGATGTTCTCGTACAACTACTCCGGCTGGATGACGCCGGCTTCGGCGATCGCGGTCGGTGCAGCGTTGCGTGGGCTGCGAGCAAATCGATTGCAGTGGTCGGTGCTGGCTGGCGCGGGGGCGTGCCTCGCGGTGATGACGATCCAACGCGCGGTGGTGCTCGCCCTCGTGCTGGCGATCGTCTGGCTGTGGGCGCGCAGGCAAAAGCTACCGGGCGCGCGCTGGACGGCGGTGCTGGCCTGGATCGTCGGCGCGCTCGCGATGGCGCTGGTGGTGGCGATGCCGTGGATCGCGGCCGGCCGACTCGGGACGTTGATCGCTGCGCTCGCGCCCTGGTCGGTGGCCCGCGACTACAGCAGCGCCTCGAGCGGTGGCCTGACCGTGCTCCCGTCGGTCGCTCGTCAGCTGGTCGTCGTGTTCTGGTTTCCGCTCGGCGTCGTCGCGCTCGCCGGCTACGCGGCGGTCCGCGAGCGTCGCGGGGGCTGGGCGCCGTGGATCCCGGGTGTCGCGTGGCTCTTGCTCTCGATCGTGGCGGCCGGCATCGGCGGCTCGCGCTTCTACCTGCACTACCTCGTGCAGTACGCACCCGCGCTCGGGCTGCTCGCCGGCCATCCTGCGCTGCTACGTCGCGTGCACGCGCGCGACCGCGTGCTCGCGGCGGTGCTCGGCGCGTTGGTGCTCGCGCAGCTCGTCGAGATCGGACGCGGTCGTGGTCATCGCTACGAAGCGATGGCGAGACGGCTCCAGGGCGGGCGCACGGCGGCGCAGTCTGCCGGGGCGTACATCCGCGAGCGCACACCGGCGAGTGCGACGGTGATGGCGTGGGGCTGGACTGCGTGGCCGATCTACTACTGGAGCGAGCGCCGCTCGGCGACCCGCGTCTACAAGCCGCTGGGTACGTTGACCACGTTCAACACCAACACCGAGTTCGGCAGCGGGGCCGGTCCGGTGTTCCGGCCGGGGCCGATCGCCGACGAGGTGATCGCCGACTTCGACCGCGAGCCACCGGCGTATTTCGTGTACAGCCCCTCGATGGTCGACGCCTTCGGCGCGCGACCGGATCCGCTCGAGCAGTTCACGGAGCTGCGCGAGCGTCTCGAGGCCGACTACGTGGTCGAGGCGCAGTACGGCGATCTTCGGCTGATGCGTCGTCGCGATCAGGGACCAGCCTCGCGTTGATGCGCGAGGCCGGTGCCACGGCTCGGAGGTCGACGCTACTTCTCGCCCGCCCGCGTGCTTGAGCGCTTTGAAGTGCTTGAGCGCTTTGAAGTGCTTGAGCGTTTTGAAGTGCTTGAGCGTTTTGAAGAGCGAGCCGGCGGCGGGCGGGCGAGCCGCGGGGGCTGCTGGGAGCCGTCGAGGTGAGCGGGCCTACGATACAGCGGAGAGAGTCGGCTACGACGATCGAAGGTGACGGCGTCAGTCTGGCCACGTTGAAGAGATTTCGAAACACTCGCGACGCGAACCTCGAACTCGAATGGGTGGTCGAGCTGCCGTTTCGAACCGCGAACCGGCGGATGCCATTGATGTTCAGGTCGGCCGCGAGGTCCCGGTCCGCCTTCTCGAGCAAGGCGAACGGCAAGGCGAACGCGAGGTCGAGCTCAGCGTCGGTGACCCGCTGACGGAAGTAGAAGTCGACCGCGATCGGCTATGTCCTTGCCTCGGAGCGCAGAACCCCATTGGCGGTACCACGCGAGGGCGACGTCCGTTACCCGACGGCCACCCACGCTGGCAGGGCAGGCGGCGAAGGCGGATCTCGTGCAGCTGGACGTCGGACCCAGCCTCGGCGTGCTCAATCGCGCCGCCCTTCTCGCATGCGACGCGGGTGCGACCCTGACCAAGCTGAGCAACCGCCACGCCGCGCGATCGAGTCGATCGAGCACCGAGCAGGATCGGGCCTGGGCATTGGCGGTCGAGCAGGTCGAGCGCGCGCTGGTCCGCCGTCGCGTCGGCCGCACCGACGCCAGGGAGCCGGCCGAGCGGCGCCTGCCTTGATCCGCCGCTTGATCTGCGCCTGGGGAATCACGACGCGCAGTCGCGCGTCGGCCCGCCCGAGCACGAGACCGCCGACCCCCGCCATCGCGATCGACACCGTGGCGAGGCCTGCGCCTCCCGCGGTGCGACCCGGGCCTCAGCCAGCTCGCGCGCAGATTCCCGCGCTTGCTGCCCGGCGTTCACACGTGCCTCAGTCCGTCGAGGTGAGGCGGTGTGAAGTGGTTCCACGCGGCGTGCACAGTCGTCGTCGGGCCTCCCCGCGGCGTTCTCGCCCCGCGCGAAACCGCCAGGGAGGTCGCAGCAGCACGGTGCCGGCCGGTGCCGGCCCCGCCGCCTCGCCAGATCATTCGGAATGCTTGTGGTCCATCCCTTGCACTCCGCTGCGGACAATGACGATTCCCCGCAAAGCCCCGAAGCGACTCTCCGCCCTCGGGCTCCCCGGCTTGGCCCGTGCGCTGATCCCGGTAGCGTGGGTCATCCCGACTGGGAGCGATGGTGGAAGTGAGGACACTGGCGCCGCCGTGGGCGCGGGCTGACCGGCTGGTCCGGGCTGATCAGGTTCTGACCAGGGGCTGATCAGGGGCTGCTCGGCCGGTCCCGCTGCTCGGCCGGTCCCGCTGCTCGGGCGGTCCCGCTGCTCGGCCGGTCTGGGCGAACCGTATGCCCGGCGGCCATGGCGTCACCACCGGCATCCACCCCAACAATTCAGCAGTCGCATGTTCTTCGAAAACTGGCACGGACTTCTCCGCACGCTCTTCGTCGGTGTACTTGCATACGTCGGCCTGGTTGTTTTTCTGCGCGTCTCGGGGAAGCGCACGCTGGCGAAGCTCAATGCATTCGATCTGGTCGTCACCGTCGCACTGGGCTCGACGCTGGCGACGACGATCCTTTCGAGCGACGTGGCGCTGTCCGAAGGAATGCTCGGGCTGGCGGTGCTGATCGGGTTGCAGTTCGCCGTCACCTGGACCAGCGTCCGGCTTCCGTGGGTGAAGCGCGCCGTACGAGCAGAACCCACCTTGGTGTTGCACCGCGGTCGGGTCCTGGAGCGCGCGCTATGTGCGCAACGGGTGACGCCAAGTGAACTTTTCGCAGCCATCCGCGGCGCGGGCGTTGCGAGTCTCGAGTCGATCGAAGCGGTCGTCCTCGAGACCGACGGCTCATTGAGCGTCGTCGGACGAACGCCCGACGGCCAGGCGGCGAGTAGCCTGAGTAACCTCGTGGACTCGACGGGGAACCCATGAACGCTCCTGTCGAGTTCTTCCATAGAAACTCGCGCCTGTGGCGCGGAGCGGCGTGGCTGGGGGTGATGGCATCAATCATCGTCGCCGTTGTCGCCCTGCTGACGACGGCGCGGTCGTCAGGCGCGACGACCTTGCTCGGCTTCGCAGGTGTCAGCGCGTTTCTCTTGCTCGGGAAGCAGCGTGTCCCGCCACTTTTCACCTTCCTGTTCTCTTTGATTGGACTACTCAACGGGGTGGGGTACGCGTGGGGATTGTTCAGACAGCCCGGGCCGTTCGATGAATTTTCTCATCTGTTCACGACCTTCGTCATCGCGTTGACACTCGCTCATGCCGTCGATCAATCGGTTCGGGTGCAATTCCGCGAGCACCCGATACTGTTCATCGTCATGGTCACGAGCTTCGGCATTTCCGCCAGCGTCGTGTGGGAATGGGTCGAGTGGCTGTTCGACTTCGGCGCCGGCCTCGAGGACACACTCAGTGACCTCCTGCTCGGATCAATCGGCTCGGTGCTGGCCGGCCTCTTGGCGTCGTGGCGGCTGCGCCACGACGGCGCGCAGAAACGGCCTCCCAAGCCGGCCCTCGGGAACAATTAGGAGATCGCGAACACCACCAGATGCTCGGCGGTCAGCACCCGCCGCGGCGCGAAGGCTGGGGTTGCAACCGTGCTCGCCCACATGGGACGTGACGGACGCGCGAGACGCGGAGGACGGGGCAGGTAGCCGCGTTGCGTCGCGGAGAGCGCGAGCGGCCAAATCGTGCCCGTGCGGATGCCGCAGCCACCGCGGGGCATGCGGCCGCCAGTACACTGACGGGCCGGCCATCCACCCGCGGACGGTGTTCGGCATGGGCCGCGCCGGCCCGCATCGGCGGCTGGAGCACTTGCGCCGCGCCGGCAGGACTCGCCATGCTGGCGCCGCTTCGGGCGGGATCCCACGTTGGGTCGAGTCCAGCGCAGACTCTACCGGACGTCCCTCGAAGCGAGAACCCCTCACCCCCCCTCACCCCCCCCTCACCCTGACCTTCGCCATCGGCGGCGCCACGACGGGCACAGTCGATCAGCACCCCTGGAGGAGAGCCGTATGTCCCGAGTCGAGAGTTTGTCCACGCGCCTCTTGCGTCCATGGCGAGGCGTCCACGCCTGCGTGATGCTGAGCGCAGCCGCGTCCGTCGCAGGCGGCTGCAACGAAATGGTCGAGTCCATGCGCGAGCGACTTGGTCAGCCCTCCGATGGTGTGGGGGCTGCCGCAGCAGGCGAGGCGGAGGTCACGAGGCTGGCATTCGACCTCGTGCCCGGGGTGAGCGTGCAGGTCGACGACGGGGAGGTGGGTGCTCCGCCGACCGAGGCCACCGAGATCGTTGCGGGCGAGCACATGATCACGGCGCGGCACCGGTGCGGTCGCGAGTCGACGATCACGGTGGTGGTCGGCGAGGGCGACACGAAGACGCTCGGGCACGGCGACTTCCCCGGGATGGCGACCGCGACGCTGCGGCTGCAGATCTCCGCGCTGCATGGCCAGCCGCTGGCGCCGACGTTGCGGACCGGGCTGGCCGACGACGGTGCGGCGGTCGCAGACATCGAGCATCCGATCGGGGAGGGCGGCGAGGTGACGCTGCTCGCGTGCCGCCAGCGGGTCGTGGTGGGGAGTGGGCATCCGGACGTGGGCGGGTACCGGGAGGACCTGGACGTCGACGCGGGGGCGGTGATCGAGCGCACGCTGGTGCTGGCGCCGGACGCGGTGAGCGCGAAGTGACACATGGGTGGGCGGTCGTGTCGAGGTTGCGAGGTGGGTGGAGATGTTCCCGGCGCGCGCCAGGTGGTGAGGAGGCGGCGGCCGCGCCGCGACAGGCCGGTTCCCCCGCTCCTCCCTCGCCCCCTCCTCACCGCCCCCTCCTCACCGCCCCCTCCTCACCGCCCCCCAGCGAACCGCCCCCTCCTACCGCCCCCTCCTCACCGCCCCCCAGCGAACCGCGCCGCCGCCACGCACACCGACTCCACCTCGTCCCCCCCATTTTCCAACGTCAGCACCGCCCCGTCGCCGTTCTCCCCCCCCGCGAAATACAGATCCGCCCGCCGATTCCCCAGCAGCTGCATCCGTCGACCGATCCCAAACCGCAGCCCACGCCCCCTCCCGACCCGCGTGCTCCGGCTCGCAAACCCCACGACCTCGTCCCCACCTTCGCCCAGCTTCACTGTCGCAGTGTCACCCGGCGCAATCCCAAACGAGACACACCGGTACAGGTACGGCTCGAGGTACACGAACGACGGGTTCGGCCGATAGTCCCCCTCCTCGCAATCCACCAACGCGTCCTTACCGAGCACCCCGTCGCAGATCGGCCGCGCCGAGCGCTCGACGGTGATCTCCCCCGCGATTGTGAGATCGTCGACAAACCCTGGCGGCTCCTCGCGCGCATACATCCGCGTATCCGCGTACTCGTGCCAGGTGACCGCGAGCTGATCCCGCTGCCGCCTCACCACCACCGCAACCCCGATCCCCGCGACCGCGATCGCCCCGATCCGGACCCCGCGAAGCACCCCAGGCGTACCGACCCGCGCACACCAGCCCAGCGGCCGCCCCCACGGCAGCATCCCCAGCGCCAAAATCCCCGCCACCAGACTGATCCACCGCCCGCGCCGCTCGCTCGGGTGCGTGACGTACGTCAGCGTGAGCCGACCCGAGCGCGGCACGAACACCGCGAGCAGCTCCATGCCACCGCGCACGCTCGTCGTCGTCGACTCGAGCGGCTCGCCATCCAGATCGAACTGCCACCTCGCCGACGGCGCCTGGGGGACCTCGAACGTCGCTCCCCCGGTCTGCACGTCATAGACGCGGCGTGAGGGGCCGTGCTCGACAACCGAGGCCGTGCCGTCGCCGTCGACGAAGCGCGCGTCCGTGTCGGGCGGCTGCGCGAAGCGGCCCAGGGCGTAGGGACCGAACGTCCCCACTGGCTCGATGAGCCGGGCCAGGTCAGCCTCGCCATCGGGCAGCGGCCGATCGTGGATGATGTGGGTGACGCCGAGGCGACGCAGCACCTGGGGCGAGCGCCGCTCGATCAGGCGATCGAAATTCACGGTCGCCACGTGGCCGTCGAGCACCGCCGCGACACCGGCGTCGCCGATCGCGAACAGCGGATAGGTGCCGCCGCCCATCTGCGCGCGCAGGAACGCCACGCGCATCGTTCCTGGCGTCACCTCGCGTTCGGCGATCAACGCCTCGCGCAGCGCCTGCTCGGCTTCTGCCAGTCCGCTGGCAGCGAGGGTGTCGATCGCGGCGACCGGTCGGTGTGCGAACAGATCGGCGCGGCCGAGCATCGCCGCGATCCCCGGGGCGATCACCACCGCGACGAACAGGCGTCGCCGCGCGCTGTCGCCACAGGCCGCGCGCAGCCACGGCACGGTGGCGGCGACGACGACGGCGAGCGCGACCCCCGACAGCGCGAACGCCACCGGCTTCAACGCGATGGCGAAGCGCGGGAACTGCAGGTTCTTGAAGCCGCTGGCGACCAGATCCAAGCGCAGCACGGTGATCGCCTCGCGCGAGCCGAGCAGCAGCAGGCCGCAGCATAGTCCCGCGGCCAGCCACGCGGCCGCCCGTCCGCTCCACAGCGCCAGCGCCACACCCACGATCGCGAACCCGCCGGTCCACGCCCACGTGCCCGCCAGCAGCTCGCCCGTGGCCAGCCGCGCCGCGAGCTCACCGAGCTCCGACCATGCCACCGGCGAGCGACCGAGCTCGCCCGCGGCGGCGAAGAACGTGGCGACGCCGGCGGCAGCGAGGGCCGCCGCGAACACGTGCATGCCGAGCAGCAGCGGTACCCGGGCGCCCGACCACCGCGTGGCATCGGGGGCCACGATCGCCACCACGAAGATGCCCACCGCCGACGCGGCCGCGGTGAGCAGTCCGAACGGGTGCGCGAGTATGCTCGCCGCCAGCAGGATCGCGGCGAGCGCCAACGAACGCAGGCTCGGGCGCCGCAGCGCACCGAGCATCACGACCACCGCCGCGATCCACAGCGCCGTCGACAGCTGCTGCGGCCACACGCCGTGGAACATGAGGTAGTTCCAGCCGCCCTGCCGCGCGGCGCCGGGATCGACCAGCCACGCCATGGCGCCCGCGCACCCGGCCCAGTGCGCGAAGGCGTCGTGCTCGGTGCCCTCGCCACGCTGCCGGACGCGCACGTCGGTGGCGACGGCGGCGGCGATCCGCCACACGCCCCACAGCGACAGCGCCCACACGCCGAGCAGGCCCCACGCATAGCTGGTGCGCAGACCGATCGCGCCGAACGACACGAGGTGCGCCGCGCTCACCCACAGCACGCCGAGCGTCGGATAACCCTCGCCGAACGCGAAGCCGTGGTTGAAGCGCTCGGTCCAGCCCGACAGGCGCCCCGACGGCAGCATCTCGTCGACGAGGATGCGGGCCTGGAAATAATGGATCGCGTGATCGCGCGACGCCGGCGGCTCGCCGATGACCAGCGGCCACAGCATCCACGTCGACGCCACGACGACGAGCAACGCAGGGACCACAGCGCACGCGCGCGCGGGCACGGCGGCGAGGTGCTCGGGGCCACGCACGACCACCCACGCCGAGGGCAGGGCCGCGAGCATCGTCGCCATCGCGATCCACCGCAACATGCCGTCCATGCCGAGTGCCGCCGCTGCGCCCACGAGCACCAGCGCGGGCGACACCCACGTCCATCGCGTCGCGTGCACCGGTGGCCGACGCGTGGGTTCGGGCGCGCGATGCGGGTCGGCCTCCAGGGCACCCAGGGTAGACGCCGTGGTCGTCGGCGGCAACGACGGGGGATCGTGCATCGAGTCGGGCGCGACGATGCACGCCATGCGCCGACATCACGCGCAGCCCGTTCGATGCATGGCCGCTGTGCTACCGTCGCGCAAGTGAGCGCTGGGCCCGACGATGGCGAGCTGCTGGCTGCGTGGCGCGTAGGCGACAAGGCCGCGGGCAGCGAGTTGGTGCGGCGGCGCATGCCGGAGATGATCCGGTTCTTCCGCAACAAGGTCGCCGTCGAGTCCGATGTCGCCGACCTGGTCAACCAGACGTTCCTGGGCTGCGTCAGCAGCAAGGACGAGTTCCGCGGCGAGACCAGCTTTCGTCGCTTCGTCTACGCCATCGCCAACAACGTGCTGTTCGCCTACCTGCGCCGCCGCAGCAAGCACGCGCGCGAGGCCCTCGACTTCTCGACGGTGTGCATCAGCGAGATGGCGCCGCAGTCGGCGAGCTCGATCATCACCGATCGGCGCGAGACCCAGGCTCTCATCGCGGCGCTGCGCGAGATCCCGATCGAGGATCAGGTGGTGCTCGAATTGATGTACTTCGAAGGGGCGAGCGGGGCAGAGATCGGCGAGACGCTGGGGTTGCCCGAGGGCACCGTGCGCGGCCGGCTGCGGCGTGGACTCGAGCGCCTGCGGGTCCGGGTCGACTTGGTGCTGCACGGCGAGGCCGGTGCGGCGCCGACCGAGGACGAGCTGCTGCAGTGGGCGGCGGAGATCCGCCGTCACGTCGCGGGCTCCGGACATGGATGACGGCGCGGGGGGCCCGGCGCCGTGAGCCCCTTGAACGACGCGCTCGCCGATGCGGTGATCGCCGCGCACGTCCACGCCGCGCTGTTCGGTGAGGTCACGCAGCCACCGAGGCTGGGTCGCTTCTGCGTGCTGCGCGCGCTGGGCAGCGGGGCGATGGGCACGGTGTGGTTGGCCCGCGACGACGCGCTCGATCGGGACGTCGCGGTCAAGCTGCTGCGCGCCGGGATCGGCGATGACGCCGAGCAGGGCGCGCGCCTGCTCACCGAGGCGCGCGGCCTCGCCAAGCTCTCGCACCCCAACGTGGTGGTCGTGCACGAGGTCGGCAGTGGCGAACTCGGCGTGTTCATCGCGATGGAGTATGTCGATGGCGGCACGCTCGGACAGTGGCTGGCGTCCACGCCCCGCGACGTCGATGCCATCGTCGCGATGTTCGCCGAGGCCGGTCGCGGCCTGCGTGCGGCCCATGCCGCGGGTGTGGTGCACCGCGACTTCAAGCCCGACAACGTGCTGGTCGGCACCGACGGGCGGCCGCGCGTCGTCGACTTCGGGCTGGCACGGCTGGGCGCCGTGGCAGGTGGCGACCCGGCATCGGTGGTGGACGGGGCGCTGGGGCGGCTCACGCGGATCGGCAGCCTCGTCGGCACGCCGGCCTACATGGCCCCCGAGCAGCTCGCCGGCGGTGACGTCGACGCGCGCTCCGATCAGTTCGCGTTCGCACTGGCGCTGTTCGAGGCGATCGCGGGCCGGCCCGCGTTCGCGGGCACGACGATCCGCGAGCGACGATCGACATTCGCCGCCGCTACGCTGGTGTGGCCGCCCACGATGCCGCGGGCGGTGCGACGCGCCCTGGGCCGCGCGCTCGCGGTCGACCCTGCGCTGCGTTGGCCGGACATGGGCGCGTTGGTGGATGCGCTCGCGCAGCGCAGGCGGCGGTGGTGGATCGCACCGGTCGGCGCGGCGGTCGTCGGCACCGCCGTGCTCGTGGGGCGCACTCTGGGCGGCGACGACTGCGACGGCGCGGCGGCGCTCGAGCGGGGGATGTGGAGCGCCCAAAGGCAGCGCGCGCTCGGGGAAGCGTTCGCGGCCTCGGACATGCCGTTCGCGGCGCCCTCGCTCGTGACGGTGCGCGCGGGGATCGACGCCGCCGCCCAGGGCATGATCGACGGTGCGCAGGCCGCCTGCGTCGGCGAGCGGTTGCGCGACGATCCGAGCTTCGCGCCCGCCAGCCGTGCGTGCCTTCGGGTGATGCGCGACGAGCTCGGCGCGCTGCTCGACGAGCTGACGGACGCGCCCTCTGCGAGCTCGATCGCGGCCGCGCCGGCCCGTGCGATCGGCCTGCCGGATGCGGCGGCGTGCTCCGATCCGCGGCGGGCGAAGCTGGTGGGCACCCTCGACGATGCCGCGCACGCCCGACTCGAAGCCGCGCGCCTCGCCCTCGATCGCGCCCGACGTGCCCACGCCGAGCTGGTGTTCGGTGGTGGCGCTGGCTTTGCTGCGCGGCTCGAGGCAGCGCTCGGCGACGCCCGGATCGCCGCGGAGCAGGCAGAGGCCGAGGGCGCGCGGACGCTCGCGGCGATCGCCCGCGTGCTCGAGGCGCGAGCGCTGCTGCGGCGCGGCGACACCACCGGTGCCGAGGCGGCCGCGTCGCGGGCGGTCGAGCACGCCACGGCGATCGACGATCCGATCCTGCGCGCGGTCGCCATGACGCACCTGGTGTACGCGGTGGGGGCCGCCGGCAGCCGCATCGACGACGCCAGGGCGCTCGCCGAGCAGGCCGCCGCCCTCATCGTCGCCGCCGGCGATCCGCCGCTGCTGCGCGCCCAGCTCGAGAACAACCTCGGGCTGGTGATCTCCCGCGACGGCGCCGCCGACAAGGCCGAGTCGATCGAGCACCATCGCCGTGCGATCGCGCTGTTCGTCGACGCGCTGGGCGACGCCCACCCCGACTCGATCGCCGCGCGCGTGAACCTCGGTAGCGCCCTCGGGCGGATCGGTCGGGCCCAGGAGGCGCTCGGCGAGCTCGGTCCGATCGTGGCGCCGGCGATCGCGGTGTGGGGCGAGGATCACCCGAGTACGGCGCGGCTGTTCGGCGTGATCGGCAACGCGTGGCTGCGCGTCGGTGATCTCGACGTCGCCGAGCGCTGGCTCCGGCGAGCGCTCGCCAGTGCGCAGCGCAGCGCGCCCGGTGATGCCGAGGTCGCCAACGCCCAGTACAACCTCGCGACCGCGCTGCGCCGGCGCATGCCACAACCCGGCGATGCGCCGGCGACCGCGGCCGGCCTGCAGGCGGCGACCGAGGCCGTTGCCCTGCTGCGCGATGCGCTCGCGATCCGCGAGCGCATCGAGGGCACAGCGGTGGTGAATCTCATCGCCTACCTCGTCGCGCTCGGCGAATCCGAGCTCGCCGCGGGCGATCCCGTCGCGTCCGAGGCGGCGCTGCGGCGGGCGCTGCAGGCATGCGAAGGCGCCGGCGCGATTCCGGCCGATTTCGCGCGCGTGCGGCTGGGCCTGGCGCACGCCGTGGTCGGCCGCGACCGGGCCGAGGCGCGGGTGCTCGCCCGCTCGGCGCGCGAGGGTTTCGTGCAGGCCGAGCGCAGCGGCGGCGTCGAGGCCTGCGATCGATTGCTCGCGCGCCTGGGCGCCGACTGATGATCTCACGCGATCACTCGAGGAGATCGTCGAGTGATCGCGGCGCGACCTCGAAGCCCGCGCCGGTGTGGCGCAGCGCGCCGGTGATCGCCGAGTACGTGGTGCCGGCGGACGGCGTCGGTGCCAGCGCTCCCAGGAACAGATCGTCGACGCGCAGATCGGCCGCCAGCGCGAACTCACCGGGGCACGGCGGGGCGTCGACGACCTCGGGGGTCTCCACGCGGACCAGCGTCGCATCGTAGGGCCCCAATGCGTCGTCGGGATCGGTGAGCGCGGCGAGATCGATCACGTGGGGCTCGGGCAGCGCCGCCTCGCCATCGGCGAAGATCCCCGCCTCATCGCCCTGCACGAGGATCTGCTCGTCGTCGCCGCTTCGGGTGACGCGACCGATGACGCGCACGCGGGTGCCGATCGGCAGCGTGACGGTGGCGTGCGTGACGGCGAGAGTCACGCCCGAGTATGGGCCGCCGGCGATGCCCTGCACGAAGACCAGCTCGCCGATGCCGTCGACGACGACGGGCGCCGTGATGACCAGGTCTTCGATCTCGACCAGCAAGCCGGGCTCGAGGCCGTCCTCGCGAAGCGCGTAGACGGTGATCCCGATCGGGATGTCGCCCCCCATCCCAGCCTCGGTGCCCTCGGCGCCGCCGCCGGATGTCTCGTCCCCGAAGTCGCCACCATCGTCGTCGCAGACGTCCGGGCTCGACGTCGAGGAGGTGCTGTCTGCGGACGCCGCGGCGGACGCTGAGCCGGTGTCTGAGCCGGTGTCTGAGCCGGTGGTCTGGCCGACCTCCCCGGTGTCCGTGCCGTCGCCCGCGCCATCGCCGGCCTCGCCGCACGCCGCCAGACACGCCAAGATCGCCACCCACCCGCCGCTACGCAATGCCACGGTCGCAGCATAGCTTTTTTCTCCCGCGAAGCGATCGGTCGCGCTGACTTCGACACTCGTAGGGTGAGACCGGTAACTTGCCGCCGGGGTGGGATGAACGACGATGCTCAGGCTGACTGGATTGGTGGCGACGGGTGGAATGATGTTGGTGGCAGCGATCGCGGGTTGCGATCTCGGCAAGGGTGACGACGACGGGCTATCGGACGAGAGCTCGTCGGACGGTGGCACCGAGCCCGAGCCCGAGCCCGAGCCCGAGCCCGAGCCCGAGCCCGAGCCCGAGCCCGAGCCCGAGCCCGAGCCCGAGCCCGAGCCCGAAGCGTGCGACGTCCAGGCGGAGACACGCGCGTGCGACAGTCCGGCCAGCGGCACGCAGTACTGCGATGGCGGAAAGTGGGGCCCGTGTCTCGCCGCAACCGACTGCCAGCCCGGCGACGAACTCGACTGCGGTGTGTGCGGCGACGGCGGGGACACCGGCGGGGATGCGGGCGGGCAGGAGTGCGGCGCCGACACGTGCGTCCTCGACTCCGGCGTGCCGACGTGGAACTGCGACATCGACTCGGAGTGCGCGTGCAACACTCCGCTCGTGCTGTCCTTCGACGGCGCCGAGCCCCAGTACGCCACCAGCGCGGCGGCGGCGTTCGATCTCGACGTGGCCGGCGGTTGCGTCAGCACCGACTGGCCGACCAGCCAGACGCCATGGCTCGCGCTGGATCGCGACGGCGACGGCGGCATCGTGGACGGTCGCGAGCTGTTCGGCTCGGGCACGCGGCTGGCATCGGGCCGCCGCGCCCGCAACGGGTTCGCGGCCCTCGCCGAGCTCGACGACAACGGCGATGGCCGCATCACCGCCGCCGACGCGAGCTTCGGCGCATTGGTGGTGTGGTCCGACGACGACGCCGACCGCCGGGGTGCTGGATCAGAGCTCGCGCCGCTGTCGAGTCTCGGCATCCTCGCGATCGAGCTCACGTACGACGTCGATCCGATGTGCGATGGCCGTGGCAACTGCGGCGTGGAGCGGGCCGTGTTCAGCTTCGTCGGTCGTGGCGGGACGATCGCTCGCGGCAGTGTGATCGACGTGCACCTCGCCTGCCAGTGATCGTGGCGCGCCCGCGGTGGCGGTCCGGCCGCTGTCCGCCACCGCCGTCTTGCGCGCCCCGTCGGCACGCGCCACGCTGCGGCGATGGAGCTGCGGCCGTACCAGCGCGAGGCCATCGCCGCGGTGATCGCCGCGCGGCGGGCGGGCACGCGCCGCATGGTCCTCGCGCTGCCCACCGGCGCCGGCAAGACGGTGATCTTCTCCGAGCTGATCCGTCAGGCGCGGCACTCCGCGTTGGTGCTCGCCCACCGCGACGAGCTGCTCGCGCAGGCCCGCGACAAGATTGCCCGCGCGCTGGGGCAGGACCCGGGCGATCGCCGCATCGTCGCCATCGAGCAGGGCACCGCGAGCGCGCCGCGTGACGCGGCCGTGCTGGTGGCGTCGATCCGGTCGCTGCACGAGGGGCGCATCGGCCGGGTCCTCGCGGGCCGCGACATCCGCCTGGTCGTCTACGACGAGTGCCACCATGCGATAGCTGCGGACAACCGCAGGGTGCTCGAACAGATCGGTGTGTTCGCCGACGACTGGCCGGGCACCCTGGTCGGCTTCACGGCGACCACGCGCCGCGCCGACGGTCGCGGGCTCGACGAGGTGTTCGAGCGCATCGTCTACCACCGCTCGCTGCGGCAGATGATCGACGAAGGCTATCTGCGGCCGCTGCGGGGCCTGCGGATCGCCACCGGCGTCGATGTCGGGGCGGTGCCCGTCGCCGGCGACGACTTCGACCAGGGCGCGCTCGCCGAGGCGATCGACATCGAGCAGCGCAACCTGCTGGTCGCCCGCGCGATCCAGGAGCTGGCGCGGGACCGGCGGACGATCGCGTTCTGCGTCGGCGTCCGCCACGCCGAGCACCTGTGCGAGGCGCTGCTGCGCATCGGTGTGCCCACGGCGATGGTCTGCGGCGAGATGCCCAAGCCCGCCCGTGCGCAGACGTTGGCCCGCTTCGCCCGTGGGGAGCTGCGCGTCATCACCAACGTCGGCGTGCTCACCGAGGGCTTCGACGATCCCGGCGTGTGTGCGATCGCGATGGTCCGGCCGACCCGCTCGGAGTCGGTGTACCTCCAGTGCGTCGGCCGCGGCATGCGACTGCACCCCGACGCCGCGGATTGTCTCGTGCTCGACTTCGTCGATCTGTCGGGCGTCGACATCGTCACCGCGCCGACCCTCGAGGCCGGACCGCCCGGGCCCGAGGTGCCCGTCGCCGAGAGGGGCGCCGAGCCGCCGCCGCCATGGTTGCCGCAAGAGGGCGGCGACGAGGACGACGCGCCTGCGACCCTCGGTGAGATCGAGGCGCGGCTCTGCGCCTTCGATCCGTTGACCCTCACCTTGCGCGACGAGGCCGCCGCGATCTCGATCCATGCGTGGCTGTCGCTCGGCGCCCAGGGCATGATGCTGCACTTCGTCGATCACCGCGGTGCCCTACGCCACTTCGAGCTGCGGCCGGGGGCCCGCGGCGGCGCCCAGGTGTGGCTCGGCGAACGCCAGCTCGCGCGCTTCTCCACGATGCAGGGGGCGATCGAGGCGGTGGATCAGGAGCTGCCGCGCCACGGCGATCCGGCGAGCGCCCGTGCCGATGCGCCGTGGCGACGCGCACCGATCCCTGCGGCGCTGCGATCGCAGATCGACGCGTTGGTGCCGCCGCGGTCGGCCGCCGACGTGGGCGCGGCGATCGCCCACCTCGCGCTCGATGCGGCGCTGCGAGCGGCCGCGCCGCGGCGCCGACGGTCGTGATCTTCAGGCGCCCGGGGTCGCCCGGGCGCGGGGGATGGTCGGCACGTTCCCCGACGCGCGGCTGCACGTGGTGGAGGGGGCGAGCCTGTTCGTGCACGAGGAACGCCCGGAAGACGTCGCGCAGGCGTTGCTGCCGGTCCTGCTCGCCGGGCGGTGAGCCGGGGCTTCAATGCGGTCAAGCGTGGCTGGGATCTGTTCAACGTGCCCGGCGAGTGGACCTACTGCCACTTCGGCTTCGACTTCTCTGCGGCGTCCTACTTCGAGGGCATGCCCGAGCGGCCGCTGGAGTTCCGCAACACCGCGCTGTACGACCTCGACGGGCAAGGCGCGTACCCCGAGGGCAACGAGGGGCTCTACCGCTTCACGGGCGATCCCGCGGACATGGGGCGTTTCAAGCCACCCACGCTGCGCAACATCGCCGTCACCGCGCCGTACATGCACGATGGCACCGTGGCGACGCTCGAGGAGATGCTCGTGGACTACTCCCGCGGTGGCCGCACCGACTCGCCGCTGGCCGACCACCAGATGCGCACCTTCGCCCTCGAGGCCGGCGATATCGCCGATCTGGTGGCGTTCATGGAGAGCCTGACCGACGAGGCGTTCTTGAACGACCCCACGCACGCCGACCCCTGGACGCGGTGACGCGCGCGTCGGGCTCTCCCGGGGCGCACCGTTGCCCACACCGCCGCGCCGCGCGGCGGTTTGCCCAAATCCCGGCCTCGCGCTAAAGAACGCGGCGACGTGACCCGCCGTCGCCGTAGCGCCAAGTCGTACCCGCGCCGTGGTCTCGTCGCCGCGCTCGTCCTCGCGCTCGCGGCCGGGTGCACGAAGCCCGAGTCCACGACGCTGTCGGAGAAGCCGCTGCCGCACGTGCGCGTCGTCGAGGTCACTGCCGCCGAGCCTCGGCCGCGATCGCGACACCTCGCGCCACTGCTCCCCCATCGCCGCGCTCGGCTGTCGCCGCGCTCTGGCGGTCAGGTGACGGCGCTGCTCGTCGACGAAGAGCAGCGCGTCCTTGCCGGCGCGCCGCTGCTGCGGTTCGCCGACGACGATCCGCGCGGCAACCTCATCGCGGCCAAGGCCGGGATCGAGCGCGTGCAAGAGGCCTTGCGCGATGCCGAGCTCGAGCTCGCCACGGCCAAGGTACTGGCGGCGAAGGGCATCGGCACCACCCGCGAGATCGAGCGGCTCGCGACGCAGCGCGCCGGGCTCGAGGCCCAGCTGCGCGAGGCCAAGGGCAACATGCTGCGCGCCCGCGATCGCATCGGGGCGGCGGTGCTCGAGGCGCCGTTTGCCGGCGTCATCACGCAGGTGTCGACGGAGGAGGGCGAGTACGTGGCGCCGGGCTCGGTCGCGATGGTGCTCGCGCAGCTCGATCCCATCGCGGTCGAGGTGCCGCTCACCCAACGCGAGATCGCGGCCGTCGATGGCGCCCAGGCGGGCCTGGACTTCGTCGCGCACGTGCGCGGCATCCAGATCGAGCCCGAGCTCGAGTGGATCCGCAGCGAGTCGGCGGGTAGCGACGCGACCTTCACGGCGCGGCTGCGCCTGCCCAACCCCGAGCTCCTGTTGCGGGCCGGCGAGCTCGTCGAGATCGAGGTGTTCGGCGCCAGCGGCGAGGCCCAGCTGGCGGTGCCCGCGACCGCGGTGCGCTGGCTGGGCGAGGCCGCATACGTGCTGCGCGTCACCGGCGGGATCATCGAGCGCGTCGACGTCGAGGTCCTCGACGACAGCGAAGACGTGGTCCTCGTCGCCGGGGCGCTCGCGGTCGGCGACGCGGTGGTGCGCACGGGCCCCGTTGCGCTGCGGCCGGGCGACGCCGTCGTCGTGGTGGCCAGCGACGCGCCGAGCATCCTGGAGTCGCCGGGCGCACCGGTGGCCGTGCGTTAGAGGCCGCATGTTCGATCGCATCGTACGGCTTTCGATCGCGAACCCGGTGTTCGTGAACCTGCTCTCGCTGCTCGTCGTCGCCGCCGGGATCCTCGCGACGATTCGCCTGCCGCGCGAGGAGTTTCCCCAGATCTCCCTCGATCGCGTCGCCATCACCACGGTGCTCCCGGGGGCCACGGCCGCGGACATCGAGGAGCTCGTCACCAAGCCGATCGAGGACGCGCTCGAGAACGTTGCCGACATCGACGAGGTGGTCTCGACCTCGCAAGAGGGCAGCTCGAGCGTGGTCATCACGTTCGTCGAGGGCACGCGGCTCGAGACCGCCCGCTCCGAGGTCGAGAAGGCGGTGGCCACCGTCGACACCCTGCCCGAGGACACCGAGACCCCGGTGGTGAAGGAGGCCGAACTCGAGATCCCCGTGGTGTCGGTGGCGCTGCTCGGCGATCCGGGCGCGACCAAGCTCGTCGACGAGCTCGCCGACGCGTTCCGCGACATCGACGGGGTGTCGACCGTGAGCATCAGCGGCGTGGCGCAGCCACGGATCTTCGTCGACGTGGACGAGCGCCTGCTGCTCGCCCACGGCATCAGCGGCAACCAGATCGCTGCGGCGATCCGCAACGCCAACGCGACGGTGCCGGCCGGCTCGGTCGAACAGTCGGGGCAGGACGTGTTCGTGAAGACCGAGCAGCGCCTGCGCTCGGCCAAAGACGTCGCCCGCATCCCGGTGCGGCCGGGCTCGTCGGTCCGCATCGCCGACGTCGCCACCATCAAGGCGGTGAGCGATCCCGCCGACACCCGGGTGTGGGTAGACGGCGAGCCCGCGGTCAAGCTGACGATCGGCCGCGAGAAGCTCGCCGACCCACTCGGCATCCGCGACGACGTGCGCGAGGCCGTCGCCGCCCTCGCCCCCACGGTGCCCCCGGGCATGACGCTGGTGATGGCCGACAACTACACGATGGCGATCGACGATCGGCTCGATATCGTCATCAACAACGCGGTCGGTGGCGCGGTGCTGGTGATCGCGATCCTCTATTTCCTGTCGGGGTTCCGCCAGGCGCTGCTCGCCGTGTGGGGGATGCCCATCGCCTTCTTGGTGGCGCTGTTCCTCATGGATCGCACCGGGCTCACGATCAATGTGGTCTCGACGTTCGGGCTGCTGATCGCGATCGGTATCATCGTCGACGACGCGATCGTGGTGATCGAGAACGTCCAGCGCCACATGGAGATGGGCAAGCCCCGCCACCAAGCGGTGCTCGACGGCACCCGCGAGGTGTTGGCGCCGATCTGCGTGGCCGTGTTCACCACCTGCCTCGCGTTCGTGCCGCTCACGATGGTCAGCGGCACGATGGGGCGGATCATGCAGATCCTGCCCCTGGTGGTGATCTTCTGCCTGGTGGGATCGCTGTTCGAGGCGATCTTCATCCTGCCGGGGCACATGAACGACTTCGCCCGCGCCGATGCGCACGATGGCCGCACCGCCCGGCTCAATGCGCGGATGCAGCGGGCGTACCGGCCATGGCTGGGCTGGTGCGTGCGTCACCCGTGGCTGACCTTGCTGTGCACGACGGCCGCGTTCGTGGCGACCATGGCGCACGCGCGGACGATGCCGTTCCAGGTCAACGCGCCGGCCAAACCGACCGACCTCAACGTGCAGTTCGAGCTGAGCCCCGGCCTGGATCGCAGCGCCACCCAGGCCAAGGGAGAGCAGCTCGACGCGCTGGTGCGCGAGCACATGGGCGACGCCATCGCCAGCACGACGCTGCGCGTGGGCAGCTACCTCGACGAGTCGCGGGGGCGCCTGTTCACCGGTGCGAACATCGGGAAGCTGCGGTGGCAGTTCGACGCCAACGACGAGATGCTGGCGCGATACCCCGCGATGGTACGGGCGATCCGGTTGCAGCTCGCGACGGATCCCGACCTCGGCGCCCACGCGGTGCAGGAGAAGCGGGCCGGCCCGCCGTCGGGCGCGGCGCTCCGCGCCAACCTCCGTGGCCGCGACGTCGACGAGATCAATCGTGCTGTCGCCGACGTGAAGGCGGCGATCGAAGACATCCCCGGCGCCAGCGACCTCCGCGACGACTACGGCGCCGGCAAGGAGACGTTCCGGGTGCGGATCGACGCCGACCGGGCAGCGCGGTTGGGCATGACCGAGCGCGACATCGCCAACGCCGTGCGGATGGCGATCGACGGCCAGACCGCGCTCGAGCTGTCGATCGACGAGGAGCAGGTGGAGATCGTGGTGCGCTACGCCGGCGCGCAGGGGCGCGACAAGCAGCGCCTGGCGGACCTCGTCGTCGCGACGCCTGCCGGTGCGCTGCTCCGCCTCGATCAGGTCGCGAGTCTCACCCGCACCCGCGAGGTCGGCTTCGTCAACCGCGAGGACGGCATGCGCACGGTCGCCGTCGAGGCCGATCTCGACTCCTCCGTCACCGCCCCGCTCGAGGCCAAGGCCGCCCTCGAGGCGGCGTGGGCGTCGGGCTTGGCGACGCGCTATCCCGACATCACGCTCGACTTCGGCGGCGAGGCCGACGAGCTGATCAAGAGCCTCGACGATCTGCCGGGCCTGTTCGGCCTCGCGATCCTGATGATCTACCTCGTGCTGGCGCTGCAGTTCGGCTCGTACGTGCAGCCGATCATCATCTTGGCCGCGGTGCCGTTCGGCTTGATGGGCGCGGTGCTCGGCCTGGCCGCGCTCGGCTACGACCTTTCGATCTTCGCGATGTTCGGCATGGTGGCCCTGGCCGGGATCGTCGTGAACGACTCGCTGGTGATGATCGATTTCATCAACCGCCTGCGCCGCGAGGGCCTGGCGCTCACCGAGGCCGTCACCGAGGCGGCGCTGCAGCGGTTGCGGCCGATCCTGTCGACCACCGCGACCACCGTGCTCGGCCTGGCGCCCATGGCGATCGGGTTCGGCGGACGCGACGAGGTCCTCGCACCGATGGCCATCGCGATCGCCGCGGGCCTCGTGGTCTCGACCACGCTCGTGCTGCTGGTCGTGCCGGCGCTGTACGTCGTGGTGGACAAGCTGCGGCGGACGGCATGACGCCCCCCGTTTCGCGCGACTTCCTAGTCCTCGGAGGGCTCGGGTGGGGCCCAGATGACGAGGCGCACCTCGCTGTCATCGACCAGCAAGTACTCCGGCGCGCGCCCAGAGAGGCGCTCGCTCTCGCCGAGGATGATCGGAACTCCCTCGCCCCGTCGGTCCATCAGGAACGTGCGGGCGCCGGCCTCCCCTGGGCCCACTGGACACCGCGCGAGCAGCGAGACCGCGAGTTCGTTCCGGCTGTATTGCCGTAGCGGCATGCTCTCCGGCGTCAACGTGTTCGCCAGCGCGCCAGGCACGTAGAGCTCGATACGGTCGCCGAACATGTGCAGGCGCACGCGCGCGCCGGCCATCGAGTAGTCCCGGTGCGCGACGGCGTTCACGAGCGCTTCGAAGAGTGCCCGCTCGCTGAACTGGACCGGCGTGCTGATGTGCACCCGCGAATCTCAGCGCTGGCTACCGCACGCCGAGATCCAAGCCGTCAGCTACGCGGGCGAACGGCGGTTGCTCGGCGCGCGCCATCCCCTTCGACGCACGCACCTGCATGTTGCTGCGGACGAAGTGGAGCGCCTCCCTCACTTGCTCGTCGAGCGGGCCGCCGATCTCGCGGGCATCGGACTGATAGTTCACGTCCCTCCCCTGCTCGATCCGCTGCCAGTCTCGGGTGCTGGGGTCCTTGAAGCTCACACGCACGGCGTCGCCGGGCTGCAGCAGTGCCACCCGGTCGAGCCGCTCGGGTGGGACCTTCCGCACCGCCGTCTCGAAGCGTCTGTCCTCGGCAGGCCCCCGCTGTTGGGGATCCCCGGCCATCTCGCGCAGTCGCGCGACGACACTGTAGATCCGGGCCGGAAAGCGGTCGCAGATGTCTCCCGCCTCGAAAACGACTCCGGTGCTTTCGAAGCGTGCGATCGGCTCGCTGTGCCGGGCTTGGTCCCACGACAGACGGAATCGTTCTCCATCCTTGCGATAGATGACCTCGACCAACGTGGCGGCGGTCAACAGCCCCTCGGAATCACGTCCGGCTGCGACGCGCATTCGCTCGAGAAACGCAGATGCGAGCTCGGAGTCGTCGGTGCCGAGTTCCTTCTCCCGGCGCAGCGTGAGCCGGCACAGATCGATGATCGTCGACTTGCCGGTCCCGCGTCCGCCGATGATCGTGTTCAGCCACGGGTTCAGCTCGAGGGTGAGCGGACGCGGTGCAGCTCCGTCCCTGGCTCGACCGATGTACTTGGCCTGGCGGATCTCGATGCTCTCGATGGCGAGGTCTGCATGGCGGTTCGGCTCCCCGGGGGCGGATGCATCCGCGGGCCGCAGCGAGCCCTCGCCGTCCAGGAGCGCCAGACGTACGCCCTCGATGTCGGGCCGCGTCATCTTCGTTCACGTGAACCGCCGGCCGAGCGCCCCGTGCGAGTGGCCGTCGGAGCACCAGATTTTCGAGAGCCTACGATCGCCCGTCTGCGACCCGTCGAGCCACTTCTGCGCGTCGTGGTGCGCCGGGTCCAACCATCCGGTCGAGCTCGACGGCAATGGGCTCAGTTCCACGGCGAGCAGACCCGTGGCCTTCAGCGCGTTCAGCCGATCGATGCCCGGTGGCATGGTCAGCACGCCCTTCGGGCCGTTGACGCGGGCGCCGATTGCGATCGCTCCCTGAGACGTCGCGATCTGAATCGCCTCGATGATGCTCTTGGTGCACGCCGCATCCGGCTGGCCATGGG
Organism: Nannocystales bacterium; assembly: GCA_038325765.1. Classification (GTDB taxonomy): domain Bacteria; phylum Myxococcota_A; class Polyangia; order Nannocystales; family Nannocystaceae; genus Xiheibacterium. The sequence continues at coordinate 33,487 of JBBQJI010000048.1, forward strand.
TGTCCGGTGGCACGCCGAGCTGGGCGAGCAGCGCGACGACGTGATTCTGCGAGCACTTCGGGTCGAAGATGAGGAGCAGGTGGACTCCCCCAACTCTGGCCTCGACGCCGGGGAAGACGACGAGGTCCGCCGTGGCCGCTGCGGTTTGGATGGGGGCGAGGCCATCGGATGTGTTGTGATCCGTGAGCGCGACCGCGTCGAGACCCGCGTGCTCGGCCGCGACGACCCAAGCGGCCCAGTCCTTGCGGCTTCGCGTCGCCGCTGCGCGCAGCCGCGATCGCGCCGCCGACGATCGTGGTCTTCAGGCGCCCACGGGCAGCAGACGCGCGAGCAGCCGCGGCGCGATCCCCAAGCCTTCGCACCGCGCGGCGATCTCCGTCAGTCGTCGCGGCGAGCCCACCCGCGCGCGCAGCGACGCGCGGATGAGCAGGTTCTTCGGCGTGTGGGTGTCGCCGACGAACTCGAGCGTGTCGACCGCCCAGCCCATCGCGTCGAGGATCTCGATCCGCAGCGCGTCGGTGAGGGTGGCGGCGAAGTCCTGCAGCAGCAGGCCCTGGCTGGCGATCGCGGGCGACAGTCCCGCCACCGCGGCGGCGCCGAGCTGGCCGGCGAGCTCGTGCTGACAGCACGGCGCCACCAAGATGGCCGGGATGCCGCGGCCGACAGCGAGCGCGAGGGCGTCATCGGTGGCGGTGTCGCAGGCGTGCAGGGCGACCAGCACGTCGGGCACGACCTCGGCCCCGCCGCCCAGCCCGGCGATCGCGGCGTCGACGTCGGCGATCGGGCCGCACGCGAAGCTGAGCGAGTCCCAGCCCAGGGCCGCCGCGCGGGCCGACGCCCGCTCGATCACGTCGGTGCGCACGTCGACTCCGTGGATCCGCGCCGGGATGCCGGCGGTGCGCAGCGCCTCGGCGATCACGAAGGTGAGGTAGCCGTTGCCGCAGCCCAGATCGAGCACGCGCAGCGGCGCGCCGTCGTCGATCGTGCGTCGACGCCGTGCCGCGTCCCACACGGGGCGGCACAGCTCCATGAAGTGGGTGACCTGCTTGTACTTCTTGGCGTGCTTCGCCGACACCGTACCGTCGGCGTTCATGATGCCGATCGTGCGCAATACGTCGGCGCTCTGATCCGGGCGCAGGCCGCCGGCCTTGCCGCCGGTCATCTTGTCGACGCGCGCGGCATCGAGGGTCACGAGCTTGCCGCCGCCGTGGCGTGCGTCGACCACCAGGCGGTGATCCGCGTCGAGGATCCAGGTCTGCTTGACGCGACCCGCCTTCGCCGCAAGGCTGGCCTGCTCGAGCAACGCGGTGACGCGCGCCGCGTCGGGAATCTCGCCTTCGCCCTCGATGATCTCGTCTCCGCTGCCGTCGCCGCCGGGTTGCGCGAACACGGCGCGCACGAAGCCGCGCCGGAGGTGACGCGCGACCGTGCTCCGCATCCGCGCGAGGGTCCCACCGTGGACTGTCATGTTGTCTGCCTCACGGGTCGGCCCGAGTTCGTGCTCAGTAGGGGCGGCGGCGAGCCTTCGCCCGGGCCTCGGTCGCGGCGACCAGGCCGCTCCACAGCGACTCGAGCCCGATCGCCTCGCGGGTGCGCTGCAGCGTCGCGTTCGCGACCTCGCGGGCGCGGATGGTGCCATCCACGAGAATCTCCTCGACCAGCCCGACCTCGGCGCCCAGCGCCGCTCGACGCTCGCGGATCGGCGACAGCCGGGCCTCGACCGCATCGGTGATGAGCCCGTGCGCGGCGCCCAGCGACGTGCTGCCGTCGTCGAGGCCGCGTCGAAGCTCGGCCGTGGGCCCGTCGCCGAGAAACGCCCGCGCGAATCCCAGCAGCGGCGCCTCGTCGCCCAGGCGGCGGTCGCCCTCGTCGTACTCGAGCGTCGCGATCTTCTCGCGCACGTGCTCTTGGCTGTCGCCGAGCGCGACCGTGTTGTCCAGCGACTTGGACATCTTCGCGCCGCTGCCCACCGGCCCCGTCGCCACCCCCGGCAGCGCCGGCGAGCGCGAGATGTGGGCCTCGGGCAGCTCGAACAGGTCGCCGTACAGCTCGTTGAACACCGCCGCGCACTCACGGGCGATGACGATGTGCTCCTCGTTGTCGAGCCCCACCGGCACCACCGTCGCCCGCGCCATCAGGATGTCCGCCGCCTGCAGCACCGGATAGGCCAGCAGGCCCATCGTCATCGCGCCGTCGGGCATCGCCGCTGCGCGGGCCATCGAGCGCAGGCTCTCGACCTGCTCGAGCCGCGACTTGGGCACCAACATCTGCAACAGGATCGCCAGATCGTACACAGCCGGCACGCCTGACTGCAGATAGAACGTCACCTTGGCCGGATCGAGCCCGACCGCCAGCTGATCGAGCACCACCTCGCGCACGAACCCCGGCACCTCGCCGAACTCGTGCTTGCGCGGTCGCGTCGTCAGCGAGTGCAGATCGGCCACGATGATGAAGCACTCGTGGTCGTCTTGCATCGCCACGCGGCTGTCGAGACTGCCGACGAGGTGGCCCAGGTGCAGCGGTCCCGTCGGACGGTCGCCGGTGAGCAGGCGGGGTTTCGGCGCAGCGGCCATGGGCCACACCTACCAGGTTCCCGCGGCGGCGGGGCGCGCGGGGTCGCGGGATGCCGCGGGCTTGCCGTGGGGGCGGTGCGCGCACGGGTCTCGGACCGTGCGTCGGCGCGTCGGCTGGGTGTTCGTCCGTCACCACGGCAGCGATGTGCCGGGTCGCCGACGTGAACGAACCACTTCTCGCCCAGCGCGAGGTCTCCTTGCCGCCAGTCACGGAGCGCGGCGTCGATCCTGGCGGCCAATTCCTGATCCGCAGTGAAGCCCGGCACTCACTTCCTCCGCGTCACCTGGACCGGTTTGGACCCGAGCAGGCGACCGCCGGTTCGAGGCACGTGATCATCTTGTTGGGCGTCCAGCAGCTCTTCGGGGGGCGCGGCGCACGTGCTGCAAGGATCGCAGCCGTTGGCTTGGGCCGCGCAGCGCGACGCGCCGGCCCAGACGCAGGGAGAGCCGCGACCCGCTCGTACTCGCCCGCGGCGAGCAGATCGAACACACTCGCGCCGTCATCATGCACGGCGAGGAGCGCCGCGGGGGGGGTACCGGACGAACCCCGATCGAGCCGACGAACGGCCGCGAGCACTCGCTGGAGGTGCTCCTCGTGGGCGGCAGCCATCACCTTGCCGCTCGCCCAGAAATGTACCGACCGCCGACTCACCTCGAACAGTCGAGCGAGCTGGTCCCACGTGAGCCCACTGCGCCGCCGCAACTCCGCGATCGCCGTGCCGGCATCGTCGGACGAGCCGACCGACGAGCCGACCGACGAGCCTGACGAGGTCTGCTCCCACGCGGGAACCAGAGTTGCTGCGTCGTAACCCGGACCAAAATCCCCGCTCGTCGTGCCGGGCTCGGCCAAGCTCGACATCCGGATGAGCCGCGGTGCCGCCGCTGTCCGTTGTTGCATCGGTCCGGCGGCGTACGTCGGAGCCGGAGACTCGGTGAGCGCGATCATGGGGCACCCCCGTGACGACGCAGGAACTCGTCGGTGACGGCCCAGCGGAAGATCGTGTACTGGCGCGCCGCGAAATCCTCGGCCTTCGCCAACACCTCCGCGACATCGAAGGGCATCGCGGCGCTGGACACATCGAGGTCGAGCACCCAGCTCGTCTCCGGCGCGGGTTCGATTGCGGACGGGTCCGTCGTCGCCCCCGCCGGAAGGCGACCCCATCGGGCGAGCACACGGGCCCCAGGAACCTCGAAGGGGGTCTCGGAGACCGTGTGGAAGCGCACGGATGTGCTCGTGGCGCGGGTCTCCCCGCGAGGGCCCGCTTGCGGCGGCCCGGCGCCCGACCGATGCATCGGCGCGCCGATGCCGTCACCATGGCGGGGCATCGCCCGTCCCCAGGAGATTCGATGATCCCATTTCTGATCGCTCTGTTCGTCATCGGTGCCGTGCTGCTGAGCGGCGTCCGTGTGCTGCGTGAGTACGAGCGCGCGGTCGTGTTCCGCCTCGGCCGCTCGCGGCGTCAGCTCATCGGCCCCGGCATGGTGTTCATGCTGCCGCTGGGCATCGACCGCTCGCGCGTGGTCGACATCCGTACGCGGGTGATCCAGATCCCGCCGCAGGAGGTGATCACCCAGGACAACATCTCGGTGATGGTCGACGCGGTGGTGTACACGACCGTCGAGTCGCCGATGCACGCCGTGCTCGAGGTGGAGCAGTACATGGCGGCGACACTGCAACTGGCGGCCACGACGATGCGCGCGGTCATCGGCCGCATGGATCTCGACGAGATCCTCGCCCACCGCGATCGCGTGAACGACGAGGTCCGCACCATCCTCGACACCCGCACCGAACAGTGGGGCGTGGAGATCTCGGCGGTGGAGCTCAAGGACATCGTGCTGCCGCAGGAGATGAAGCGTGTGCTCGCCCGTCAGGCCGAGGCCGAGCGGGAGCGACGGGCGAAGATCATCGCCGCCGAGGGCGAGCTGCAGGCCGCATTCAAGCTGGCCGAGGCCGCCGACGTCATCGCGCGCAACCCGGCCGCGATGCAGCTGCGCATGTTCCAAGCGTTCACGGAGATCTCGAGCGGTCCGTCGTCGAAGATCGTGCTGCCGATCCCGATCGAGCTGTTGCAGGGCTTCGCCCACCGCTCGGTGACGCCCGAGCAGGTCGGCGCGGTGGTGCAGCAGGTCGTCGCGGCAGTGGCCCCGGCCGCCGGACGGGTCACGCAGGTCGAACCCACCCACGCTGTGGGCGAGCGTGCGGCGGTGCCGACGATCGGGCCGGCGCCCGAGCCCGCCGATCGCAAGACGCCTGCCGGCACATGAGCCGGGGCCCCCTGAGTCGCCGCGTCTGTCAGCGGTTGCGCTGCCAGATCGATCCGTTGAGCGCCGTCGCGAAGCCGACCCATCCGATGTACGGCACCATCATCCCGCCGGCCGCGCGATCGACCTTCGTTGCCAGCACGCCATAGCCGAGGATCGCGGCGGCGAGGCCCGCGATGTCGATGAGCGCAGCACCCGGGCGGCGCAGCCCGAAGAACAGCGGCGACCAGGCGGCGTTGAGCCCGAGCTGCACGCCCCACATCGCCAAGGCAGCGGTGCGCACCCGCGACGGCGGCGAGTCCCACACGCGGTAGCCGGAGTAGGCGATGAGGCAGTACAGGCCGGTCCACGCGATCGGGAACACCACCTTGGGCGGCGTGAACGAGGGCTTGTCGAGGCCGCGGTACCAGGTGTTCACCGACGACTGGGTCGCGATGCTGCCGATGATCGCCGTGCCGGCGGTCAGGGCGCCGAACCCAGTCATCGCGATGACCGGGCCCAGTGCCGAGGTGCGGGCGGATCGAGTCTGCATGTCCGGCACGATTGCAGACCACGTGCCGCTGGCGTGACGGCGACGACGCGGCGCATCTCGCCGCCGTCCGGCCTCGCGCGCCGCGTCGGATCCGCCCAGCGAGCGGCCACGCACCGCCGCGCAGTCGCACGCGACGCCTCAGCCGCCGCGCCGCACCTGCTCCGCGGCAACAGACTCGCGCACGTGCCCAGCGAGCCGCGCGGTCTCGGTCGGCGTGTAGTGGTCGCGGCGCACCGCGTCGCGGCCATGGGCGGCCATCTGCTCGAGCCGCGCGGGATCGGCCTGCAGCACCTCGATGATCGCGTCGGTGATCGCGATCTTCGAGCCGGCCGGGAACAGCCAACCGTTCTTGCCATCGACCACCAGCTCGGGGATGCCGGCGATGTAGGTGGTGAGCACGGGGCGGCCCAGGGCGAACGCCTCCATGATCACCATCGGCAGCCCCTCGGCGAAGCTGGGCAGCACCAGCGCACGGCTGGCGAGGATCTCCTGGCGGACCTGCTCGCCGCTGATCCAGCCGGTGATGCGCACGCGATCGCCGAGCCCCCGCGCGGCGACGATGCGCTCGATCTCGCCGCGCATCTCACCGTCGCCGGCGAGCACGAGCTCGGCGCCGCGATCGATGGCGCCGCGATCGATGGCGTCGGCGAAGGCCTCGACGAGCAACAGCTGGCCCTTTTGTGGCGCGAGCCGCCCGACGCACACCAGGCGCTTGCTGCTCGGATCGATCGGCTGCGTCTCGGCGAAGAACTCGTCGCCGACGGTGCAGTGCACCACCCGGATCTTGTCCCAGTGCTCGTGCGACACCCACCGCCGCAGCTGCGCCGCGCAATAGCTGGTGATCGCGACCACGAACGCGGAATCCTCGATCTTGGCGCCGAGCTTGAGCCCGACCGGCGCGTCGAGCTCGTCGGGGCCGTGCACCGTGAACGAATACGGCGGCCCGCCCATCGCCCGCATGATCTGGGCGACGGCCGCCGGGTTGGTGCCGAAATGGACGTGGAGATGCTCGATGCCCAGGCGCTCGGACTCGTCGAGCACCATCATCGCCTCGAGCAGATAGGCGCCGTGCACCGGCAGACCGCGGCTGCTGCTGCGCCCGAGCGACAGCGCCTTGCGCACACCGGCCAGGGTCGCGAGTGGGCTGCGGAGGGCGCGTTTGGCGATGACCGACAACCATCGGCGCGGCGGCTGCGCGAGCACGCGGAAGGTCTTGTCGTCTTCGCGCGCGTCGTCGGGATCGACGACCTGCTGCGGGCCACGGATGGCGAAGCGGGCGATGTCGCCGAGCTGACGCTCGAGCTCGCACAGCTCGCGGCGGATGAAGGTGTGGCTGACGGAGGGATACGTCGAGGTCAGGTAGGCGATGCGCACGTTCGTCCCGAGACCGCGGGGTGTTGGCCCAGGCCACGGATGATCCTGCACGCGCCCGCGGAGCCGTGCGGGTGTACCCGCACGGGTGGGAGTCGGCAACGGCGGGGGCGCGGCGCCCGTCACTCGCCCGCAGGCGGGTCCTCGCGGACGCTGCCGGGGGCCGGCAGTCGCTTGCGCATCGCTTGCCGCGGCGCGATGTCGTCCAACCCGGCCTCGCGCTCGCGGTGGCGGATCGCCGCGAGCTCGCCGGTGAGTCCGTCGTCGGCGACGATCTCGTAGCCGCGCCGCGAGTAGTACGGACCGTTGTGGCGGACGGTGGCGAAGGTGGTGAGCGTCACCGAGCGCGCGCCGAGGGCCAGCGCCCACGTGTCCACGCGCTCGAGCAGCGCGGTGCCGATGCCCTGGCCTGTCGCCTCGGGAATCACGCTCACCTGATCGACATGACCTTCGCCGTCGAAGAACGATGCGATGGCATACCCGATCGGCACACCCGCACCATCGACGGCGATCCATGCCGCACCGTCGTCGACCCGTGCGGCGAGCAGCGATGCCTCGGGTGGCAGGTCCTCCGCGACCGCGCGCATGCCCAGCGGGATGAACACCTGGCCGGCCTCGCGCTCGATCTGCTGCATCTGGGGGATGTCAGCGTGCCGTGCCGCGCGGAGGGTCCACTTCTCGCTTCCCATGGTGCCCGATCCCTGGGGTATTCTCCGCCGCATGTCCATGCGCCACAACCTTCTTGTCACCTGCCTCGTCCTGGTCGCCTGCGGCGACGACACCGACAACGATACCAGTGCCGACACCGATCCGTCGACGTCGTCGGGCTCGGCCACCATGACCGGCGGCAACACGCTGTCGACGGTGGATCCGTCGACGGAGAGCAGCGAGACCGTCGACCCCAGCGACACCGATCCCTCGAGCGAGACCGTCGACCCGAGTGACACCGACCCCTCGAGCGACACCACCGCGTCGGCCGACAGCTCCAGCACGGGCAACCCCGTGGGTCCGGACTGCACGCTGGGCGATGGGCCGACGTTCGCGGTGACCGCGAGCTCCAACGCCGACTACACCATCGACGGCGCGTCGGATCCCGCCCTCACCGTGGTGCGCGGGTGTTCGTACACCTTCGACGTCAATGCGCAGACCCACCCGTTTCGCATCAACACCGTGCAGGGCACCGGCGCCGCCAACAGCTACGACGTGGGCGTGACCGGCAACGGCACGCAGATGGGCCAGATCACCTGGGAGGTCGCCCTCGATGCCCCGGACTCGCTCTTCTACAACTGCGAGACGCACGCTGGGATGACCAACACGATCACCGTGATCAGCGACGAGTGATCCCGACGGCACCTCGCTCCCGCGCGGGGCGAGGGCCCGCGTCACCCGAGCTCCACCTGGGCGATCTCCAACAAGCGTTCCGGCGCACACCCGAGCTCGTAGATCGCCTGCAGATCCCCCTCGACCAGCTCCCGCGGCGGCCTGCCGACGCCGAGGTGACAAGCGAGGCGATCGGCCACCGAGATCACATGACCGATCTGCGAGTAGCCGTCGCCGCTGGGGCCGAAGCCGCGGTACCGATGGTGCCGACGCGCGGCCTCGACCGCGAGCGCGGGCAGCTTCCACTGGATCGCCATCAGGCTGCCCAGGCCGGTGTGGGCGAGCTCGCCGACGGCGTCGCGGTCGGCGGGATCGCAGTCGATGGATGTGATCTGTGCTCCGAGGACCTGTAGCGCCATGCGGCCGATGTCGTGGAGCAGGCCGCACACGAAGGCGTACTCCTGATCGATGCCGACGATCTTGCACACGCCCTTCGCGAGCCGGGCGACCGCGATCGCGTGGTCGCGCTCGGCCCGGGCGACACGCTCGTCGTCGCCGCGGAACACGTGGCACTCCATCACGCTCTGATACAAGATGTCGCGGATCGAGCCAGTGCCCAGGCGCTGCAGCGCGGCGCCGAGGCTGCGCACCGCGGTGCCGGCGAACGCGGGGGAGCTGGCGACCGCGAGCATCCGCGCAGCCAGCACCGCGTCGCGCGTGATCACCCGCTCCAGCCGATTCATGGGCGTGCGCGGATCGTTGGCCAGCGCGATCGCCTCGGCGGCGGTCTCGGGCAGCATCGGTAGTCGCAGCGTGCCGGCGTTGGCCGCCGCCAGGACCGATTCGACGCCCGCGCGGATCCGTGCGGCCGGCTGCGGGCCGGTGGCACGGGCATCGGCTTCGTCGATGACGTGGGTCGTCTGCTGCCGCGGCGGAACGAACCTGCGCTCTGCTGCGGCCATGCGCGGGGTGAATCGTCCGCCCGGCGCCGAAGTTGAGCGGCTCAGCGCGGGATCACGGGATTCAATGGTAGGGGGTGGCCCGCGCACCTCACCCGTCCCCGACCACCTTACCCAGCTCCCCCGCATCCCGCCCCCACGCCCGCGCGATGCCGACCGCCGTGCGCACACCGTCGAGCGCGGCGCTCATGATCCCACCCGCGTACCCAGCACCCTCCCCGCATGGAAACAGCCCAGGGTGACTCGGCGACTGGCCGCCGTCGTCCCGCACCATCCGCACCGGGCAGCTGGTGCGGCTCTCGAGCGCCACGGCGATGCCGTCGGGCCCGACGAAGCCCCGCATCTTCTTGCCGACCTGGATCATCGCGGCGCGCAGCGGCTCGGTGAGCGGGCCCAGGATCGCGTCGAGCTCGACCGGCACGACGCCGCGGGGATAGCTGCACTCGGGCAGCGATGACGACGGCCTTCCGGCGACGAAATCGTCGATGCGCTGGGCCGGGCCGACGAAGTCGCCGCCGCCCGCGTCGTAGGCCCGGCGCTCGAACTGCCGCTGCAGTGCCACGCCCGCCAGCGGATCCGCGGGATCGAGGCCGGCGGCGGCGAGACGGCCGTCGTCGATCTCGACGACGAAGCCGCTGTTCGCGAACTTGCCGCTGCGCGATGACGGGCTCCAGCCGTTGACGACCTGCTCGCCCGGATCGGTCGCTGCCGGTGCCATGAAGCCACCGGGGCACATGCAGAACGAGAACACGCCGAGACCGCAGGCCTGCTCGACCACGCGATAACTGGCCGAGCCCAGCGCAGCGTGGCCCGCGAGCGCGCCATACTGCTGCCTGTCGAGCCACGCCTGCGGATGCTCGACGCGCACACCGATCGCGTACGGCTTGAACACCATCGCGACGCCGGCATCGGCACAGACTCGCTGCATGTCGCGGGCGGAGTGCCCCGGCGCCAACACGACGGCGCGGACATCGAGCGTGGTCCCGCCGCGCAGCTGCACGCCGCCGACACGACCCCCCACCTGCACCAGGCCCTCGACGCGCGATTCGAACGCGAAGGTGACACCCGCCGACTCGAGGTGCGCGCGCATGGTGCCGATCACCTTGGGCAAACGGTTGGTGCCGATGTGCGGCCGCGCATCGACCATGATGTCGGCCGGAGCGCCATAGCCCACCAGCGCCCGAGTCACCGCCGCAATCTCGCCGCGCTTGTCCGCGCGCGTGTACAGCTTGCCGTCGGAGAATGTGCCCGCGCCGCCCTCACCAAAGCAGTAGTTACTGTCGGGATCCAACGTGCCGTGGCGGACCAGCGCGGCAAGATCGACCCGGCGGCCGCGGACGGCCTTGCCGCGCTCGAGCACCACGGTCGCGATGCCCAGTCTCGCCAGCGCCCACGCACAGAACAGGCCCGCCGGACCCGCGCCGACGATCGCGACCTCGGGCTCGCCCGAGCACGAGGGCAGCACGACGGGGGTGATGGGCGCGCTGCGGTCGCGCATCCCGACGAACCGCAGCGCGACCCGCAGGTGGATGCGGACCTTGCCCCGTCGCGCGTCGATCGCCCGGCGGACGACCACGACGTCGCGCACATCGGCCTCGCGCACGCGCGCCGCCCGGCACGCCTCGCGGCGCAGCGCAGCGGGATCGAGCAGCACGTCGGGGTGCACCGAAAGCTCGTACAGCGCGTCGTCGAGGCTCACGGGCGTTGGTGCAGCAAGGTGACGGCGAGCGCACCGGCGGCGGCGCCCAACACCGGCAACCGCCGCAGCGGTCGCAACCACCACAGCCCCGGCAGGATCTTCATCAGCATGCGCCCGGCATCTGCCCCCGTGTAGCGCTGCGGATCGCCCTCGACCACGAGCACCAGCTTGCGCGTCGGCACCGTCGCGTCCGCGACGAACGCGAGGCGGTCGCCCAGATCCCACGGCCGCAGCAGCGCGGCGTGGCGGATGCTCGTCTCGTCGGGGCCGTGATGGATGCGGTAGCGCTTGCCCGGTGCGCGGTAACCCAGCCGATCGAACGGCGCGCGGATCCAGCGGACGAGCGTGCGCGCGCGCACCGGTCGACCGTGCTCGCCGGGCGCCGCCGGCCGCGACAGCAGGTAGCGCCACGCGCGATCGACCTCGTCGCCCGAGGGCCACGCGAAATAGGCCGCCATCATCACCTCGGCGAAGGTCCCGACGTTCACGCCGATGTCGATGCCGATGTGCATCGCGAAGCCCCACACGAGCCAGAAGCGGCGGCCCAGCAGCCAATGGAACACCAGCCGGAAGCCGCGGGGGCTGGAGCGGCGAAGCACGAAGTAGATCGCGACGCACAGCGCCGGCACCGCCAGCGCGACCGCGGTGAACACGGCCGCGAACTTCTCGGGCGGCACCAGGGTGAACCGGGCCGGCGGCAGGAAGTAGCGCGCTGCGATGCCGGCGACGACAGCCCCGCACACGAAGGCGCCGGCGATGAGGGCATACGACAGCCAGCGCCGCCACGTCGCCGCATGGGGCCACACGCCAGATCGACGCTCGCGCTCGAAGCAGTTGACCGCCATCCCGATGAGCACCACCGGGAACAACAGCTCCCACCAGCGCACGAACACCGTCATCACCTTCAGCACGCCGATGTACTGCATGAACGTCGCGACGTTGATCTGCTCGGGCATCCGATAGAAGTGATCGAGGCACAGCGAGTAGTACAACGCGGTGCCGTTCATCCACGTCCCCCCGGTCTTGAGCAGGCCGGTCGCGGAGTAGATGATCGCGAGCTGCACCATCATCAGCCGCTGTGGCCACGCCGGGATCCATCGCAACGGCGGCAGCGACTCGGCAGTGCCGAGGATCGCGCGGCGCGTGCGTCGCCAGGTGTCGAACGAGTACGCCTCGCCCCAACGGCAGAACATGCCCAGGAACAGGAACACCCGCACGACTGTGTCGCCGCCGGTGTAGAAGAGCGGGCTATAGCGATAGATCTGCTCGACGAGGATCCACGACAGCACCGTGGTGATCCGGGTGTACACCCCGAAGGTCATCAACGTGATGGAGCCGAGCATGAGCCCGTACAGCGAGTAGACGAAGGGCGGATCGCTGCGCAGGTGCAGCACCGTGAACTTGCCCCACATCGCGTTGAACACGTCGTACCAGTGCTCGAAGCCGTGCTCGGGGTCGTAGAGCACCCCGAGCTTCCCGCCGTAGTTCTTGCGGGCCATCTTCGTCAGCCACATGCCCTCGTCGGTGAAGAGGAACCGGGCCTCGCGGGTGAGGTCGATGAAGGTCCACAGGACCACCGCGCCGAAGACGATGCGCATCAGCGCCGCCGGCCTGGGGTCGATGCGGTCGAACAGCATCCGCTTCCACAGCTCGGGACGGACGAGGAAGAACGCGACGATGAGGCCGATCGCGGCGAGGATCAGCGTCGTCGACTGCCCGAGGTGAGCGGAGACGTCGATCTCCTTGTCGGCGAGGGCGTTGTCGGCGAGGGCGTTGACGGCGAGGGCGTTGACGGCGAGGGCATTGTCGGCGAGGGCGAGCAGCGAGGTGAACATCAGTCCTTCGCTCCTTCGTCTTCGGGGGCGAGATCGTCGTCATCGGGGGCCTGGGCGGCCTCGCGCTGGGCCTGGCGCTCGGCCTGCCGCTGCTCGGCCTCGAGGTTGTCCCACCACGTGCGCACGTTGACGTCACGGAAGCGCCCGGGCTTGTTCTCGGGCAGGTCGAGTCGGGCGCGGATCTCGTCGGGAATCTGGCCGTGGTACGAGGTCGAGCAGCGGATCGATTCTTCCTCGCGCTGGTTGAGGTACAGCTTCATGGGATCGTAGCCCATGTATTTGTAGACCTTCTCCGGCGGCGGGACCTGCGTCCACATCTTCACGAACTGGACCTCTTCGGGGCCTTCGCCGCCGTGCTCGCGCTCCCACTCGCGACACACCCACGCCGCATAGTGGCGGCGATAGCCCTTCTCCTCGATCAGCCGGCGGTTGATCTTGCCCATGCGATCGTAGAAGAGATACGGGTACTCGCGGTTGCCGTAGATGTCGTGCCGGAGATTCCAGATTTCGCCGGCTTCGTCCTTCACCAGCACCTTCATGAACATGTTGCTGCGGTGGGGGTTGGGCGCGAACATGGCCCAGCTCTGGGTGTTGCCGGTGCTGCGCATGTAGGTCGCGCCGCCGAGGTAGTCGTTGACGTGCTTGTGCACCTCCTTGGCGAGGCCCTTGGCCGGCAGGTTGTGCATGATCAGGACGAAGCCGTGGTAGGCGACCGCCAGCGTCATCAGCAAGAGCACCCACGGGCGGTAGGCCCAGCGCTGGCCCGGCTTGTCGTCGTCCGTGCGCGGTGCGTGCAGCAGTCCGGCGGCGAGCGCGTCGGGTGCACGGTCATCGTCGGCGTGGTTCGTCGAGGTCTCGTCAGTCATCGCCACCCTCATCGTCGGCCTTGGGCTCGTCGGCCTTGGGCTCGTCGGCCTTGGGCTCGTCGGCCTTGGGCTCGTCGGCCTTGGGGTCCTCGTCCGCCAGCGGTGTCGCGGCGTCGGCCTTCTGCTCCCGTCGCATCCGCTCGGTCTGCTCGCGTCGCTCCTCTGCGCTCAGGGCTGATCGTCCCCAGTCGCTGCGTTTTTCCCACGTGCCGCGGCGATTGGCGAACTGCCGTGAGAGCCGCTCGGCTTCCTTGGCCTCGATGTCGCGATCGTCGTCGGTGACGGGCAAGTCGTAGCGCTCCAGCATGACCACCGGGAAGCGTGCGTCCTTGCCGCACGGATGGGTCTGCACGAGCGTCTCCTTGACGTGGAGCTCGCGCGGATCGTACGGCTGGCCGGTCGTCGCCCCGGTGGAATCCTTGCGGCCCTTGAACTTCTCGGGCTGCCAGTAGTTGACGACCTCGGGCTTGGGGATGCGGGTCGTGATCGACCAGATCTCGACCTCCTTGGGCATCTCGCCGGTGCGCAGCGCCCAGTCGCGGCAGTGGTAGCTCGCCCAGTAGCGCAGGTACCACTTGCCCTTGCCGATCATGCGCCGCTGCATCTTGCGCATGCGGTCGTTGATGATCCACGGGTTCGGCCGGATGCTGAACGCGTTGTTCTGCAGATCCCAACGGTCGCCGCCGTGCTCGACCACGACCGTCTTCATGAACACGTTGCTGCGCGGGGGGTTGGGCGCGAACATCTCCCAGCTCTGCGAGGTCCCCGAGACCGTCGTCCACGAGCCGAAGACCCCCTTGGCCGGCGTACGCCAGCCGTTGAACAGCGCGTACTTGGGGAACAGCAAGAGCCCGACCGCGCACACGTGCCAGCAGAACGCGAACAGGGCCAGCGCGCGGCCGGGGGCGCCGTACGCCAGCGCCGGGCCGTCTTGCCGGGCGATGGCGACGTCGACCGGCCGCGGCCGCAGCAGCCGCAGCGACACGGCCGTGAGCATGATGGTGCCGAGCCACCAGTAGGTCGCGGTGCCGATCCACGGCTCCTTGGTGGTCTTGGCGTGCACGAGGTACGCGCCGACGATGCCGAACAGCAGCACCAGCAGCTCGGGGAAGCAGCGGCCGCGGGGCAGGATCGCCGTGGGTGCGATCGCCGGGATGAACGCGCGCTCGGGCGGTACGAATCGCGCTCGCGGGCTGCGGCGCAGCCACGCCGAGGCGCGACCGAACACCCGCGCATACTCGTCGCCGGTGAAGAACGCCGCGTACTGCATCAGCATGATGAACGGGAACATCCCGATGTTCATGAAGCCGATGAGAAACCCGTGGAAGATGAAGCCCAGGGTCAGCCACACCCGGCGGCCGAGGAACCAGCGGCGCAGGCTCTGCTGATCGATGGCGATCTCGGGCAGCCGCAGCCACGCACCCAGGCGCGGCCAACGGCGTACGAGCGGCGCGAACGACACGCCGCCTGGCAACAGACGGATCGGCCAGCGCCCGAGCACGAACCACACCACCACCGCGGCCGGCACGGCGCCGCCGAAGATGATGTGGACCTTGCGCAGCATCGCCGTGGGGTCTTGCGGCGTGTCGCCGGACATCGCCAGGCAAAACGGCACCGAGATCACCACGACGCGATACGCGAGGCCATAGCCGCCCAGCAGCAGCGCACGGCCGAGCCACAGCCGCCAGCCGCGGTGCTGCGCCTGCCACCACGCGGTGCCGCGGTGCAGCAGCGAGAAGCGCAGGATCTCGCCGAGGATCACGACGGGGAACAGCCGCTCCCACCAGTGGGTGACCCACGTGTTGAGCCGGAACAGGTTGGTCGCCAGGAACGACGAGACCACCTGCGTGGCGCCCTCGAAGCGGTAGAAGTGGTCCATGTTGAGCGCGTAGTACAGCGCGTCACCCTTGGCCCACACGTCGCCGGTCTTGACCGATCCGGTCGCGCAGTACAGGACCGCGAGCTGCAGCATGAACAGCCAACGCGGCCACGCCGGCACCCGGCGATAGATCGGCTCGCGGATGCGGCCGTCGTCGGGCGCGGCGGGATCCTCGAGCCGACCTCGCTTGCGCAGCCGTCGACAGCGCCACCAGTTGTCGACGCTCCACGCGTGGCCGGTCTTGGCGAACAGGAGGATCAACCAGAAGCAGCGATAGACGGTGTCGGTCCCCTCCCAGTACAGGGAGTTGCGGTGGTAGATGCTGCCCATGAGCAGCCACGCGACCACGCCCGTGGTCCGGCTCATCACGCCGAGGCCGAACAGCGTGCACACGCCGAACAGCGCCATCATGTGCCACACCACGAAGTCCGGGCTGCCGTGCATGTACAGCAGCGACGGCTTGTTCCACAGGAAGCACGCGATCGCCCAGGGATCGAAGAAGCCCTCCTCGGGGGACCATCCGCGTAGGGCCGAGCGACCCATGCGCTCCTGGGCGTATGCGAGATCGAAGATCCCCTCGTCGCTGAGCAAGAACCGCCAGTACGGCGCGAGGTTGAGGAAGTTCGCGATCGTCATGATCGCGAAGCCGATGCGCAGCACGGCGAACGTGCGGGGGTCCTCGAGCGCGAGTAGGGCGCGGCGCACCGACTCGACGCGGGTCCACGCCCACGCCAGCATCACCAGCGCGAACCCGAACAGCAGCCAGCCGACATGGGTCGCGAATTCGGGCGGCACCGTGGGGTAGCGCGCCTTGTCTTCCAGCAGTGCGACTAGCGTGAAGGCCATCGGACGATAGGCGGACGACACTAGCACAGGGGGGCTACGGGCCCCGCCGCCGCGCG